>DATFFP010000001.1:0-8959 GCA_035249985.1 Gemmatimonadaceae bacterium
TAGCGCTGGAGTAGCGCTGGAGTAGCGCTGGAGTAGCGCTGGAAGCGCTGGGGCGCTGGAACAGGCGCCAGCGCTTTTCCCGCCCTTGTCCAGCGCTACTCCAGCGCCCTTTTATCTCCGTACAATCGCCTCGATGAGCCCGTACGGTTCCTCGGTCGCCACGAAGATCTCGTTCGGATTATCCAGTCCGAAGGGCGCAAGGTCGACGAGGAGATGGTGCTTGTTCGGCAGCGAGAACGCGATCGCATCGATCTCCGGGCAGCGCTCGAGCACCGCCTCTCCCATCGCGTAGGCCGTGTGCTGTACGCTGCGACTGTCGTGGTCGGCGAAGGTCTCGAGCATGATCTCGCGAGCTCGCGTGCGGATCTCGCTGTGTGAAATCTCGGTGAGCCCGTACGTCCAGCGCACGCGCATCGCCGTCGCCAGCACGCGGTCTGACGTCTCACGCAACGTGGTGTAGCGATTGCGAGGGTATCCCTCGAATCCTGAGCCGGTGGTTTTGAGCACGCGAAGCTCGTCAATGCCGCTCTCGACGCGCACGTCATCGCCTTCGGCGGTCACCGTCGCGACATCCAGCTCGTCCGAACTGCGCACGAAGGCGTGTGGGTGGGCGCGTCCTCCCACCGAAATGTGATTCCACGCCTGCTCGCGAACGGTAACCCGCGCCCGATTGACCACCGGGTTCTCCGGCAGGAAATGCGTGGCAAGCGCCCGCGCGAAGTCCTCGATTGCGTCGATCTCGATCTGGCGAGCGAGCGCGTACACGGTGTTCTTCATCGTATCGGTCGGCAGGACGTCGCGATTGTCACCGCGCACGTGGGCCTCCTCGAAATCGCCCTCGAGCCGGATGGAGACGGTGAGATCGCGCAGCTCATGGCGTCCTTCGCGCCGGCTCACCTTCACGAGCCGCACGCGGGATTTTCCGTAGCCGTTCTCGCCGAGTCGTGCCATGGTCAGCTCCCGCGGTAGGTGGAGTACCCGAACGGGCTGATCAGAAGTGGAACGTGATGATGTTGGGCGGGGTCGCGCACCTCGAATTCGACGACGATGCGCGGGTAGAACGCCTCGATTCCGGCGGCGGCGAAATACGAACCGACCTCGAAGGTGAGGCGATAGGTGCCGGCCTGCAGTGAGGGCGCCGGCGCGAAGGACTTGACGCGTCCATCGGCGTCGGTGCTCGCGTGCGACTCCGTGCTCCGTTGCGGCGCGCTGACCCGCTCCAGCACGACGGCGATGCCCGCTGCCGGCCGACCGCGCGAGACGTCGAGCACGTGTGTGGTGATGACGCTCATATGTCGAGGAGCTTTCGGAGCCGAAGATGTGTGATGAGCCGTTGTTCCTCCGCCGCGATGCGCAGCTCGGTTTCCGGGTCGTTATCGAGCCGCTCGCGTGCGATGTCGAGAATCTGGTCCGCCGTCCTGCCGGTCGCGCAAATCAGGAACACGTGCCCGAACCGATCCTCGTACTCGGCGTTGACCCCGGCCAGCTCGGCGAGCGTTGCGGCGCTGCCCGCACGCGCGCGGGCCTGCTCCCGCTCCGACCAGTGTTCCGCCGTATTCCGCGCCGACGCCGCGCTGTCACCAATGCGTGGGTGACGCGAGAACGCCTCACGCCAATCGTCAGGCGTCAGGTGCCACCAGACACGATCCGACGTAGCGAGAAGCTCCTCGAAGGTATAGTAGGGGCGTCCCGCCGCGACACCGCGGGCCCATGCCCTCGACCCGCAGCAGGCGAGCAGACGTCGCTCTGCTTGCAGTTCGTGAAGCAAGTTGAGCTGCTCGAGGGTGAGGCTCATGCGCTGTCCGCCGGGCGACCGAACACGCGCAACCGCGCGACGCCGCCATCGGGATAGATGTCGAGACGAACGTGCGTCGCGCCCGCGGCCGCACGAAGCTCCCGCTCGAAGCAGTGACGTGCATGCGGCTGAAGATCGGTTCGTGGCAACAGCTCTCGCCACTCGACGGCCGGTGCGGCCAACGTCTCGGCGCTCGCCCCCGGTGCGTTGCACCAGGAGATCGAGCACGCGCCGGGTGCGTTCCCCTTGAAGTGATCGGTATCGATCTCGACGCGGCGAACCGATCCGGCGCGGCCGAGCCTGACGACGGTCCAGTCGTTGCCCGGCACGCGGCGCCGGCGCGTCTCCCATCCATCGCCCATGTGCGTCGACCGCCCGGGCAGGATCAAGTTCTGCCGGTGGCCGAAGAACATGTCGCTGCACACCACCACCCACCCGCCGTTCTCCATCGCCGCCAGATCGACATCGCCGCGGCGAATGAGCGCTGGCCAATCGGGGGTGACCTCGCCATGGACGCGAAGGCGTGCGACGCCGCCGTCGGGGAAGATGTTGAGGCGCACGTGGGTGAGCTGGCCGTCGTGTGTTACCTCGATCGCGTTTCGCGTGTCGCCCCGGAGCGCCGTCTTGGGAAGAATCTCGCGCCATGGCGCATCACGGGCGAGCGCCTCCGCCGGCGGCGTGCCTTCGACGTTGCACCCATCGAGCGAGCACTGCTCAGGGTAGTTCCCACGAAAGAAGCTCGTGTCGACGACGACGCCGCGCACGATTCCGGGGACGCCGAGCCTGATGATGCACCAGTCGTGTCCGGGGGAGCGTCGCCGGCGCGTCTCCCAGCCGTCCATCCACTTGCCGCGCTCGGTGTACACACCTTCGCGCCACTCGGCCGATGATGCGCGGAGCAAATTCTCCTTCGCGGCAAAGAACTCATCGTTGGCGACCACCGCGGCGCCGCCTAACCGCTCGGCCGCGAGATCGAACAGCTCGAGAAAGTCGGTCATGCCGCGTTCGCGCTCAGCAGACGGCCGCGCGGCTCGTGCACGAAGTGACCGCGATTGTACACTCGTACGCCACGCAGCCACGTCTCGTGGACGACACCCCGCAGGCGCATCCCCTCATATGGGGTCACTTTGTGCCGGTGCTGGAGTGCCGTCGCCTCAACGGTGAGCTCGGCATCAGGGTCCCACACCACGAGGTCGGCGTCCCGTCCCGGCGCGATCACGCCCTTGCGCGCGTCGAGGCCCACGAGGCGCGCGGGACGCTCGCTCATCCACCGTGCGACGTCAGCCACTGTCGCGCCGTGCGAGGGGGCGTTCGACCACACCGCGGCCAGCGAGAGCTGCAGCGAGGCGATGCCCCCCCAGGCGCGCAGGCAGTCGCCCTCTGCGGGAAGCTTGAGTGAGGGCGGGCACGGGGAGTGGTCGGATGCGATCATGTCGAGGTCGCCGCTGCGGAGCGCGGCCCAGAGCGCCTCCTGGTGCACTCGCTCGCGGATTGGCGGCGCACACTTGAAGCGCGTCGCTCCATCAGGGATCGATTCGGCACTGAACACGAGATAGTGTGGACATGTCTCGGCCGAAAGGGTAAGGCCTTCCGCCCGGGCGCGCCGGAGAATCGGGATGGCGCCGCCCGCCGCGACGTGGACCACGTGGACATGCGCACCGGTCTCGCGGGCCAGGGCGATGAGAAACGTGATCGCCTGCTCCTCGGCCTCGGGCGGCCGCGTGCTCAACCAGGTCGCGTGGCACCGGGGATCGGCGGCCGGATCGAGAGCGGTCACCGCGCGCGAGATCGGGGCGGGAAGCTCCGCGTGCGCCATCAGCACGCGCCCTAACGAGGCCACGATCGGCATGGACTCGCGGAGCTGTGTCTCGTCGACGTGCGCGAACTCCTTGACGCCCGGGTCGATGAGGAAGCACTTGAAGGCCAGCACGCCCGCCTCGGCGAGCGGGACGAGGTCGGCCGCGTTTCCTGGAACCACACCGCCGATGAAGCCGACGTCTACGTGACACCGCGCGCGCGCGATCGCCCGCTTCTGATCGAGCGCGTCGACGGTGGTCGTGGCGGGAATGCTGTTGAGCGGCATGTCGAGGATGGTCGTCACGCCTCCCGCGGCCGCCGCCCGCGTCGCGGTCTCGAAGCCTTCCCACTCGGCCCGGCCCGGCTCGTTGACGTGGACGTGTGTATCGACGAGGCCCGCCATCACGACATCGGACCCGGCGTCGTGCACCGCGATCCCCGATCCGACCTCGGCCGGTTCGCCGATCGCGACGATCCGTCCATCTCGAATCTGAATCGCGGCCGAGCGAAGCACTCCGTCGATGAGCACCCGCTCGCCGCGCACGACGAGCTCGCTCACCGTCCGGTATCCGCGCCGAACCGACGCAACAGGTTGCCGCAGACGCGTCGCCGGTAGCTCGCCGTGGACCGGAGGTCATCGATGGGCTGCACCTCCGCTTCGAGGATGTGCGACGCCTCATCGAATGTCGCGCCGCCGGCGAGGGCGGCTTCCGTCTTCGTGCATCGAATGACGGTCGGTCCCACGCTTCCCACGGCGATGCGCGGGCGCTCGCCACCGACCACCGCCATGACCACCTTGGAGATCGCTTGCGCGGCGCGTGTGCCGACCTTTCGAAACCATTGAACGTCGACGAGCGGAGGAAGCTCGAACGCGACGATCAGCTCGTCAGGCTGGCGCACCGTCTTTCGGTACCCGGTGAAAAATGCGTTGAAGGGCACGCGCCGGTCGCCCGAGGCGCTGCGCAAGACCACGACCGCGTCGGCCACGGCGAGCACCGGCAGCGTGTCCCCCGCCGGTGACCCGTTCGCGACATTGCCGCCGAGTGTCCCGCGATTCTGAATCTGGATTCCCCCGATCTCACGGCACGCAGCGGCGAGAATGGGAATCCGACTCGTCACCGCGGCCGATTCCTGAATCATCGCGTGGGTCGCCAGGGCGCCGATCGCGATCGTGCCATTTCGAATCCCGATCTCGCGGAGCTCCTCGAGTGGCCAGAGATCGAGAAAGCGCGTACCCGGGAAGGTTCCAGCGTTCAAGCCGACGAAGACGTCGGTACAGCCCGCGATAGGCACGAGCGAAGGATCATCCGCCATGGCGCGCAGCGCTTGCTCGACCGACGTCGGTCGCACGAGGTCGAGAGCGGCGGCCGCTGTCCTCATGCGCGCAGGATCGCGCGGTAGATGGCGTGGTAGCCGGTGCAGCGGCAGATATTGCCAGCGAGCGTGGCGCGGACATCGTCGAGCGTGGGAGACGATGGGAGTGCGAGGGCGGTCATGATCATTCCTGGCGTGCAGATCCCGCACTGCGCCGCGCCGTGCTCGGCGAACGCGCGCTGCAACGGGTGATCGCCGCCGAGCCCTTCGATGGTGGTGATCTCAGCGCCGTCGGCGTGGGCGACGGGCACGAGACACGAGCACACCGGCTCCCCGTCGACGAGGACGGTGCACGCGCCGCATTCCCCTTCACCGCATCCTTCCTTCGTTCCGGGAAGCTCACATTGTACGCGGAGCACATCGAGCAGACGGGCCATCGGCGGCGCGTCGACCTCCAGATCGCGGCCGTTCACACGGAGATGCACGCCGCCTCCGCGATGCGCTCGGGTGTCGCGGGAATTTGCCGGATGTCGAGACCGAGATGGCGGATCGCGTTCACGATCGCCGGCGCGGGGCCGTCGATCGGCATCTCACCCACGCCTTTCGCCCCGAAGGGCCCATGATGGCTTGGCGTTTCGACGATGACCACGTCCATCGTCGGGGTGTCGAGCGTGGTGGGCACGAGGTAGTTGGTCATCTGCGCGTTGGCCATTGCGCCATCACGCATAACGACTTCCTCGATGAGCGCATAGCCGATGCCCTGCGCCGTTCCTCCTTCGATCTGGCCCGCGACCAGCACGGGGTGAATCGCCTTCCCGATGTCCTGGACGGCGGTGATGTGGATGGGACGAATCTCGTAGGTGTCGGGATCCATCTCCACTTCCGCGACGTCGCACGCCCATGCATACGTCGCGTAGGCGTCGCCGCGGTAGGTGTCGTCATCCCACGTGATGCCGTGTGGCGGCTCGTACTCCTTCGTTACGACGGTCGCCCCGTGCTTCGTGAAATGCTCAGCGGGGTGCATGTCTCCAATCCGCTCGCGGAGGTCGTGGGCGCACCGTTGGAGAATCCCGCCCACCACCATGCACGTGCGCGACGCGACCGTTGGGCCACTGTCCGGGACGTTCGAGGTGTCCGGCAGGCCGGTCTCGACATCCTCGTACGGGATGCCCAACGAGTCCGCGACGATCTGCGCGTGCATCGTGCGCGTTCCCTGACCAATTTCGGCGCTTCCCACGAGAATGCGCACGCCGCGGGCGGTAGTGGAGAGCGCCGCGCGAGACGCAAGCTTGACTTCACCGCTGCCCGTGAAGCCCGCACCGTGAAAGAACAGGGAGAGCCCAATGCCGCGGTTGGTGCCGGCGTAGCGGTCCCGCTTGACGTGAAAGTCCGACCGTTCGACCGCCTGCTGGAGGACCTGAATTGCCGAGCAGTCCGCTTCGACGCGCTGCCCCGTGGCGGTGGTGTCACCGGGCCGAAGCGCATTCAGCTCGCGAAGCCGTGCCGGGTCCATCGACAGCGCTTCGGCGATGCGCTCCATGTGCACCTCGACCGCGAACTGCGTTTGCGGCGCGCCGAATCCGCGAAAGGCACCGTTCGGCGGCGTGTTCGTGCCGACCGCGCGCGCCTCGATGCGTACGTGATCGCAACGATAGGGCCCGGCGGCGTGGATGGCGCCGCGTGACAGCACGACGGGACTCAAGGTGACGTACGCGCCGCCATCCATCAGAACATCGATGTCCATGGCCACGAGACGTCCGTCCCGCGTGACCGCGGTGCGATGCCTCACGATCGACGGGTGGCGCTTGGTGGTGGCGAGCATGTCCTCGAGCCGGTCATAGATCAGCTTCACCGGTCGCTTCGCCTTGAGCGCCAGCAGCGCGGCATGGGCCGCGATCACCGACGGGTATTCCTCCTTGCCGCCGAACCCTCCACCGGTCTCGGTCTGCACGACACGAATGCGGTCGTCGGGAAGACCCAACGCGATGCGCAACGCCTTATGTACATAAAAGGGGCACTGCAGCGAGCCATAGACGGTGACGCCGCCATTCTCGGGCACGGCGATCACTCCGTTGGGCTCGATATAGAGCTGCTCCTGGTGTCCCGTGCGATATTCTCCTTCGACGACGACCTCGGCACTGGCGAGGGCTTCCTCGACATCACCTTTGACGATGCGCAGATCCTTGAGGATCTGCGTGGAGCGCGTCGGATCGAAGACGGGCTCGAGGGGCTCGTAGTCGATATCGACGCGTGCGCGCCGGAGCGTGTCGAGGTCCTCGTGGGCGAGGAGCACGATCGGCTCCGCCACGTGTCGAATCTCGCGCTCGGCCAGGAGCGGCTGGTCGTCCTCGATCAGCGCAACGACGTTGCGGCCGGTGACATCGCGATGATCGATGATCGTGAATCCCGCCGAATCGAACGCGAGGCGAACATCACGGATGCGCCCGCGCGGAATCGTCGAGCGAACGGTGCGCGCGTGGAGCATCCCGGGGAAGACGAGGTCGTCGACGTACCGGGCAGTGCCGGCGACTTTCTCGGTGGAGTCCTTGCGGGGGACGTTCGTACCGACGGCGGGCATCGAGAGAGAATGCGGGCTTTCTCGGCGCAGGGCAAGAAGGGCAACGGCAAAGATGACAGAGTTCAGAATACAGAATACAGAATTCAGCAAAAACCACGGGGAGCCAGTTATTGGCTCCCCGTGGACCTATCTGAATTCTGTATTCTGTATTCTGTCATCTTTGCCGTTTGCCCGCTAACTCGCCCTGCGCATCACGAGCGACGCGTTCACTCCCCCAAACCCAAACGAATTACTGAGAATGTGCTCCACGTGCACCTGTCGCCCCGACGTCGGGATGTAGTCGAGATCGCACCCATCATCCGGCGTGGTGAGGTTCACCGTCGGGGGAAGCCAATCGTTCGCGAGCGCCATGGAGCAGATCGCGGCCTCGATTGCCCCGGACGCGCCGAGAGCGTGGCCGTAGTAGCCTTTGGTGCCGCTCACCTGAAGACGATAGGCGTGATCGCCGAAGACCTGCTTGATCGCGAGCGTCTCCGTGCTGTCGTTGAGCGGCGTCGAGCTGCCGTGCGCGTTCACGTACTGGATCTCGCCAGCGTTGAGTCCGGCGTCGTCGAGCGCGCGGCGCATCGTCCGAGCGGCCTGCGAGCCGTCGGGGCGCGGAGCCGTCATGTGGTACGCGTCGTTCGAAAGACCGTACCCGCAGACCTCGCCGTAGATGTGCGCACCGCGCGCGACGGCGCGTCCCCACTCCTCGAGCACGAGGACGGCGGCCCCTTCGCCCATCACGAAACCATCCCGATCCCTGTCGAACGGTCGTGAGGCGCTCGTGGGGTCGTCGTTGCGCGTCGACATGGCGCGAATGATCGCGAACGCGCCATAGCACAGCGGCCACAGCGGCGCTTCGGATCCGCCACACAGCATTACGTCGGCGTAGCCGTCGCGAATCTGACGGAAGCCCTCGCCGATGGCGATCGTGCCGGACGCGCAGCTCATCGCGTTGGTGTGGTTCGGCCCCTGCACGCCGAACTCGATGGCGATGTTGCAGCTGGCGGCGCCGCCGAAGACGGTGAGCGCGAGCGACGCGTCAACGTCCTTGAGACCGCGGGTGAGGTAGACGCCGAGCTGCTCTTCCGCGTTGCCGACGCCGCCGAGCGCGGTACCCATCATCGACCCGATGCGCTCGCGATCTTCGGCGGCGGGATCGATGCGTGCGTCATCGAGCGCGAGACGCGCCGCAACGACGGAGAGCTGCCCGAAGCGGTCGAGTCGACGCGCGCGCTTGCGCTCGATGAAGTCGGTCGCATCGAAGCCATCGACCTCAGCCGCCATGTGGCTGCGGAAGGGCGAGGGGTCGAAGCGCGAGATCGTGCGAACGGCGGACCGCTGATCGCGAAGCCCTTCCCACAGTCCTTTGATTCCCGTGCCGATCGGTGTAATGGCACCGATGCCAGTGATTGCGACCCGCCGCCGTTGCGTCACGCCTGCCGTCCTTCTCGCGATGGGACTACGCCTCGTTCATGATGCTCGTGGTGCAC
>DATFFP010000002.1:0-14765 GCA_035249985.1 Gemmatimonadaceae bacterium
GTGCGTCGACCGTGGCCGCCATTGCATTGGCGAATGGCGCTCGCGCCGTCGTGCCGCTCGAGAGCTCCGACGAGGTAATCACCCGGTCGAAGAGCTTCGACCGCTCGGAGGTGAAGCTCGCCGGGGAGCGCAAGATGAATCCGATTCCGGGATTCGACTTCGGCAACTCGCCCGGGGAGTTCACGCGTGAGGCGGTCGAAGGGAAGACGGTGCTGTTTACGACGACGAACGGCACGGGGGCGTTCCTCGCCGTGCAGGGCGCGCGCGACGTGGTCGTCGCGTCGTACGTGAACTTCACCGCGGTCCTCACCATGATGCGGGCCGCGGTGCGCGCGGGTACGGACGTCAGCATCATCTGCGCCGGGCGCGAGAAGGAGTTTGCGCTCGAGGATGCCGGTTGTGCCGGGCGTTACGTGCGCCAGCTGACGACCCGCACGCCGGAAATGGAAATGAACGATGCCGCGCGGGCGAGTGAGCTGATTGCCAAGCGCTATGGCGACCGCGTGGACCAGCTCTTCGCCGAGTCGGCGCACGGCCATGCGCTATCGGAGGCCGGCTATGCGGAGGATCTCGTGACGTGCGCGCAGATCGATTCGCACGCGATCATCCCCATTTATCAGGACCGGCAGATCACCAAGCTCGGTCCAGAACGCGAGCGGTAGGGTAGTCCGGTGGGTAGTACGACATTGCGGCGTGAGCTCGCCGGGATCGCACTGCTTCTCCTGGCATTGTTCCTCGGGGCCGCCATCGCCTTTCCCGGAAGCGATGCGGCCAGCTGCATGGCCGCGCGCGGGCCGACCGGGCCGGTGGGAGCGTGCCTGAGGTCGGTATTCGTCGCGACCCTCGGCCTTCCCGCGACGATCCTGCTCCCGCTGCTGCCGCTCGTGTACGCCTTACGAGTCTTCCGCCGCATCGAGGCCGACACCGACCGGTCCTGGCTCGTCTTCCTCGGCGGGCTGGCGTTGTTGCTCCCGGTGGCGATCGCGCTGGCCATGGGCGCCGCGCGGGAGGTGACTCCCCAAACCGGGCTCTGGGGCAGCTTCGCAGCGTTCTATCTCCAGCGCGCGTTCGGCTTCGCCGGCGCGTGGATCATCGTGATGCTGCTCTTCAGCGTGCTGACCGCGGTGACCCTGGCGTGGAATCCCGTCCGCGTTCTCATCGGATGGAAGCCGCACCCGAGCGCGCTGGTGATGGACCAGGCGCCCTCGAAGGCGAAGCGGCGCTGGCCCGTGGCTGAGGAGAACGTCGTCGATCGTGAGGCGGCGGCGGTGGCGCTGGCGCCGACGCCGGAGGAGATGCCGGGTGTGGATCCGACCTTCAGCGGCGCGGTCGAGAAGAACGAGGAACGAGGAACGAGGAAGAAGAAGCGGAGTAAGGCCGACCTGGCTGCCGAGCACGCGGAAAAGATCGCGGCGGTGATCGATGCCAATGCGTCGGTTCCTGAGGTTGCCGCGGACGAGCTGCCGACACCGGACATTCTCTCGCCACCGCCGCCGCGGAATCGCGACTCGTCGCAGCGGGAGCTCGATGCGATGGGCGTGAAGCTCATGGAGGCATTGCGCACGTTCCGGGTGGAAGGGGAGCTCGTGGGGCGGACGACCGGGCCGGTCGTCACGCAGTTCGAAATCGAGCCCGCGGCCGGCGTGAAGGTGCGACAGATCGCGAACCTCTCGAACGATCTCGCCCTCGCCATGCGCGCACAGAGCATCCGCATCGTGGCGCCCATTCCCGGACGTGGCGCCGTTGGCGTGGAGGTGCCGAATCCGGTGCCCGAGATCGTCGGGTTCCGCGAGATTCTCGAATCCAAGGACTTTCAGCAGGCGCGCGCGGCGCTTCCGATAGCGTTAGGCAAGGATCTCGAGGGCAAGCCCGTCATCGCCGATCTGGCCAAGATGCCGCACCTCCTCATTGCCGGCGCCACCGGGTCCGGCAAGTCGGTGTGCGTGAACACGCTGATCACGAGTCTCGTCTTCCGCCACACGCCGAAGACCCTGCGTTTTTTGATGGTGGACCCGAAGATGGTCGAGCTCTCCGTCTACAATCAGCTGCCCCATCTCCGCCACAAAGTGATCACCGACAACCGCGATGCCGCGGCCGTCCTGAAGTGGGCGGTGATGGAAATGCAGGAGCGCTACGAGCTGCTGGCCGCCAATGGCTGCCGGAACATTCAGGATTTCAACCGGAAGGTTCAGGACGGCCTCCCGCTGTCGATGCCGAAGCGGGCGGACATCGCGTTCGAGGATCTCACGTGGCGCGGCGGCGTGCTCCCATACATCGTCGTCGTCATCGACGAGCTCGCCGACCTGATGATGACCGTACAAGGCGAGGTCGAGACCCCGCTGGCGATGCTCGCGCAGAAGGCGCGCGCGGTGGGCGTGCACCTCATTCTGGCCACGCAACGCCCGAGCGTGAACGTCATCACCGGCCTCATCAAGGCGAACTTCCCGAGCCGCATCGCGTTCCGCGTCGCCTCCCAGGTGGACAGCCGGACGATTCTCGATGGCATCGGCGCGGAGTCCTTGTTAGGCAGCGGCGACATGCTCTTCATTCCGCCCGGGAAGTCGGAGCCATGGCGGCTTCAGGGCGCCTTCATTCCCAATGAGGACACCGAGCGCCTGATGCAGTGGTACCGGGACGAGCGCGATGCGAAGCGGAAAGCGTACGAGGCGCAGGGCCTCGTCCTCGAAGAACCGGTGGGAGCCGAGCCCGACATCCTCGAGACCGTGCGGCAGCGCGAAGCGCTCGATCAGAGCGGAGACGAAGGCGAGGACGCGGAGGTCGGAGACCGGGACAAGCTCTTCCGCGAGGCCGCCGAGGTCGTTCTGCATCATCAGCAGGGATCCACGTCTCTGCTGCAGCGTCGGTTGAAGGTCGGCTACGGCAGAGCGGCACGTATCATCGACCAGCTGCACGCGGCAGGCATTCTCGGCCCTCCGGACGGCTCCAAGCCCCGAGATGTCCTGGTCGGCCTCGAGGATCTCGATCGGATTTGCGGGCCGCGGTGAAGCGGCTGGTGTAGGAGTCAGGAGTCAGGGGTCAGGGGTCAGGGGGTGTCAGGGAGTGGGTTCGAGGAGAGACCGGCAGTTCTCTCCTACAACCCACTCCCCGACACCCCCTGACCCCTGACTCCTGACTCCTCACCCCTGACCTCTGCCCCGAGTTCACGGTGTCATCAGTCCCTTCTCCGTCAGGTCCATCATGACCTGCATCCCCATCTTCATGCCCCAGCGCTCGGCGGCACCGACCGTCTCGAGCGCGACGGCCGGCTGCTTCTCCGCCATCATGCGGCCGAGCGGGGTCTCGAAGAACGCGATCATCTGATCGATCTGATCCTTCGTGTAATGGCGATCGTGTACGCCGACGAGAATCGTCACGAACTCTCCGATGTTGTCGGTCGCGCGCTTGATGAACTCATCCCAGAACACGTCGGGGATGTTGGGCTGCGCCTTCTTCTGGGCGTCCAGGCCGACCTTCATGCCATCGAGCATCGTCTTCTCGGCGCCCGTCAGCGCAATCAGCTTGCGGATCGACTTCTCCTTCTCGGGGTCGACCTTCTTCTCGGCCAGTGCGGACCCGGCCTGAGCGTTCGGCGTCTGTGAGACGGCTGGCGACGCAAGGAGCACCGTCAGGCCGGCGAGGATCGCGATGATGCGCATGGGGGTGCGCTCCGTTAGGTGAGAGTCTCTCGATCGAACGCGGCGTCGACCGCTGGAAGCAGATCGCCCTCGGCAATGTCTCGCCACGCGCAATAGCGACGATAGGCCTCCCCCTCCGTCACGAGGCGTTCGGCGTCCCCGCGTTCGGCGCTGGTCGGCCAGCGGGCTGCTCGAGCGCGCCGCGATTGTGGCGTTCGCGGCGGAGGTGACCCGCAAACAAACTGCCACACTACATCCGCAAGCACGATCCAGCGAAGTTCCTCGGCCTTCTGCCGGATCGATCCTAACGTGTCCGACGGTGTGAGGGGCACGAGCTGCCGCTGGAGGAGATCGCCGGTATCCGCGCCGTCATCGACATGATGCACGGAGACTCCGACCGGAACCCGGTGACGTATGGCGTATTCGACCGCCCCATTGCCGCGTACCCAGGGCAAGAGACCCGGATGCGCATTGAGCGTGGCTACTCGGGGAACGCCGAGGATCGCCGTGCTGACCAAGCCTGTCGCGGCGAGGAGCAGGAGGTCGGGGCGTTCACCCTCGAGCGCACGAACCATCCCGGGCGCATTGAGCGACTCCGTCACTACCGCCCGCTCGGCCAGACCGTTGAACTGACCGGAGGCGAGGAAGCGGGCGGGAGGATCCAGAACGGCGGCGAGTCTCCGCAGCGCCGCGCCAAGCACGCGTCGCGAAGAGCGAGAGCGGATCGCTGCTGCCGTCTCGACCGCGAGGGAGGCCGTTGGCCTCGACGCAACCAGCACGGTCGCGACGGTGATCCCACGCAACCCCAGATGCAGTAGCGCCCGCGTGGCGGGCCCGGCAGTCTCCGTCAGCAGGACGACTCTCATGAGAGATCGAACGAGGAAGAGAACGAGGAACGACGAACGCGCGTTGGATTCTGCCGTTGCGGCCGAGAATCGGGTAGCCACTTCCTCGCTCCTCGTTCCTCGCTCCTGCTCGCAAGACCCAACCACTCCCGGCGGCCGATCGATGACGGCGTGAGCGCAGACCGCCCTATTTTGCCCGCCCATGACGACCGAGCGGCTGGCGTTCGGAGAGCTGGGTGAGCGCGTGGCGGAGCGGTGGCTCAGGCGCCAGGGCTGGCGGGTTCTCATGCGTCGCTTCAGGAGCGGCCATCGCGACATCGACCTCGTGATGGAGCGGGAGGGAATGGTGACCTTCGTCGAGGTCAAGGCGCGCCGGGGCTCGGACTTCGGTGAGCCCGTGGAGGCCGTGGGGTGGCGGAAGCAGCGGGAGCTGACGCGGTCCGCGCTGGTCTGGATCGACCGTCACGGTCGCCCCTACGAGAGCTATCGGTTCGACGTCGTCGGGGTGTTGGTGGAGCAGGAACGCGTGCGGATTCGGCACGTTGAGAACGCGTTCGAGGTGCGTGCTTCGCGTTGACTTTCTCGGGTGGGTTTCGTAGTTTGTTCGGGTATGGTGTGCTCCCCGGCCACGGGTAGATTCACCGCACGGCCAGATCTTTCCACGACAACTCAAAGGGCGGACGAATGGCAGTCTCCACGGTACAGGACGACAAGAAAAAAGCGCTGAATCTGGCCATCGCGCAGATCGAAAAGAGCTGCGGCAAGGGCTCCATCATGAAGATGGGAGCCGACTCGCCGAAGGTCCGGATCGAGGCCATCCCGACCGGCGCGATCAATCTCGATGCGGCGATCGGAGTCGGAGGCATTCCACGTGGCCGCGTCACCGAGATCTACGGCCCGGAGTCCAGCGGCAAGACGACGCTCTGCCTCCACGTCGTCGCGAACGCGCAGAAGGCCGGCGGCGTCGCGGCGTACATCGATGCGGAGCATGCACTCGACACAGAATACGCGCGCAAGCTCGGTGTCGACGTCGACAATCTCCTCATCTCTCAACCCGATACGGGCGAGCAGGCTCTCGAGATCTGCGACATCCTCGTGCGGTCAGGCGCCGTCGATGTCGTGGTGATCGACTCGGTTGCGGCGCTGGTTCCGAAGGCCGAGATCGAAGGGGAGATGGGCGACTCTCACATGGGTCTTCAGGCGCGCCTCATGAGTCAGGCGCTGCGCAAGCTCACCGGCGCGATCGCTCGGTCACGGACGTCGGTCATCTTCATCAATCAGCTGCGCGAGAAGATCGGCGTCATGTTCGGCAACCCCGAGACGACGACCGGTGGTAAGGCGCTCAAGTTCTACGCGTCGGTGCGTCTCGACATTCGCCGCATTGGTCCGGTGAAGGAGAAGGAGGACGTGATCGGTTCCCACGTCCGCGTGAAGGTCGTGAAGAACAAGGTGGCTCCGCCGTTCAAGCAGGCCGAGTTCGACATCATGTACGCCGAAGGGATCAGCCATGCGAGCCTCGTGCTCGACATTGCGGCGGAAGCGAACATCGTCGAGAAGTCCGGCGCGTGGTACAGCTACAATGGCCAGAAGATCGGCCAAGGGCGTGAGAACGCGAAGATGTATCTGAAGGACAACCCAACGCTGATGACGGAAGTCGAGGAGAAGGTGAAGGGCATCCTCGGCATCCGTGCGGCGACTCCGGAAGAGGAGACCGCGGCCGAGGAGTAAGGCGCGGAATCCCGCTGGTGGTTCTTGCCGCCGGGGAACGGATTACGTCGGATGTGGCGCTACCCGGAATGCGCCCACGTCCACGTGATCTGGGCCCCGGCGGTTTGCCTTGGGGGTGTCGAGGCAGTCGAGGTAATCGAGGGGTTCACACGTGGCACGAACGGGCACTGAGCGTAACCCAGAGCCTCCCGGCGACCCGGCTCGCACGTACAGTCGGTCCCTCGACATGCTCGCGCGCGCGCCACGGTCGGTGCGCGATCTTCGGCGCAGGCTCCTCCTCAAGGGGGAGACCGAGGCTGACGTCGACGCCGCGATCGAACGGCTGACAGCTGCCGGCTTGCTCGACGATGCCGCGTACTCGCGCGCGTTCGTCCGAGCGAAGGTTTCGTCCCAAGGCTTTTCCCGTCGGCGGTTGCAGCAGGAGTTGGCGAAGCGCGGTGTCGCGCGCGACGTCGCCGACGCGGCCATCGTCGAAGTGCTGCGCGACGATGAGGTCGATGAGGGCGCCAACATCGAGCGTGCCGCGTCCAAGAAGCTGCGCACGCTTCGCGGTCTCGACGAGGAGACGCAACGACGTCGGCTCTACGGGTACCTGGCGCGGCGCGGGTATGCGGTCGACGATGTTCGTGCCGTAGTCGAACGACTGCAGCGTGTGATTGAACGCTAAGCTGTTTTCTTTACCGCAGAGGCCGCAGAGTACGCAGAGGATCTCAATCTACGAAGCCTTTGGAAAAGGCTTCTGCATTTGCAGTCCTCCGCGGCCTCTGCGCCCTCTGCGGTAAAAACTGCTCCCGAGAAGGGATGCCGCGCCGCCACATGTTAATCCGCTGGCCCGGGCCCACGAGCGCCGCGTATATTGCGCGTCTATGCACTCTTCCGAGATCCGGGCCCGCTTTCTCTCGTATTTCCAGGGGCACCAGCACTCCGTGCGGCCGAGCTCGTCGCTCGTGCCGGCGGATGATCCGACGTTGCTGTTCACCAACGCCGGCATGGTGCAGTTCAAGAAGATCTTTCTCGGGCAGGATCAGTCGGACTTCGGGCGCCGCGCCACGACCGTGCAGAAGTGCGTGCGGGCGGGCGGCAAGCATAACGACCTCGAGCAGGTCGGGCACACCTTCCGGCATCACACGTTCTTCGAGATGCTCGGCAACTTCTCGTTCGGCGACTACTTCAAGGCGGATGCGATCCGGTTCGCCTGGGAGTTCGTCACCGAAGAGCTCTCCCTCGATCCGCGCCACCTGCGAGTGACGGTATATCAGTCCGATGACGAGGCGCGCGATCTGTGGCGCGACGTCGCCGGGCTCCCGCCGTCCCGCATCTACGGGCTTGGCGAGAAGGACAACTTCTGGCAGATGGGAGAGACCGGCCCCTGCGGACCGTGCTCGGAGATCTACGTCGACCTCGCGCACGTCGCGAACGACTGGGTCTTTCCAGCGGGCGCGGTGGGGGAGTGGACCGAGCGCGACCGCGCCGACTTCTCACTCGAAGCGTTTGTCATCGGGGCGGAGGCGGGACGGTTCCTGGAGATCTGGAATCTCGTGTTCATGCAGTTCGACCGTTCGGCGGATGGGACGCTCACGCCCCTTCCGAAGCCATCGATCGACACCGGTGCGGGGCTCGAGCGCATCGCGGCGGTGATGCAGGGAACGACGAGCAACTTTCACACGGATCTCTTCACCCCGATTCTGCGCGCGATCGAGGACGTCGTTGGCGTTCCCTACTGGGGACGCGAGAGCGACGAGGCGCGCCGCGGCATTGCGGCCCACCTTCCGGGAGGCGTGCGGCGCATCATCCCGAACGCCGTCGAGCCCGCGTCCTTTCGTGTCATCGCCGATCACGCCCGCTCCGTCGCCTTCCTGCTCGCCGACGGCGTGTTTCCCTCCAACGAGGGGCGCGGTTACGTCCTGCGCCGCATCCTGCGCCGAGGCGTTAGGCACGCCTGGCTGCTGGGACGTGAGGAGCCCACGCTGGCGGCGGTCGTGCAAGCGGTCATCGAGAACATGGGGGGCATCTATCCCGAGCTCCTTCACCGGGCGAAGCACATCGTCGAGACCACGATGGCCGAAGAGGAGCGCTTTCTCGCCACGATCGACGCCGGGATGGCCCGATTCGACGAGCTGGCGCCTCCCGCGTCGACCCAGGGGTCGACCGCGCTGCGCGGGACGATCTCGGGAGAGGAGGCGTTCGTCCTCTACGATCGGTACGGGTTTCCCATCGACCTTACCGAGCTCATGGCGCGCGAGCGCGGCTATACCGTCGACATTGCCGGGTTCGAGGCGGCGCTCGAGACCCAGCGGCAGCAGTCGCAGGCCGATCGCAAGGCCAAGAAGGTCGGAGTGGCGGTGGACCAGCTGAGTGAAGGCCCCTGGGAAGCGGACGCCGCGTCGCAGGCGCCGGTGACGCCCCGCGACATCAGCGAGACGGTGTTCGTCGGCTATGACACCGTGGAGATCGAGACGCAGGTCACGGCCGTTCGACGACTCGAGAACGATCGCCTCGCCGTCATGCTGCGCGAGACGCCCTTCTACGCCGAATCGGGCGGCCAGATCGCCGACGTCGGCGAGATCATCGGGGAAGGGTGGCGGGTCGACGTGGACGACGTGCGGCGCGTCGACGGCCGGGTCGCCGCGTTAGGCCGCCTCACGGGCGCGTTCAAGTTCGGCCGCGTCGTCGCGCGAGTGCCGAGCGATCGCCGGCGAGATACCGAGCGCAACCACACGGCGACACACCTGCTCCACTCGGCGCTGCGCGAAGTCCTCGGCGAGCACGTGCACCAGGCGGGCTCACTCGTCGCGCCCGACCGTTTGCGGTTCGACTTCACCCACCACGGCCCGGTGAAGCCGGAGGCCCTCGCGGAGATCGAGGAGCGCGTCAATCGCGCGATCTGGGCGGACGTCGACGTGCAGTTCGAGCAGAAGTCGTATCGTGAGGCGGTCGAAGCCGGCGCGATGGCGCTCTTCGGCGAGAAGTACGGCGACGTCGTCCGCGTCGTCGCCATTCCCGGGTACTCGATGGAGCTCTGCGGTGGAACCCATGCGCGGAACACGGGGCAGATTGCGCTGTTCAAGATCGTCGCGGAGACGGGCGTGGCGGCGGGCGTTCGCCGGATCGAGGCGGTGACGGGACCACGTGCGTACGAGCTCGTTCGCGAGGAAGAGCGTCGCCTTCAGAAAATCGTCGACCTCGTGAAAGGCACCAGCGACGGCGTCGTGAAGCGTGTCGAGGCGATCGTCGAGGAACGTCGCCAGCTGCAGCGGCGGCTCGACGAAAGCATGCGCGGCGGGGGCGACCAGGTCGCGACGCTCGTGGCCGGCGCGCGACAGGTCAACGGCGCACGCGTCGTGGCGGCGGAAGTGCGCGTCGGTGACGCGAAAGAGCTTCAGGCGATGGCCGATGCGCTGCGGGAAAAGCTCGGGAGCGGGGTCGGTGTGTTAGGCGCCTCGATCGGGGACAAGACGACGATGCTCGTCGTGGTGACCGATGATCTGCGTGAGAAGGGCGTACGGGCCGATGCGCTGGTGCGCGACATCGCCGCGATCGCGGGTGGACGAGGTGGAGGGAAGCCGCATCTCGCGCAGGCTGGCATTCCCGACGCCGCACGGCTTCCCGAGGCGATCGAGCAGGCGCCTCAGATCATCGAGCGGGCGCTCGCGACCGCCTGATCCTGTGAGCCAGCCCTCTCGAGCAACCGTCGGTGGCTGGCTGGCGAGCCGCACACCCTCGCCTCCCGAGCTCCTGCGATCGCGGATCGTCGCGGCGTTAGGTGATGCGCTCCATCACGACGTCGCGGAGACCGAGCGAGTGTGCCTCGACGCCGCCGAACGTGTGTTGGCCGGTCTGTTCGTCGATGGAAACGGCGATCGCCACGAAGCCGCCGACCTGCTCGCGGCCGACGCGCTCGTGACGTACGCGCTCGAATTCGCTGCGGAATCGCCCGCGGCGTTCATCGAGCGGGCGACGCAAGCGCTCCAGCGTTTTGGGCAGCTTCACGAGTCGCGGGCATGACCATTCTGGCGCGCCTGGCGGCCCATGGCGGACTGGCGGTGCTCATCGATCCCAGCCGAACGTCACCCGACGACGCGGAAGGCCTCGCCGCGCGAGCAGCCGACGAGGGAGTCGCAGCGCTCCTCGTGGGCACATCGTACGCCGATGAGGCGAACGTCGGTGCCGTCGCCAGAGCCATGAAGCGCGGGGCGCCGTCGGTGCCACTGCTCGAGTTTCCCGGTGCGGCGTCGCATCTCGTCCCGGATGTGGACGCGGTGCTTCTTCTGTCGCTCGTGTCGGGTCGCAACGCCCAGTACCTCATTGAGGAGCACGTGCGAGCAGTTCCGTTCTTCGAGCGGCATCCCGACATCGAGCCGATCAGCACGGCGTACCTGCTGATCGACGGTGGCGAGGTGACATCGGTCGAAGCGGTGAGCCAGACGCGTCCCCTTCCGGCGGGCAAACCCGAGCTCGTCGCGGCCCACGTGCGGGCAGCGATGCTCGTGGGTATGACGGCGACATATCTCGACGCGGGAAGCGGTGCTCGCCGGCCGGTATCTCCGGTGCTCATTCGAGCAGCGCGCGCCGCGACGCGTGGCCCTCTCTTCGTCGGCGGGGGGGTGCGAACCGCCGATGCCGTGCGTGCGGCGCGCGATGCGGGCGCGGACTTCGTGGTGGTTGGGACACTGCTCGAGCGCAAGGGCGCCACGGCCGTCCGCGAGCTCGCGCTCGCGGCACGCGCATGATCGACATCCATACCCATCTGCTTCCCGGCGTCGATGATGGGTCCCCCAGCCTCGAGGTTTCGATCCCGATCCTGCAGCGCTTCGCTGACGAGGGGGTGGAGGTCGTCGTGTGCACGCCGCATCTCGAAGCGGGGCGCGTCGCGCGCGCGCCTCACGACGACTACGAGACGATCTTTCGCGAGCTCACTGCACGCGCGCCGCGTGGAATCACGCTCCTTCGCGGATGGGAGATCATGATCGACGTCCCCGAGGTCGATCTCAGCGACCGTCGCCTGGGTCTCGGTGGCTCGATGGCCGTGCTCGTCGAGTTTCCTCGAATGAACGTCCCCGCCGCGGCTGCGCGAGAGCTGATGCGCCTGAGGCACAGCGGCATTCTGCCCGTGCTGGCGCACCCCGAGCGCTACTGGGGATGCACGCCGGACATGGTTCGCGCCTGGCGCGACGCGGGCGCGGCGATCCAGATGGATGCCTCGATGTTGCTCGGCGGTCCGAATTCGTCGAAGCTGGCGCGCGCGCTTCTCGCGGAAGGGTTGGTCGACTGCATTGCGAGTGACAACCACGGGGACAAGCGGTCGCTGTCCGGGGCGCGTCAGTGGCTGCTCGAGATCGGTGCCGACGAACAGGCCGAGCTGCTGACGCGAGGCAACGCGCGGCGAATGCTCGATGGACAGCTCCCACTTCCGGTGGCGGCGCTGCCGGTCGTCGAGCGAGGAATGCTGGCGCGTCTCAAGCAGCTGGTTCTGGGTCATTGATGGCCAGAACCGCTGATGCGCTCCGCGAGCTGGCCGCACTGGCGCTTCGAGCTGCCGACGCGCTGACCGGTGACCTGGACCGCGCGCTCGAGCTGGTGCGCGAGACGGTTCGAGGCGGAGGGACGCTCTTCTTCTGCGGCAACGGCGGCAGTGCGGCCGACGCGCAGCACCTGGCGACTGAATACGTCGTGCGATACATGAAGAATCGGCGCGCTTATCCGGCTGTGGCCCTGACGACGGATACATCGCTCCTCACGGCAGCGGGGAACGATCTCGGCTTCGAGGAGATCTTCGCGCGGCAATTGGAGGCGCTCGCGAAGCCGGGTGACCTTCTGATCATCCATTCGACCAGTGGCGGCTCACCGAACGTCCTGCGTGCCGCGGAAGTGGCTCGAGGGAAGCGCGTGAAGGTCCTGTCGTTCTCGGCGCGGGATGGCGGCGCGTTGAGAGCGCTCTCGGATCACATCGTCATCGTGCCGACGGATCGGACCGATCGTGCGCAGGAAATCCATCTCTGCATGGAGCACGCAATTTGTGAAGCGATCGAGCGTGAGCTCTAGCCGGCGTTGCGCGTAGGATGATTTCCCTTCGCGGAAAGAATGCTCTGGTCACGGGCGGGTCGCGCGGCATTGGCGCCGCCACGGCGCTGCTGCTGGCGGACGCAGGGGCGAACGTCGGCATCGGGTATCGCTCTCGTGAGGCCGAGGCGGCCGAGGTCGTGCGTGAGATCGCCAGTCGTGGTGTGAAGGGGTTCGCGCACGCCGCCGACCTGGCAAGCGCGGAGGCGACGCAATCGTTGTTCGACCGTGCCCGTCGCGAGCTGGGAGGACTGGATATCTTCGTCGGCAACGCCGGCATTTGGCCGGTCGAAGAGACCCCAGTGGCGGAGATGTCGGACGAGCGGTGGCTCGAGACGATGCGGCAGAACGTGGACGCGATCTTCTACGGCTCGCGGTTCGCGGCCCGCATGCTGGGGAATGGCGGGCGCATCGTGCTGATCTCGAGCACCGCCGGCCAGCGCGGCGAGGCGTTCCACGCCGACTATGCCGCCTCGAAGGGCGCCATGATCTCGTTCGTGAAATCGTTCGCGATCGAGCTGGCGCCGCGCGACATCACGGTGAACTCCGTCGCGCCCGGGTGGGTCGATACCGACATGTCAGCGCCCGCGTTCGGTGGCGACGCCAAGGAGCGCATCCGCCGCTCGATTCCCATCGGCCGGATCGCCAGCGCGATGGACATTGCGGGGCCGATCGTGTTCCTCTGCTCGGATCTCGCGCGGCACATCACCGGCGAGATCCTGAACGTCAATGGAGGAAGCGTGCTCTGCGGTTAGGCAGGCGCCCTGGATCAGGGCGCCCACCCCAGCGTGGCGAGAAAGTGCGCTTCGCCCGCGTTCGCTGACAGCGCCAGCGCTCCGCAGTCGCGGCCGATGGCGAGCCCGGCCGTGAGGTCGAACTTGTAGTGAATACCGCCGTACAGCCGTGATGTGCTCGCCTCGTCGGCCATCGCGTTCAGTGAGGCTGCCTCTCGCGGGAAGAGCCCGCCCAGGACGGTTGCGGCCGCGGCCGACCCGCAGGAGTGCCCCGAGGGATACGAGGGATGGTTTGGCTTCCCAACCGGCGTCGTAATGGCCGGGTCGGCCTCCCACGGTCTCAGGTACCAGTACGCGAACTTGCTATCCCAGCATCCGATCATGGCATCGGCCATCGCGATGTTGCTCAAGGCGAATGCCCGCAATGCCTCCGACTCGCTGGCGTCGTAGCGACGGATGAGATCGGCGGCGATCACGTTCCAGTGGCCCGCCGGCGTGACCGTGCCAGCGCCATCGGCCCAATGGAGGGCGATGGCGAGCTGCTGCGGCGTTCGGGAGTCAGAGATCTGCCTCACTTCGCTCAACGCGGTCTGGAACGCCTCTGACGCGAACGGTGGGGGCGGCGGCGCACGCATGGCGCTTCCGGATGCGACGAGCCACGGCCGAACGGTCCCCCATACCGGCACCGCCGGCGTGCGGCCGGTATAGTACCCATCACCAACGGGAAACACGTTGTCCCACACGGCATCCGCGCCGTCAGCCAGAGCGCGAGCGATCGCGCGTTCGGCGACCGCTGCACCGATGTCCTCGCCAGCGGTCCGTGACGCCGGCGTCTCCCCCCTACCGGCGCGCGCGAGTGCCTGTCCCTCGAGCTCGGCGTTCACGTAGCTCGCCGCGCCGGGGAAAAAGTGCGAAAGGACGCTCGCCGCCGCCTGCGCCGCCGCGGCTGATCGCGAGGGCGCGACGCCGTTGACGGGCGCCGCGCCCGCGGCTTTCCAGGCGACCCAGCTCGCCAGGCTGGAGTAGGCGTATACTCGTGAGGCATGCGGCGGCGATGAGGCGTTCGCCACCACCAGCCCGCGTGCGACTTCGTTCCATCGTACGGCGTGGTCGGCGGTAGGCTCCGTTCGAGCCTCGGGGCCTACCGGCCCGTCACTGCACGCGGCGGCGGCGCCGAGCAGCCACAGCGCTGCCGCAAGCTGCGCGGTGCGCGTGGCGCTCGGGCGTGGCCGCGCGCTCATTCCTGGCCTCCCTCGGCTCCATCACAGGAGCCCGGCCCGACCGTTCCGTTGTTGAAGCGATCGAAGAACTCGGCCCAGCTCAACACGGACTGCCGGTCATCGTCGCTGAGGGAGCCCCACGACGACGCATCCGCTTGCGACAGGAACTGATCGGCCCTGGTGATGATCGCTGCAATGGCGCTCGGATCTGCGCCACTGAGAATGTTGAGCTTCGCCGCGAGCAGCTGTGCGTAGAGCTTGTTGATTCCGTTCGAGGCGTCATCGCTCTTGGAAAGAAGCTCGACGGCCTGCGACGCGGTCGTCACGTGCACGCTCTTGGCTCCACCCGCGTTGCCGAGCCAGACGGGAAGGAGCGCGGTGACGGCATCGGTCTTCTTGTCGCCGCCCGCGTGGTTCTTCCAATACCCGATCGTCCGGGTGCAGCCGGCGCCGCCCTTGCACTCGCCGGTGTTGATGGTCACCGTCGCGGACGCCTCGTGGGTCTCGCCCCCGGGGGGCTTCGGTCCGCTTTCCCACAAGTGC
>DATFFP010000003.1:0-12703 GCA_035249985.1 Gemmatimonadaceae bacterium
CGCGCGTCCCACGGTGGCGCCATCGGCGTCATCGGGACCGCCGGCACCATCGGCTCGGGGGCGTACGAGCGCGCGATCCGGACACTCGCGCCGCAGGCGCGGATCGCCGCGCGCGCGTGCCCCCTGTTCGTGCCGCTCGTCGAGGAGGGCTGGCTCGATCGCGATGCCACGCGCCTCATCGCCAACGAGTATCTCGTCCCGCTCCGGAAGGAGGACGTCGACACGTTGGTCCTCGGCTGCACGCACTATCCGCTACTCAAGCCCCTCATCGGCGACGTCATGGGCCGCGAGGTCGCGCTCATCGACAGCGCGCACGAGACCGCCGCCGAAACGGCGCGCGTGCTCGACGGCCGCGGTCTTCGCGCACAGGACCGCCTAACGTGCCAGCACCGCTTCGTCGCCTCCGATGCGCCCGAGCAGTTCCTACGGATGGGCCAGCGCTTTCTCGGGACGGCGATCGATCGCGTCGAGACGGTGACCCTCGGCTGACTCTCGCCAGGAGCGCAGCTCCACGCGCTCCGGAATCACGACGAGGTACGTCGGCTCATCGAGCCACGAGCCGGCATTGGCGTACACGCTCCCCGTCGCCGTACGCTCGAGCGCTGGCACGTGCGAGTGCCCAAAGACGAGGAGGTCGAGCTCGGGGCGCGCCGCGAGCGTCGCATGAGCGACCGTGCGCAGCCCCGCACCGGCGTCGCGCGCTCGGTAGGTGCGGCTCGCCGTCGAAGACCCTCGCGCCAGCCGCGTTCCCCAGTCCGGATGCAGCCAGCGGAATGCGCGCATCGACAGTGGGTGACGTAACACCCGGCGCAGCGCGCGGTACTTCCGATCCTCACGGGCACGCAGCCCGTCGCCATGATCGATGCGGGTACGCCAGCCGGCGACCGATCCTTCCCAGGCACCAAGTTGGTACCGCAACCCCACCTCGCGGGACAGGAACTCGCCCCCCCAGCAGTCGTGATTGCCCGCCACCATGAGAACGTCGACCCCGCCGTCCCGCAAATCGGCAAGTGCCGCCAGCGTCCGGAAGTGATCCCTGGGAATCACCGTTCGCCATTCGAACCAGAAATCGAACAAGTCGCCGTTGATGACGAGCGATTTGGCGTGGTCGGGGAGACCACGCAGGAAGGTGATGAGGCGACGCTCGAGCTCCGGCGGTCCGACGCCGAGATGCGTGTCGCCAATGATGTAGCACGGTGAGGGTAGCACGCGCACATTCTATCGCGCTTCCGGTCCCTTTACAAAATTCGAAGCTGCCCCTCCACTCCGCGCCTCCGTGCCCCTACCTTAGAGGAACTCGTCTCCGAGGGGCTAACCCCGGCCCTCCCGCAGTCCCGTGGTGGTGTCATGTCCGCTAAGCGGTTCATCGAACCTGTCGCGTCACCTGGATCGGCTGCGACTGCCGTGTCCGAGGCTGGGCCGCGCCTTCTCCGAGCCGAGCCCTCGGCTCATCCCGTGCGCAACCCGGGCGTCGCGCTGGACCTGGACGTCGTGCGCGCCATCCGCGTCAACCGAAGCGCCGTCGAGCGGCGGGCCGCCACCATTCCGACTCGCCGCACCGTGAAGAAGCAGTGGCAGGCCGCGTGGCTGCTGCGCGCGATCACGCTCATGGACCTGACCACGCTCTCGGGCGACGATACTCCGGGAACGGTGCGGCGCCTGTGCGCGAAGGCGCGGCGGCCTCTCCGTGAGGACCTCGTGCAGGCGTTAGGCGTCGACGACCTCGGCATCACAGTCGCCGCGATCTGCGTGTACCACGCCATGGTGCCGACGGCCGTCGAGGCGCTCGCCGGCACGCACATTCCCGTGGCGGCCGTCTCGACGGGCTTCCCGGCCGGGCTCAGTGCGCTCGAGGAGCGGATCGCCGAGATTCACGCCTCGGTGGCCGCGGGAGCGCGCGAGATCGACGTCGTCATCACGCGCGCCCATGTGCTCACCGGGAACTACGAAGCCCTCTACGACGAAGTGCACCGGTTCCGCGATGCGTGCGGCGATGCCCACATGAAGGCCATCCTCGCGACCGGCGAGCTCGGCACGTTAGGCAACGTGGCCCGCGCCAGCATGGTGGCCATGCAGGCCGGCGCCGACTTCATCAAGACCTCCACGGGGAAGGAGGGCGTGAATGCGACGCTTCCCTTCGCCCTCGTCATGTGCCGCATGATTCGCGAGTACCACGAGCGTACCGGCTACGCTGTCGGGTTCAAGCCGGCCGGCGGGATCCGGTCCGCGAAGGCGGCGCTCGAGTACCTGTACTTGATGAAGGACGAGCTCGGCGACCGATGGCTGCGTGCCGACCTGTTCCGCTTCGGCGCCAGCACGCTGCTCACCGACATCGAGCGACAGCTCGAGCACTTCGTGACCGGGCGCTACGCGGCGGCGTATCGCATGCCGATGCCATGAGGATGAGATGACCACCGTCCGAGAAATCTTTGAGACCATGGAGTACGGCCCCGCGCCGGAGTCGGACGCGGAAGCACGCACGTGGCTCTCGTCGCACGAGGGAGTGTTCGGGCATTTCATTGATGGCACGTGGTCAAAGGCCGGGAACACGTTCGAGGTCATCGATCCGTCCACCGCCGCCGTACTGGCGCGTGTATCGCAGGGGACGAAGGCCGATGTCGACGCGGCAGTCGCGGCTGCGCGGCGCGCATTCCCGGCGTGGAAGGGACTTTCCGGGCACGCGCGCGCGCGACATCTGTACGCCCTCGCCCGAGAGGTCCAGAAGCACTCGCGTCTCCTCGCCGTCGTCGAGAGCATGGACAACGGCAAGTCGATCCGTGAGACGCGCGACCTCGACATCCCGCTCGTCGCCCGGCATTTCTACCACCACGCCGGTTGGGCGCAGCTCTTCGAGACTGAATTCGCCGGCTATGCTTCCGTCGGCGTCGTCGGGCAAATCATTCCGTGGAACTTCCCGTTGCTCATGCTGGCCTGGAAGGTCGCGCCGGCGCTGGCGGCGGGGAACACGGTCATCCTCAAGCCGGCGGAGTTCACGCCGCTCACGGCGCTCCTTTTCGCGGAGATCGCGGCCGAGTCGGGAATCCCGCCTGGGGTGCTCAACATCGTGACCGGGGACGGCGAGACGGGGAAGCTCATCGTCGAGCACCCCGACGTAGACAAGATCGCCTTCACTGGCTCGACGGATGTAGGGCGCATCATCCGCCGCGCCACGGCGGGAAGCGGCAAGAAGCTCTCGCTCGAGCTCGGCGGCAAAAGCCCGTTCATCGTCTACGACGATGCGGACCTCGACAGCGTGGTCGAGGGTGTAGTGGATGCGATCTGGTTCAACCAGGGGCAGGTGTGCTGTGCCGGCTCACGACTCCTCGTACAGGAAGGGATCGCGGATCGTGTCGTCGCGAAGTTGCGCGCGCGCATGGAGAAGCTTCGTATCGGCCGGCCCCTCGACAAGGCGGTCGACATGGGCGCCATCGTCGCACCCGTGCAGCTCGAGCGCATTCGCGGTCTCGTGCAGCGCGGCGTGGATGAGGGAGCGACGATGTGGCAGCCGTCGTGGGCGTGTCCGACGGACGGCTACTTCTATCCGCCGACACTTTTCACTGACGTGCAGCCGTCGTCGACAATCGCGCAGATCGAGATTTTCGGCCCCGTCCTCGTGACGATGACGTTCCGCACTCCCGAGGAGTCCGTCGCGCTCGCCAACAACACGCCCTTCGGGCTCGCGGCGAGCGTCTGGACAGAGAGCATCAACCTCGCGCTCGACATCGCGCCGAAGATCAAGGCGGGTGTCGTGTGGATCAACTCGACGAATCTGTTCGACGCGTCGAGCGGGTTCGGGGGATATCGGGAGAGTGGCTTCGGACGCGAGGGTGGCCGCGAGGGAATGTGGGAGTACGTGAAGCCTGAAAAGGTGGAGACGCCGAACAAGACGCGCGGAAAGGCGCGACCTGGTGGTCGTGACGCACCAGCACCTAACGGTGCCCGGCGCGCGAGCCAGGTCCCTCCGATCAATCGGACGCCCAAGCTGTTCATCGGTGGGAAGCAGACCCGCCCAGATCAGGGGTACGTCCGCCGCATCCTCGCGCCAGACGGAACGCCCCTGGGCGAGGTCGGCGAAGGAAACCGCAAGGACATTCGCAACGCCGTCGAGGCGGCGCACGCCGCCTGGAAAGGGTGGGGGAAGGCCACGGGGCATTTGCGCGGCCAGATCCTCTACTACATCGCCGAGAATCTCGCGACGCGTTCCGGGGAGTTTGCGCGCCGCATTGACGAGCAGACCGGATGCGGCCATGCCGAAGCATCGCGCGAGGTCAATGTCGCGATCTCGCGGCTGTTCACCTACGCGGCATGGGCCGACAAGTACGACGGGGCGGTGCACAACGTGCCAATCCGGGGAGTCGCGCTGGCCATGAACGAGCCCATCGGCGTCATCGGCATCGCATGCCCCGACGAGCGACCGCTGCTCGGCTTCGTCTCGCTCGTTGCCCCGGCGATCGCAACGGGAAATGCCACGGTCGTGATCCCGTCGGAGCCGCACTCACTTTCTGCCACGGACTTGTACAGCGTGCTCGAGACCTCCGACGTGCCCGGCGGAGTGGTCAACATCGTTACGGGACCGAAGGACGCGCTCGCGCGCGTTCTCGCCGAGCACGACGACGTGGAGGCGGTGTGGTATTTCGGCGGCGCCGATGGGGTGACGATGGTCGAGGACGCGTCGGCCGTGAACATGAAGCGCACGTGGGCGACGTGGGACACCCGTGACTGGCTCGAGGCCCGCCACGGCGAAGGACGCGAGTTCCTGCGTGAGGCGACGCAGGTCAAGAACATCTGGGTGCCGTACGGCGAGTAGCGTGCGTCCGTGACAGCGCCGGTTACGCGCGTCGAGTTCCGCGTGCGCTACGCCGAGACCGATCGCATGGGCGTGGTGTACCACGGGAACTACCTCGTGTGGTGCGAGATCGGACGCACCGAGCACATGCGACAGTTTGGTGTTCCCTATCGAGAGATGGAGGAGCGAGGCGTCTCTCTTGCGGTGGCCGAGGCTAGTATTCGCTACCAGAAGCCCGCACGCTACGACGACCTCGTCTGCGTGGAGACGACGCTCGCCGATGTGTCCTCCCGCACAGTCACTTTCGACTACGCGATCCTGAATGCGGATTCCAACGATCGCCTGGCCACCGCGCGCACCACGCTCGTCTCGCTCGATGCGAGGAGCCGTGTCGCGACGATTCCCGCGGAGTTTCGACCGATGCTGCGCCGCGCAGCAGGCCTGCCGGAATAGCGCGCTCGCGTATGTCGCCGCGTTGGTTCTCGCGGCACTCGCGGCTCCCGCCATCGAGGCCCAGGTGGGGGGGTTCGGACAAAACAAGATCCAGTACCGGCATTTCGACTGGCACGTTCTCGCCGGGAAGCACGTCGACGTCTTCTTCTATCCGGAAGAAGAGCGCATCGCGCGCGCTGCGCTCGTATATGCGGAGCAAAGCTACGATACGCTTGCGCGCCGATTCGGTCACGAGGTCCGCGAGCGCATCCCGCTCATCGTGTACGCGTCGCACGTCGACTTCGAGCAAACGAACATTCTCCCGTTCGTCCCGCCGGAAGGCATTCTCGGTGTCACTGAGTTCCTCAAGCGGCGCGTCGCGCTTCCGTTCCGCGGCAGCTACTCGGAGTTCCGTCATACGCTTCGTCACGAGCTCGTGCATGTCTTCGAGCTCTCGATCCTCGCGCGCGAGGCAGCACTGCATCCGCGGTCGCGCCCGCCGGCGATTCCGCTCTGGTGGTCGGAAGGCCTCGCCGAGTTTCTCTCCGGTGATCAGGACTCGCGAGACGAGATGGTCGTGCATGACCTGGTGTTGGGTGGTCGCCTTCCGACGCTCGTCGAGCTCGGCCCGGTGGTGTCCCCGATCGTATACGCGGTTGGCGGCGACGCGCACCGTTTTCTCGCCTCGCAATTCGGCGCCTGGCGCATTCCGCTCGTGTACGAGGCGCTGTGGAAGGCGTCGTCGTTTGGGGAGGCGCTCGAGCGCGCGTATGGTCGGGACGTGGGCCGGCTCTCCGCTGAATGGCACCACGACCTTCGTCGCCGGCATTTTCCATCCGTGGGCGATCGCGAGCCCCTCACGCTCGCAGGGACGCGACTCGCGTCGCTCGCCCTCAAGCCGGTCGCCGTTGAGGTCGGAGACTCGAGTCACGTCGCCTACCTCTCGCCACGGTCGGGCTATACCAACATTTATCTCCAGTCACTCGACCCGGATGGTCGCGCGCGAGTCGTCGTCGAAGGGGAACGCTCGCCCGAGTTCGAATCGCTCCATCCATTTTCGTCGCGAATCGACGTCCGCGATGGGGTCCTGCTGTTCGCCTCACGATTCGGTGAGCGTGACGCGCTCGTCTTCTGGGATGTCGCCAAGGGACGCGTGACTGGGCGCTACCAGTTCGACGGTCTCGTCTCGCTGCTGAGTCCTCAATGGTCGCCGAGCGGGGACAGGGTCGCCTTCAGCGCGCTCAGCGACAGCGGCGTCTCCGATCTCTATATGCTGCGGCTTCCGTCGGGTGAGCTGACGCGGGTGACGGCTGACGTCTACGAGGATCTCGACCCCACCTGGCTCCCGCACGGGCGTGCGCTCGTCTTTTCGTCGGACCGGGGGCCACACGGCGCTGAGGGAGCCCACAACCTCTACCGCGTGGAGCTCTCGGGCGAGATCGCTGCGTTGACGAGCGGGGCATGGTCCGATGAATCACCGCGCTGGGATCCGAGGACATCACGAATCCTCTTTACCAGCGACCGCGCCGGTGCTTTCGATCTCTACAGCATCGACACGCTCGGAACGGGCCGACGCGAGACGAGACTCACCGGCGGCCTCTTCGACGCTGCGCCCGTGCCAAATGAGGAGCGCGTGCTCGTCAGCGCGTATGCTGACCGCTCCTGGTCGCTTTACGCCGTGCGCAAGGATCCGGAAGACGACTCGTCCTTCACGCTCTCCAATGGTGTACTCGCGGCCTGGCGGTGGCGCGAGCTCGACGACACGACCGCCATGCGCGTGGCATCACGACGGTATGAGCGGCGATACTCCATCGACTTCGCGGCAGGCGTCGCCGCGACCGCGCCCGGCATCGGCGGGGCGCAGGGGGCGCAGCTCGTGTTCTCGGATCTGCTCGGCGATCACCAGTTCGCTTTCAGCATCTCCTCCTTTCAGGGAGAGGCGCGAAACGTCCTCGGCAGCCTCAACGGCAACGTCTTCTACCTCAATCAGTCGCGCCGCGTGAACTGGGGTGTCGGCGCCTTCCGAGTGTCGGGCACCTTCGCCGAAAGCGATTTGCGCCAGCTGTACGACGAGGAATCGACGGGAGCGTACGCGATCGCGCGCTATCCGCTGTCGCGTTTCACACGCCTCGAGGGACAGACCACCCTGGAGTACTCGAACCGCAACGATTTCGCGAACGAGCTCGTCCGTGGAACGCCACGGCGTCGCGGGATGCTGACGGGGAATTACCTCGTCTTCGTTCGCGACAACTCCTTGTGGCTCGAGACCGGGCCGATCGATGGAATGCGGTGGAACCTGACCGGCGGCGTTGTGAGCGACGTGACGCACGGGGCGTTCGAGAATTGGCTCGGCCAGGTCGACGTCCGGCGGTACATTCGCACCTCCCAGCAAGCCGCCGTCGCTCTGCGGGCGCTCGGCTATGTGTCGGAGGGGTCGAGACCGCGCGCGATTCAAATGGCCGGATCCTGGATGCTGCGCGGCTATCCACGGTACTCGTTGTCGGGAACGCACGCCTGGCTCGCCAACGCCGAATGGCGGTTCCCGATCGCGAATTTCGTGACGTTCGGCTTTCCCTTCGGGGCCGTGCGGTTCCCGCCCGTGCGGGGCGCGCTGTTCGTTGATGCGGGACAGGCGTGGAACCGGGGAGAGTACGAGCAGCGCGTCCTCGGCTCGATGGGGGTCGGTTTCCGCATGAGCCTCGTACCCGGTTTCGTGTTGCGCGTCGATGTTGGACGGCGGTACGCGCTGGCCGCCAGCGATGAGTCGCCCGCCGACCGCGCCTACTACAAGCGAAGGTTCGTTGATCTGTTTTTCGGGTATGACTACTGATGCAACGCATCCTCTTTGGCGCAGCGCTCATCGTCGCGCTCTCTGCCGCCGCGTGCGGTCCCAAGGTCGCGCCGCTCGGCGGCACCCTCGCGCCGGCGCGATTGCCGCGGACGCAGCTACCTCCCGTGAACCAGCGCATCCGGTTCACCTGGATGTATGAGGACCTGGACCTGCGCGGACGCGGTGACGGGGTCGCGCGCATCGCACCCCCTGATAGTGTGCGACTCGATCTGTTTCTCGCCGGCGGCAACGCCGGGGGGCGCGCGGTATTGATCGACGATGACCTCCGCGCACCGGGCGGACCAATGGTGCGATCGTTCCTTCCGCCCCCACCCATGCTGTGGGCCGCGCTCGGCCGGTTGCACATTCCGCCTACCCCGGATACGTCGGTACGCGTTGACGGCGACACCACGCGCGCCGACATTGGACGCGACCCCCGGTGGCGGGTGACCTTCGTCGGTGCCGACCTCCGACGTCTCGAGCTCATTGAGGGAGACCGGTTGCAGCAATGGATGGAACGTACTCCGGAGCGCACCGTCACTTATCGGCACCTGCGCGCCAACCGCGCGTTGGATCTGACCATCGTCCGTGTTGATACGGTTCCTGGATTCGATGCCACGATTTGGCGTTAGGCTCGCGGCGGGTCTGCTGTTGGTCGTGCAAAGCGCCTGCCTCTACAGCTTCGTCGGCGGCGGGCTGCCCGATCATATCGATACGGTCGCGGTACTTCCGTTCGACAACGACACGCCGGTGAGCGTCATCCCGCGGGAGCTGCTCGACGCCTTGCGCCCCGATATCGAGTCACGTCTCGGACTGCGCTCGGTCGCCGAAGCGCGGGCAGACGCGATCGTGCGGGGCCGAATCGTTCGCTACGATCCGGACATTCCGGTTGCGTACAGCGCAGACCCCAATCAACAGGTGTCCGCGCGTCGCCGTCTCGAGCTCGCCGTCGACGTCGAGATTCTCGATCAGACGACAGGGAAGCCGCTGTGGAGCCGTCGGGGGCTCGTGGCACAGGGCGATTACGACGAGCGCCAGGAAGCGGAAGGACGCCGCCAGGCCATTGAGAAGCTTGTGCGAGACATTATCGAGGGCGCACAATCACAATGGTGAAGCCGCGACGCGGCGCATCCACGCTGGGCTGCCTCTTCAGCCTGCTGGTCGTCGTCGCGGTGATATACTTCGGCGTCAACGTCGGGGCGCCGTACCTCCGTTACTACCAGTTCCGCGATGCCATGCAGCAGGAGCTCCGGTTCGCCGAGCGGAAATCGGACGCCGAGATTCTTACGACCCTTCGTCTCAAGGCGGACTCGCTGGACTTACCAGGCCCCGCACACAGGATCAACGTGCGACGCAGCCCCAGTCGAATCGTGATCTGGACCGAGTACAGCGAAACGGTCGACTTCCCCTTTGTTACGCGCGCCATCGCGTTTCGACCGGTGGTCGAGAGATCCTTTTGAGCGTCGCGCGCCATCAAGCCAAGATCATGACGTGGAAGCGTGCGGCGGCCTGGCGACGAGAGATTCGTGGTCGAGTCGTATTCACGAATGGCGTGTTCGACCTTCTGCATCCGGGGCACATCGACGTCATCGCGCAGGCGCGGGATCAAGGCGACGCGCTCATCGTCGGGCTCAACAGCGACGCGTCGGTGCGGCGGCTCAAAGGTCCCGACCGGCCAGTGCGCTCCGAGACGGACCGTGCGTACGTGCTTGCAGCCCTCGCCGATGTCGACGCTGTCGTCACCTTTGCGGAGGACACGCCCCTCGAGCTGATACGACATCTTCGACCAGACGTATTGGTCAAAGGGGGCGACTACGAGCCCGCCACGGTCGTGGGCCGCGACGACGTCGAATCCTGGGGCGGACGCGTTGTCATCGTCCCGCTTCGCGTGGGCCAGTCCACCACGTCGATCATCGAAAAGCTTCGTGCTCCACGCTGAGCAGACGACCCGGATAGGACGCAGCGCTACGTCGCTGCGAGCGGTAACTCTCGAGCGGGGTGCGTCCGCCTTCGCGGAGGGGTCCTGTCTCGTTGGCTTCGGGGGAACCCGCGTACTCGTCGCGGCGTCCGTCGAAGACGGAGTACCGGGATGGCGGAAGGGGTCGGGACTCGGCTGGATCACTGCGGAGTACGCAATGCTGCCGCGCGCGACGCACACGCGTACACCGCGTGAACGCGCGCAGCTTGGCGGACGCACGCAGGAGATTCAGCGCCTCATCGGCCGGAGCGTTCGCGCCATGCTCGACGATTTCGCGTTCGGCGAGTACACCGTCCGCGTCGACTGCGACGTGCTTCAGGCGGATGGCGGTACACGCACCGCGGCTATCACGGGGGCCTGTGTCGCGGTCGTCGATGCCTTTGCCTGGATGATGCGAACGGGCCGCATCGCCGCGTCGCCGGTGAAGCGTCACGTTGCCGCCGTCAGCGTGGGCGTGGTGCATGGGGAGGTGCGTCTCGATCTCGAATACGCCGAGGACGTGCGCGCCGAAGTCGACATGAACGTGGTCATGACGAGCGAAGGGCGGTTCGTCGAGGTCCAGGGAACGGGGGAACACGGCACGTTCGATCGGCCCGCACTCGATGCGCTCATCGAGCTCGCGGAGGGTGGCATCGGCGAGCTGCTCGAGATCCAGCGGTCCGCCCTCGCGAGGTGACGCGGAGCTCTCCGTACCTCCTGGCGACGCGAAGCGGAGGCAAGCTTCGTGAGCTCGAGCCGTTGTTCGCCGGCGCCGGCATCGAGGTCATCACGCTGGACCGGGCGGGGATCGCCGAGTCGCCCGACGAATCGGGCATCGAGGTGTTTTCGTCGTTCGAGGAGAATGCGCTGGCCAAGGCGAGGCACTTTCACGCTCTCAGCGGTCTTCCCACCCTCGCCGATGACTCGGGGCTCGAGGTGCACGCGCTCGGGGGCGAGCCTGGCGTGCGGAGCAAGCGATGGAGCGGCCGCGACGACCTAACGGGGGTCGCGCTCGACGAAGCCAACAATGCTGGGCTGCTGCTGGCCCTGCGCGGCAGATCGAGTCGGCGCGCCCGATACGTCTGCGTTGCCGCGCTCGCCACGATCGGCGGCGAGCTTACCCGTCGCGGGGAGGTAGAGGGGGAAATTCTCGAGCAGCCGCGCGGTAGCGGTGGCTTTGGGTACGATCCGCTCTTCTTCGCCGCGGAGCTGGAGAAAACGTTCGGTGAAGCGTCACTCCAGGAGAAGGAGCGTGTGAGTCATCGCGGACGCGCGTTTCGCGAGCTGCTGCGCGCGATGCGCGGCGGTTGACCGAGATGTGTGTCACGACTAGATTTGGCGGTCTTCCGGGGCGTAGCGTAGCCTGGTATCGCGCCTGCTTTGGGAGCAGGAGGTCACCGGTTCAAATCCGGTCGCCCCGACCTGGCAGGCCGCCCCGAAGTTTGGGGGAGGGGGGAATCGCCGAGCGAAGCGCCAGTAGCTCAGGTGGATAGAGCAACAGCCTTCTAAGCTGTGGGTCGGAGGTTCGAGTCCTCCCTGGCGCGCCATCGATAGTGGAACGCGCCCTTAGCTCAATTGGCAGAGCAAGTGACTCTTAATCACTAGGTTGTAGGTTCGATTCCTACAGGGCGCACTCGAAGTCGAAACAGTGATCCTATCAGCGGGGCAGTTCCCAAAGGGACTGCCCCGCTTTGCGGACTCTGGGGCGTACATCGGGGGATCTGTGAGATGCGGGGTTCGCATCGTCTCGCCGGGTTTTCCCCGATTGCTCCCAGGTTCTGGTGGGGCGATCTTCCGTTCGAGTGATGCGCGCGAGTACATTTGTTTACCGCCCCCTTGAGATGGCCTATCGGGGTGGCTACATTCCAGACCCCTCGAGAAGGGGGCTGTCGAGCGACTGGGCCGGTCTTGAACAATCGATCGGACGGGGTTGACAGGGCCGGTAATCCGGCTAACTTGAAAGGCTGTCGCCGAAATGGCGGCGGATGGATGAGCCGGTCGCCGCGCGGTCGTTGACTGCGTGGTGGGTTCGCGGGAGGCGGTGGAGCCGTCTGGCGCGGGCCTCGGAAGAATCGGCGTTCTCCATGGTATGTCGCGGAAGCGACTTACAGACTTTGCTGGATGCTGTTTGACAACCGAGTTGAGATCATGGATGTGCGAGGCGGACTCATTGATCCTACGCTCTGTTCGGGGCGCAGGGGAGAGTCAACCGAACATTCATAGTGATTCCGGACGCGACATTGGATGTAGTGGATGTTGTGTCTGATGCCGCGTTCGGGGAGAGCTAATTGGACTTTCTACTTTTGGAGAGTTTGATCCTGGCTCAGGACGAACGCTGGCGGCGTGCTTAACACATGCAAGTCGAGGGCAGGGAGCAATCCCTGACCGGCGAACGGGTGCGTAACACGTGAGCGACCTACCCTGGTGTGGGGGATAGCCGGCCCAACGGCCGGGTAATACCGCATACGCTCTTTGGGGGGCATCCCCTGGAGAACAAAGCCTTCGGGCGCATTGGGAGGGGCTCGCGGCCTATCAGCTAGTTGGCGAGGTAATGGCTCACCAAGGCGACGACGGGTAGCTGGTCTGAGAGGATGGCCAGCCACATTGGGACTGAGAGACGGCCCAGACTCCTACGGGAGGCAGCAGTGGGGAATCTTGCGCAATGGGCGAAAGCCTGACGCAGCGACGCCGCGTGCGG
>DATFFP010000004.1:0-78876 GCA_035249985.1 Gemmatimonadaceae bacterium
GAACGCTATACCGTTCACCTGCGAGCGGTCGTCTCCGAAGGAGACGGGTGCTCGCACTCGCGCGGAGCGCGAGGGCGGTTAAACATGATGGCTACCTTAACACTCGCGCTCGGCAGGTGCTACGGTTGGTTCTGCCGCGCCCTTCTTGGCCACGCCGCCGATCCGCGCCACCAGCTCTGAGGCGCCACGTGATCGTCGCGGTGTTGCGGCGCGCCGAGCTCGGACTCGCCCACCCGCACCATGGCGATCGCAAACGTTTTCCGTCGGCGCACCCTTGAGCTGCGGCCTTCGTGGCGATCGGAGCGTTTCGTCCTCGATGATTAAGAAAGGCACTTGCCCTGTCGATCAGCCGGTCGCGCGAAGCGCGTGGAACTGAGGACCGTGCGTCGGCAGAACGCTTATTCTGCGTCTTGTTTGAGGTGCAAATCAGACACGGCACGCCTCGTGTGTTATCGACCGTCGACATCGAAAGCTGCTGCGATTGCAGCTTTTATGACGGGCCCTCCAAGAGGCCTGTGCGAAGCAAAGATGCGAGGTACGCCGGGATAACAGGAAAAGTAGCGTTTCCTTCCGGCTCCCCAATCCTAGGTCAACGCCTTCCCCTAAATCCCAACCGCACGCCCTTACAGCCGGTCCGCCGGACTCTTTACGCCCAGCCCACCACGATTCAACACATGCGTATAGATCATCGTTGTCGCGACGTTCCGATGACCCAGGCGCTCCTGCACCGTCCGGATATCGTACCCGTCCTCGAGTAAATGGGTGGCGAAGGAGTGCCGGAACGTATGACACGTCGCCCGCTTCATCAGCTTCGCGGCCTTCACCGCGTCCCGCATCTCCCGCTGGACGACCGTCTCATGCAGGTGATGACGGTAGCGCTGCCGCGTCGCCGGATCCACCGCAATCCGCAACGCGGGAAAGACCCACTGCCACACCAGCTCCGACGCGGCCTTCGGATACTTTGCCGCCAGCGCCTGCGGAAGAATCACGCGACCCACCCCCGCCGCCAAGTCACGCTGGTGCAGAGCCTTCACCCGAACCAGCTGCCGCTCGAGCCCCGCTTTCGCCGCCGCCGGCAACATGGTCAGTCGGTCGCGATCACCCTTTCCACCGCGCACCGTAATCTGATTCATCTCGAAATCGATGTCCTTCACTCGCAGGCGCAGCGCTTCCATCAAGCGAAGCCCCGACCCGTAGAGCAGCGTGGCCACCAACCGCGAGACCCCGCCCATCCTCCCCAGCACCGCCCGCACCTCCTCTCGGGTCATCACCACCGGCAACCGATGCGGCCGCCGGGCGCGAATGACATCGGCCAGCCACGGGACCGGGTCGCGCAGGACCTCGAGATAGAGAAACAGCAGCGCCGCCAACGCCTGACTCTGGGTGCTCGCGGACACGTTCTGCTCGGTCGCGAGATGCGACAGGAACTCCCGCATCTCCTGCTCGCCCAACGTGCGAGGATGCCGCATCCCGTGGAACCGCACGTACCTCACGACCCAGCGGACGTACGCCTCCTCCGTCAGCCGGCTCAACCGCTTCGTCCGCATGACCCGCCGCGCGGCAGGGATCAGCCGGTCTCGCTCCGCAACGTCCACCATACGTTCAGAAATGGCAGCCGCACGCCCTTTCTCCATACCCCCTCCCACGCACCCCGCATCACGCCGTCGCGTAGATCCCGCGGGCCTCCGGCGTCACCCGGCTCCGCATCGCCATCACCGCTATTCCAATGGCGATGAACACCAACGCGATCACCTGCGCCACCGTCAACGCCCCGAAGAACCGATCGTCCTTCGCCCGGAAGAACTCCACGATGAACCGCTCCACCCCCGCCATTACACAATACACGCCCATCAGCCACCCCTCGGCGTGCTTGTGATCGCGCAACCTCAACAAAAGCAAGAAAAGGATGAACGCCATCGTCACTTCGTACAGCTGCGTCGGATGCACCGCCAGCACGGTGTTAGGCGGCACGTCCGCCGGCACCGGGATGCCGAACATCTCCTGCATGTTCTGCGCGGTCGACGGCGGCGCCCCCTCGGGGAAGCGCACCGCCAGCGGACCATCCCATGGACGGCCGTAGTCATCTCCCACCGCCCAGCATCCGGTGCGACCTACCGCGTACGCGGGCATGATCGAGAGACCGGCGACGTCGGCGATGCGCCAGAAGCCCAGCTTCCGCCGCATCACCAGGACCGTCACCGCGAGGATCCCGCCGATGAGCCCACCCCAGAACACGAAGCCGCCGCGACTGAACAACGTGCCGATGTCGCCCGTCAACGCCACGAAATAGAGCTTCGCGCCGACCAGACTGCCCAGGACCGCCGCGAAGATCATGTCCCCCACCGGCTCGGGACTGTAGCCACGGCGCTTCAGCTCGTTCTGCGCGACGATCTGCGCCACGACGAACGCGGCCAGCACCGCCAGCCCGAATCCGGTGATCATCAGAGGCCCGACTTCATACGCTAGCGGGCGGTGGTCGATCGTCATGCGGCGATCAATCCTGGTAAGGGAAGAGATGCATAGGCATTGAGGTCGAGCGGCGCACGCTCACCGCGCTCGAATCGAAACAGCCCCGCTCGCGCGATCATCGCCGCGTTGTCCGTCGCCAACCGCGGAGCCGGCGCAAAAACGCCCGCTCCGATCTTCGCCATCCGCGCCCGCATCGCCTCGGTCAGCGTCTGGTTGCAGGCGACGCCACCGCCCAACACGACTCGGGTGCGCCCGTGCTCGCGGGTCGCACGAGCCGTCTTCTCCACGAGCGTATCGATCAACGCATCCTGAAATCCGCGCGCGATGTGTGCACGCTCCGTTTCCACGTCCACGTCCGCGCGCTTCGTCGCGTTGAGCACCGCGGTCTTGAGACCGGAGAAGGAGACGTCGTAATAATCGGGGTCGCCGACGCGCTGGTCGCGCCGAAGCATCGGGCGCGAGAAGCGATGTCGCGACGGATCACCTTCCTTCGCGAGCCGCTCGATATGCGGACCGCCAGGGTAGGGAAGCCCGAGCAACTTCGCGACCTTGTCGAACGCTTCTCCCGCCGCGTCGTCGCGCGTTTGACCGAGCAGCCGATATCGCCCCCACGCTTCGACGTCCACCAGCAGCGTGTGCCCGCCCGAGATGAGCAGAGCCGTGAACGGCGGTACCGCCTCGCGATGCTGGAGCTGCGTCGCGAACAGGTGCCCTTCCATATGATGGACGGCGACGAGCGCTCGGCCACTCGCGAACGCGAGCGACTTCCCGTAGCTCACGCCAACGAGCAACGCCCCCACGAGGCCCGGCGCATACGTCACCGCGATCGCGTCGATGTCGTTCAAAGCGACGTCAGCCTCCGACAACGCCCGGTTCACCACCGGCACGATGCTCGTCAGGTGCGCGCGCGATGCGATCTCCGGCACCACCCCACCGAAAACCTTGTGCACGTCCTGCGAGAGAATCACCAGCGATTTCTGCGCGACCTCATCGCCCGTGCCTTCCACCACGGCCGCCGAGGTCTCGTCGCAGGAGGTCTCGATACCGAGAATCCGTGTCACTGGCGCCGGCGGCTCGTTGACGCGGCGGATGCAGCTGCCGTGGGCTCGACCGCGGCAACCGGCACGCGGACGCGCACGAACGCCGGGTTCACACGCACGCCCAGGCCCGCGGTGTCGAGGGCCACCGTCATCGGCGTCGTGTCGCGTACGACGAGATCGATCGCCACGGTCGATACCGTGTCGATCGAGCGAACGGTGCGACGCTCGCCGATCAGCTGCACGCGAATCGGCTCCAGCTGCACCGCGCCGGCAACGCGAAAGCCGGAATCGGCACGAACCCGGAGCGCCGACCGCACCGGCACGAAGCGCTTCGTCTGCACATCGAAGTGCAGCCTCAGGCTTCGCGGCTGCACGTCACGGACGATCCCCGCCACCCCTGGCGGCAGCTCCACGTTGTTGACCTCGAGCATGATCGCGAGCGAATCGGGCACATCGCTCCCGAGCCGCTGGGAGATCGTCGGGGGAGTGTCCCAGAGCTTCATCAGATCGCGGCCGCGTCCCACCACGAGCGCGCGAACCTCCGGCGTGGGCCCGCGAAGCGTGACCGACGTGTCGACGCCGATCTCCACCCGCACCGGCACCACCATCTCCGTCGGGCGCTCGCCGCTCACGACGAGCCACACCACGAATGCGAAGAAGATGGCGACCAGCTTGAGCGGGAGGTGCTCGGTCAGCGCCGCCGTGATCCGCCGCTTCCACGCGATGGGCGGCGCCATCTACACGCGCTCGGCGAGAAGCTGCCTGACGAGCGCGCGATTCCCCTCGGAGTTCCAGTCCGCCGCGCCGATCACCTTCTTGCGGATGACGCCGTCGCGACCGATCACGAACGTCTCCGGATAGCCCATCACCTGATAGTCGCGCGTAATGTCACCCTCCGGATCGTGCACCACCTCGAAGGTGAGTCCGAGCTTCTTCACGAACTCGTGGATCGCATGCTCCGTCTGCGCCTGGTCGATGCTGACCGCGACAATGCGAAGATCGGTGTCCTTGAACTCGCGATGCAGCGCCTCGAGCGTGGGCATCTCGACGATGCAGGGGCCACACCACGTCGCCCAGATGTTGAGCACCACGACCTTCCCGCGATAGTCCTCGAACGTGCGCTGCACCGACTGCCCGTCGATCGTGTTCGCCTCGAAGGCGGGTGCCGGGCTCCCGAGCGTGACGGGGGACAGCTCGCCCTTGAGCGCCGTGCCGGCGGCGATGCCGCCTCCCACGAGCACCAGCGCGATCGCGGCTACCCAGGCCCACTGCTCCTTCGACGTCACGCCGCCACCGCGCACTTCGCGCGCAATGCCCGCAACTCGGCGCGCGGATCCTTGGCTCTGAAGATCGCGTTCCCGGCAACGAAAGTGTCGGCGCCGGCATGCCACACCTGCGCGATCGTCTCCCGATTGATGCCGCCATCCACCTCGAGCGCCGCGCGGCTGTCGACCTCGTCGAGCATCGCCCGCGCGCGCCGGATCTTGTCGACCGACGACGGGATGAACGACTGACCGCCGAAGCCCGGGTTCACTGACATGATGAGCAGCAGATCGAGATCGCCCGCCACCTCGTACACCGCCTCGAGCGGCGTCGATGGGTTGAGTGATGCGCCCGCGAGGCAGCCGAGCTCCTTGATACGCATGAGCTGACGGTGGAGATGCGGGGACACCTCGGGATGCACCGTCAGCACCGACGCGCCGGCGGCGGCGAAGTCCTCCAGATACTTCTCGGGCTCGACAACCATGAGGTGGACGTCGATCGGGAGGTCGGTCAGCCTGCGCACCGTCTCTATTACCTTCGCGCCGAAGGTAAGGTTCGGCACGAAACGCCCATCCATGACATCGACGTGGATCCAGTCCGCGCCCGCCTCGGTGACCATGGCGATCTCATCGCCCAGCCGAGCGAAGTCGGCGCTCAGGATCGACGGCGCGATCCGAATGCTCACGGGCGCCCCGAGATCGTGAGCGCCACGCGGGCGCCCGCGCCCACGGCGCGGCCCGCCGCCGGCGTTTGCGCGATCACGATGTTGCCTGGTGCCAGGCTCGTCGAATCGACGTTGACGTCGCCGATGCGCAGCCCGAGCTGCTCGAGCACGGTGCGCGCGCGCGAATAGTTCTCGCCGACGACATCGGGCATGTCCACCGACGCCGGTCCGACGCTGACCGTCAGCGTCACCGACGAGGGCACGGTCACGCGCGACCCCGCGACGGGGCGTGAGGCAGTGACGGTTCCGCGCGGGGTCTGGGCTCGGATCTCCTCGACATCGCCGACGTCGAGCCCCGCGTTCTCGATCGCCAGCTCCGCCTGCTGGCGAGTCATGCCGACGACGTTAGGCACCTCGCCCCGACGCTGCCCCGAGCTCACGTGCAGCACGACCTCGGCGCCCTTGGCCTCGACGGCGCCCGCCGGCGGCTCCTGTTCCAGCACCGTGCCGCTTGGCGCACTGGCGTGGAATCGCTGCTCGCCCGTCGAGGCGCGGAAGCCGTCGGTCGTCAGCCGCTTCGTGCCTTCGTCGTACGTCATGCCGACGACGTTCGGCACCTTGCGGTCGCTCGGAATGATCGTCGCCGGAAAGACGAAGAACGCGACGATCAAGTACGAGAAGACGAACCCGGCGGTCGCCGCGATCACGTACGGAATGGCGCGGCGCGCATTCCCGCGCCACCTCACCCGCGTGCCCTCCGCAGCCGCGCCGCGAACGCGCCGTCCACTCCATGACGTTGTGGGAGCACGCGCAGACGTCCGGCGTCGAGCACGGGCGCCGGCACCGTTCCCTCGGGCGGCGGCTCGAGCTTCCACTCCGGGCTCTCGCGCAGGAATGCCTCGACCTGCGCGTCGTTCTCCTCCGGCTCGAGCGTGCAGGTGCTGTACACGAGCAGCCCACCGGGCTTCACGACCGTTGCCGCCGCGCGCAGCATGCTGCGCTGCGTCGCCGCGAGCACCGCGATGTCGGAGACCTTGAGCCGCCATCGCGCATCCGGGTGACGGCGAAACGTTCCCGTGCCCGTGCACGGCACGTCGAGCAGCACCGCGTCGACCGGGCGAATCGCCGGAGTGCGCGCATCGGTAACCACCGCGAGAACGTTCTTCGCGTCGACGCGGCGGGCATTGCCGATCATGCGCTGGATGCGCTGCACCGAGCGGTCCCCGGCGATGACGACGGACGCGGAGCGCGCAAGCTCGAGCGCCTTCCCACCCGGTGCCGCGCACAGGTCGGCGACCTCGGCCCCGGTCGGCACGCAGGCGTACTGCGTGACGAGCGTCGCCGCGGGATCCTGTACGAAGAACAGCCCCTGTCGATAGGCGCCGAGCTCGGTGAGCGACACCGGGCTCTTGATCGCCAGAGAATCGCGCGCCAGGGGAGCATCGGTCACTTCGACGCTGACACTCTCGAGCGTCGCCTCGAGCTGCTCACGCACGATGTTGTACGGGCGTACGACGAGCGGCGCCTCGGCGTTGTTCGCGATCAAGAGACGCTCGGTCTCCTCGGCGCCCCATCGTCCCACCCAGCGCGCGACCAGCCACCGCGGATGCGAATGGCGAAGAGCGAGCGCGTCGACCGGATCGGTCGGTACCGCGACGTCGAGCATCTCGCGCTCGCGATCGAGCCGCCGCAGCACCGCGTTGGCAAGCTTGCTCGCGCCCAGGCCGTGGCGCTCCTTGCTGAGCTCGACGGTCTGCGCGATCGCCGCGTACGCGGGGACGCTGCGCATGTGCAGCAGCTGGTAGGCGCCGAGCCGCAGCAGGTCGCCGAGATCGGGGTCGAGCCTCACGAGTCCACCGCGAACGCGTTCGGCGAGGAGCGCGTCGAGCATCGCGCGACGGCGCAGCATGCCGTACACGAGCTCCTGCGTCCACCGGCGATCCCGCGCGTCGAGCGACGAGGCGCGAAGCTCGAAGGCAGGGTCGAGCATCTCGCCATGCCGCATGTCGGCGAGGATCTCGGCGGCGGCGCGGCGCGCCTCGGTGACCGATCCGGTTCCAGTGAAAGCCATGTGCTTGAAGATACTTAGGTGATCGAGGCCGTCGAGGTAATCGAGGAATCGAGGTAATCGAGGTGCAGTTCCCTCGATCACCTCGCCATTCTCGACTACCTCGACTACCTCGCCGTCCCCAGAACGTCGCCTACAGAAACGCCCCGCCCCCGGGCGAATTCGAGCGCCGAAATGCGGCGTTTCCCCGGCGCCTGCACCTGAAGGACGCGCACCGCCCCGTCTCCGCAAGCGACGAGCATCCCATCCCGGTCGATCGCGAGCACTTGCCCGGCCTTCGTCGACCCCTCGTCGCCTCCCTGCTCAGTGGCCAGGGCGCCGAACAGCTTGAGCTCCTGTCCGTTTCGCATGGTAAACGCGCCCGGCCTGGGATCGTAGGCGCGAATGTGCCGGGCGACGACGCCATTCCCCTCCTCCCAGGGCACGAGCGCCATGTCGCGCTCGATCTTCGGCGCGTAGGTCGCCAACTCTTCGTTCTGGTCGCGCTCGCTCGATTCCCCGAGCACGATGAGCGTGAGGGCCTCGATGAGCGCGAGGGCGCCAAGCTCCGAGAGTCGCAGCTCGAGCTCACCGGCGGTCTCATCCTCCGCGATCGGCGTGCGCGCCTGGAGGACGATCGGCCCGGCATCGAGCTCGGGCACCATGCGCATGATGGTCACGCCGGTCTCGATGAATCCCTCCCGAATCGCCGCTTGAATGGGCGCGGCGCCGCGCAGCTTGGGCAACAGTGATGCGTGAACGTTGAGCGTGCCGCGTTCCGGCAGGTCGATGACCTGCTTTGGAAGGATGTGACCGTACGAGACGACGACGGAGAGCTCGGGCTCCAGCGCTCGCAGCTCGTCGACGAACTCCTTGCCGCGCGGCTTCTCCGGTTGCAGCACCGGCAGGCTTTCGGCGACGGCGATCTCCTTGATCGGCGACGGTACCAGCGTCGAGCGAGAGCGGCCGCGCGCCCGGTCGGGCTGCGTGATGACCCCGCACACGTCGAAGCCTTCGCCCACGAGCGCTCGCAGCGACGGACCCGCGAACGCGGACGTCCCCCAGAAGAGGACCCGCACGACTACAGCTCCTCGTCGCGGTGGTGGTGCTGCGCGACCTCGAGCGCGGCGACGCTCCGTGTCAGCGACTTGTCGCCGGCGCGCTGCTTCTCCCACTTCTTGAGCGCCGCGCGCCGCTTGAGAAGGCCGAGGTAGTCGATGAAGAGCTTGCCGTGCAGGTGATCGATCTCGTGCTGAATGCAGCGCGCGAGCAGCTCGGTGGCGTCGATCTCGATCGGCTTCCCCTCGCGATCCTGTGCCTTGACGACTACGCGCATCGCGCGCTCGACATCGGCATAGATGTCGGGAATCGACAGGCAGCCCTCTTCGCCCTTCTGGGTTCCCTCGCGCATCACGATCTCGGGATTGACGATGACGTGACGAGCGCCCTCGACGTCAACGACGGCGACACGCTCGGTGCGCCCCACCTGCGGCGCGGCCAGCCCGATGCCCTTCGCGGCGTACATCGTCTCGAACATGTCGTCCACGAGCTTCTGAAAGTCCGGCCCGACATCGGTGACGGGACGCGTCTCCTCCCGCAGGATCGGAGCGCCCAGGACGTAGATGTCGAGCAGGCTCACGTCGCGGTGGGTTCCGTCTTCGGCGCGACGACGCGCGCGATGCGCCCGCGCTCGATGACGATGCGCGACTCGCCGGTCTTGATCGTGATGCGGTCGTCCATGGCCTTCACCGGCTGACCTTCCTTCATTGCTTCCTTGATGTGAATCACCTCGCCGACGATGCCGCCGGCGGTCACGACCTCATCGCCCTTCTTGAGGTTCTTGAGAAGCTCGTCGTGCTTCGCGCGCTCCCGTTGCTGCGGGCGAAACCAGATGAAGTAGAAGATGCCGAACACGAGAATCCACGGCAGCAGGAGGCCGATGGGGTTCGCGCCTCCTTCCTGCGGACCTGCCATGAGCAGGATCGCGAGCATTGCGGTCATGAGACGGGGGCCGGTCGTGAGTGATAGCGCTGAAGCCAGTCGCGGCTCCACGCCTGAAAGTCTCCCTCGAGGATCGCACGCCGCGCTCGGCGCATGATCGCGGTCAGGAAATGTACATTATGCAGCGACAGGAGACGCAGCCCAAGCACCTCGTCGCTGGCAAAAAGGTGGCGGATGTAGGCCCGCGAGAAGCGAGTGCACGTCGAGCACTCGCACGCCTCGTCGAGTGGACGAGGGTCCGAGCGCAGCTCGGCCCGCCTGACGTTGAGCTTCCCATCGGTGGTGAAAGCGGTGCCCTGGCGCCCGTTCCGCGTGGGCGCGACGCAGTCGAAGAGGTCGACGCCGCGCGCGACGCCCTCGATGAGGTCTTCTGGAAAGCCCACGCCCATGAGGTAGCGCGGCCGGTCCTTGGGCAGCTCCTCATGTAAGACCTCGACCATGGCATACATCTGGGGCTTGGGCTCGCCGACGGAGAGTCCGCCGATGGCGTAGCCGTCAAAGGACCGCATGCCTCGTATCGCCTGGGCTGCGTTGCGCCGGAGGTCAGCGTGAATCCCGCCTTGCACGATCGGGAACAGGGCCTGGGAACCCCTCGTTCCTTGTTCCTCGTTCGCCTCGAACGCCACCACGCATCTCTCCAGCCACCTCACACTCCGCTCACTCGCTTCGCTCGCGAGCACAGCATCCGTCTGGCCGGGAACCACGTGGTCGAGCTGCATGATGACGTCGGCGCCGAGCGCGCGCTGGATGGCGATGACGCTCTCGGGGGAGAAGAAGCGGCGCGAGCCGTCGACGTGACTGCGGAACTCGACGCCCTCCTCGGTCACCGTGCGCAGCGTCTCCAGGGAAAACACCTGGAAGCCGCCCGAATCGGTGAGAATGGGGCCGTCCCACTGCATGAACCGATGCAGCCCGCCCATCTGGCGGACGATCTCCTCGCCTGGGCGAAGGTGCAGGTGATAGGTGTTGGCGAGGATCATCTGCATCTTCGCCTCGCGCAGCTCACGTGGGTCGAGTGTCTTCACCGTCGCCTGCGTGCCCACCGCCATGAACGTCGGCGTCTCGACGGCGCCATGGGGCGTCACGAAAACGCCGGCGCGGGCGGCGCCGGCGGTCCCATCGATCGTGAACGCAAAGCCCCGTTCGCTCATCCGGGATAGTCGACGCCCTCGACCGTGATCGTGCCCGCCGTCGGCGAGCATGAGTATCCGAGCCTGAGCGTGCCGGGGATCGTCTCACTTCCGGCATTGGCGGGCGGATCGACCTTGAGCTGCGCCGCGAGACCCCCGAAGATCTCGTCCATGCGCTCGTCGCCGGAGCTGTGCGAGATCGACGCGCGCCGTACCGCGCCATCGGCGGCGACGTCGACGCGAATGTGTGCCACGCCGGTCACGGCCTGCCTAACGCCCAGCAGCCGCGGGCACTCGGCGCGAACGATGTTGTGTCCGCGGTCGCGCATGAGGTCGGTCGTCAGGCGCGGCTGGTCCTCCGAGGGCAGGTAGTATTGCTGCGTGGTCGTGCAGCCGGCGACCACGAGCGCGAGACTACAGGACCACCATCGCATCGCCATACGAGTAGAAGCGGTACCCCTCATCGACTGCCTCCCGGTAGGCCCGCATCGTCAGCTCGTATCCCGCGAACGCGGCGACGAGCATCACGAGGGTGGAGCGGGGAAGATGGAAATTCGTGATCAGTTTGTCCACGGCGCGAAAGCGATAGGGCGGACGAATGAACAGGCGTGTTTCTCCCGCTTGCTCGGTAAAGGTTCCGTCATCACGCACCACGGTCTCGAGTGTGCGCGCACACGTCGTGCCGACGGCCCAGATCGCCCCGCCCGACCGGCGCACATCATTCAGCGACGCTGCCGTTTCCGCGGAAATGGTGAACCGCTCCTCGTGCATGACGTGCTGTGCGGGATCCTCGACCTCGACCGGCTTGAAGGTGCCGGCGCCGACGTGGAGCACGACGTCGGCGCGTCGCACGCCTCGCGCCTCGATCGCGGCGAGGAGCTCCGGGGTGAAGTGAAGCCCCGCGGTGGGGGCGGCGACCGATCCAGACTCCGTCGCGTACACGGTCTGGTAGCGATCGACGTCCGCTGCGACATCGGGCCGAGCGATGTACGGCGGAAGTGGAACGTGGCCGTGCCGCTCAATGGCGTCCATGACCGGGCCATCGGTCACGGGTCGCACGATCCGTGTGCGACGGTCGGTTATCTCGAGGATCTCGACGTCGAAGCCCGGCGCGATGTTGACCGTCCGACCCGGTCGGAGCTTTCCGCCCGGGCTGACCATGGCTTCCCACCTTCCATCGCCGATCTCGCGAAGGAGCAAGATCTCGGCATCGGCCCCCGACGCCCGGCGGCCGAGCAGTCGGGCGCGGAAGACTCTCGTCGTGTTGAGGACGAGCGCGTCACCAGGAGCAATCAGGTCAACGAGATCACGAAATCGTCCGTGCTCGACTTCGCCCGAGTCGCGCCGCACGACGAGCATGCGGCTATCGTCGCGTCTGGCGAGCGGCTGTTGCGCGATGCGATCGGCGGGGAGCGCAAAGTCGTAATCGCTCGTGCGGGTGCCGCGCACATCGGCCGAGGGGGCCGGCATCACGACTCAGGAGCAGTCGAAACGGATGACACGGATCAACGGAAGATGCCAGGATTGCTCCATGCGGTGCCAACTCTCGGTGCGCAGCACAAAAAACAGCAGTGCTTGTTGACGTTGCTGAAAGCTAGGTGCACGGGAGCAGATCCTGCCTCTTCCGTCGATCCGTGTCATCCGTTTTCGACTGCCGCCGCGCCGCGATGCCAGCCGCTCGACGCTAATCGACGATGATGAGGCTGCTCGAGCGGGCGACGTGCCGCTTCGCCAGCAAGTCCTTCACTTCGACCGTCACCGTGTACGTGCCGCGCTCGAGCCCACTGGCATCGACGGTAAGATGACGAGAATCGGGCGTCGCATGCCCGATCGTTCGGAGCCGGGCGTCGCGATGTCAAGCACGCCGCCGGCCCCTCACACAATCAGAACAGCGTCGGCTGCGATGTTGGAGGCGTGTAGCCGAAGTGGCGATAGGCCTGCGGCGTCGCGACGCGCCCCCGCGGCGTGCGCTGCAGAAAGCCGTTCTGGACGAGGAAGGGCTCGTAGACCTCCTCGATCGTGCTCGCGTCCTCTCCCACCGCGGCGCCGATCGTCGAGATCCCGACCGGGCCACCATCGAATTTCTCGATGATCGTCTTGAGGACACGTGCATCCATGTCGTCGAGCCCGAACTCGTCGACGTCGAGCATTACCAGCGCGCTCGCGGCGACCTCGCGCGTGATGCGTCCATCGGCCTTCACCTGCGCAAAATCTCGAACGCGGCGGAGGAGCCGGTTCGCCACGCGCGGGGTGCCGCGCGAGCGACGGGCGATCTCGGTTGCTCCCTGTGCCTCGACGTCCACGTGCATGACTTCGGCGGAGCGCCGCACGATGTGCTCGAGATCGTCGGCCGGATAGTAGTTGAGCCGCTCGATGATGCCGAATCGTGCGCGCATCGGTGGCGTCAGCATGCCGAAGCGAGTCGTCGCGCCGATGAGCGTGAAGCGCTCGATCGGCATGGTGATCGTCTGCGCCTTGGGCCCCTCGGAGAGACGAATGTCGATCTTGTAGTCCTCCATCGCCGGATAGAGAAACTCCTCGATGATCGGCCGGAGCCGATGGATCTCGTCAATGAAGAGGATGTCCCCTTCGCGCAGGTTGGTGAGCGTGCCGACGAGATCGCCGGGCTTCTCGAGCGCGGGCCCGGACGTCGTTCGGATGTTGACCCCCATCTCCCGCGCGATGAGCTCGGCCAGCGTCGTCTTGCCGAGCCCGGGCGGCCCATAGAACAGCGCATGATCGAGCGGCTCGCGTCTCGCGATCGCCGCGTCGATGTAAATGCGCAAGGCATCCTTGACCTTCTGTTGCCCGATGAACTCGGCCAGCCGCTGCGGCCGGAGCGACAGCTCGACGACCGATTCCTCGGCAATGACTTCCGGGGTGGTGATTTCGGCTCTGGACATTGGAGTCAACGGGCGCTGGAAAAGCGCTGGAGCAGCGCTGGGGGCGCTGGATACAGCGACGCTCTTACATGGATGGCCGAAGATATACCGAACTGCGCGTGCTGGAGCAATGTCCTTACTGCGGAGCCAACCTACACCACGCGATCGCTCTGGTCACGGGGCCGCGACAGGTCGGGCGAGTCTACCAGCCGAGCACGAGCGCGATCGCGACCTGGGTGTGGTGCTGCACCGGGCCCGATCTCGTGCCCTCGGTGCGGTCATCCAGCCGGTGCTGTGCAGTGGTCAGCTCGGCGCGAAGACCGTATCCAACGCGACGCAGGAAATAGTGCCCGTGAGCGGTGAAGATCTCCATGCTGACGCCGCCGTACATCGCGTTCGGGATCCAGCGCTTCGAGGGCAGCACCGACGGTAAACGCCCTCCCTTGTGCCCCCCGTCGGCGATGAGCTCCTCGTCGATCCGCACTCCGCGAACCGTATACTGGGACCATCCGGCGCCGACGCGCGCGGACAGGTTCAGCCGCTCCCGGAAGGCCCGAACCGCAACCCAGCGCAGTCCTCCGGTGAACTCGCGAAGCGCGAGCTCCCCGTGCACGGTCGCGCTGGCCGATCCGTCTCCCGGTTCAATGTGGTAACCAACCTCGCTGATGCTCCAGCTCAGCGTGTTCTCGACCGAAAGGCGGTCCGCAAAGAAGAGGTTGAACGCGATGCGCGGTCCATCGACGGCGGTGCCCCACTCGTCCCGCAGCGCACCGCCGCGAAGACGGGAAGCGATCGCGGGATGCTCGTCATGTGGCAGCAGCGGCGCGAATCGGTGCGCCCGCGACTGGCGGAACGCGCCGAGGCTCGCATCGGTGAAGCGTGACGGCAGCCGTCCGGGGGTGATCGTCTTGGACGGGGGCTTGTTCACCACATGCAAGGCGCCGGTGAGCCACGGGGCGAGTTGCGTCACCGCGACATTGCCACCGGGCGTCAGGCCGAAGATGGCGAGCGGCAGGTTGAGGATGCCCCATCCACTCATAAGGTTCGACCACGGGGTCGTGGGCGAGGTCGGCGTGTGCAGCACGGTCGGCTCGAAGACGTGGTACTCCTCCGTCTCGCCCCGCCGATTCCATGCGTTATTGAAGGTGGGTCCGAAGGGTCCGAGGTTGCCCATGTTCGTGTGCGCCAGACTTCCTGCTCCAGGCGACGCAACCGCGGGAAAGCCCCACCGAATCGGCAGAACGACCCAGCTCCATCGGCGTCTCACGCCGGCATCGGCGAGCACGAGCGAGTCGAGTCGCTCCCAATCAGGGACAATCGTTATCTGCGACGCTCCAAACGTGATGAACGAGTCGTCGGCGATCAGCTCGCGCCACGGCGTCGCGGCTGTTGCATCGGAGCGGATGCGCGGGACCACCGGGCCTCGTACTTTTTCGGTCATTCCGAGCGGGCCGATGGTGAGCCACACACCTGGAAAGGGATAGGTGGCGTCAGAATTCCGATTGTAGGATCGATGAAAGCGCGGGAAGAACCGGAGCAGCTCGTCGGGCCCGAGGTTGTTGCCTCCGACGTATCCGATTGGGTGCGTGGCTAAGCGGCCGTGTGCGGAACTGACTCGCTTCTCGATCACTCCACGCACGTACTCTTCGTCCTCCCAAATATTCTCATGACGAGCGCGCCCATCGCTTGTGACCCTCGCCTCCAGAGCGCCGAGGTAATCGAGCGTCATCACGTTGTGATGGAAGTAGTAGTCGACCTCCCGGATGATGAGTGAATCGAGCAGGCCGTGACTGGCCGGATCCAGGATTCGCGCCACGTCGCCTTCGGTGGGAAGTCCGCGCGTGGTACGCTCGGCGGAGGACTCCATCGCGCGGGCGCGCGTCGTGACGCAGACAGTCATGTGCTCCCAGTCGCCCTCGTGATTGTTGGCGCTGTCGTTGAAGGGGTAGTAGAACCAGTATTGAATCTCGAAGTGAATGCGTGAAGGACCCTCGGCGGCCGGGGCGTCGTCGAGGAAAACGTGTGCGAAGACGTGAGCTGGTGCACTGGCGCCCTCGTGTGCGCGGCGCCACGACCGTTCGTCATCGCCCGCCAGATCGACGAACACGATGGTATCGACACGGCCCCCGGCGGGGATGATCCTCGAGTGGGAGCGACGCGGATGCAACGCGTCCACCAGTGCGCGAAGCTTGTCATCGTCGATGGCTTCAGCAACGATCGCTTCGTCGTCGTGAGTTCTCTCGCTCGACGCAGCACCTACGCGGTCAATGCCGATCGAGTCGGAGGAGATGCGCCTCCCACCACGCCACGCGTCCACGTGCAGGTAACGCGGGCTCGGCACGAGATCGAGGAAATGTCGTGGAATCGCGAAGTTGTTGCGCCGAAGGATCGGCGAAAAGCGCTCGATGATGGCCAGCAGGCGGCGCGCGCGGGTATCATCGATTCCGTCGACTGGACTTCGATCGACGTAGCCCGCCGCTCCGCGATTTCCGTAGAGATCGAGTCGTGCGCTCGCGTCCGTCTGCGCCACGATCGACGGCGGCGGCGGCAAGTGCCGGTGGTAGTCATCACGCGTGGGCTTCTGCGCGTCGGCGGTCGCCGCCCAGGTGATGGCAATCAGGAGGAGCCGCATGCGGAGGCTCCGTGCGTGTGGGGAGGCTCGATTCGTTAGGGCGGAGGGTGGTCACGAATCTCGTCCGTCCCACCCTACGGCGCGCCGATCACGCTGTCAAGGCGACGTGGGGTCGTCGCTATACCAGCGCCCGAACCCTCACGAGTCGCTCGCCTGCGCTTTCCAGCGTCTCGAGCTTCTTGCAGAAGGCGAAGCGCACCAGCTTCCGCCCCAGCGCAGGCTCGTGATAGAAGCTCGACCCAGGCACCGGCGCGACGCCGATCTCCCGCGTCAGCCAGCGAGCGAATTCGTCATCGGGCAGCGCGCTCAAGTCGGAGAAGTCGGTGAGCACGTAGTAGGCGCCCTCCGGAATGGAGAACTTGAAGCCTGCCTCCTCCAGCGCGTGCACGATGACGTCGCGTCGCGCACGATAGTCGAGCGCGATGTGGTTGTAGTAGTCGGGCCCGAAGGCCATGCCGACCGCGCCTGCGGCCTGTAGCGGCGCCGGCGCGCCCACGGTCAGAAAGTCGTGCACCTTGCGAATCGCTTGCGACTGCTCGGCGGGGGCAATCGCGTAGCCCAGACGCCATCCGGTGCAGGAAAAGGTCTTCGACAAGCCCGAGATCGTCACGGTGCGCTCGCGCATCCCCGGCCAGGTGGCGATCGGGTGGTGGCCACCCGCATAACGTATGTGCTCGTAGATCTCGTCCGTGATGGCCCACGCATCGTGCGTGATGCACAGCTCGGCGATCAGCGAGATCTCCTCTTTCGTGAACACACGACCGGTCGGATTGTGCGGTGTGTTGACGACGATCGCCCGTGTGCGTGATGAGAACGCCTTGCGCAGACGATCGGGATCGAGGCGCCAGTTGGGCATCTCGAGCGGCACGAACACCGGCGATGCCGCGGCAAGGATGGCGTCGGGGCCGTAGTTCTCGTAGAACGGCTCGAGGACGACGACCTCGTCCCCTGGATCGAACAGCGCCAGGAAGGCGGACGCCATCGCCTCCGTCGCCCCGCAGGTGACGGTGATCTCGCGCTCGGGGTCGACATCCATCTCGTACCAGCGGCGATACTTCTCGGCGATCGCGAGCCGCAGCGCCGGCGCTCCCCAGGTGATCGCGTACTGGTTGATGTCTCCGTGAATCGCCGCGCACGCGGCATCCTTCATGGGATCCGGCATGGGGAAGTCGGGGAACCCCTGCGCGAGATTGATCGCCTCGTGCTGGTTGGCGAGACGCGTCATCTCGCGGATCACCGACTCCGTGAACGTCGCGGTGCGCAGTGCGCGCATTCGGCGGACGGTGCTCACTGCTTCTTGGGATGGGTGGTGCCGATGTCCGCCAGCACCTTCCAGGAGTTGTCCGCCTGACGACGCCACACCGTGAGGTAGTGTCCCGTCGCCGACGAGGCCGCGGAGTCTCTGCCGCGCCTGTGGAAGTCCCAGGTGCCGATGGTGTACGCCATGGTGCCGTCGGCGGAGAGCTCAGCCATCGTCGGCCGCCAGGCGAGAATCTGCGCCGTATCGGGGAACGACTTCGCCATGTAAGCGCGAATCGCGTCATGGCCCTTCGGCACCTCGCCCTCGCTAGTGACCTGCACCCCGGCCGTGTCGAACCAGGACACCCACCCCTCGGTGCGGCGCGTCGCGAAATCCGAGTTGAAGTCGCGATCCGCCTGCATGACTGACTCGCGCAGCTCGGCCGTCGTCATGGTGTCCGCGTACGGGGTGCCGCCGGAGGAGGAAGCGGAGCAGGCTGCGAGAAGGGATAGCGCGATCAGTCTGCGCATTGGGATCCAGTCGAGGTTCATCATAGGAACGTGCGGGGCAGCCGTCGCAAGATCAAGAACCAGTTCTTCCTGACACGAGCCCGACTGCATCACCACAGAGGCACAGAGGCACAGAGAACGGCCAACTGCAAACGCTTTGCAGTTGGCCGTTCTCTGTGCCTCTGTGCCTCCGTGGTTATTGCAGTCTGGCTCGTGACGATGGGAGCCGAATCAGTCTCCGATCGCCGGCTCCGGCTCCCGCCCATGCAACCCACCTTCGACCGGCACCCGCCGCCGGCTCTTCACCCACCCCGCGAAGTCGTCGAGCAGCGTGTACATCACCGGCACCACGAGCAGCGTCAACAGCGTGGACGTGATCAGACCGCCGATCACCGCACGCGCCATCGGCGCGCGCTCCTCGGCGCCCTCGCCGATCGCCAGGGCAAGCGGCAGCATGCCGAAGATCATCGCGGCAGTGGTCATGATGATCGGGCGCAAGCGAATGCGCGCGGCCTGCAGCAATGCCTCACGCCGATCGCGACCCTGGCCGCGCATCAAGTTGGTGAAGTCGACCAGCAGAATGCCGTTCTTCGTGACCAGCCCCATCAACATGATGATGCCGACCATGGTCATGACGTTCATCGAGCCGCCCGTAATCAACAGCGCGAGCGCGACACCGATGAACGACAGCGGCAACGCGAGCATGATCGACAGGGGCTGCACGAACGAGCCGAACAGCGATGCCAGAATGAGATAGATGAAGATGACGGCGAGCAGAATCGCCTCGAGCACGTACCCCTTCGTCTCGTTCAGGTTCTGCACGTCGCCACCGAATACGGTGCGATAGCCCGGGGGGAATCCGATCGAGTCGATCGAGGCCTTCACTGCGTTCGCGACGTCACCAACGTTGTAGCCCGGCAGCACGCCCGACGAAATCGAAATCTGACGCTGCAACGAGTTGCGCTCGATCTGCTGCGGACCGACGCCCGCCTTCACCTCGGCGACCTGCACCAGCGGAATGACGGCCTGCTGGCCCGTGCGCGGATCGATGTTGTTGCTGAGCACGGGAATCGTGGCGACGTCCTCAACGGATGCGCGCATCGAATCGGGATAGACCACGACCACGTCGTGCGAGTAGCCGAGCTCGTCTTCCCACTGCGTCGCGCGTTGGCCGGTGAACAGCGGCTGAAGCGTCGACGCGATGCTGCCGATGCCGAGCCCGGCTGCCCACGCCTGCTGGCGGTCGACCTGCACATCGAGCTGCGGGACATCCCCCTCATCGCTCGATTGAGGCTCCGCCACCCCCGGCACGGTGCGCATCTTCTCGAGCACCTGAGCCGCCAGCAGCTTGAGCCTGGACGGCTCCGGGCCCTGCACGTTCACCGCGATCGGACTGCGGTAGCCGCCAAAGATCGACCGCGTGCCCTGAACGTTGGCGCGAATCCCGGGGACCTCGCGAAGACGACCGCGCAGCCCGTTCTGAATGTCCGACATGTGCTGATCGCGCTCGTGCTTGTCCTTCAGCTTCACGAACACCGAGCCGCTGCTGGGCGAGCCGCGGAATCCGCCGCCGATGTTGAGGTAGGTGAAGTCCACCGCGGGATTCTCGCGAATCATCGTGCTGAGGCGAGTCCCGCGATCCAGCGTATACTCGAGACGCGATCCCGGCGGCGCGCGGAAGCCGACCGAGAACTCGCCGACGTCGGCCTCGGGCATCCAGGTGAATCCGAGCCTCGGCAGGATCATGAACGCGATGACGATCGACGCCGCCGCCATCGCCATGACGGTGGCGCGCCGCTTGAGCGCCCATTCGAGCCACTTCGGGTAGCGATCGGCGACCCGCTCGAAGCGATCGTTGAAGGCGAATGCAATCCGTCGAATCGAGAATCGACCGAGGTTTCTCTTTGCCTTCGCCTCCTCACCGCCCGCCTGTGCGCCGTGCTCGACCTCCGGATCGGCCCATACGCTCGAGAGCATCGGGTCGAGCGTGAACGAGACGAACAACGACACGAGGACCGCGAATGCCACCGTGACGCCGAACTGCAGGAAGATCTTCCCGATCATCCCGCCCATGAACGCGACCGGAATGAACACGGCGACCACGGCGAGCGTCGTCGACGTCACGGCGAGGCCGATCTCGCTCGTCCCCTCCCGAGCGGCGCGGTAGTGATCCTTCCCCATCTCGATGTGCCTGACGATGTTCTCTCGCACGACGATGGCGTCGTCGATCAGGAGACCGATCGCGAGCGACAGCGCGAGGAGCGTCATGGTGTTCACGGTGAAGCCGAACACCCACATGATGAAGAACGCCGAGATGATGCTCACCGGGAGCGTGAGTCCGGTGATCACCGTCGACCGCCACGAATTCAGAAAGAGGTAGATGATGGCGATCGTCAGGACGGCGCCGAGCAGAATGGTGAGCTGTACGTCGCTGAGCGCTTCGCGGATGCGGCGGGAGTCGTCGCGGATGACCGCCAGCTTGATGTCGGGCGGCATCTGCTCGCCGATCTCCGCCACGACCGCGCGCACCGCGTCGGCCACGTTCACCGTGTTGGCGCCCGAGATCTTGAGGAGATCGAGGGCGACGGCGGGATCGCCGTTGTAGCGTGCCGCGCTGCGCTGGTCGGCCGTGCCGTCGACGACCGTCGCTACATCGGAGAGCCGAATGGGGACGTTGTCGCGCACCGCCACGACGATGTTGCTGAACGACGCCGGCTCGACGACGCGGCCCGTGACGCGCACCAGCCGCTCCGTCTGGCCGGACTGCACGCGCCCCGCGGGCACCTCCTGGTTCTCGCGCTCGAGCGCCGCCGATACCTGCGTTGGGCTCACCGCATAGGAGCGCATGGCGGCGTGGTCGAGCTGCACGCGGATCTGCCGCTCCACGCCGCCGACGCGGTTGACGCCGCCGACGCCCGGAATCGCCTCCAGCCGGGGCGCGATGATCTCTTCCGCGATGTCGGTGAGCTCGCGCAATGGACGATCCGGGCTCTGAATGGCGATCGACATGATCGGCCGCTCGTTCGGATCGAAGCGGATGATGATCGGATCCTCGATGTCGCGTGGCAGCTGGCGCCGAATGCGGGCGACCTTCGCCTGCACATCCTGCTGCGCCTCCATCACGTTCACGCCGAGGTTGAGCTGCACGCGCACGAGCGAGCTCCCCTCGAACGAGGTCGACGTGACCTCGTACAGTCCCTGCACGGTGTTCAGCGCTTCCTCGATCGGGCGCGACACCTCGCGCTCCATCACTTCGGGCGAAGCGCCGGGATAGGTCGTCTGCACGACGACGACCGGATAGGTGACGTCCGGGTATTCGTCGATCGCCAGCCGCTGGTACGACACGACCCCGAGGACGACGAGCGCGACCATGAGCATGGTCGCGAAGACGGGTCGCTTGATGGAGACGTCCGAAAGGAACATTCCGTCCTCCGCCTAACGCACCGCGGGCCGGTCGTCGCGATCGACGACGCGGACCTGCATGCCGCGGCCAAGTGTGCCGACGTTGCCGACGATCACGCGATCACCTTCCTCGAGACCCGAGGTGATCTCGACGATGCCGGTCGCGTCATCCACGACGCCGATCTGCACCTCTTTCTGGGCCACGGTCTCACCCTCGATGGTGTAGACGTACGGGCTGCCGTTCTCGGCCTGGCGGATTGCCGCGCCGGGAATGACGAGTGCCTGGGGAATTGAGCGCCCGACGACGCGCCCCGAGACGAAGGTGCCGCCTTTGAGTGTGCCGGAAGGATTAGCGACCTGCACGTAGACGGTAATGGACCGGGTCGCGGGATCGATCGTCGGGCTCACGCGGACGACGCGTCCTTCGATGGTACGGCCGTCGGCGGTAAAGCGAGCGAGCTGCCCGGTGCGCACGTTGCTCGCGTAGCGCGCGGGGATGGTCGCCGCCAGCTCGAGCGCGTCCGTGCGCACGAGCGTGAAGAGCTGCGCCCCGCGCGCGACGTGCTCACCGCTCTCGATGAAGCGACGCTCGAGGACCCCTGTCGTTGGCGCCAGCACTCGCGTGTCGCGGGATTCCGTGGACGCCGCCCGCACCTGCGACTCCGCCGCCGCCAGCTGCGCGCGTGCCGCCGCAACCGCCTGCTCGGCGGCCCGCACGTCGCGCTCGGGCACTGCACCGGCCTTCAGCAGCTCTCGACCCTGCTCGAGATTCCACTCGGCCGTCGACAGCGCTGACTGCGCGGCGAGCCGCGATGCGATCGCGCTCTGTCTGGCGCTCTCCTGATCCGCTGCCTCGAACTGTGCGAGCAGCTGCCCCGCGCGAACGTGCGCGCCCTCGCGAACGTAGACGCCGATGAGATCGCCCTCGATGCGGGCGCGGACATCGACGGTCTCGATGGGACGCAGGTCGCCGGTGAGAGGGACGCTTTCCTCGATGGGCGCACGCTGCGCGGTGGCGACGTCTTCGGAGGCGAGGGAGACGGAGGGTCGCCCAGCGCCGCCGGGTCCACCGGGACCGCCGCCGCCGTTAGGCCCCTGGGCTGCCTGCGCCTGGTCTTCCTTCCCACTGCCGCACGCTGTGGTGGCGACCAGAGCAAGCAAGCAGAAGAGGTGCGAGAACGATCTATGGTGCATTGGCGGTAGTCTGAGGCGAAATGGCCGTACCGCCCGGCAGCGGAATGGGGCGCCCGAGGGCGCGCGCCAGCTCGGCGGCAGCAAGGTACAGATCGACTGCGCTCTGTGCCTCATCGGTTTGCGAGATGAGCAGCTGCAGCTGCGAATCGGAAACTTCCAGCGACGTGCCGATACCGCGGGAATAACGCAGCGACGCGAGGCGGAAGGTCTCGTCGGCTTCCGTGACTGTCTGCCGACGTGCGGCGAACACCGCGCGCGAACGGTTGAGCTCGGCGCGTGCCCGCGCGACCTCGAGCGCCACCGCTTCGCGCTCCTGCGCGAGCGCGATCTCGGCGACCGCCAGCTGGGCTTGCGCGAGGTCTATCGCCCCCTTCGCGCGCAGCCCGTCGAACAGCGGCCACGAAAAGTTGACGCCCACCGTGCGATCGCCGAACCAGCCTCCGTTCTGACAGGACCGATCCGGAGGTGATCCCTCCGGACAAAAGCGCGCATCGGTCTCTCCGCGACCGGGAGGAAACCCGCTCGGTGGGAATGCCTGCACCCCGGTCTGGAAGAACACGGAGATCGTCGGCAGCCAGTCCGCCCGCGCCATCGAGATCGCATCGCGGCGAGCGCGCACCGTGAGCTCCGCGGCGCGAATGGAAGCGCGGTCGCTCCCGTCGTCCTCCGTTTGCGCCACGGCGGTCATGATGAGCGGGACCGTGCTCGAGTCGATCGTCGTCGTGAGGCGGATGGGCGCTTCCGCAGGCAGATTGAGCAATCGCCGAAGCTCGAGGAGCGCGATCTCCCGATCGTTCTGCGCCTGGATGACGAGAGGCTCGAGGTTCGCGCGTTCCACCCGAGAGCGCAGCACATCGTAGCGCGCGACACGCCCGGCGGTGAACAGCTGCTCGGACTGCGTGACGCGCTGGCTGGCCAGAATCAGATTCTCGCCGCGAATGTGCTCGAAGCGCTCCGCGAGCGAGGCGGCGAGATACGCCCGGAGCACTCCAACGGCGACTTCCGAGCGCGTCTCCCCGGCGGTGAGGCGCGATGCCTCACGCACTCTGCGAGCCGCTCGCCACGACGCGAACTCGCGGCCGCCCTGAAAAAGCGTCTGCGAGAAGTTCGCGTTGACGTTATAGGTGTTCGGCTGGTTGAAAACCTGATTGACCGCGCGCGCCCGGGCGTTCGCGATGACGTGATTGTAGGTCCCGGTGAGTCGGATTTGCGGGAGTGCGCCCGCCCGCGAAGTGGTCACCTGTGCTTCGGTGATCGCGACGTCGGCGTTGGCCCGCTTCACCTCATCGGCGTCCCGAAGCGCGAGCGTCACGGCCTCCGGCAGTGATAGGCGCAGGGTGTCCTGCTGCGCGACTGCCAGGCTGAACAAAATGAAAGTGACAATCATCGAGAGAATACGGCTAAAACGCCTCGATCGTTGGATCGATCGTGTTTCCTTACCGACTGCTGACTTTTGACAGCGCTCGTCGAATCAGCTCGGGGGCCGACATCCCACGTCCCCCTTCGTCAAGAGCACTCCGGACTGCCTTTTCGGCATCGACCGCCGCGTAGCCGAGCGACACCAGAGCCCGCATCGCGTCGTCTGCGCCCGCGCCGTCCGGGCGGGCGGTGCCCCCGACGTCGCCCTGCACATCATCCAGCTTGTCAGCGAGGTCCAGAATCAGCCGCTCAGCCTTCTTTCGCCCCACGCGGGGCACGCCCTGAAGGGTCGCCACGTCCTTCTCCCGAATGGCGCGAACGACCCTGTCCGCGGACAGGGTCGACAACATCCCCAGTGCCAATGCAGGCCCGATACCCGAGGCGGTGAGGAGGCGCTGAAAGACGCGTTTTTCGACCACGGTCGCGAAGCCGAACAGCTGCCACCCGTCCTCGCGAACCACGAGGTGCGTGTGCAGCGCCGTGTCCTCTCCGACCTTCGGCAACATCTCGTAGACCGAGAGCGGAACCGCGAGCTCGTAGCCGGTTCCGCCCTGTGTCATGATCTCGACCCGGTCGAGATCCTTCGCGACGAGCTTGCCGCGGACGTGCGCGATCACACTTTGCGTCCGCGTACCGGGCGAACACCCAGCGTGAGCGTCGCGGCATGTTCGATGTCGCCCAGGCGGGGCACGCGCGCCGACATGATGTGCGCGAGCGCAGCCGCGGCCGCATCGGCCGCATCACTCGGCGACGGTGTGGTTCGCAGACGCAGCAGTCGCGTCACCATGAACTGGACCTGTTCCTTCGTCGCCGCGCCCGTGCCCACGACCGCCTTCTTGATCTCCGCCGGAGGATACTCGTGCACGGGAAGATGTGCCTGCTCCCCCGCGAGAAGGATCACGCCGCGTGCGTGCCCGAGAACGACCGTCGTGCGCACGTTCCGCGAGTAGAACACGTCCTCCACCGCGAGCGCATCCGGCTGAAGTCGCTCGATGAGCGCGCGGACATCCTCGTAAATCTCCCGCAGTCGCACCGGAAGCCGATCGCGCGCACTGGTGCGGATGACGCCGCATTCCACGAGCGCGAGTGAGCCAAACGGCTCGCCCCGGACGGCGCCATAGCCGGTGAGGGCCGTTCCGGGATCGATACCGAGGACTAGCATGCTAGACCGATTGCGGATTGCGGATTGCTGATTGCGAATCGAACGACACTGGCCGCCGTGGCGTGCGGAGCCCATTCGCAATCAGCAATCCGCAATCCGCAATCATGTCCCCGCCATCTCACTCACATCCATGTCGAAGTTCGCCGCCACCTTCTGCACGTCGTCGAGATCCTCGACTTCCTCCAGCAGCTTGAGCAGTTGCTCGGCGGTCTTTCCCTCGACGCGAACGGTGTTCTTCGGGATGTTCGCGATCTCGGACTCCTGAATCGCGATGCCGTTCGCCTCGAGCGAGCCCTTCACCTGATGGAGCGAGGTGGGGTCGGTCGTGACGATGAACTGCTCGCCCTCGCGCTTCATGTCCTCGGCCCCGGCATCGAGCGCCGCTTCGAGCGTCGCGTCCTCACTGAAGCGAGTCGCGTCGACGTAGATCTGACCCTTCCGCTCGAACATCCATGCGACCGAGTTCGACGCGCCGAGGTTGCCGCCGAGCCGCGAGAACTTGTGTCGAAGGTCGGCGACCGTCCGCGTTGGGTTGTCGGTGAGGGTGTGCACGAGAATCGCGACTCCCCCGGGACCAAAACCTTCGTAGGTGATCTCGGAGTAGCTGACCCCCTCGAGCTCGCCCGTTCCCTTCTTGATCGCGCGCTCGATGTTGTCCTTGGGCATCGATGCCGCCCGCGCCGCCTCGATAGCCGTCCGCAGCCGCGGATTCCCGTCCGGATCGCCGCCGCCCGACTTGGCGGAGACCGTTATCTCACGGATGAGCTTGGTGAAGAGCGCGCCGCGCTTGGCATCGGCGGCGGCCTTGTAGTGCTTGATTTGCTTCCACTTACTATGACCGGCCATGGAGGGCGGGAGGGAGTTGGAGGCAGGAAATATAACGTAGAGCTTCGAACTGCGAACTGCGAACTGAACCTCCGGGACGCCTCCATCTGGTGGGCCGAAGCGTCCTGGGGCTGTTAGCTCGCAGTTCGCAGCTCGCAGTTCGCAGCTGCGGCCTTCACTCCGCCATATCCTCGAACCTGAGCCACTGCTTGTAGAAGTACAGATCCACGTACATCCCGCTCGGCCCATTGCGATTCTTGAGAATCGAGAGCTCCGTGGCGCCCTCGGCGCCTTGAAGGGCGGGGTAGAGCTCTTCGCGGAAGAGGCCCAGCACGATGTCGGCATGCTGTGCCGGCGCTCCAAGGGCGCCCAGGTCGGCGAGCGTCGGCCGCGGGTCGGCGCGCGTAGAGACGAGGTAGGGCGTGTGCCCGGTCAGCATGATGGCGATGTTGAGCTCGACCGCCGCCCGCTTCAGCTCGCGGATGGCGTGCGCGAACTGCTCGTCCTGCGTCGTCGCGCCCACGGCGAGGGCTTGGAGTGGGTCGATGATGACGAGTGCCGCGTCGGCGATGGAGCGGAGCTCGAGAGCGAGCGCGTCGACGCCGGCTCCTGGCAATCCATAGACGTCGGGCATACGCTCGCGCAGGCGAACTGCGGCGGCCCCAAGCGAGGCGCGCGTCGCTTCATCGAGCGCGCCGCCCCGAATGTCGTCGATGCGAGCGCGTCCCTCGAGCGCGAGCGCGCGCTCGATCACGCGCTCCGTGCTCGCTTCGCCCGTAAAAAAGGTCGACGCATGCCCGTTTTGCGCGGCGCGCACCGCGATCGCCAGTGCGAGCGCTGACTTTCCGACACCGATGTCGCCCCCGATCACCACGAGGTCACCGCGCCGCAAACCGCCGCCCAGGGCGCGGTCGAGGCTCGGAAATCCGGTCGCGATCGTGTCCACCGGCGGGGCGCCATCGGAGATGGCGTCCACCCGCCGCATGACGCGTCCGAGAGGGGAAAGGTCGGTGATGCGAGTCATCGGGAATTGACGAATGGCGCGGCGGTTACGGCACGCAGCTCGGCGAGGCTCGCGTCGTCCAGCCAGGGGGCTGCGACTTTCACGAGCTCCTCGATGGCCGCGGCGATGGCGGTGCGATCGCGCGCCGTTGCATCGAGCGCACGCGCGAGTGTCGGCCGCGCACGTGCCGGAACCGCGATCGACGCGAGCCAGCTCTTGGCCGCCGCTGCGCGCTCTTCACGCTGCTTCACCGCGCTGGCCCTGGCTTCGAGCGCGTCGCACGCCAGTCGCGCGACCATGAGCACCGCCAACGCGACCTCGCGCTCCCCGCCCAAGGGTGCGTGCCCCACCCGCGCAGCGAGGGCGCGAAAGGGGAAGCGGATGGGAGGGACGGCGAACGGTGGCCGGGGCGAAAGCACCGGGAGAATCTAACTGCGAACTGCGAGCTGCGAACCAACTACCCGCGACCGCGAGTCCTGAGGTTCGCAGTTCGCAGTTCGCAGCTCGCAGTTCGCAGTTCGGAGGTCGCAGTTCGCAGCTCGCAGCTTAGATTGACCTCATGCCACTCCCCGCGAAGAGCATTCTCTGGGTGGACGACGAGGCCGATCTCCTCGAGTCGCACCGGATCTTCCTGCGCGACAAAGGCTACGACGTCGACTCGGCGACCAATGCCGATGATGCCGTCGAGATGCTCAGGCGTCGGCCGTACGGCCTCGTGCTGCTCGATGAGCAGATGCCGGGCAAGCGGGGGCTCGAGGCCTTTCGCGAGCTGCGCGACGTCGATCCGGCGCTCCCCATCGTCATGGTCACCAAGAGCGAGGAAGACACGACCATGCGCGAGGCGATCGGCGTCAACGTCAGCGATTACCTCGTCAAGCCGATCAATCCGCGCCAGGTGCTCACCGTCGTCACGCGCATCCTCGAGGGTCCGCAGATTCGGCAGCAGGCGGTCGCGCGACAATTCGTCGAGCGCTTTCGCGCGCTCCAGAACGAGCGCGATCACGCGCTCGACTGGCGGGGCTGGATCGAGCGGTACGGCGAGCTCGTCGACTGGAGCATCGACCTCACGCAGATCGGCGAGATGGGACTTCACGAGTCTCTGGAGGGGATGTACCCCAACATGCGTCGCGACTTCGCGGCGTACATTCGGCGCGAATATCCGCGGTGGCTGCGCGATCTGGAGGGCGATCGTCCGCCACTCTCGATCGACGTCGTGGGGGAATTCCTGCTGCCGATCCTCGAGCGCGAGCGCGCGGCGATGTTCGTGGTCGTCGACTGCATGCGTCTCGACCAGTGGCGCATTCTCATGCCACTGCTCGCGCCGATGTTCGAGATCGAGACCACGCACTATTTCTCGATACTTCCCACCGCGACCCCGTATTCCCGCAACGCGCTCTTCAGCGGACTCTTCCCCGGGGAGATCGCCGCGCGCTTCCCCGACTGGTGGGGCGATCGCGAGGACGAAACGCTCAACGCGCACGAGCGCCAGCTCCTCGAAGCCCAGCTCTCCGAAGGGGGGAAGCCCTACCCGGTTCGCTACGAGAAGATCTCGACCGCCGCCGACTCCGACGATCTCGTCAGGCGGCTTCCGAGTGCGCTCCCGGCCGAGGGCATTGGCGCGTTCGTCTTCAACTTCGTCGATCTGCTCACGCATGGCCGCAGCGAATCCGCGATTCTGTTCGAGGTCGCGCGTGACGAGATCGCGCTGCGGCAGATCACGCGGCAATGGTTTCAGCGCTCGGGGCTCTTCACCCTCCTTCGTGAGGCGCAGCGACGCAAGATTCCCGTCCTCCTGACGACCGATCACGGCTCGATTCACTGTCTCTCGCCGGCGACGGTGTTCGCGAAGCGCGACGCCACCGCGAACCTCCGTTACAAGTTCGGCGAGGATCTGCGCGCCGAGCGGCCGGAGCTGGCGCTGCTGTTCACGAACTCGGATGATCTGCGGCTGCCGCGTCGAGGAATGGGAGGCAACATCCTCCTGGCGACGGGCGATTCCTTCTTCGTCTACCCAACCAAGCTGCGCGAGTACCAGACGCGGTATCGCGGATCCTTCCTGCATGGCGGCGCCACTCCGGAGGAGATGATTCTTCCCATCGCGTTGCTCACACCGCGCCGGTAGTCGCTCGTGGCGCGTCAGGAAGTCTATCGACGACTGGTTCCCTTTCTGCGCCCCCACGGGTGGCGCATGGTCGCCACCGTCCTGTCGAGCGTCACCGCTGCCGCGCTCGATGGGTTCGCCTTCGCGCTCCTCATCCCCTTCCTCAACGCGCTGTTCGGCACCGATCCGCTGCCGCTCGACGGAGGGTGGGTCACGACGTTTCTGCGCCGCGTCATCGGCGACCTCGTCGATCCCGCCAACCCGATGGACTCGCTGCGCAACGTCATCGTCATTCTCCTCGTGACGATCGCGCTCAAGAACTTTTTCGTGTGGTTCGCGGGCCAGATGGGGGTGCAGCTCCAGGAATACGTCACGCGCGACCTGCGCGACGCCGTCTATCGCCACCTGCAGCGCTTGCCGATCGGCTGGTTCACGCGCAACAAGACCGGCCAGATCCTCTCCCGCGTGCTCTCCGACACCGCGCAGACGAAGCAGCTCATCACGCAGATCGTCACGTCGGCGATTCAGAGCGCCGCCGTCGTCCTGATATACATCGCGTATCTCTGGGGCATCTCGCGGCGCCTCACGTTCATCGCGCTCGTCCTCGCGCCGGCCCTGATCCTCGCGCTGCGTCCGCTCCTCTCGCGCCTTCGCAAGCGGTATCGCCGGCTGCACGACGACCACGGTGAGATGATGAGCGTGCTCCAGGAGAGTGTGAGCGGGATTCGCCTCGTGAAGTCGTTCAGCGCCGAAGGTCACGAGGAAGCGAAGTTCGTCGACGCGAGCCATCGCTACTCGAAGGGGCTCGTCCGCACGTCGCGGCTGGCGCTTCTCTCGCAGCCGATCACCGAGACGATGGCGACCGCCATCACGGTGCTGCTGCTCTGGTATGGTGCGACGCTGGTCCTCGACGCGCGGGTGCTGCAGGCGTCGGCGTTCCTCGTGTTTCTCACCCTCGTGATGCGCATGCTGGGGCCGCTCAAGGCGCTCTCCCAGTTGCCGACGGTCGCGCAGTCCTCGCTCGCCGCGGCCGATCGGCTCTTCGAGGTGCTGGACGTTCCCACCGAGATCGAAGCGGACAGCGGGACACGCGCCATCGAACGCTTCGAGCGTGAGATCGCCTTCGACGATGTGTCCTTCGCGTACGAGGCCGAGCCGGTGCTCGCGAACGTGTCGTTTGTCGCGCGGAAAGGCGATGTCGTGGCGCTCGTCGGCCCGAGCGGGGCGGGGAAGAGCACGCTTGCCGATCTCATCCCGCGCTTCTATGAGCCGACGTCGGGCCGCGTCACCATCGACGGCATCGACACACGCGACATTCGCCTCCCGTCCCTGCGCAGCCACATGGGCATCGTCAGTCAGGAGACGGTCATCTTCAACGATACCGTCCGCAGCAACGTCGCGTACGGGATGACCGACCGGTTCACCGAGGCGCAGATCGAGGCGGCCGCGCGCGCCGCGAATGCGCATGGCTTCATCACCGAGCTTCCCCAGGGCTACGACACGCTGCTCGGCGAGCGCGGCGCGCGCCTGTCGGGCGGGCAACGGCAGCGCATCGCGATCGCGCGCGCACTCCTCATCGATCCACCGATCCTCATCCTCGACGAAGCCACGTCGGCGCTCGATACTGAATCGGAGCGCCTCGTCCAGGAAGCGATCGATCGACTGCTCGAGGGACGCACGGTCTTCGTCATCGCCCATCGCCTCTCGACGATTCAGCACGCGACGCAGATCCTCGTGCTCGAGCGCGGCCGGGTCGTGGAGCGCGGTACGCACCGAGAGCTGCTGGCGGCGTCAGGCGCCTATGCCCGGCTGTATCAGCTGCAGTTCCGCGATGAGGGCAAGGCGAAGCGCGAAGAAATCCTGACGTGACATCGCTCGCCTAGTGCGCCTCCTGTTCTACTACTCGGCACGAGCGTGGTCCGGGGAAGCGCGCGCCTTCGCCGCTGCCGCTCGTGGGCTGCACGCGCGCGGGCATCAGATCACCTACGTGTGCAGCCCCGAAAGCACGGTCGAGCAGAAGGTGGCCGCGTCCGGACACGAGGTCGTGCCGATTCGCCCCGATGGTTGGTGGGGTCTCTCCGCCCTCCGGCTTCGCCGCGCATTGAAGGGCCGCTTCACCGAGGTCGTGTTCGTACATACGCCCCGGGAGCACAAGGTCGCATCGCTGGCGACCTTTCTGGCGGGGCGTGCGGCTGTGATCCGTCGCGTGCCCTCGGGCGCCGCCGCCCAGGTGACGGAGCGGGGATTTGGGTCTCGACTGGCGGCCGCCGGAGTGCTCGTCGGCAGTGAGGAAGACCTTCGCGACCTCCCGGTGCTCAAGCGGCTGCGCTTCGAGCCCGCGGCGGCGCCGTTAGGCGTCGACGTCGAGACCTACGACACCATCCGCCCGGTTCCCCGCGCGTCCCTGGGCGCCGATGATTCCACCGCGCTCGTCGTCGGCGTCTGCGACCACGGGGCTCGCGCCCGCGCCGCGACGATGGTACGAGCTGTTTCACTCCTCGCGCCGAACCATCCGAACCTGCGGCTCACGCTCGTCGGCCCCGGCTCCGACGATGAGGATCTTCGGATGCACGCGGCGGCCCTCGGCCTGACGAAGATCGTGACCTTCGCGGGCGAGCGCGAGGATTATCTGGCCGTATTGCGCGCGGCGAACCTCGGGTGGGTCGTCGCGACGGGCGACGCGGCCGCCTTCGCCTGCCTGGATTTCATGGCGATGCGTGTGCCCGTCCTCGCCGAGCGGGGACCCCTCGCGGGAACCTACGTCGCCGATGGGATTACCGGGCTGCTCATGCCGCCGACCGACGCACCGGGGACCGCGGCGGCGCTCGCACGCCTGCTCGCGCACGATGACCAGCGCGTCGCGATGGGGACGGCGGGGCGGGCGCGCGTCGCGCGCGAATTCACCGAGGCCGCGATGCTCGATGGCTTCGAGCACGCCGCGGCGGCGGCCGCGGATCGTTCGCTCTGGAAGCGGAAGTGACGCGGCCGGTTAGGATCGCGCACCGGCTCGAGTACGCCGGGCTCCGCGCCGCGGTCGCCGCGCTCTCGGCGGTCGGATGGCGACGCGCGTCATCGCTCGGCGGCGCGCTTGGACGGCTGGGATACCGGCCCTTCGGTGTTCGACGCCATGTCGTGGAGCGCCAGATCGCCGCGGCATTTCCCGAATGGGATGCCGATCGCGTTGCGCAGGTCGCGCGCGCCTCCTACGACCATCTTGGACGGCTCGCCGTCGAGACCGCGCTCATGCCCTCGCTCGGTCGAGAGCGCATCCTCGATCTCGTCTCGCGCACGACGGGGTGGGACCTCGTCGAGCAGGCGATTGAAGCCAGGCGCGGCCTGTTGCTGATCGCGGGCCACTTCGGTAATTGGGAAGTCTCCGGCGCGTACATTGCCGCTCGAGGGGTCCCCGTCGATGTGATCGTGCGGCGCATGTCCAACCCGATCTTCGATCGTTATCTCAACCAGACGCGTGCCGACCTCGGGATGACGGTGGTCTACGATGCCGATGCCGTCCGGCGCACGACGCGATCCCTCAAGGAGGGACGGGCCATCGGATTCCTCGCCGATCAGGGCGTGCTCAACCTCGCGTCCACCCATGTCCCGTTCTTTGGGCGCCCCGCGAAGACGCCACGCGGACCGGCGGTGTTCACGCTCCGCTACCACGTGCCCACCCTGTTCGTCGCCGCGATCCGTGAGCCGGATGGACGCTTTCATCTCTCGTTTCAGAACGTGCCTTACGAGGAGACGGGCGACCGTGAGCGTGACGTCGATGGGATCGTGGCGTCCTACACGCGCATCCTCGAAGGCCTGGTGCGGCAGACCCCCGAGCAGTACTTCTGGCAACACCGCCGCTGGAAGCATCAGCCGGCCGATACGCTCCCCGCGCTCCGCGATCCCGCGGCATGATCGCCGCACCCGAACCGAGGCCCGATCGCTTCCTCTCGGCCTCGGAGCTGGGCGAGTACGCGTATTGTCGCCGCGCATGGTGGCTGCGCGCGGTGCAGGGGGTGACGACCGAGACGCAAGGCACGCGCTTCAGCGCGGGCCACGCCGCGCATCGCCGGCACGCGTGGTCACTGTGGTGGGCGCGCACGTTAGGCTGGCTGGCAGCGCTTCTCGTCACGGCGGCACTCGCGGCGTTGGCCTGGGCCACCTGGCGATGATGATCGCGCTCGCCCTCGTGGGCGCCGCGATCGTGCTCGGCGTCGTGAGCGTGATGCTGGTGCGGCGGTCCGGCGTGCGCGGCCGAGTCGTCGCCAGCGATTCCGTCGTGTCGCGGCCGTCGCGCGTGCTTCGTTCCGCGCGCCACGGCATCGTCGGGAAGCCGGACTATCTCGTCGAGGAGCAGGGACGCATCGCACCGGTGGAGCTCAAGCCGTCACGCGAGAGCAATTCGCCATGGCTGCGCGACGTGGTGCAGCTGGCCGCGTACTGCCTGCTGCTGGAGGAGACGGAGCCGCGCTTCGCGGGGTATGGCTATCTCCGATACGCGAACCGTACCTTTCGGATCGATTTCACCGACCGAGTGCGAGGGGAGCTGCTGCGCACGATCGCCAACATGCGCGCCGACCTGACGGCCGCGGACGTGCCGCCGAATCATCATGACCGGCGCCGATGCGCTCGGTGCATGCTCGTGCGCGTCTGCGGGCGCGCGGTGGGGAGTGTGTCGTGATCGCCGAGGTGTGGGCACGACTGTGGCGCGACACCCGCGCGCGGATCGGGCTGATCGTCGTCGCGATGCTCCTGCTGCTCGCGCTGCTCGCGCCATTATTGGCGCGGCACGACCCCATTCGCGTCGACCTCCTGCGTCAGCTGCAGCCGCCTTCGGCGGAGCACTGGATGGGGACCGATGTGCAGGGGCGCGATGTGTGGGCGCGTCTGGTCTACGGAGCTCGAATTTCCCTCGCCGTCGGCCTGATCTCGCAGAGCATCGCGCTGGCCATTGGTCTGACTCTCGGACTCATCGCCGGCTACTTCGGCCGCTGGATCGACGACCTCGTGATGCGCCTGGCCGATGTCACGCTTGCCTTTCCGACGCTCCTTCTTCTGATCGCGATGGTCGCGGCGCTGCAGCCTTCCCTGATTGTCGTGTTCGTGACGGTCGGCATCGTGGGGTGGGCGGGAATGGCGCGGCTGGTGCGCGGGCAGGTGCTCGTCGTGAGGCAGCTCGAGTATGTGCACGCCGCCCGAGCGCTCGGCACCCCCGACTTTCGGATCATCTCGCGTCATGTGCTTCCCAACGTGATCGCCCCGGTGGTCATCGCGACGACGCTCGGCATGGCCGGCGCGATCATGGCGGAGGCGGCGCTGTCATTCCTCGGTCTCGGCGTGCAGCCTCCCACGCCGAGCTGGGGCGCGATGATCGCCGACGGCCGCGACCTGAACCAGCTGCGCTCGTCGCCCTGGACCTCTCTGTTTCCGGGCCTGGCGATCGGTGTGACCGTCCTCGGCTTCAACCTGCTCGGCGATGCTTTGCGGGATGCGTTGGATCCGAGGACTGTCTAGTCCAAGCTACGAACTGCGAACTGCGAACTGCGAACGCCAAGGTTAAAGTATTGAACCGGGGGAACGAGGCTCTTTGACGTTCGCAGCTCGCAGGTCGCAGGTCGCAGGTCGCAGTTCGCAGTTCGCAGTCGTCCTCATACACTTCCCCCGTGCCGGAACCTTACGATCTAGAGACACTCCGTCGCGTCGAGTTTCCGTGGACCACGGGCGGCGACTGCGTCTATCTCAATCACGCCTCGACCGGTCCCCTCCCCATGCGCGCGCGCGCGGCCCTTGCCGCCTGGAACGACTGGCGTGGCGAGCCGTGGCGCATCAGCGATGACATGGAGTTCGAGATCATGGATCGCGCGCGCACCCACGCGGCGCGGCTGGTGGGCGCGGCGCCGGCGGAGATCGCCCTCACCACGAACACCTCGCACGGGATCAACATCGCCGCGCGCTGCCTCCCCCTTCGCGCAGGCGACATCGTGGTCTCGTCGGATCGGGAGTTTCCCGCCAACGTTTACCCGTGGATGGCGCTCGAGCGGGAAGGGATCATCCTCACCCAGGTTGCCTGCACGCCGGCGGGGCTGCCTGACGAGGAACGGATTCTCGCCGCCCTCGAGCGCCCACGCGTCAAGGTCCTCACGCTGTCATGGGTGTCGTTCGCGACCGGCTACACGGTGGACCTCGCCCGCCTCGGCCGCGAGTGCCGCGAGCGTGGGATCTATTTCGTCGTCGACGCCATCCAGGGCATTGGCGCGCGCGTCCTCGACGCGCCCGGATGCAGCATCGACATCCTCGCCTGCGGCGGACAGAAGTGGCTGCTGTCCCCATGGGGAACGGGGTTCGCCTACATCAGGCGCGCTCTCGCGGAGCAGCTCGAGCCGCGCGAGATCGGATGGTTGGCGGTCCGGGGCTCGCGTGACTTCAATCGCCTCGTGGACTACGATTTCACCTGGCACGACGACGCCCGGCGGTTCGAGGTCGGCACGTTACCCTACCAGGATCTCGCCGCCTTCTGCGCGAGCATGGAGCTGCTGCACGAGGTGAGCATCGCGTCTATCGCCACGCATGTGCGCTCGCTCGTCGACGCGATGACGACGCGCCTGCGTGACGCGGGAGCCGCGGTCGTCACACCCGCCGAGGCGCATCGGCGCGCGGGCATCCTTACGGTGCGCGTGAAGAACGGCCAGCGGGTCAGCGAGCAGCTCACGGCCGCGGGAATCGTCTGTGGGTTGCGCGAAGGTGCCATTCGCCTGTCACCGCACTTCTACACCACGCGTGAGGATATTGACCGCGCGCTCGATGTGCTCGTGCGCGCGGTCTGACCCTCAGTCCACTCTCACCAGCGCGTAGTCGCGCGCACCTTTGCGCAGCAGCAGGTGTCCGCCCGGAAGCAGGCGCTCTCGACCCAGAGTCTTGTCATCGGCCGACAGCCGATCCCCGTTGACGTAGAGCCCGCCCTGCTCGAGGAGCCGTCGCGCCGCACCCTTCGATGCGACGAGCTTGGCGCTCGCGAAAAGCTCGAGGACGTCGATGCCGGCGCCGTCGAAAGAAACCCGCGCGAAGGGCACCTCGACAGCGAGCGCTTCGAGCGCCTTGAGCGACAGCCCCTTCGGATCGCCCTTCCCGAACAGCAGTGCCGAGACCTCGGCAGCGACCCGGGCCGCCTCCTCTCCGTGCACACGCGCTGTAACCTCTTGTGCCAGGGCCTGCTGCGCAGCCCTCTGCTCGGGGTGCCCGGCCGTCTCACCATCGAGCTGCTCGATCGTCTTTCTCGGGAGCAGTGTGAAGAAACGCAGGAACCGTCCCACATCTCGATCGTCGACGTTGATCCAGAACTGGAAGAACTTGTATGGCGACGTCAGCTCGGCATCGAGCCATACGGCGCCCGCCTCCGTCTTACCGAACTTTGCACCGGACGCACTGGTGACGAGCGGATACGTCAGCGCATGCGCTTCGGCGCCGACGACCTTTCGGATCAGCTCCATCCCAGCCGTGATGTTGCCCCATTGATCGCTTCCGCCCACTTGCAGCGTGCAGCCTTCACGTCGATGTAGCTCCAGGTAGTCGTAGGCCTGGAGCAGCATGTACGAAAATTCCGTGTAGGAGATGCCTTCTTCGAGACGCGCCTTCACCGACTCCTTCTGCATCATGTAATTGACGGTGAAGTGCTTCCCCACATCCCGCATGAACCCGATTGCCGTCAGCGGAAGAAGCCAGTCCGCATTGTTCCGCATCCGCGCCGCGGTGGGGCCGGTGAAGTCAAGAAAACGTTCGAGCTGATGGTGAATTCCCGCTGCATTCGCGTCGACCATTTCCGGCGTCATCAGCAGGCGCTCCGTGCGCTTCCCGCTCGGATCGCCGATCATGCCGGTGCCCGCACCCACGAGCGCGATGGGGCGGTGACCGGCGCGCTGGAGGTGCACGAGTCCCATGACGGGAACGAGACTTCCGACGTGCAGGCTCGGCGCGCTGGGATCGAAGCCGCAGTATGCGGTCACAGGCCCGGCGGCGAGGGACTCTCCGAGGCCTTCGGTGTACTGATGGAGGAGCCCGCGCCACGCGAGCTCATCGAGCACCTGTTTGTGATCTGAGACCATTTCCGAAAGATAGAGAATCGGTTCGCGCGCGTCAGTAGCGCGCGTTGCCGCGCCCTAACCACGAGTGTAGCTTCTCCGACACCATGGCCGCTTCGCCGTTCTCGCGCCGTTTCTGGCGCTCGCGTCCCCGCCTCGCGCGCGCCACGGGCCTTTCCGTCACTTTCGTTTTCGCGTTCGGCGCCGGCCTCGCGTACGCCGCGTGGGCGCTCATCTGCCGTGGCGGGGCCTGCCCGTCCATTCAGGTGCTCGACGAGTGGACGCCGCAGCAAACGTCGAAGCTCTATGCGGCCGACGGCCGCTTCATCGCCGAGATCGGGCTCGAGCGGCGCACGCTCGTCAAGCTGAGCGAGATTCCGAAGCACGTGCGCGACGCGTTCGTCATCACGGAGGATAAACGCTTCTACGACCATGCCGGCATCGACTGGGTGCGTGTTGCCGGCGCGGCGGGACGCAACATCCTGAGCGGCTCCTACGCGCAGGGGTTCTCGACGATCACCATGCAGCTCGCCCGCAACGTGTTTCCCGAGCGCATTTCCCGCGAGAAGACACTCACGCGGAAGCTCAAGGAAGCCAAGGTCGCGCGGCAGATCGAAGCGAAATACTCGAAGGCAAAGATCCTCGAGCTCTACCTCAACCAGATCTACCTCGGCAACGGCGCGTATGGCGTCGAGACGGCCTCGCAGCGGTACTTCGGCAAGTCGGTTCGCGACCTGAATCTCGCCGAGGCGGCGACGCTCGCCTCGCTGCCCAAGGCGCCGGAGCGATACAATCCGCGTCGCTATCCCGAGCGCGCCATTCAGCGTCGCAACACCGTCGTCGAGCTGATGCGTCGCGAAGGCATCGTCAATCAGGCCGACGCGAGACTCGCACGCGCCTTTCCGCTTCAGCTCGCGCGACGCGAGGAAGCGGGCGACATGGCCCCCTACTTCGTCGAATGGGTGCGTCGTCAGCTCGACGATCAGTTCGGCTCCAAGCTCTATCGCGACGGACTGCGCGTGTTCACGACACTCGACATGGACATGCAGTCCGCCGCCGAGCGTGCGCTCGAGCGGCAGATCAAGGCGGTGGAGAGCAGCAAGTATGCGCGCTATCGCCACATGACGTACGAGAAATATCTCGCGCAGGCGGCGACGAACGAGAACGGCGAAGCGGCGAACTCGCCGTATCTCCAGGGTGCCTTCATCGCGATGGACCCACGTAATGGCGCCATCCGCGCGATGATCGGTGGTCGCGACTTCGATGACTCGAAGTTCAACCGCGCCACGCAGGCGCTTCGCCAGCCCGGCTCGACGTTCAAGCCGATCGTCTACGCCGCCGCCGTTCGCAACGGGCGCCCGCCGTCGTATATCGTGCAGGACGAGCCGATCATGGTGCCCGAGATGGGCGGCGAGGATTGGACGCCGCAGAACTACGACGGACGGTTCGAGGGGCCGATGCCGATGCGTCGCGCGCTGTACATGTCGCGCAACCTGGCGACCGTCGCGCTGGGCATGGAGCTCGGCGAGGGCACGGTGATCGACATGGCGCGCGGCTTCGGGCTCACCACGCCGATTCCGCCCTACCCGTCGATTCACCTCGGCGCCGCCGTCGTGTATCCGCTCGAGCTCGTCTCGGCGTACAGCGCCTTCGCGACGTTAGGCGTGCGGGCGCAGCCCAACGCGATTCTCCGGGTCGAGAACGCGCGCGGCGACGTGCTCTGGGAGCCGACGCCCACGCGCACGGAGGTGATGTCGCGAGAAGAGGCGTGGCTCATGATGGACATGATGCGCGACGTGGTCCGCCGTGGTACGGCGTACAGCGCGGTATGGGGATCGGGGTTCCGCGTGCCCGCCGCCGGAAAGACCGGCACCACCAACGATGGCACCGACGTCTGGTACATCGGCTACACGCCTGACCTCGTCGCCGGCGTGTGGATGGGACTCGACAGGCCCGCGAAGATCCAGTCGAACGCCCAGGGCGGTATTCTCGCCGCGCCGGCGTGGACGGCGTTCATGACCGAGGTCTATCAGAAGAAGCCGGCACCACCCGACTGGCCGCGGCCCGAAGGGTTGCTCGTGCGCGAAGTCGACCGCTCGACCGGGCTCCTGCAGAATCCGTTCTGTCCCCGGGAGGTCGTGAGCACGGAATTCTACATCCCAGGCACCGAGCCAGTGCGTGAGTGCGATGTGCATTCACCGTTCACGATGTTCCAGACGGATAGCACTGGCGCGCTGGTTCCTATCAACCCCGACCCGGCGGCACCGGGTGCGGAAGGGCGTGTCACGCCCGGCGCCGTCCCCATGCCGCAACCTGCGCGCCCGAGCGACACCGGGCGAGTCCGCCCTCGCGACACCACCCGCATCCAGGATCCTTTCAAGCTGCCGCGGTGAGCCGGACGTCATGAGCTGGCTGCCTCGTGACTGCCACGCCCATACGACCTTCTCCGACGGAACGCTCACGGTCGCCGAGCTGGTAGCGCATGTGCGCGCTCGTGGTGTTCTGCCCAGCGTGGCCGACCATCTGTCAGGCGACGTCGCCTACGCGTTGAAGGACGTGAGCGAGGTGACCGAGTACCTCGAGGAGCTGGAGCAGTACGACGTCGCACGTGGCGGGGAATTCTGCTGGCACGATTCGCTGTGGCGCGTGCTCCCGCCCGACGTCGATCGCCGGTTCACGCATCTCATCGGCTCGCTGCACGGCGTCTTCCTTCCCGGCACCGATCAGGTCGTCCACGCCTTTCGCCCCATGCCGGCCGGCCTCACTCCCGCCGCCTACATGGACGTCCACATCGAGAACGCGGAGCGATTCGCGCTGGAGATGCCGGTAGACATTCTCGCGCATCCGACGCTGGTGCCGATGTCACTGCGCAAGGTGCCGGCCGAGGAGCTGTGGAGCGAGGCGCACGAGGAGCGGCTCGTGGACGCGTTGTACCGTGCGCGAATCGCCTTCGAGCTCTCGACCCGCTACCCGCCGCACGAGCGCATTGTCAGGCGGGCGGTCGCGGCCGGCGTGCGGTTGTCGCTAGGCTCCGACGGGCATACGGCGAAGCAGGTCGGTGACATCGCCGCGCCGCTGGCAATGGCGCGCGCACTCGGCGTTCGGGACGAGGACCTCTACGATCCGATCGTGCACGGCCGCCGAACCCCCGCCACCCGCTGATGCAGGTCTACCGCGCGCGCTGGGTGGTGCCCGTCACCACTCCACCCGTACGCGACGCCGCCGTCGCGGTGCAGGATGGGCGCATCGCGTATGTGGGCGCGGTCTCGCAGGCTCCAAAAGGCGAGCTCCACGACCTTGGCGACGTGCTTCTCATGCCCGGGCTCGTCAACGCGCACACGCATCTCGAGCTCACGGTAATGCGCGGCTTTCTCGAGGAGCTTCCATTCTTCGAGTGGATCGTGCGACTGCAGCGCGCGAAGACCACCGTGCTTACTCCCGAGTCGATGCTCGATTCGGCGAAGCTCGGCCTTGCCGAAGGCTTGCTCGCCGGCATCACGACGTATGCGGATACCTGCGATTCCGGTGTGGCGCTCGAGGCGATGCGTGCGATGGGAGTCCGCGGCATCATGTATCAGGAGACCTTCGGTCCCGATCCGGCGTCGTGCGACGAAGCGATCGCATCGCTGCGAACAAAACTCTCGCGCCATCTCGCCAGCCTGTCCCCGCTCGTCCGCATCGGCGTTTCACCGCATGCGCCCTACACGGTGTCCGACAGGCTGTTCGAAGCGGTGACGAGGCTTGCCGCAGAGATGGATCTGCCCATGGCGGTGCACATCGCGGAAAGCGAGGAGGAAGACCGCTATGTTCGCGACGCAGCCGGCCCCTTCGCCGATGGGCATCGCTCGCGCGGACTGACCATCGTCCCGCGCGCCGAAACGCCGGTCGCGCTGCTGGGGCGCCTCGGCGTGCTCGGAAGACGGCCACTCCTCATCCATTGCGTTCGCACTCGTGAGGCCGACATCCGTGCCATCGCCCGCGCGCGATGCGCGATCGCGCATTGCCCCGCCTCGAACGCGAAGCTGGGGCATGGCATCGCCCCACTCCACGAGTGGCTCGAGCACGGGATCACCGTTGGACTCGGCTCCGATTCCATGGCCAGCAACAACCGCATGCACGTGCTCGAGGAGGCGCGACTCGCCCTTCTCGCGCATCGGGCGCGCAACCCCGGGCGTCCCGCGCTCCCGACGTCGCTCGCGCTCGAGCTAGCCACGATCGGTGGCGCGCGATGCCTCGGCATCGAGCACGAGATCGGATCGCTGGAAGTGGGGAAGGCAGCGGACTTCGCCGCCTTTTCACTGCGCGATATGGCGGCGGTCCCGGGCGCGGACCCCACCGCCACGGCGGTGTTCGCGCTGGGCGGGGCGCGCGCGAGCACGGTCGCCGTCGCGGGAATACTTCGGGTCGTCGACGGACAGCTTTGCGACGGCGACGATGCGCTCGCCGATCGCGTGCGTGCCACGGGCGAGACGCTTCGTGCTTCGGCCGTTTCGCCGAATCACGTGAAAGGCTAGATTGCGGGTGCCCTCAGGGCAGCCGCGAATCCCTCCACCGACAAGGACTGCCATGGCGGATCGTACGAACGGACCCACCAGCAGGATCTGGCGCGATGGCCGGATGGTGAACTGGGAGGACGCGACCATCCACGTGATGAGTCACGTCGTTCACTACGGCTCGAGCGTGTTCGAGGGAATACGCTGCTACGAGACCCCGAACGGGCCGGCGATCTTTCGCCTTCCCGATCACATCCGGCGCCTCGTCGATTCCTGCAAGATCTACCGGATGGACATCCCGCACTCCGCCGAGGCGCTCGTGCAAGCGTGCGTGGATACGGTGGCGGCGAACGAGGTCCGTCATTGTTACCTGCGTCCCATCGTCGCTCGCACGGGCGAGCACATGGGCGTGTACCCCGTGGGCGTTCCGATCGAAACCTTCGTGATCGCCTGGATGTGGGGGCGCTACCTCGGGGAAGACGCGCTCACGAATGGAGTCGACGCGTGCGTCTCGAGCTGGCGCCGGCCAGCGCCCGACACGCTTCCGACCCTGGCCAAAGCGGGTGGGAACTATCTCATCTCGCAGCTTTCCAAGACGGAGGCGCGCCTCGACCACTACGTCGAGGGTATCATGCTCGACGCTTTCGGCTTCGTCTCCGAGGGTAGCGGCGAGAACTTCTTTCTCGTGCGAGATGGTGTGCTGATCACGTCCCCGCTCGCGTCAGGTATTCTCCAGGGCATCACGCGCGACTCGGTGATTCGCATTGCGCGCGACCTCGGCATCGAGGTTCGCGAGCAGCTGGTGCCGCGCGAGATGATCTACATCGCGGACGAGGCATTCTTCACCGGTACCGCCGCCGAGATCACGCCTGTGAAGTCGGTCGACCGCATTCCCATTGGAAGCGGACGGCCCGGTCCCGTGTGCCGGGCGATCCAGGACGAGTTCCTTGGCATCGCCACCGGGCAGAAGCCCGATCCTTACGGGTGGCTGACGATGGTACCAGAAGCCGTCGCAGCCGGCCGGTGAGGGGGTTGCGGCACGATTTCCGCTTCGTCAGTGTAATAGGGAGTATCGGCGCCGATCGTCGTCCGGCGCTGAGAGGCGCGACGTCGCGCGTGTCGTCGTGTCACTCCCGCCCCAGAGACGGTGGCGGGAGTTTCCGTATGCGCCAGCGGAGGTTGGCGTGATTCAGGGATGTTTGGCCCTCAACGCCTCGTTCGAGCCTCTGACCATGGTTCCCATGCGTCGGGCGCTGCGGCTCGTTCTCGATGGCAAGGCGGAAATCGTCGAAGCGGACGCGGATCGTCTCGTGCGATCCGAGCGGCTTGCGATGCCACGGCCGGCCGTGATCCGGCTCACGCGGTTCATCCATGTGCCGCGCCGGTTCCGTCGTCAGGTGACCAACACCTTCCTGTTCGCGCGCGACCACTACCGGTGCCAGTACTGCGGACGCGGTATCCCCGAGCTCAAGCCCCGGGAGTCGCTCACGCGCGACCACCTGGTTCCGCTGTCGCGCGGCGGGACGAATGAGTGGGCGAACGTGGTAACGGCCTGCTCGCCCTGCAACACCCGCAAGGGCAATCACATGGCCGAGGAGATCGGGATGCACCCGCTCACCGCGCCGGTGGAGCCGCACTTCGTGCACCTGAGTTGGGCAGTGCGTCGCCTGACGCCGACGCAGGCGCACTACATCAAGCTCTTTTACGGGTCGGCGGTGCTGCACCAGCTCGAGCTGCTCGAGCACAAAGGGGCACGCCATCGGGTGGCGCCGGTCGTTCCGGGGTACTGACTGGGAGTCAGGAGTCAGGGATCAGGGATGGAAAGGCAAAGGGCTGCGCAGCGCGCAGCCCTTTGCTCATCTGATGAGCGGCCGCTGCGAAGCAGCGCCGCCTTTCCATCCCTGATCCCTGACTCCTGACTCCTGACCCCAGTCTCACGGAGCCACATCAAATCGCACCGATCTCTCCTCGTAATGCCTTTTCTCCGCGCCTAACAACTTGGCGACTACGGTTCGCACGCCTCGCGTCACCGCCGTCCCCGGGTTCCTCTGCCCTCGAACCGCAGGCCGCAACTCCCCACGAAGCCATCGCTCGACCTCGTCGAGATCACTCACCGACAGCATCTCCACGTCGAGCGAGACCGTGTAATACACGCGGTCACGCCGCCGCGGTGGGAGGATCGGCGCCTCCTGCGGGCGCTCGATGACTGCCTCCACGTTCGCGAAATTCTCCGTGCGGCCCAGGGGCGTGGGATTCCCGTCGGCGTCGATGTGGACGATTTCGTAACGGCGCCCGAGCGGCTCGTAGCGGACAATGATGTCCCACTCCACCGTCCCCTTGAGATCATCGAACCAGCCGCGCGTCGACCATACCTCCACTTTCCAGTGCAGCCGCGCGGGGAAGCCGTTGCGCAGCAAATCGCGAAGGCGCGAGTCCGCGAGCACGCGCTGCGCTCGCACGCGCGGCCCTTCCTCGGCCCGTACAGCCGGTGCCGGCAAGTCGATGCGCACACCCGCCGCTCGCTGCGCCAGGGCTGGCGCAGTGGTCGAGAGCAGGAGGAGTCCGAACGAAGCGAGCGATCGCACGCGCTAGAAGCGGTGGCGCAGGCGAATGAAGAAGTTCGCAGGGATCTTCGCATCGGAGACCGATTTCGCCACGAAGAACCCGATCAGCTCGAAGTCGAGGCCCGCTCCGACGTCGGTGCGAAACGTCGAAAGCCCTGGCAGCGTCCCGCGGCCGTATTGCAGATCGCCGCTCCGAGGCCCCACGAGCCAGCCGCGCCCGGCATCGAAAAACACCACCCACTCGCCTTTGCGGCTGTAGTTGAGCCGCCACCAGCGCTTGTCCTCCTCTTCGTCGAAGCCGCCCTCGCTGCTGAAGCGAAAGGCCAGGGCGCCTCGATACTCGATCTGCGCGACGACCATGCGTTCGCACAGGCCAGGTCGGCCGGGCACGTCGACGCCACCGCAGAGCAGGACGTCCTTCGACGGCGGACGGCGGAAGTCGTATCCGGGGAGCGAGCCGGCGCCACCTAACGCGAACCGGCGCTGGATCGGCAGCTCGTCCCCATCCACCCAACCGCCCGCGACGAGGCGAAGGTTGAGCTGCCCATCCGGCGAAACGCGGTTGTACCGCCGCGCATCGAGGAAGACCCGCGTGTATTCGACCTCGACCGGCTCGCTTGCCGGGGCACGAACTTCGACAGGTGCTGGGGCGAGGCGCACCGCCGCGCTCCGTCCGTGCTCCACGTCGGCCACCACGTGCCATCCCGACGAGGGGTCGTCCACATCGGTGCGCGTATCGTACGCGACGCGTGCGCTCGTCAGGCGGAACCGCCCCTCATCGGTGACCGGGTTGGGACGCCACTGCTGCCCGCCGCGGAACAGCGTGAAGGGGTCACGCTCGGGAAGGGCGCTCCAGCGCTCCTCGGAGTAAGCGGGCGTGAATGAGAACGTCTCTCCGCCGCGCAGGACCAGATAGGCGCTGCCGCCGTGCCGCGCCCAGTAGTCGCGATAGTCCCGATGCAGGAAGAACGACGCGAGGCCGACCTCAGCGTCTCGAAGCTGCCATGCCTCGACCGGCGACACGATGTCGAACGCCCGTGCGCCGATCGCGATGGTGCCCGGGCGTCCCAGACCTACCTGTGCCGTGACGTCGTGGCCAACGTTGCGCGACGTCCACTCCCAGTGATCGACCGTGCGCAGGATACCGTACGCATTGACGCGAACGTCACCCCATGACGTCGTCCGTCGAACGCTCGGGCCACCGTGCACCGCGAGCCCCTCGACGCGATTGTACGAGCCACCCGTCATGAGGCTGAGCTTGCTGTCGGAATCGCGCCGACGCCGCCGCCAGCGCGTCACCCAGCTCTCGTCCTCGTCGAAGACCGTTTGATCGGTTTCCGCGATGATCCGCTCGTCCTCCTCGCGGAATCGCAGCGGCTCACGATAGTGCCGGATCGGCCCGCCGATGGTTGCGCGCTCCCGTCCCTCGAAGTAGCCGCCGACGACGAAGACCGCGCCGTCGATGCGCGCTCCCGGCGCGAGCGTCAGGTCACCGTTCACCACGATGACGTTTCCGGTGACGCGCCCGCCAATGCTCACCGGGCCGCGCAGTACCGCGACAGTTCCATTGACGATCTGCGTCGCGGCGATATCGAGCCGGCCGCTCACGCGCATCGCCGCCGGCTGGTTGTAGAGCGCGGCGATGTCCTGCGCGACTTCCACATCCAGACCCGTAGGAACATTCCGTTGAGCCCGGACGGAGTCGGGCTCCTGCGCGTGCGCATGCACCGCCAGCAGGCTGACGAGTGCAATGAATGCCGTTGAGCGCATGTGGACTCCGCGAATGAGCGGTCGAGGAGACTGGCAGCCTCCGGCGAGGACGACTCCCCTGTGGCTGTGCACCCTTACCCGCCTCCCCAGCCGATGTTCAGGCGCCGCATGCGCCGGTAAAGGTTCGGGCGGTCCGTCTTGAGACGCCGCGCCGCTTCCGCGACGTTACCGCCCGCTACCGACAGCGCTCGCGTGATCAACGTGCGCTCGTACTCGTCGAGCATGTCACTCAGCGGCCGCTCGAGTGCCGATGCGTCCGGCAACGGCCCCCTGGGCGCCGGCGTCACCGCCCCATCCACCGGCAACACGGCGCGCACGTGCTCCGGGACCACCTCCTGCCCCGCGTGCAGAATGGCGAGGCGCTCGACGATGTTCGCCAGCTCGCGCACGTTGCCCGGCCACCGGTAACGCACGAACAACTCGAGCGCTCCCTCGCTCCACGTCGGCGCCAGCCGGCCGCTGCGCGTGCGATAGAGCGCCGAGAAATGCCTTACGAGCTGTGGGATGTCGTCGGGCCGTTCGCGAAGGGGGGGGATGTGCATCGGGATGACGTTCAGACGGAAGAACAGGTCTTCGCGAAACCGTCCGTCCGCCACCGCGCGCTCCAGATCGTGGTTCGTCGCGGCGAGAATGCGTACATCGACGGCGATGGGCTTTCCGCCTCCCACGCGCTCGATCTCCTTCGCCTCGATCGCTCGCAGCAGCTTGGCCTGCGCCTCGGCGCCGAGATCTCCCACTTCATCGAGGAACAACGTCCCTTCGTGCGCCAGCTCGAATCGCCCGATGCGACGATCGGTAGCGCCAGTGAAGGCACCCCGCTCATGGCCGAACATCTCGCTTTCGACCAGATCGCGTGGAATGGCCGCGGAGTTGACGCGCACGAATGCCTTGTCGCGTCGCGCGCTGCCCCCGTGAATCGCCGCGGCCACCAGCTCCTTCCCCGTTCCCGATTCGCCGATGATGAGCACCCGCGCATCGGTCGGCGCGACGCGCTGGATGAGCTCACGGACCTGCCGCATGGCTGGGCTATCGCCCACCATGCGTCCGGGGATGCCCAGATCTTCGCGCAGCGCGCGTGCCTCACGACGCACCCGTCGCAGCTCGAGGGCCGAGCGGAGGGCCAGTAACACGCCTTCCGGGGTGAGCGGCTTTTCGAGAAAATGAAACGCCCCGAGCTTCGTCGCGCGCACCGCGTCACTCAGTCCGGCGCGTCCGCTCATCATGACGACGGGCACATCGGGCACTTTCTCCCGGAGGCGCGTGAGCGTTCCCATCCCATCGATCTCGCCGGGCATCATGAGGTCGAGGAGGATGGCATCGGGCTCGTCGTCGATGGCACTCGCCGCGCCGGCCGCGCCCTCGGCGGCCTCGCGCACGGTGAATCCTTCGGCGGAGAGCAGCGCGCCGACCATGCGCCGGATGTTGGGCTCGTCGTCGATGATCAGGATCGTCGACATGCCGCTCCAATCACCGCTTGGGCTCGGCGCCGCTTTGCGAGCGCTCCGACAGCAGCTTCGTCATGAACCGCTGCCCTTCGCCGAGACGCTCCATCTCGCTCGACATCGACTCGATCGTCCCCTCGAGTCGCGCCACCCGCTCCTCCAGGCGCTGCACGCGCTTGGGTTCGCCATCGCCCCGCCGATCCATCAGCCGGACGATGACCGCGGCGACGAGCGCCACGGCCGCCAGGAGGATCACGCCACTGATCATGACTGCCTCCGTGGCTCCGTCAGACGGCTTGCATCGCTTGCGCGCTCGGTGAGCAATTTCGTCGTGAAACGCTGACCTTCGGAGATGCGCTCGACCTCGATGGCGATCGCATCGACCGCCTGCTCGATACGCTCGAGTCGGGACGTGACCTCGGGCGCCACCTTGACCTTCGAGTCTCGCTCCATGCGTCGCGCGAAAGCACGTGCCAGCGGCGCACCGACCGCAATGGTGGCCACCATGGCGAAGAAGCCAAGGGGCACGACGATTCCAGGTTCCATAACGAGCCGTCCTCCGAAGTAGAGAGAGCGTGCCGTGCCTACTCGGCGCGCTCTGAATATGACCGTGCCTTGTCCGAAAGGAGCTTTGTCGTGTATCGCTGCCCCTCGGAGATCCGCTCGACCTCGACCGCGATGGAATCGATCGCCTGCTCCATGCGCTCCAGCCGGGATGACACCTCAGCGGGGATTCCCTGTGCGTCCGCGCGCTTCTCGAGTCGCTTCGCCCATGCGCGTGCCAGTGGCACCACGATACTCGCGCCGACGGCGAGCGAGGCGAATGCAAAGGCGAATGGTAGTAGCTCGTCCATTAGGTGGGTTACTCCGCTCCATCGACGGGGATGACAAATCGGATTTCGGTGCCCTGACCCTCAGCGCTCGCCGCATCGACAGCGCCACCGTGCGCGAGCACCGTCTGGCGTGCGATCGCCAAGCCGAGCCCGGTCCCGCCCAGCTTGGACGTGACGTACGGTTCCCAGATGCGGGCGAGCTGCGCTGCCGGGATTCCGCAGCCGGTATCGCGCACCGCAACCTCGACCGCGTCACGTCCTTCGAGACGCGCCTTCGTGACGCGAACGTCCACCTCACCACCTTCGCGGCATGCTTCGACGGCGTTGATCAGGACGTTGGACAACGCTCTCGCCAGGGCGTCGTGATGTCCACGAACCATGGGAAGCTCATCTCCCACCTCCAGTCGCAACGGCACGCGCTCGGCGACCATCGAGCGCGCGGTGTACCGCGCGAGCTCGGCCATGTCGACGTCCGCTGGCGGTCCTTCGGGCAGGCGCCCAAACTGTGAAAAGCTCCGCGCCATCTGCTCCAGCCGCGCGGACTCGACCTCGAGGACTTCCACCGGCTCGCGCAGCGAATCAGGCGCATCGCGCTTGAGTCGCTCGACGGCGAACCGAATGGGTGTGAGCGGATTCTTGAGCTCGTGGGCGACCCGTCTGGCCGTCTCCCGAAACGCCTCGACGCGCTCTGCTTCACGCTCCTGGGCGCGTGCGGTCTCGAGCTCGCGGGCCATCCGCCGCATTCTCCGCCGCAGGGTGTCGAACTCGGGAGCGCCCCGTTTCTTGGGAGCACCCTCCGGGAGCGGCTCCCCCCGTCCGATCAAATCGGTCCATCCGACCAGCTCGTTCAATGGGCGGCTCATCTGACGACTGAGGTGACCGGCGACCCGTGACGCGAAGAGAGCGAGGAGCCCTGTCCCAACCAGGGCGAACAACGCGATGACCGGAACCACCCGCTCGGCGAGAAAGCGAAAGCGGCTCGCCTGAAGCAACGAGCCCCGCAACTCCTGCTCGTGTGCGTCGAGCGCGGCCCGTTGTGCCGGGGTTAGCGGCGCCTGGCGGGCCTGTTCGAGCGCGGTGCGCCCGGATTCCGCCACCCGCTCCCATGCCCGAGTCCCGCTTACCAGGGGAACCGCGCGACTCGCCGCGAGCGTTCCCCCCAGCATGACGACGCTTGCGGGAAGGACGGCGAACAGGAGGAGATACAGGAAGAGCCGAGTTCGGAAGCTGAGTCGCTTCACACCCTCACCGTACGCCGGGTCGCTGGGGCAGTTTCACTCTGCAACACTGCCAATCTATGGCGCGTAGAGGGGAGGGGAACCCTGCGCAATCGCGACACTTACCACGCCTGGATTTACCTCGACGCGAATTGCGGCGTCTCCCTTGCAGAGAAGGGCACTGATGGCCGCGGCGCGGAGATGACATGCAATTCTGGATTGGATTGCTCGTTGGCGCGATGATCGGCGCCAGCGTCGGCCTGCTGGTACTCGCGTGGCTCCACGCGAGTCGCCGGGCAGACGATGCGGCGGAGCGAGAGGCATCGCGCGGGGGAGCGCCACGGCAACCCCGGTGGCGTTCGGGCGACGTGCGCGTGCTGGAGCTTCCACGCTCCATCGCGATCACCTCGAGCGACGCCGACGCACTGCGCGCTGCGGCCGATGCCCTCGAGGCTCGCGGCGGGAATAGCGACGAAGCGAGCCGGCTTCGCGATCTCGCGAATCGCGCCGCGCCCCCCGAAGAAGCGCGCCCCGTTCGCCGCGGTTAGTCTGAATGCGCGTCTGATCTGGTCTGACGCGCCGACCCATGGAACCGCAAAAGACCGCGATGGGACCGGAGACTAACGCCCGGCACGGCCCTTACCGCGCGAAGAGAATTGCGTCCTATTGCGGCGGTCTGCGGTTCCACGCCCTTGCGCCATGCGACATGAAGACGCACACGACGTATCTGTCGTTCAACACGAAGCACCGCCAGGAGATCATCGACATCACCGATGATGTCGAGGCCTGCCGCGCCGCGGCGGGCATCCGCGAGGGCTTCGTCCTCGTCTCGGCCATGCACATCTCGGCGTCCGTGTTCGTCAACGATCACGAGTCGGGACTGTGGAAGGACATCCTCGACTGGCTCGAGCACCGCATCGCTCCGTGGGACCCCGAGCACTATCGGCACAACTCGGGTACCGGCGAGGATAACGCGGCTGCGCACCTCCGATCGCTCACGGTTGGTCATGAGGTGATAGTCCCCGTGACCGATGGGAAGCTCGATTTCGGTCCCTGGCAGCGGGTCTTCTACGGGGAATGGGACGGCCAGCGGAAAAAGCGAGTCATCATCAAAGCGATGGGCGACTGAGGCCCTCGCCCCGTGCCCGCTCGTTAAGTACATTGAACGGTCCCGATGGGCTGCGCTTATGGCCGATCACTCGTGCGGGCAACCCCGCCGGCGATCTACCGGAGCCGCACCCGAAGTCGAACGACGTCTGCGCGATCAGTGTCCCCCACGATTCGTCTGGGTGAGCGGATCTGCGCATGCGTCGTCAGAATACCCTGATCTTGTTCGCTTCATGAAGCCCTCCCGCCCCGGGCACGGAAGGGTGAAGCGACGGGAGACCGTACGCGAGATCGCGCGCGGTCACACAGCCACAGCAACGACGACGACATGAAGCCACGACACCCCCGTCCCGCCACCCCCGTGCGTGCGGCGGCGACACCCATCCACCGCGGCCCGCAGGCGCATACGATGTCCGCGGCCCCCATTCAGGCCACCTTTTCGCCCCATGCGCCTAACGCGGCGCTCCTCATCGACTTCGACAACGTCACGATGGGGATCCGGTCCGACCTCGGCAACGAGCTTCGCAACCTCCTGTCCTCCGACATCATCAAGGGGAAGGTCGCCGTGCAGCGTGCCTATGCCGACTGGCGACGCTATCCACAGTACATCGTCCCCCTCGCCGAATCGTCGATCGACATGATCATGGCACCGGCGTATGGGTCGTCGAAGAAGAACGCCACCGACATTCGCCTCGCCGTGGACGCGATGGAGCTGGTCTTCACCCGTCCCGAGATCGGCACGTACATCCTGCTCTCCGGCGACTCCGATTTCGCATCGCTGGTGACGAAGCTGAAAGAGTACGGCAAGTACGTCATCGGTGTCGGCATTCGCGAGTCCTCGAGCGACTTGCTCGTGATGAACTGCGACGAGTACTACAGCTACAACGCGCTGGCCGGCCTCGTGAAGTCAGGCGAGGAAGAGGTCGTCAAGAAAGATCCGTGGGAGCTCGTGACCGAGGCCATCCATCGCATGAAGCGGAATGGCGACGTGATGCGCTCGGATCGACTCAAGCAGGTCATGCAGGAGCTCGACTCGAACTTCGACGAGAAGACGCTCGGCCACTCGAAGTTCTCGCGTTTCACGCAGGAAGCCGCCGAGCGCGGCCTCCTGAAGATGACGAAGCTCGAGAACGGTCAGCTCGAGATCGACATTCCCGATGGCGATGGGGTTCGCCCGGCCCCGCGAGCGGCGGAAGGCGAGCCGCGTCCGCGCGAGGATCGGCCGCGCGGTCGGGGGCGGGAAGAGCGAGGCCGTGGCCGTCGCGGGGGACGCGGCCGCGATCGCGAGCGCGAGCCACGCGCCGAGGAGCCGCGCGTCGAAACGCCGGCCGTCGCATCAGTGGCACCGGAGGAGACGGTGGCGCCGGTCGCCGCGGTCGAAGAGCGCCGTCCCGAGACGGTGGACATCGCGCGCGATGGCATTGGCACCGGGGGCGAGCGCCTCACGAGGGACGAGGCGTTCGATCTCGTTCGCCGCGCGGTGGACATTCTCACCGGCGGGGCGGATACGCCGGTGCTCGCCAGCGACGTGCGTCGTAAGGCGCGCGACCTTCTGGGACGCGACAGCGAGTCGCTCAACGAGCGCATGTTCGTCCGCATTTTGCGCGATGCACACGACGCCAACGTCGTCGATCTTCGGAAGCGCGGCGACGACTGGGAGCTGGCGCCCGCGGCGGATGTCGCGCCGATCGCCGACCAGCTCCAGGCGGCCATTCCGGCTCCTTCGCAGAGTCAGGCCGGCCGGTCGGCTGCGACCGCTGCCTCGTTCCGCCGGGGAATGCGCTCACGTGGCGGACGGACGAGTGGCGCCATGGAGCTGCCGCCCGAGCTCCTTTCGCTCGGAGTCGTCGACTTCGGTGGCCCCGCGGTGCCTGACGAGACCGTGGACCGCGAGCCGGAAGCCGGACTCCGCACCGCGCCGGAGAGCATTGTGCCCGCGGCCGCCGCGGACGAGCCGGCGCAGAAACCGCGTCGTGCCCCCCGTGCACGCAAGACGGCGAAGAAGGGGAAGGGCGACGCGCCGGAAAGCACGGCTGCCGCGGGAACGGCGGCGGCAAAGGCGAAACGCCGCCGTCCACCACGCGGGCGCGCGAAGAAGCCGGCCGCGACCGGAGGCGAGGGATGACACGAAACGCCGCGCCCACCGCGCGGCGTTCTCGTATCGGCGAGGCGCTGCCGGCGTCCTTTTTCGACCGCGAGACGGAGATCGTCTCGCGCGAGCTCCTGGGCAGTGTGCTGTGGTGCCGGTCGCCCGATGGCGTGGCGGCGGGGCGCATCGTGGAGACCGAGGCGTACCTCGGCGAGCACGATCCCGCATGTCACGCCGCGGGCCCGGGACTCACCGAGCGAACGCGCCCGCTCTATGGAGCCCCCGGCATCGCCTACGTGTACTTCATCTACGGCGTGCACTGGTGCTTCAACGCGGTTACGCGCGAGCACGGGCAACCAAGCGCTGTCCTCGTGCGCGCGCTCGAGCCACTCGAAGGCCTGCCGCTCATGCGTGCACGACGGCCCGCGGCGAAGACCGACCGCGACCTGACGAACGGCCCGGGGAAGCTTTGTGCGGCGCTGGGAATCGGCCCGCAGCATAACGGTGTCGTGCTTCAAAGCCCGCCCCTGATGATCGCCCGCGGGATCACCTACCCGGACGACGCGATCGCCACCGGGCCGCGGATTGGCATCACGAAGGCGGCGGACTGGCCGCTTCGATGGTACGTCGCAGCGTCCGAGTATGTGTCCGCGCGACCGCGAGCCAGGCGCCTCTCGTGATGCAGAACGCCCCGAGTCGGCTTGCCGACTCAGGGCGTCCCCTGACTCCCTGACTCCTGATCCCTGACCCTACGTCAGTCCGGCCGATCGATCGACGTGCCGACGTTCCACCGAATGCCACCCTCGAGATGGTACACCGGTCTGGAGTTCATCATGAAGCGCGCCTGGGCTGGCATCACCGACGCCTGTCCGAAGGCCGAGAATCGCAGATACTGCAGCTGGACGCCCGCCATCACGATGAACGCCGCGCGGTCCTTCGTGTCCATCGCGCGTCGCGCGACCAGCGTCTCCTGGTCAGCCGAGGTGAAGGGATCCACCGGCGAAACGTTCTGAATGAAATTCAGCGCGAGTCCCACGCCGCCGTACGGACGCAGCGTGCCGATATTGAACGGGAACGCGAGGCCGGCGAGCGTCACCCGGCGCATGTTCTCCATGCGGATGGTGTGCGGGCCGTAGGCCTGCGTGAACACCACCGTCTCCTCGTCGAAGAACGCTTGATCGTAGGAGGCGTAGAGACCGCCGCGCGAGCGCGTGATCAGCCACTCGACGCCGAGCGATGGAGCGACAGCGTTCTTCACGCGATCGGTCGAGAAGGACGTGAAGCCGCCTTTCGCGCCCCAGAACCAGGCGTTCTTGAAGAGGCGTCCCTCCTGCGCCGTCGCGACCGACGGAAGTACCGTCGCGAGCGCGAGGCCGAGGGAGAGCCAGCGGACCGTACGCATTGGAAGACCTCGTTCGGAAGGATGTCCTGCGGGGATACGTCAGCGCCGGCCGACGGATCCTCCGCCGGAGAGCAGCGCGTTGAAGAGCATTCTGAACGTGCCGTACGACTGACCTCGATACTGCGGTCGAAAGCCGAACATCACGACGCGGCCTCGTCCAACCGACGCCTCGATCGCGGCGGCTTTCCCGGCGATCGACGGCGCTCCTTCGAGAAACCCGCTCAGCAGGATGTCATCACCACGGGCTGGATACCGGGCGATCACCCTCACGGGGGAGCTCGCGGGAACGTCGAACGTCACCGAGTTCGTGAAGTACACCGCGGCCGTATCCGGCATGCCGAATCCAACCGGGTGCGTCGCGTCGACCAGCACGCGAAGAATCGATCCCGGCGCGTACAGCTCGTGCCCCGTGTTGTCGAGCGTATCTCCCGACCGTTGCTCCCAATCGTCCCGGCGCGGCGGCACCTTCAGGAGCCGCACATCCACGCCGAGCTCGGCGGTTGCCAGCTCGGAAGCGCGATCCAGCAGCACGAGCGTGCCGCCAGCAGTCACGAACGCCTTCAACGCCTCGATTCCTTCCCGACCAAGTCCGCCCGAATACGGCGGGGGAACGACGGAGTCCGACATCCCCTGTCGCAAGTCACGCAGACTCATGTCTGAGACGAGGATGGCGTCCATTCGGTCACGGAGACCGCCCGCCCGAACCGCCGAGTCCGTCAGGGACGAGTACGGGATCTCGAACTGCTCGAGCACCCAGCGGGTCCATCCCTCGTCCATGTTGGCGGTCCAGGGCTTATAGAGGCCGATTCGGGGGGTTCGATTGACCTGATACGTCGCGCCCGAGCCGGCGATCTCGACCGGCCGTGACCGCCGCAGCGAGCTGATGATCTGCCGGAAGCAGGCGGTGTTCGACACGTGCATCAGCACGCGGCTCAGCTTCACATCGGGCCCGCAGGACTCTGTGCCGACGACTCCAACGGTGCGCGCGCGCGGCGCAATGTACGACACCGCGTCCGCCGGCATGACGTCGACGCCCATCTGCAGCGGGAGCGTCCACCCGGCGACATCGTAGGGGCGTTCCACCGGCCCACCGGGCTGCCGCTCCAACCTTGGGAATCGCTGCGCCTCCAGCAGGTCGAGTGCATGCGCGCGATACGGCTGGTCGAGCCGCACGACATAGGAGCGTCCCATGGACTTTCCGTCGGCCGTGACGTCGTCGGCCGAGTCGACCTCGACGCCGCCGATGGTGAGGACCTCGACCAGGCGCCGCACCGCGGACGGGTCGCGTTGGGTGGCGGGAATGACGTAGGCCTTTGGCGAGCCACTTTTCCCCAGCGCGATCTGCTTGCGACCGAGCCTAACGAAGTTCGCCACGTACTGCGACCGCTGCTGCGAGAGCATCCGGACGAGCGCCTCGGCGGCAATGAGCTCGTAGTCGACGATATCGCGAAGCCGCCACGTCCCGCCCGGCCAGGGATTGGGGAAGTTCATCCGTCGCTCGTACTTCGGCAGACCGCGCGAATGTCCCTCGAGCGTCGCCGTGTCCTGCACGATCGGCGTCGCGATGCGCACGCTCGCCGCCTCGGTGAGGACACCGATCATGTTGTGCCGCGTGGGCGTGGATCGCGCGCCGCCGTGCCACCACAGATCGTAGATCGCCTGGTCGCCGACGCCCGTCTTCCCGCGCTCCTCGAGGGCCAACGCCATCTCGGCACCGATGTGCGCGATGCCGCGGACGATCAGCGGGTCGACGTGCGGATTGATGGGATCGACGAATGGCGGCACGAACAGACGCATCCCTTCGTCGCCCATTTGGTGCACATCGTAGAACACCTCGGGAAACCATTGCCGATACAGCAAGTCGGTGATGAGGCGCGTTTCGCGCTGGGTCACCATGTACCAGTCCCGATTGTTGTCGTGGCCGACATAAGGGTGATACAGCCACGGGATCGGACCGCCCTCCCACCGCGTGCCCACGTTGCGCCGATACCACTCCACGATCATCTGCTCGCCATCAGGATTGGCGGAAGGAATGAGCAGGACGACGACATGGTCGAGTGCGTGTCGCAGCGTGTCGATCGTCACCAGCCGATGCGCCAGCTCCATCGCCATTTGCGCCGAGGCGATCTCCGTCGAGTGGATGTTGCACTGGATCACCACGACGGCTGGTTGTGACGCCACCAGCGCGCGTTCCTCCGCCGGGGAGAGCGACCTGGGGTCGGCGAGCTTCCGCTGCGCCGTTCGGATCGAGTCGATCTTGCGCATGTTCGACGCGGAGGTAATCGTCGCCACGATCAGCGGACGGCCCTGCGTCGTGGGCCCGAGCGTATCGAGCTCGAGCTCCGGGGACGCAGCGGCCAGCTTGGTGAAGTAGCCGACGATTTGGCTCCAGTCGGCGAGCTGGCGGTCAGCGCCGACCTCGAACCCGAGATGCTCGCGAGGCGACGGAACTTGCGGCGCGGCATCGCGCGAGGTGAACAGCGCCAGCGAGACCGCGGCGAGAAGCGGCACGAAGGAATGAGTCGTCATAAGAGCGAAGTGCGCACCAGGTGAGAACGAGTTACAGTGTGCGCGAAGGTAACCCTGAATGCGAGGCGCTCGCTACAACGAGCGCGACGGAGCGAGCGGGTGGAAACACCTCGATATCCACCGCACAACGACCACTTTCGGACGGCGGTGCATGGCACCGTCTTTGGCCAGCGCACGGCAGTCGTTCACCGCTTGCATGCGGGCGATCGCCTCATTCTCGTTCCCGACCCGCCCGGCACCGATGATCCCTGGGTCTGGGTGCATGCGCCGGGCGGCGACGTGATTGGCCACTTGCCTCCCGACATCTCACGGTGGCTCGTCCCCTGGATGCTGGAGGGTGGCCGCTGCAGCGCCTACGTCGACCGAGTCTACGGTGACGATGTCGAGAGCTGGCGGAGGCTCGTCATCGAGGTGAAGTGCAAGGTCTGATTGCGGATTTTACTTCAGGAGACCCACTGTCCGCCCCACCTTCTTGAAGCTCTCCACCGCGAAGTCGAGATCCGCTCGCGTGTGCGCCGCGCTCACCTGGCATCGAATGCGGGCGTGGCCGTGCGGCACCACCGGATAGCCGAAGCCGGTCACGAAAACGCCTTCGTCGAGCATCATGTCGCTGATCTGAATCGCGAGCGACGTTTCGCCGACGATGATCGGCACGATCGGCGTGTCGCCCTCGAGCGGTTTGAATCCTGCCTCCGTGATCGCCGAGCGAAAGTATCGAGCGTTCTCGTGGAGACGCGTAACGCGCTCGGGATGCGTCTCGATGAACCGCACCGCCGCGAGGGAGCTTCCCGCGACGGTCGGCGGCAGTGCGTTCGAGAAGAGCTGCGGGCGGGAGCGCTGCGTGAGATAGTCGGTGAGCGCGGCAGAGCCGGCGGTGAAGCCCCCGGCGGCCCCGCCTAACGCCTTCCCCAGCGTCGACGTGATGATGTCCACCTCCCCGAAGACGCCATGGTGCTCGGCGGTTCCGCGTCCGGTCTTGCCGAGTACGCCCGAGGCGTGGGAATCGTCCATGGCGACGACGGCGTCGTGCTCCCGAGCGATGTCGAGGATCTCCGGCAAGCGCGCCACGTCGCCCTCCATGGAGAACACACCATCGGTCCAGATGAGCTTGCGGCGCGCCCCCCGGTTCGCGGCGAGCTTGGCCCGCAGGTCGTCCATGTCGGAGTGTTTGTACACGGCGGTCGTGCACTTCGTGATCGCCTTGGCGAGACGGATCGAGTCGATGATCGACGCGTGGTTGAGCGCGTCGGAGATGACGAAGTCGCCCTCCTCGACGATCGTCGCGGTGAGCCCTTCGTTCGCGTTCCAGCACGAGACGTAGCTCATCGACGACTCGGTGCCGGCGAAGCGCGCCAGCGCCTGCTCGAGCTGGCGGTGAATCGTGAACGTCCCGCAGATGAAGCGCACGCTTCCCGTGCCGGCGCCATACTTGTCGAGCGCCTCATGTCCTGCATCGATCACCGATGGCTCGTCGGACAGTCCCAGGTAGTTGTTCGAGGAGAGGATGAGCACATCCCCGCGCCCCTCCATCTGGACGTGGGCGGACTGCGGCGAGTCGATGTAGTTGAGGCGCTTGTAGACACGATCGGCGCGAAGCTGGTTGAGGGCGCTCCCGAGCTCCGTGTTGAAGCGACTGTTCAGGCTCATAAGAGAGAAGAATGCGGATTGCCGGTTGCAATGCGGATCGGGTGAAATGCAGATGGTTTGCCGTTGTGCACAATCCGCACTCCGCACTCCGCAATCGCCTTAGCTCACCTCGAAGATCACCTTCCCCGCCTCCCCACTCTTGATCGCGTGGATCGCTTCATCCGCGTCCTCGAGGGGGAAACGATGCGTGATCACCGGGGTCGGGTCGAACTCGCCCGAGCGGAGAAAGCGCGTCATCTGGTGCCACGTGTCGTACATGCGGCGGCCGACCACACCATAAATCGTGATGCCCTTGAAGATGACTTCGGTCGCGAAGTTCACCTCCATCGGCTTGGCGGGAATTCCCAGCATCTGGACGCGGCCGCCGACGCGGACCAGGGCGAATGCCTGGTGGATCGCTGACGGCACTCCCGACATCTCGAGCACGACATCCACGCCCAGCCCGGCGGTGTGCCGTTTCACGACCGCCTCTGCCTCGTGCGGCTTCACCGTGTCGTCAGCACCCATTCGACGCGCGAGCTCGAGACGCGTGTCGTTCACGTCGCTCGCGATGATGCGCGACGCGCCCGCCGCGTTGCAGATCCCGATCGCGAAGAGGCCAATCGGCCCGCATCCCGTCACCAGCACGGTCGCGCCAGGAATCACGGCGGTGAGCGCCGTGTGGAAGGCATTGCCCATCGGGTCGTGAATGCCGCCAACCTCGAACGACACGTTGTCATCGAGCTGCCACACGTTCACCGCCGGCATCGCGATGTACTCGGCGAAGCATCCATCGCGGTCGACGCCGATGATGCGCGTGTGCGGGCACACGTGCGCATTCCCCGTGCGGCAGAGCAGACAGCGGCCGTCGACGATGTGGCCTTCCGCCGTGACGCGGTCGCCTTCGCTGACGTCGCGCACCAGCGAGCCGACCGCCACGACCTCCCCGGCGAACTCGTGACCGACGACGATCGGGGGCTTCACACGGCCGCGCGCCCATTCATCCCATTCGTAGATGTGGACGTCGGTTCCGCAAACCCCCGCGCAGCGGACGCGGATGAGCACCTCGTCGTCGCGTATCTTCGGCTCCGGCACATCCTTCAGCTTGAAGCCAGGACCCGCGGTCTCCTTCACGAGTGCCTTCACGCGCGACAGCTCCTGCGTCGGGTCGGTGGACGGGCCGCAGGGGGTGCGGCGAGCGGGAGTAAGCTGGCACGATGGGGGCCATCACGCCAGGTAACGGCAAAGATGACAGAATTCAGAATACAGAATTCAGAATTCAGCAAGACAGACGGGCAGCCGTTGGACGCTGCCCGTCGTCGTTGCTGAATTCTGCATTCTGTATTCTGAACTCTGTCATTTGCCGTCGCCTAATCGGCCGGAACCAACGGCTCGATCCGCTCGGCGCTCAGTGCGCGATGCTTGCCCGGCGCGACTGGCTCAATGCGGACCGCGCAGACCTTGAACTCCGGGATATGGGCGTACGGGTCGAGCGCCGGGTTCGTCAGCAGATTCGCCGCCGCCTCACGATAGTGCATCGGCACGAACACCTGGTGGCGCGCGACGCGCGGCGACAGCCGCACCGCGATCTCGATGCTATTCCGCCGCGACGTGATGCGTACCGCATCGCCGTCGCGCACACCCATCTCCGCGGCGTCGGCAGGCGACAGCTCGACGGTGGGCACCGGCTCGCGCGAATCCAGTCCCTGCGAGCGGCGGGTCATCGTTCCGGTGTGCCAGTGATAGAGCTGGCGTCCCGTGTTCATCCAGAAGGGGAACTCCTCGTCCGGCAGCTCCGCGGGAGGCAGGAATTCCACCGGCACGAGCGTCGCCTTTCCGTCGGCGGTCGGGAATCGATCGGCGAACAGGAACGCCGTCCCGGGATGGGTCGCGTGGTCCACCGGGTACTGGAGCCCTCCGGTTTCCTGGAGTCGAGCGTGGGTAATTCCGCGCCAGGACGGTGTCACGCTCGCGATCTCCTCCATGACGTCTGCCGCGGTACGGAAAGGCGTGGGGAGCCCGATGCGGTTCGACAGCTCGAGCAGGATCTCGAGATCGCCCCGCGCCGCGCCAGGAGCGGGAATCGCCTTACGAGCGAGCTGCACCCGCCGCTCGGTGTTCACGTACGTTCCATCCTTCTCGGCGAACGACGCCCCGGGCAGCACGACGTCGGCGTAGCGCGCGGTCTCGGTGAGAAAGAGATCGTGTACCGCGAGGAACTCGAGTCCCAGGAACCACTCCTCGGCGTGCGCCACGTCCGGGTCCGAAATGATGGGATTCTCGCCCATGATGTACATGCCGCGCACCGGGCTCCCTTTGGTCACGATCTGGGTGACCTTGAGCCCTGGTGTCAGCGACAACCGCGCATCGGGTACGCCCCATGCCTGCGCGAACCGATGCCGAATCGAGGGGTCGGTCACCGGCTGATAGTCCGTGTACACCATGGGGATCGCACCGACATCGCTCGCGCCCTGGACGTTGTTCTGCCCGCGAATGGGGAGCATCGCGGCTCCCCACCGCCCGATCATCCCCGTCGCGAGGATGAGGTTGAGCAGGGAAGCGACGATGTCGGTTCCCGTCCTGTGCTGGGTGAGTCCCATCGCCCACAGCGTCGAGGATCTCGGACCCTGCGCGTAAAGCTCGGCGGCGCGTCGAATGAGATGCGCCGGAATGCCCGAGATCGTTTCCGCCCGCTCGGGCGTATATGGCTCGACGGCCCGCGCCACCTCATCGAATCCATGGGTCCGCTCCCGAATGAACGTCTTGTCGTGGAGACCCAGGTGGATGACGTGATGCAGCATCGCATTGAGGAGCGCGACGTCGGTCCCGGGCAGCATTTGCAGGTGGATGTCCGCGCGCTGTGCCAGCTCGATGCGCCGCGGATCGGCGACGATGAGCTTGGCTCCCCGCCGCTGCGCCCGCTTGAGCGCCGCTCCAAACACCGGATGTGATTCGGTGGTGTTCGCGCCCAACAGGAAGATCACGTCGGACTCGCACTCCACCTCCCGCATCGATCCCGAGGCCGCGCTGGTATTCATCGCCCGCTGCATCGCGCTCACCGACGACGAATGGCACAGGCGCGTGCAGTGGTCGACGTTGTTGGTTCCGATACCGGCCCTGAAGAGCCGCTGGAGAACGTAGTTCTCCTCGTTGGAGCACTTGGCCGAGCAGAAGACCGCCAGCGAATCAGAGCCGTGGCTGTCGCGAAGGCGAGCGAGCTCCTGCGCCACGATTTCCATCGCTTCCTCCCACGTTCCCTCGCGGAAGGGCTCATACCAATCGGCCGGTGTGGCGACGCGATCGCGCGGGTCTCCAAGCGGACCATCGACAGTCGGAAGTCGACGCAGCGGGTTGATCCTGGGACGGGACTTTTGGGTGTTGGACTCACCCTCGATGTCGCGCCATGGCCCCCCGCGGCGACCCCATCGCTGCACGTCTGCCGCGTTCCCCTCGAAGCGCCACCGGCCATCGCGCTTCACCCAGCCCTTGCGAATCAACGGGGTCGTGAGGCGATCGCGATGGAGCACGAAGTCGGTGCCGAAGCGACCCTTCACGCACGTGGAGCCCATGTTCGGAGTCTGTTCCTCGATCCAGGGGCTGTTCACGCGCACGACGTCCGTGCCGCGAACCTCCAGGTCGAGCTGACAGCCGACGCCGCAGTACGGGCACACGCTGCGCACGGACGTCGCCGGCTTCTGCATCGCGTCGTGCGCGAACTTCGCGAGTGGCAGCACGTCGTGAATGGCGCCGGTTGGGCAGACGCGAACGCACTCACCGCACCAGGTGCATCCAGCGTGCTCGGGATTCCCATCCGCTCCGACGATGATCTCCGCATGATCGCCGCGGTAGGCGACGTCGAGCACGCCAACCACCTGAATGTCGGCGCATGCGCGAACGCACCGCGTGCAGAGGATGCACGTCGACATGTCGTGCTGGATCATCGGGTCGCCAGCCCGATCGTCGCCGGCGCGAAGGGGCAGCCCGGAGCGATTCTCGACGCCCACTCCATAACGCGCCACCATCCGCTCGAACTCGTTCTGTGCGCCACGCGCGTCGATGTGCTCGGCCGGATATCGCTCGAGGAGCATCCCGAGTACGGCGCGCCGGTTCTCGACGGCGGCGTGCGACTCGGTCGTCACCTTCATCCCATCGGCGGCAGCAGTGGCGCACGCTGCGGCAAGCTTCGCTCCACCTTCCACCGACACCAGGCACACGCGACAGTTGCCGACGACCGGCAACTTTGGATACCAGCACAACGTCGGCACATCGATGCCGATTTGTCGTGCCGCATCCAGGATCGTCGCGCCCTCGCGGACGGTGACGTCGGTGCCGTTGATGGAGAGAGTCGGCATGCGGGGTTCGGGAGGAGTTCGGGCGAGCGGCCTTCCTTATATATAGGGGGCGCCCCCCTTCGTTCAACCGTGTCCGCAACGTGACCCTTGAACGGTCGTCACAGTCATTCTGACGACTGCACGCCCATAGGCCGAATCAGTGTCCGATACTCCCGCTCGCCCCGCGAGCGTCGTCACCTCGCGCATAACGCTATCGGTGACGTGCCCGCGATGCGGCGCGTCCCTTTCCGCTTCGCTCACGATTTGCGCGAAGTGTGGAGCGGCATTGTCCGATGGACCTGCCGGCGAGACGGCGTTCACGGGCGATCAGACGGAGAAGCTCCGGGCGCGCCTCCAGGAGTCCATCGGCGAAGCCTTCGAGCTCATGGAGCTGCTCGGTCGCGGCGGCATGGGCATCGTCTTTCGCGCGCGCGAACGCGCGCTCGATCGCGAAGTCGCGCTCAAGGTGCTCGCGCTCGATCCGGTATTCGCGCCCGAGGCCTACGGTCGCTTCGAGCGGGAAGCGAAGCTCGCCGCCAAGCTCGACCATCCGAACATCGTTCCGATCTTCGCCGTCGGTCACGGAAACTCGATCGCGTATTACACCATGCGCCTTGTGCGCGGTGGCACGCTCGAGAGCATCGTCGCCAGCAAGAAGGCGCTCGAGTTCGACTACTGCGTGCGCGTGCTGCGCGACGTCGCCGCTGCGCTCGACCACGCGCACCGCCAGGGCGTCGTCCACCGCGACATCAAGCCCGCCAACATTCTGCTGGGCGAGTCGGGTCACGCCATGGTCGCCGACTTCGGCATCGCGAAGGCGCTTGGCAACACGACGGCGAATGCGACCGGCACCGGCATCATCGGATCGCCCGCGTACATGTCTCCGGAGCAGTGGCGCGGGGAAGAGCTCGATGGACGCGCCGATCAATACGCGTTGGCGGTGGTCGCGTACGAGATGCTCTCCGGGGTGCGGCCCTTCGAGACCGCTCGCGTCGAAGACCTCCTCACCTTGCATCTCTCCGCGGAGATGCCGGACATCACCGCGATCCGTCCCGCATTACCGGCGAGCGCCGATGCGGCGTTGCGCCGCGCGATGTCGAAGCTGTCATCCGAGCGCTTCTCGACCGTCACCGGCTTCGTCGAAGCACTCGCGGGGCGCCGGCCCGCGGGTCCCTCACCGAACACTGCGCGCGGTCCTCGGTATGAGCCGAGGCGAAAGCGTCGCGGATTTCCATGGAAGACGACCGTCGCGGTCGCTGCGCTAGCCGGCGTGGTATACGGCGTTCCGCCGGTGCGTGCGCAGGCGCTGGAGTTCTGGGGCGGGCTGGTTCACGCCGGCACGCTGCTTCGCGATCAGGCGCAACAGCTCGCGGCTTCGGGCGCAGCAGCGCAACCCGTCACAGCCTCGCCTGCCGTGCAAGACTCCGCTGCGCCGAACGACACAGTTGCCGCTGCTGATACGACTCGGCGACCCGATTCGGTCGTGGCCGCTCCCCTGGAGCTCGAGCGCGCGCCGCTCGTGCTCGACGACTCGGGTCTCGTCCGATCACCTGTTGGCCCCGCGCCATTCCGCATGACCGGCGCCCGACATGGTTGGATCAAGGTCACTGTCGCCGGCGGCACGGCTCCGATCATCATCGACGGCCGCTCATACGGCTCGGCTCCACAGATCATCCGCGTCGACAAGGGGCTGCACATCGTCACCGTGCGCGGTGCCGGCGACATGTTCATGCCTTTCCAGCATGATGTTCAGGTGACGGAAGGTGACACCGTGATCGCGGCGTTCGAGGTCCCCGTGCGTCACGCTGCGCCAGTCCAGCCGCCGCAAAGCGATACGACGGTCCCACAACCGCCGGCGGCCGACAGTACGACGCCACCCGCGTCGCCCTGACCGTACTCGTCAGGCACGCGCCAGGATTCTGGCGATGCGCCCGGCAGCCCGTTCCCCGCTCACGACGGCGCCCTCGACGAGGGGCATCGTGAGATAGTCTCCCGCCAGCGCCACCGGCAGCGGCAACAGCTCCTCGAGCTGGCGGCCCATGGCTCGGTGCGCGAGAAACCCCGGTTCCGCGAGCGGCGTCCCTTCGTCGAAACGAAATACGCGCGCGCGTTCGACCGCGGCGCGTGTCTCCGGGACCAGCCGTTCGATCTCCGGCATCATCGCGGTGACAATCTCGGTCGCTGGATGATTCGCGAGCCGCTCGACGGCATCCGGAGTCGGCCAGGCGAGCACGATTCCCGCCGAGCGCTCCTCAGCGGACCACCGGCCTGCGGGGAGTGCGCATGCGCTCACCATCGTGGCCTCGGACGGATCGGCGAGCACCCCGAATGTCTCCGCGTGCATCGGCCGCGCGAGGGTCAGCATCACCGTCCACGTCGGTCGCGTGACGACGGAGGCGAGCCAGCTCACCAATGCGTGCGTCTCGCCGACGACGGGTCCGAGGAGAGCGTGCGCGACGGCGGCGCTGGTGGCGATCACGATCGCGTCCGCCTGCCATTCCCGATGTGTACGATCACGAGCCACGACGCCCGTGGGGGTGACCTGAATCACGTCGACGTGCGCATTGAGCTCCAGTCGCACGCCCGCGGCGGCGGTCGCGAGTACATTCGACCATCCGTCGCGACTCGCCAGCAGCGATGCATCGCTGCCGTATCTCCCAAGCGTGAGAAAAAAAGCCAGGCTCGTTTCGCGGCCGCGCGCGCCGTAAAACGCATTCAGCGGCGGCTCGACGAGCACGTTCGCCGCGCGTTCGCTGATCGCCTGTTGCACGAAGGAACGGGCTGATACACCGTCGAGCGCCTCCAGGCCGTCATTGTCGTCCGCACGTAGCGAGCCCGCGTGCCGCGCGAGGAGCGGAAGCAGAGTCGTGCCGAGTTTCAGCTTGTCGCCCGGCCCCAGTCCGCCGAACCGTAGCATTGAGGCGATCGAGCCGAAGCGAATGGGAAGCCGCTTGCCGTCGCGCACGAAGACGTCGCGCGCGTTCGTTGCCTCGAGCCGAGCGGTGGCGAGAAGTCTCATCGTGTGCGTGAAGCTCGACGCAATCAGCTGCGCACCGGTGTCGACGGGACCCTCGCTCCGCGCATCGCTCCGCGCGCGTCCGCCCAGTGCGGCGTGTCGCTCGAGGAGTGTCACGACATGTCCCCGCGCGTGAAGCGCCGCCGCAGCAGCGACGCCACTGAAACCGCCCCCGATCACGAGGACGTGTGCCGATGCGCGTGCATCGCTCATTCGTCGTGACTCGCTCGCATGATAATTGACGTGCGGGAAAAAAACTTCCGTGCGCTATTGCGTGCGTCTGAGGGCATTTCTATATTCGCGCCGGAAGACGAGATCTGCACGCGATGCGCGTCGCGCCAGCTCGACTGCTGCGTTGACGACGAGAGTTCACAGAGTGCGAGCACGAGGGTGTTGAGTGCCGCAGACACGACGCGAATTCATCACGCAAGCCGCGGCCGCGAGCGCCGCCATCGGAATCGCCGGATGCGCGCCGGCCACCGTTCCTTCCCCTGCTCCCGCGCCGTCGCCCGCCGCTGCCAGTGGCGACCCGACATTCAAGGATCTGGCCATGCTGGCGCTCGACGCGGCGAAGTCCGCCGGCGCGAGCTACGCCGACATTCGTATTAGCCGCAATCGGAATCAGGCCATCTTCACGCGCGAGCAGCGCGTGCAGAACCTCGTGGACAACGAGACCTTCGGCTTTGGGGTGCGGGTGCTCGTCGATGGGGCGTGGGGGTTCGCGGCCAGCCGCGATCTTACGCGCGAAGAGGTCGCACGCGTGGCGCGGCAGGCGGTCACGCAAGCACGCGCGAATCGGACCACGATGGTGCGCCCGGTCACGCTCGCTCCGGTCACGCCGACGCCCGATGGATCGTGGCGGAGTCCCGCGCGCATCGATCCCTTCGACGTTCCCGTCGAGGAGAAGGCGGCGCTCCTCCTCGCGGCGAATGCGGCGGCCCTCGGCGTCCAGGGTGCCCGGTTCGTCAACTCTCAGATGTTCTTCCTGCGCGAAGAGAAGACGCTGGCAACGACCGACGGCACCTACGTCGTGCAAACGATCTTTCGCGCGCAGCCATCGATGACCGTCACCGCGGTGGCGTCCGGCGATTTTCAGACGCGCCAGTCGAACGATGTGCAGCCGATGGGAAAGGGTTACGAGCACGTGCTCGACGCGAAGCTCGTCGAAAACGCGCCACGGTGGGCCGAGGAAGCGGTGAGAAAGCTGTCGGCAAAGCCGGTGGAAGTGGGGCGGTACGATCTGATTCTTCATCCGTCGCATCTCTGGCTCACGATCCACGAGTCGATAGCCCATCCCACCGAGCTCGATCGCGCGATGGGGTACGAGGCGAATTATGCCGGGACCTCCTTCGTCGCGCCGCCGGAGAAAATGCTCGGCAGCCTCAAATACGGGCCGGAGTTCATGAACGTGCAGGGCGATCGGTCGCAGTCGGGATCGCTCTCCGCCGTCGGATGGGACGATGAGGGCGTTCGGCCGGAAGAATTTCTCATCATCAAGAACGGGGTCTTCAACGACTACCAGACCACCCGCGAGCAGGCCCCGTGGCTCCAGTGGTGGTATTCGCGGCAGAACCAGGAGACGCGCTCCCACGGATGCTCGTACGCGCAGTCGTGGGCCGATGTGCAGTTCCAGCGAATGCCGAACGTGTCGCTCCTCCCGGGCGAGCAGAACCACTCGTGGGAAGACCTCATCGCCGCCACCGATCGCGGCATCGCCATCGTGGGCGAAGGCTCGTTCTCGATCGATCAGCAGCGATACAACGCGCAGTTCGGCGGCCAGGTCTTCTACGAGGTTCGCGGCGGAAAGATCGTCGGCATGTTGAAGGATGTCGCCTATCAGCTCCGCACCCCCGAATTCTGGAATTCGATGGACATGATCGGCGGCCGCGACAGCTACATGCTCGGCGGCGCCTTCAACGATGGGAAGGGGCAGCCGAGTCAGTCCAACGCCGTGAGTCATGGCTGCGTCCCGGCGCGGTTCCGGAACGTCAACGTCATCAATACGGGGCGACAAGCATGAGCGCGCCCCGTTCGCTGCTCGAGCCCGCGCGCTACCTCAGTCGCGCCGAGGCGGAGGCGCTGGCGAAGCGAGTGCTCGCGCTCGCCACCGCGGACGCAACGCGCGTCACGTTGCAGGGCGGAAGCCGGGGCAACACCCGCTTCGCCCTCAACCAGATCTCCACCGCGGGTGATGACTTCAATACGACCGTCACGGTGCGCAGTCTCTTTGGAAAGCGCAGCGCGAACGTCACCACGAACAAGCTGGATGACGCCGGCTTGCGCTACGCCGTGGAGACCTCCGAGCGGCTCGCGAGGCTCGCCCCGGAAGATCCCGAGGAAATGGGCGAGCTCGATCCGCAGCAGTACGCCGAGTCCCGCTCGTGGAGTGACGCCACGGCGTCGCTCGATCCCATCGCCCGCGCCGCCGCCGTGCGTGCGATCACGCAGGCGACGAGCGCCGCGGGATTGCATGGCACCGGTTACCTCGAGACGAATGCGGGATCGTTCGCAGTCGCGAACTCCAAAGGCCTCTTCGCGTACGCGCGTGGAACCGGGGCGGCGCTCACGACGACCGTCCGTACGCCCGACGGCAATGGCTCGGGGTGGGCCGGTGCCGCGCATAACGATTGGTCGCGCCTTCGCCCCGCCGAGCTCGGCGCGCGCGCGATCGAGAAGGCACGACGCTCTGCGAACCCTGTCGCGATCGAGCCGGGACGCTACACGGTCGTGCTCGAGCCGACCGCCGTCGGAAATCTCGTGCAGAACATGGGCTTCGCGCTCAACGCACGAAACGCCGATGAAGGGCGATCCTTTTTCTCGAAGCAGGGCGGGGGCAACAAGATCGGAATGAAAATCGTCGACGAGCGCGTCACGATCGTGTCCGATCCGCTCGATCCCGAGGCGCCGGCGAACACGTTCAACAACGAGGGCCTGCCCACGGCGCGCACCGTCTGGATCGAGAATGGCGTGGTCCGCAACCTCGCCTACGATCGATTCTGGGCCCAGAAGACCGGGAAGCAACCGCTGCCCTTCGTCGCGTCGCTGTCGATGAGTGGCGGCACCGCCACGATCGAGGAGCTCATCGCCTCCACACAGCGCGGCATTCTCGTGACTCGCTTCTGGTACATCCGGCAGGTCGATCCGCGTGTGCTCCTCGTCACTGGTCTCACGCGCGACGGTACGTTCCTCATCGAGAACGGCAAGATCACCAACGCCGTGAAGAATCTGCGTTTCAACGAGTCGCCGATCTTCATGCTGAACAACGTCGAGGCCATGGGGAGGCCGGTGCGCGTGAGCGCATCGGAGAGCGGCAGCCCCGGCGTCGCCGTCGTCGTCCCGCCCCTCAAGGTGCGCGACTTCAACTTCACCAGTCTCAGCGATGCGGTGTAATGACTGACCGGCGAGAATTCCTCAGGCACGGGTCCCTGGCCGCCGCCGCGCTGTGGACCGGCGCCTGCGCGAGCGGTGCCCCCGCGACGGTGCCGGCACCGGCGCCGACCCAGACTCCGCAGCCCACTCGACCAACTGACGTCGAGGTCCCGACCCGCGAGCTCATGATGCGGGCGCTCGACGCCGCTCGCGACGCGGGCGCCGGATACGCCGATGTCCGCATCGGCCGATACCGGAACAACTTCATCGTGACCCGCGAGCAGCAGATCATCAATGTCGTCGACACCGATTCCATCGGGTGCGGCGTTCGTGCGCTCGTCGATGGAACCTGGGGCTTCGGCGCCACGCGCACGCTCACCGCCGATGCGGTCGCCGCCGCGGCGCGAGAGGCGGTGGCTATCGCGAAGGCAAGCCGGATCGCGCGCGATCGGCCCGTCGAGATGGCGCCCACCGAAGTGCACCGGAACGTGACGTGGAAGAGCAGTTACGAAATCGACCCGTGGACGGTGCCGATCGAGCAGAAGGTCGACCTCCTGCTCCGCGCCAACGCCGAGGCGCTCAAGGTGCCGAACGTCAAGTACGTCTTCAGCGTCATGTACTTCGTCAAGGAAGACCGGCATTTCGCGAGTACCGAAGGATCGCTCATCGACCAGACGCTCATTCGCAGCTGGGTCCCGATGCAGATCACCGCGGTCGCGGCCGACTTCTCCGATTTTCAGAATCGCTCCAGCGTCGTGCAGCCGGCGGGGCGCGGATATGAGTACGTGCTCGCGCAGGACATCGTGGGCAATGCGCCGAAGTGGGCTGAAGAGGCGGCCGCGAAGCTCAAGGCGAAACCGGTGGAGGTTGGCAAGTACGATCTCATCCTGCATCCCTCGCACCTTTGGCTCACCATTCACGAGTCGATCGGGCACCCGACCGAGCTCGACCGGGCCTTGGGCTACGAGGCGAACTACGCCGGAACGTCGTTCATCGCGCCACCTGAAAAGATGCTCGGCAAGCTCAAGTATGGCCCCGAGTTCATGAACGTGCAGGGCGATCGCTCGCAGCCGGGCGCTTGCGCCACCATCGGCTACGACGATGAAGGCGTGAAGCCCGAGGATTTCCTCATCGTCAAGAACGGCATCTTCAACGACTACCAGACCACGCGCGAGCAGGCCAACTGGCTCAAGTGGTGGTACGACCAGCAGAACGTGACGCCCCGTTCGCACGGCTGCTCCAACGGCGACTCGTGGGCGAGCATTCAGTTCCAGCGCATGCCTAACGTCTCGCTGCTGCCGGGCGATCGCGACCTCGGGTGGGAGGAGATCATCGCCGATACGGACCGCGGGATCGCGATCGTCGGAGATGGCTCCTTCTCGATCGATCAGCAGCGGTACAATGCGCAGTTCGGTGGGCAGGTGTTCCACGAGATCCGCGGCGGCAAGATCGTCGGGATGCTGAAGGACGTCGCCTACCAGATGCGAACCCCCGACTTCTGGAACGCGATGGACATGATTGGCGGACGCCGCAGCTACGAGCTCGGTGCCAGCTTCTTCGATGGCAAGGGCCAGCCGCCGCAGATCAATGCGGTGAGTCACGGCTGCCCGCCCGCACGCTTCCGTCAGATCAACGTGATCAACACGGGGAGGAAAGCGTGAGCGCGCCGAAGCGGTTGATTCCCGCAACGCCTCGCCATTCGGCCGTGGCGAACGCGAACGTCCTCACGCGCGAAGAGGCACAGGCGATCGTCGGACGCGCGATCGGATTCTCGAAGGCCGAGTCGGTGCGCGTCACCATCGACAGCAGCTATCAGGGGAACGTTCGCTTCGCGGCCAACCAGATGAGCACCTCGGGCGGCGTGATCAACGCGAACGTCGTCATCGAGAGCGCATTCGGTCCCAAGCACGCCGCCGTCACGACCAATGATCTCTCCGACGAGGCGTTGCGCCGCACCGTCGAGCAATCGGAGGTGCTCGCGCGCCTCGCTCCCGACGATCCGGAGTCGATGCCGCCCCTTGGCCCGCAGCAATACTCGAATGTCCAGGGCTGGTTCGACGGGACGGCCAATCTCACCCCCGACGATCGTGCGCGCGCGGCCCTCACCGCGTTAGGCCCCGCGCGCGACGCCAAGGATCTCGCCGCCGCCGGCTACATCGTCACTTCGGCGCAGTCGAACGCCATCGGCAACAAGGCGGGGCAGTTCGCGTATCATCGGTCGACCACGGCGAACTACACGCTGACGGTCCGCACCTCCGACGGCACGGGCTCCGGGTGGGCCGGCGCCGACGACAACGACTGGTCGAAGATCAACTTCGCCGAAGTGAGCAAGCGCGCCATCGACAAGGCGCGTCTGTCGCGGAGTCCGGTCGCGATCGAGCCGGGCCGGTACACGGTGATCCTCGAGCCGCAGGCCGTGGCTGATCTCGTCCAACTGCTGGTCTTCTACGCCGATGCGCGCTCCGCCGATGAGGGCCGCAGCCCGTTCGTCAAGCAGGGCGGCGGCAACAAGATCGGCGAAAAGCTCGTCGACTCGCGTGTGACGCTGATCTCCGATCCCACGGATCCCGATCTGTCGTCGCAACCCTACGACGGCGACGGGCTGCCGTTAGGCCGCCAGGTCTGGATCGAGAACGGTGTGCTGAAACAGCTCTACTATTCGCGGTTCTGGGCACAGAAGAGCAACACGACGCCCACGGGCTTCCCGAGCTCGGTAAAGATGCTCGGCGGCACCGCCTCGCTCGACGACATGATTCGCTCCACCCCGCGCGGCGTTCTCGTGACGCGGCTCTGGTACCTTCGCGAGGTCGATCCACGCACCGTGCTCTACACCGGGCTCACGCGGGACGGCACCTTCCTCATCGAGAACGGCAAGATCGCCAAGGCGATTCGCAATCTGCGGTTCAACGAGTCGCCGCTGTTCATGCTCAACAACCTGGAGATGCTGGGGCGGCCGATGCGCGTGGCGGGCACGGAGGCTGGAGGCGCCGTGGTCATGCCAGCGATCAAGGTACGGGACTTCAACTTCACGAGCCTGTCCGAAGCCGTCTGAGACGTGGGCGGGCTGCAGACCCGCCACACTCGCCGATCCACCGGGGGATCGGCGGTTCCTTCACTCCTTCAAGGGAGAAGAACCAATGCCTGCAAGGAAAAAAGGCGCGAGAAAGGGTGGTCGGAAGTCGACGCGCAAGTCCACGCGGAAGAAGGGCGGCGCGAGAAAGGGCGGCGCTCGGAAGTCCACGCGGAAGCGCTCGCGCCGCAAGTCGATGTAGGCACATGGTGAAACAGAAGGGCCGGCGACGTCGCCGGCCCTTTGTGCATCGAGCCCACGCTTACCGCGCGTAACGAGCCGCGGCCAGCTCGACGATGCGCTCGATGAGGGCGTCGTAGTCGAGCCCCCCGCGCGCGGCGGCCCGCGCGAATTCGCTCTCCCGCTCGAGATAGCAGTTGGGGTTCACCTCGATCACGTAGATCTCTCCGGCCTCGCTCACGCGAAGGTCGATCCGCCCGTAGTCACGGAGCCGCAACGCGTGAAAGGCGTCGACGGCAACCTTGTTCAGGCGCTCGATCAGTTCCTCGGAGAGATCGTCGGGGAAAATCGACGTGGTGCCCTCGAACTCCGCGCCGCCGCCCTCGTCGTCGCCCCACTTCGCGTCCCAGCTCGCCATCCGCGGACGGTCCTTCGGAAACTTCGAGAAATCGAGCTCGATCACGGGGAGCGCACGAGCATTCGCGTTTCCGAGCACCCCGACGTAGAACTCGCGTCCATCGATGAATTCCTCGACGAGCACGGGCTGCTCGAACTCGCTCTGCAGCGCGTCCATCTGCTCGAGTAACTGCTTGAGGTCCCGTACGACCGAGGCGCTCGTGAGGCCGACCGACGCGTCCTCCTGCGGCGGCTTCACGATCACCGGGAAATGCAGCTCCTCCGCCCAATCCAGCGCGCCGCGATAAATCGTGGCGAAGCGTGGGGTCGTGATGCCGTGAAAGGTGAGCATCTTCTTCGCGAGAATCTTGTCGCCGGCGAGGATGAGCCCGGCGGGACTGGACCCCGTGTACCGCATCCCCATGAGATTGAGGAGCGCCGCGACGTTCGACTCCAGCGCGCTCTTTCCCTGAAACGACTCGGCGATGTTCACGATGAGGTCGGGCTCCCACTGCCGGAGCGCGCTCACGAGCGGCTCCACACGCTTGTCGACCTCCACCGGCTTCACCTCGTGACCCAGGCGGCTGAGCGTGTCCGAGAGCTGGCCGAGCACGGGGTCGGTCGGCGCCTCGGCCGCCTCGCGCGTGTGCAACAAAGCGATCTTCATCCGGCACTTCGCTTACGGCGGCCCAGCACGCTCGTGTAGCGGTAGTTCATCATCACGGCCGTCCCGAATGACGTCAGCTCGATGAGCGTCGCCGCCTCGAGTCCGGAAACGCGCAAATCCAGGATCTCCGCGCGCGCGGCGAGGAAATCGATGAAGGCGCGCAGGATCGTGGGACTCTCACCCGTCCAGTAGGCAATGCGCCTGACGACCTCCCGACGATGACGTCGAAGGAAGTCCGTCGCACGCTCGCCCTGCGGGGCGACCGCCGACGAGGCGAAGACCGTGCGGAGATCTCCATCGAAATGGCGCTCATCCTCGATCGGAAGGCGCTCCTCGGCCGATCGATAGTGCTCCTCGACGGTGTAGTTCATCGCCTCCACGGGGAGGTCGTCATCGGTCGGCGCCGGAACGATGGGAATGGTCGATCCAACCTCGCGCATCACCGCGTCGACGTATTCGAGCTTCGCGAGCGCGGGCCACCCTGCGTATTCGGTCCGCCAGTCGAGATCCGGGGTGAGCCACACCGCGAACGTCTCGGCGAAGTCTTCATCCGGGTGCTTCTGCGCATACCATCCGAGAATGTGGCGAACATGGTCTCGGGAGAACGGATCGGCGCGATACCGTTCGCGATACGGACGAGAGTACGGTCCGAAGAGCGCGTGCCAGTCCGCCCGCTCGTACAGGCGGTATGCATAGTTGAAGGCGTGACCCGCCTCGTGGCGGAGATAGCGCATCGCGTCGAGCTCGCCTTCCACGTCGACCGCCATCTCTTCCTCGAGCTTCGTTAGGCGGGGGTCGGCGAGGTAGAACGGTACTCCGATGAGCGGCGTGCCGTCCGGACAGCCCCACTGGTCGCTGAGGTAGACGGGCGGTCGAAACGCGAGGCCGCGCGTGTCGAGCTCGCGATAGAGTCGCTCCACGAGCTGCTCCACCAGCGTCCCACGGATCGACAACCCGAGCTCGGAGATGCGCTGGGAGAGCAGCGCACGCCGCTGTCCTTCCCAATCATCGGAGGTGTCGTGCACGCGTGCGTCATGGGCAAGCGGCATACCCTGAATGAAACGAGCGCCGGAAGCGGTTCGCTTCCGGCGCTCGTCCTGCCGCGGAATTCAGGCGGCCTTCGAATCGGTCGCCGGCTCGGGCTCGGGCGCGGGTCCCCAGACGTACACGCTGAACATCGGGGGCGGCTCTTCGCGCGACCCGCGAGAAATCACGATACCCAGCGGCTCTTCAGCCGCGCGAATGCGCTTGGTCTTGGCCATCCCACACCTCGATGTAATGAGCGCCCCGGAACGGTCGGGGCGCGCCCTGATCCCCACGGGCGCGTACCCTAGAAGCACCCCACGTGCCGTTTCGTTCCCGTTTTGTAACCAGCGGCGGAACAACGAGATACGAAAGCACAACAACACCGGCGAGGTCTCCGGTGTTGCACTCCGACACGTCGACAATTGTAGAATTCGTGTCGTTCTACGTCAGGCGACTGCCTTCCGCGCGAGGAAAGTCTCGCGCTCGTCGTGCTGCAGCTCGACCGTCCAGCCGAGGTATCGCTGCTGGAGCTCCTCGACGGAGAGCGCTCGATGCCCCGCAACGAGCGTCTGCACGAGGTGGACGCCGCCATCCGCGGTGGCGTTCTGGAGCAACGTGATGACGTGGGCGCGCTCGCTATCGGACAGGCCCCCGAACGCCGCTGGCGTGCAGACGACCGCATTGAGCGGCATATCGGGACGCCACACCCCGAGATCGGAGACGAAGCCGCGAATCCGACCGGTGAGGCCGACCTCCACCGCACAGCTGATCACCCTCTCCACGATCTCCTCTTCCGCCTCCACCGACGTGACAGCGCACCCTCGGGCGGCCAGGTAAAGCGCCGGCCCCTCGGCCGCCGCTCCCGCGACGAGCACATGTCCATCGGATGCAATGGGGACCTCGCGAACGATCGGCTCGTTGGGACTCAGTCCCCAGCGCTCGGGACGGGAGTAATCCTTGATCGCGCGGAGGCGTCGCCGCCGCCACGTTTGATAGCTCGGGAGGCGCAGTCGCGCCTTGATGATCCGGTCGACCTCGTCGCACAGAATGAGCTCGGTGAGCGCAAGCTGTTGGTGGGTCGCCAGCGTCTGAACCGCCTCGTCACCGATGCCGAGGAGAATGCCTCGAGACACCGACTCCTTGTAATGCTCTATCTCCTGCTCCACGAAGAGCGTGTATTCGTGCTGCAGCGATTGGAGACGCTGGGCCATTGACGAGGCTGCTGGTGGGGACGACGCTCCTAAGCTAGACACCCTGTGAAGACGCGCAAGTATCGAGTACGTCGCTATTTAGCAGCACTACAGCACTAATACGCGCGACTCAGACGGGTTCGACGTGCACGTGGACTTCCGAGGCGCCGAGCTCGGCGGCGATCCGTTCCTCGACGGCGTCCATGACCGCGTGCGCGTCCGAGACGCTGATGTGCCCGTCGACCACGATGGTGACTTCCGCCAGCACCGCGCCCGACGCACTTGCCCTCGACCGGACGGAGCGCACGTCGACGACGCGAGGGATCGCCGAGACGAGGCGTCGGATCTCCGCCGCGTCGACAGCGCGCGCGTCCACGAGCACTGGCACGGTCGATCGCACGATCTCGTACCCGTGCCACGCGATGATGAGTGCGACGACGATCGCGAGGATCGGATCGACGAACCCCCACCCCGCGCGCGTGAGGATGAGTGAGCCAACAGCGGCGAGCGTGACGTAGATGTCGCTCTGCGTGTGTGCCGCATCGGCCATGAGGAACGCGCTGCCGAGCTGAGTGGCGCGGCGCCGTTCGTACCACACCACGAAGAGGTTGATCCCCATCGTCGCCGCGATCGCGGAGAGCTCGAGCACTGACGGCGGGCGTGGCTCGCGGCCGCGCATGACGCTCAGCACTCCCTCGCGAAGCAGCTCGAAACAGGTGATCGACAGGAAGACGACGATGCCGAGCGCCCCGACCGTCTCGAACTTTCCGTGACCGTAGGGATGGTCCTCATCCGGCTCGATGGCGGCGAGCCTCACGAGTGCGATGCCGACGATATTGTTGATGAGATCGAGCGAGGATTCGAGCGCCGCCCCGAGGACGGACAGCGAGTTCGTTCGCACGCCGACGATGACCTTGATCGCGACGACGAAGAGATTGAGGACGAGGATGACGAGCAGCGTGCGGCGCACCGCGGGGGCGCGCAACGCGCGAACCATTGGGGGCGTTTCCGCGGAGCGAGGGGGCTTCAGCACGCGCTCATACTCGCCGGGGCCAGGCGGGGCTGTCAATCGCGCCGGCTTGAGCACTCCCGCAGGCCAGGGTACGTTGGCGTTCGTGCCTGAGCTTCCTGAAGTCGAGCATGCCGCGCGTGCACTCGCTCGCGCAACGTCCGGCGCCCGCATCGTTCGCGCGATAGTGCTCCACCCATACGTCGGCCGGAATCTCCGGAAGACGAGTCTGCGACGCTTGGTCGGTCGTGCGATTGCGCGCGTCGAGCGCCGCGGCAAGCATCAGCTTGCGGTGCTCGACGACGGCGCGATGTTGCACGTGCATTTTCGTATGACTGGCAATTGGGTCGTCAGTCCCCGCGACGAAGAGCTTCCTCGATTCGCGCGCTTCGTTCTCGAGCTCGAGAACGGGTCCCGCATCGTGCTCGCCGATCCGCGCGCCCTGTCCACGGTGGAGGTGCTCGAGCCGGGCGCGTCGATCGCGACGATTCTCGGCCCCGATGCCGTCAGCGAACAGTTCGACGCGGCCCATCTACGCACTGCGCTGGCGCGGCGCCGCATCGCGATCAAGCCGGCACTGCTCGATCAAAGCGTGGTCGCTGGCATCGGCAACATCTACGCGGCCGAAGCGCTCTGGCTCGCGCGCATCGATCCGCGGGTTCCGGCATCGCGGCTCGGGGCGCGCGATGTCGAGCGACTCGTGCGCGCCATCCGTCGCGTGCTCTCACGAGGCCGAGACGGATCCGGGCGTTACACGACGGCTGGCTCGGCACGCTTGAACGTGTACGATCGCGAAGGGAAGCGTTGCCCACGGTGCGGGACGTCGATCGCGCGCCTCGTGCAGGCCGCGCGATCGACGTACTGGTGTCCGGGCTGTCAGGTCAATCCAGCGCTTCGAGCAAAGCGCCCTTGATGTAGCCGCTCTCGGGAATCGTCAGCACTTCCGGATGGTCGAGCGGTTGCCCTCGGATCTCGCGCAGCGCAATGCGCCGCCCGCTGTCGGCGGCGGCCGCCTCGAGCACCTCGAGAAAAAGCGCTTTCGTAAGGTGATAGCTACAGCTCGCGGTAAAGAGGGTTCCCCCGGGCGCGAGTAAGCGCATCGCGCGCAAGTTGATCTCCTTGTATCCGCGCAGCGCCGAGGGAAGCGCATCCCTCGTCTTGGCAAAGGCCGGCGGATCGAGAACTATCGTGTCGAACCGGTCACGCCGTCGCTCGGCGGCGCGAAGCCACTCGAACGCGTCTCCCTCGACGAACTCGATGTTATGAAGATCGTTGCGCGCGGCGTTGTCACGCGCCCGCGACAGTGCCGGGGCCGAGGCATCGAGCGCGATGACCGTGGTGGCTTGCCGAGCGAGATGAAGCGCGAACGACCCGTGGTAGCTGAAGCAATCCAGGGCCCGTCCGCGCGCGACCGCGCCCGCGAGCGCGCGGTTTTCGCGCTGATCGAGAAATGCGCCTGTTTTCTGCCCATCCCACGGCGCCGCAAGATACCGAAGGCCGTATTCCATCACCTCGATCTCTCGCGGCACATCGCCGAACAGGACGACGGTCTCGCGAGGGAGCCCCTCCTTGGCGCGCACCGGAACGTCGTTGCGCGCGAGAATTCCCTGCGGCTCGACGAGATCGATCAAGGACTCGACGATGGCATCGCGAAAGCGCTCGAGGCCGGCGCTCAACAGTTGAACGACGAGCCACCGATCGTAGCGATCGCAGATGAGCGAGGGGCATCCATCCGCTTCGCCATGCACGAGCCGGAACGCGGTCGCGACGTCGTCGAGTGGAGCGCGTCGCGCGATCGCATGTTCCAGCCGAGCGCGCCACCACATCGCGTCGATCTGCGCTTTTGGCGATCGATCGAGGAGCCGGAGCGATATCTCCGAGCGCGGGCTCCACAACGCCCAGCCGAGTGGCGCGCCGGCGCCATTTTGCACCAGGGCAACCCCCGCGTCGGCGTCCGGGCGCGTGACGACGTCGCTGCGATAAATCCAGGGGTGACCGTTCGCCCAGCGGCGAGCGCCCTTGGAGGAGACGAGTGCGACTGGGGGCACGGTTGAAATGAGTGGTTTAACACCCACTTGAAATGGGGTGTCCGTCTGTGTATTCTTCGCGCCCTTTTGGAGTGGTGACGTCACGCGCGTGCAATGTGCTCGCGTTGACTGATGCCCTGCAATCGGCTAAAATTCGAGTCTTGTCCGCGTGGCACGTTGTGCGCGGCCGCTGTTTGACAAGTGATGATCGAGTAGATCGTTGGGATGTGAATTCTCATCGAGCGCGAGCGATGTTTTCCGCGAGGGAAGCAGCGTTCGTTGACTTGATGATTTGATTGCACATTCGATGCGCGTGCTCTGCTTGGATATCTGAAGAGGTAGTCAAGCGAGCGAGGGCATGTGGGGGATGCCTGGGTACACGGAGGCGAGGAAGGCCGCGGTAAGCTGCGAAAAGCTCGGGGGAGGCGCACACAGCCAGTGAGCCCGAGGTGGCCGAATGGGGAAACCCGGCCT
>DATFFP010000005.1:0-11285 GCA_035249985.1 Gemmatimonadaceae bacterium
TGATGAGCGCGGCAGCGAAGCCGCCGCGCCGTTCCGTCCCCTGACCCCTGACTCCTGACTCCTGTCTCCTGACTCCTGATGTCTTCAGCCGTGCCCCGTTGTAACCCCATGTCTCCTAGAGAGGGTCTCAGAGGAGACACACGGCTCCCAAGCGCTAACTTGAACCCATCATGACCCGCGCCGGAATCGTGACCGTGGTCGGCAAGCCGAACGCCGGCAAATCGACGCTGCTCAACCGCCTCATCGGCGAGAAGCTCAGCATCACGAGCGACAAACCGCAGTCCACCCGAGACCGCATCGTTGGGATTCTGACGAGAGACGAGGTGCAGATGATCGTTCTCGACACCCCCGGGCTGCTGGAGCCGCGCTATGAGCTTCAACGTTCCATGCGCGCGACATCTCTCAAGGCGCTCGAGGATGCGGACGTGATCGCCTACGTCGCCGACGCACGGGAGGGCGCTCCACCGCCGCTCCGCGAGGCGGCCGAGCTCCCGCGCGATCCGCGCGCCCCGATCCTGACTGTGCTCAACAAGATCGACACCCTGAGCCCCCAGGCACGGGACGCACTGCGTCGCGAGATGCCTGCCGCAATCCAGCTCTCGGCGCTCACCGGCGACGGTGTCGATACGCTTGTTCGCGAGGCCACCCCGCACCTCCCGGAGAGTCCATTTCTTTATCCGGACGACGAGATCGGAACGCAATCAGTGCGCTTCTTCGCCAGCGAGCTGGTACGCGAAACCGCGCTCGAGCAGCTCGAGGACGAAGTTCCATACAGCGTCGCATGCGGTATCGAGGAGTTTCGCGAGGACCGCTCGCCGGTGTACATTCGAGCAGTCATTTACGTCGAGCGGGAGAGCCAGAAGGGCATCCTCGTGGGCCACAAGGGAGCTCGGATCCGAGAGCTCGGGCGCGCCTCACGCCTCAAGATCGAGCGCCTCGTCGGTCACCCGGTGTTCCTCGACCTCTGGGTCAAGGTGCTTCCCAATTGGCGTCGCAACGTCCAGTCCCTGCGACGCCTCGGCTACACGCTTCCGCAGGAAGGAGGTCGATGAGCCTGTCCCCGCAAGTACTCCGCATCATCGTCTGCCCGAAGTGCAAGGGGGAGCTGGAATACCGCGAGGAAGAGCAGAGCTTGCTCTGCCATGCGTGCCGGCTTCGTTATGCGGTGCGCGACGACATCCCTGTCATGCTCATTGATGAGGCGACGCCGCTCTAAGGCGCGGGCAGTCATCGCGCTGCTGTCTCTCGTGGGAACGACCGCGAGCGCTCAGCCGTCCGGGCTTACCACGGAGGGTGCGCCATTCCTCTTGCTGCCGATCGGCGCGCGGGCGGTCGGGATGGGACAAGCGCTCGTCGCCGATCCCGAGGGTGGCACGGAGGCACTGTGGTGGAATCCGGCTGGTCTCGCGCGCTCCGAACGGCGCGAGGTCGCCGTGCACCATTACGAAACGATCATCGGCACCGGGGACGTCGTCTCCATACTGATTCCATCGTCGCTGTTGGGCGTGTTCGCCATCTCCCTGTACGCGCTCGACTTTGGGGACTCCCCCGTCGTCGATTCGTCGGGCACCGAGATTGGATCGCTCCTGACGCGGAATGTCGTGTATGCGGCGACGTACGGCACGCCGATCGGCGGGCGAATGAGCGCCGGCATCACCTTCAAGATCGTGCAACTGCGTTTCGACTGCACGGCGGGATGCCCCTCCTTCTCGGGGACGACGAGCGCCCTCGACGTCGGTGCGCAATACGATCTCGGCTTTCTCGTGCCGATGTCAGTCGGCGTCGCCGTGCGCAACGTCGGAGCGCCACTCCAGGTGAACGACAGCGATCAGGCGGATCCGCTGCCCACGCGAATCCAGATCGGCGTGCTGTATCGCGTTCCAGGAATGGATCGATACGCGCCCGAGACGGAGCTCAAGCTCACGGGGGACGTCGTCGACCGATTGAACATGGAGTCGCCGGCGCCCCGTGTCGGTGCCGAGCTCAGCTGGCGGCGACGGGCGCACCTTCGCGGCGGGTATATCTTCGAATCGGCACGCAGCGCCGAGTCGGCAGGGCCGTCGATGGGCCTTGGCCTGGCGACGAGCAATTTGCGCCTGGACATCGCCACCATCTTCGAGGGATTTTCGACGGACGCCGGGAAACGCCCCACCTACGTCTCTCTTCGCTACCTCTTCTGAGATGCGCGCCCTCTCGCTGGGCGTAGTCATGATGGTGGCGGCGCTTCCCGCCTTCGCGCAGGCAGCCCGCGGCGACTTCGCCGGTTCTCACACGCTCGTGATCCCACCGGGCGCGGTCCCCACGAGCCCCGAATCCGGTCCACTTCCTCGCGTGCCTCGTCCGCGGTGGTGGGCGCCCCTCGCGTCCGCCGCGGCCCCCGGCAGCGGGCAAGCGGTGCTCGGCCAGAAACGATGGCTGCCGTACATCGCCCTCGAGGTCTGGGCCTGGCTGCAGTACATCGACGTGAGGCGCGAAGGGAGCCGACGCCGGCGCGAATACCAGTCACTCGCGCGCGATGTCGCCCGGTCCCGGTACCCTGGACCATACCCCGTGGGAGACTTCGAGTATTACGAGCACATGCTGAAGAACCCCGAGAGCGGGGAATTCGACCTGCTGCCCGGCGGCGACATCGAACCCGAGACCGACACGACGACCTACAACGGTCGACGCTGGCTGGATGCGCGACGCCTTTTCTGGGAGGATGCCAACAACGCGCCTCCCGCCGGGTCACCGGCGTACGTTAGCGCCCTGGAGTTCTACGAGGTGAACGCCATACCACCTGCGTACCGCTGGTCATGGCGAACGGCGCAGGTGGAATACGATGTATTTCGCCGCACCATCGTGCGTAGCAACGTCGCGTACAAGCGTTCGGTGGAATACCTGGGGGTCATCATCGCGAACCATGCATTGAGCTCCGTCGATGCATTCGTAACGTTGCGACTGCGAACGCGCGAGGGGATGCCGGGCTATCTGAGACTGGAGGGGGAGTTACCCATGGCGTCGATCCTCCCACGCCACTAGGGGTTACGCGTCACGCGCTTAGGTCGTCTCTCAAAGAATCACGCAGGTGCGTTCGCTTTTGACCTGGTGAAAGCGAGCGGTACGTTAGCCCGAGCAGACAAGAGGACCACCTAGCGTGGCCCAATCCCCGGCGATTTTTTACACGAGCGACGAGCACGCGCTTCCTTCCGCGGTACGTGCGTGGCTGGAAGCGCGTTCGTATCCTCTGCTCGTGGTGAATCAGCCGGACGAGCTCATGGGTATCACGCTCCGCGGGCGCCCGCGCGTCGTCATCTTCGATGCGCTCACCTCGCTCGATCGCGCCGCTGACGCATGCCGCCGTCTCAAAGCCGACTCGTTCACCGGGGTGATTCCCGCAGTCATTCTCGTTCAAGAAGACGTGTCGCTCCTCCAGCGCGCGTTTGCCGTTGGTGCCGACGAGGTGTTGAGCACGCAGACGTCGCCGCCGGAGATCACCGCGCGTCTTGATGCGCTCGTCCGACGTGCGGATCGTGATCTGTACGTGCATCCGTCGACCCGGCTTCCGGGGCCACCGGGCATTGAGGCGGAAATTGTTCGGCGTCTCACCACTCCGGAGACGTTTGCGGTGTGCTACGCGGACCTCGACCACTTCAAGGAGTACAACGACCGGTATAGCTATTTTGATGGCGACCGGGTCATTCGTATTCTGGCGAAGATCCTTCACGACGTCGTCAAGGGCGTCTGCGGGGAGAACGGGTTCGTTGGGCATATCGGTGGCGACGACTTCATCTTTATTGTTCCAGCGGGAGCGATTGCCGAGACCTGTCAGGAGATCGTGTCGATCTTCGATGCACTCGTGCCATTTCAGTACTCCGAGCAAGATCGGCGTGCAGGGTACTATTTTGGGAAGGATCGCCGTGGGCAGCTGCACCGCGTGCCGCTCATGACAGTCTCGATTGGCATCGTCACGAACGAACGTCGTCACTTCACCTATCCCGGACAGGTCAGTGAGCTTGCCACGGAAATGAAGAGCTACGCCAAGACTCTTCCAGGCTCCGTCTTCGTCGTCGATCGCCGGCACGATCCGGCGGTCGAGGACGTGTCGCCACAGCCGGCCCCGCTGGAGATCGGAGAGGGGAAGTGAACGTCTCCTGCCCGGAGTGCCGGTCGGTCTTTCGCGTTGATCCGACGAAGATTCCCACGGCCGGTGTGCGCGCGCGATGCAGTGTGTGTGGCGGCGTGATCACGATCGGCAAGGGCGGTGCGATCGAGAACGACTTCAGCGATGGGCGTGCAACGGCAGCGCCGGCCGCGCGTCCGACCCCGCGCCCACAGGCGCCACCGCCGCCGCGCATGCCGACGCCTGCCCCACCGACGCCGGGAGTGGCGCCATTCGCGCGGAAGACGCCGCTCACCGGCTCGCGGCCGGTAACGCCGCCGATTCCGACGCCAGCAGCGCCGCGCCCGTCGGCGCCGGTGACACCACCACCGACTCCACGACCGTCCGCGCCGAATGTGCCGGGCGCCGCACGCGCTCCATCGCAGCCGTCGATCCCTCCGCGCCCACAGCCGGCCGCGGCGACCCCGGTCGCGTCGAATGCGCCAACGCCTCGCGTGTCTGTCCCAGCGCCTTCAGCGCCCGCAGCGCCTTCGCGATCGATCAATCCGTTCCTCTCGAACGATCCGAACGTGAAGGCAAAGCGACTCGCGCGCGCGCTCGTGTCCGACATCGTCGCGTACTTCCCCCAAAAGCGGGAAGAAGGGCTTCGCAACGGCACGCTCAAGCAGCTGTTCCGCGAGGAGATCAAGAAGAGCTACGAGGAGTACGTCGATCAGATGGGAAAGGAGTTCGCCGAAACGACGACGCACTTCCAGGATGCGCTCAACGAAGTTCTCGCCGGCGGGAAGAAGCTGTTCTAGACGCTGGTCGCGACTCTCGGGGCCGCATATATTCCGTTGAACGCGAGCCGTCGTTCGCCGCAGTGGCGCGACGGCTCGTCGCGTACCCGGACGTGGAGCGTCGATGGCTGAGTCGGATCGAGCTCGCAGACTGCGCCAGCACGAGGCGCGTCTCGTCGAGCTGAGGGGGTATCTTTGACCTCGAGCGCAAGCGCGCGACGCTGAGCGCCCTCGAGACGCGCATGGCCGATCCCGGCTTCTGGAGCGATCAGGAGCAGGCACAGAAGGTGATCGAGGAGTCCAAGGCACTCAAGGCGTGGGTGGAGCCTTACGAGCGTCTCGCCGCGCGGGTCAAGACGGCGATCGAGCTCGAGGAGATGCTCGCCGCCGAACCGGACGATGACATGGAGCGGGAAGTCGAGGGCGAGGCGGAGCAGCTCGCCACCGAGATCGGCGAATTCGAGCTGCGCTCGCTCCTTCGCGGCGAAGCGGACCATCGCGACGCGCAGATCGAGATCGCCGCCGGCGCTGGCGGGACGGAGGCGCAGGACTGGGCGAAGATGCTCATGCGCATGTACACCCGGTGGGCCGAGAGGAAGGGATTTGCCGTCGACATTCTCGACCTCAGCGAAGGCGAAGAAGCCGGGATCAAGGGCGCGATCCTCGAGATCAAGGGTCGCTATGCGTACGGCTTTCTCCGCCCGGAGGCAGGGGTGCATCGCCTGGTGCGCATCTCGCCGTTCGACGCCCAGTCGCGTCGACACACGAGCTTTGCCTCGGTCTTCGTCTATCCCGTCGTCAACGAGGAGATCAACATCGATCTGCGGGAGGAGGACATCCGTATGGATGTCTTCCGCGCGTCCGGCGCCGGCGGCCAGCACGTCAACAAGACGAGCTCGGCGGTGCGCCTCACCCACATTCCCTCGGGCATCGTGGTCTCATCGCAGCAGGAGCGCTCGCAGTTCAAGAACCGCGCGACGGCGATGAAGGTCCTCAAGAACAAGCTGTATCAGGCAGAAGTCGAGCGGCGTCAGGCGGTAAAGGCCGAAATCGACTCCGAGAAGAAAGACATCACGTTTGGCAGCCAGATCCGCAGCTACGTCTTTCAACCCTACACGATGGTCAACGACCATCGCACCGAGCTCAAGGTTGGTGACGTCCATCGGGTTATGGACGGGGACATTGACGCCTTCATCGAGGCGTACTTGAAGCGCTTCGGCCAGGGCGGCGAGGCGGCGGCGTGAGCGAGGATCTCAACTTTGTCATGCGCGCCCGGCGGGAAAAGCTGGACGCGCTCGCGGCGCTTGGCGTAGCGCCGTTCGCGTACGGCTTCACGCGCACCCACAGCGCGACCGAGGCGCTCGCGGAGGCGGGCGACGCGGAGGAAGGTCCGGTCGTCCAGCTCGCCGGCCGCATTGTCGCCTGGCGCGCCCACGGAAAGACGACGTTCGCGCATGTGGCGGATCAGTCTGGGCGAATCCAGCTCTACTTCCGCAAGGATACGCTCGGGGATCGTTATGCGATCGTCGAGCATCTCGATTTGGGCGACATCATTGGGGTGACCGGCCCACTCTTTCGCACACGCACCGGCGAGGTCACCGTTCGAGTCGAGACGTTCGAGCTGCTCGCCAAATCGCTGCGTCCTTTGCCTTTCGGCAAGGAGGAGGTCATCGACGGCGCGGTTGTTCGGCATTCCGGGTTCGCCGATCCGGAGCAGCGCTATCGGCAGCGCTACGCGGACCTCGCGGTGCATCCGGAGGTGCGTGCCCTGTTCGTGGCGCGCGCGCGCATGGTCACCGCCATGCGGGCGTTTCTCGACGCCAGAGGATTTCTCGAGGTCGAGACGCCGGTGCTGCAGCCCCTGTACGGGGGTGCCGCGGCGAAGCCGTTCACGACGCATCACAATGCGCTTGACATGCCTCTCTTTCTCCGCATCGCCGATGAGCTGTACCTCAAGCGTCTCGTAGTCGGCGGCTTCGAGCGGGTGTACGAGATCGGACACGACTTTCGGAACGAAGGCATCGATCGCACGCACAATCCCGAATTCACGATGCTCGAGTTCTACCAGGCGTACGCGGACTACCAGGAGATGATGACGGTAGTGGAAGAGCTCCTGACGCACGCGGCCGAGGCGGTGCGGGCGATCCCTGGAGTGGGCGAGGGGGTGACCCAGCTGCGACCTCCGTTTCGACGTCTCGAATGGGTTCCCGCACTCGAGGCAGCGATCGGCGTCGCTCCACTGGCGCAGTCGGACGACACGCTTCGGAACATTGCCGCCAAGGTCGGGGTGCAACATGTCGAGTCGCTGAGTCGCCCCAAAGTGCTCGACGAGATCTTTCAGGCGGTGGTGGAATCGCGTCTCGATGACCCGACCTTCATCGTCGACTATCCGAGAGAGCTCTCCCCACTGGCGAAGCCCAAGCGCGGTGACCCGGCGCTCACGGAGCGCTTCGAGCTGTTCGCACGCGGAAAGGAGCTGGCCAACGCATTCAGCGAGTTGAACGACCCCATCGACCAGAGGCGGCGGTTCGAGGCGCAGGCGCGCTTGCGTGCGGCGGGGGATGAGGAGGCATCGGTCGTAGACGAGGACTATCTGCGCGCGATGGAATACGGCATGCCACCGATGGGAGGGGTAGGGATCGGGATCGACCGGCTGTTCATGTACCTCACCGGCACGGCGAGCATTCGTGACGTGATTCTTTTTCCGACGATGAGACCGGAATGACCCGCCTGGAGCTCTCCATCGCGTGGCGGTATCTGCGCAGCCGCCGGGACTCGAAGCTCTTCTCGCTGATCAGCGTGATCGCGATCGGCGGAGTGATCGTCGGCGTCAGTGCGCTGATCGTCATCATCGGCGTCATGAATGGTCTCCAGAACGATCTTCGCGAGAAGATTCTCGTCGGTAGCCCGGACATTCGGGTCCTGCCGTTCGGCGACGACATGACCATGGTCGACTGGCAGCAGACGCTCGAGATCGTTCGCAAGCAGCCCGGTGTGGTCGCGGCGGCTCCATTCATTCACACGCAGGCTGTCGCGAGCGCTGGCCATCGCTACGCCGAAGGTGTGATGGTGGTAGGCATCCAGCCCGAGTCGCGGACGGCGCCAAAGGTGACGACGATCCGCGAGACGGCGCTGCATGGGGACTTCCGCTTCGCCAGCGGGGACGGCAAGCAGCGCGGCGTGGTGTTAGGCCGGCGGGTCGCCGATCGGTTCGGCGTCTTCCCCGGGGACAAGATCAACCTCATCGGGTTCGGCGGCACGAAGATCAATGCGGCCACCGGCGCGGTGATCCCGCAGCTGCAGCAGTTCGAGGTCACGGGAATCTTCGAGACCGGGATGTACGAGTACGACAATCAGTATGTGTACATGGCGCTCCCCGTCGCACAGGAATTCGCGGGGTTGGGGACGGCCGTTACCGGTATCGAGGCGCGCACACCCACCCGATGGGAGGCGCCAACGACCGCCGAGCGACTCGCGACGGCGCTCGCGCATCATCGGGTGCTCGACTGGCAGGAACAGAACGCCTCGCTTTTTCAGGCACTCAAGCTCGAGAAGCTTGGCATGGGGATCATCCTGCTGTTGATCGTCGTCGTCGCGGCGTTCAACATCGTGAGCACGCTGACGATGGTCGTCGCTGACAAGACCCGCGAGATCGGTATCCTCAAGGCCATGGGCATGACCGCGCGATCGATCCGGAACATTTTCTTCACGCAGGGCGTGGTCATCGGAATCGTCGGCACGGGTTTGGGTCTCATGCTCGGGATCGCCGGGGCGCTAGCCCTGGGGAAGTACAAGCTGATTCGCCTCGATCCCGCGGTATATTTCATCGATCACCTGCCGGTTGCGCTGGAACCTCTGGATGTCGCGTGGATCGTCTTGGCGAGTCTCGCGATTGCGGCGGTGGCCACGGTGCATCCGGCCATGCAGGCGGCCAAGCTGTATCCGGTCGACGCGATCCGACACGAATGATGGTCATCGAGGCCCACGATCTGGCGAAGTCGTACCGCGGCGGCGACGGCGGGCTCATCCATGTGCTCGACGGCGTCGATCTCGCGGTGCGCCGTGGTGAGATGGTGGCCATCGTCGGAGCCAGCGGCGCCGGAAAAAGCACGCTCCTTCACGTTCTCGGAGCACTCGATCGCCCGACCCGCGGATCCGTGCTGCTCGACGGAGAGCCACTCCACGGCCGGCCGGATGACCAGCTCGCGAAGATCCGTAACCGGAAGATCGGCTTCGTCTTTCAATTCCATCACTTGCTGCGAGAGTTTTCCGCGCTCGAGAACGTGATGATGCCGCTCCGGATCGCTGGCTTCGACGTGCGCCACGCTCGGTCGCGGGCCGAGGAGCTGCTGGCGCGGGTGGGGTTGAGTGGACGGATGAGCCATCGGCCGGGCGAGCTTTCAGGCGGAGAACAGCAGCGGACGGCGGTCGCCCGCGCACTCGCGATCGACCCCGCCGTGCTCCTGGCGGACGAGCCGTCTGGAAACCTCGACCACACCAACAGCGAGCGACTGCACGAGCTCTTTTCGCAGCTCGCGAGTGACCTCGAGATCGCCATGGTGGTCGTCACTCACAACCGGGCGCTCGCCAGCCGTGCCGACCGAGCGCTGCTTCTGGAGGATGGCCGGTTGCGGGATACTGACGTCAAAGAGGTGGTGGCCTGATGTTGTGCGATGTGTGTGGAGAGCGCGACGCGGTCGTCAAGGTGACGCAAGTGGGAGAACACGGGAAAACGCTCGTGCAGATGTGCGAGCGCTGCGCCGCTGATCGCAACATCGAGACGACCGTCAGCCTGTCGAAGAACCCGCTGGGCGAGTTCCTGCTCGACCTGCAGAAGGAAACGTCGCCGTCGACCGCCGATACCGCACGCTGCAACTTCTGCAACGCGACGCTGCGCGACTTTCGCGCGACCGGGCGACTGGGCTGCTCGCGCTGCTACACGGCATTCGAGCCGAGCTTGCGCGACCTGCTGCGTCGAGTGCACGGAAGCTCGAAGCATCTCGGCCGCCGCTATGAGTCACCCGAGATCGCCATGACCGAGGAGCAGACGGAGCTTCACGAGCTTCGCGAGCGCCTCCGCCGCGCCATCGAGGCCGAGCAGTTCGAGCTCGCCGCGGAGCTGCGCGACCGCATCAAGGTGATGGGGGAGGTATGATCGATCTCTCACTGCTGCCGGACAGCGGCGTCAGTTGGCTCGATGCCTCGGGACAGCACGCGGACATCGTGCTGTCGACGCGGATTCGCCTAGCGAGAAACGTGGAAGGGTTCGCCTTCGGCGCGCGCGCTCGGGACGGCGAGCGGCTGCGGATTCTGGCACATGTAAGGGACGCGATCCATGCCTCGTCGGGGCTGCAGCAGGCCGTGCTGGTGAGGGTTGACGAGCTGCCCCCCTCCGACCGCTTGCTGCTGCACGAACGCCACCTCGTGAGCAAGGAATTGGCGGGCCTCGACCCCCAGCATCCGGTCCGGTCCGGGGCTGCGGTGTTTCTCGGGGACAAGTTGGGCGTCATGGTAAATGAAGAGGACCATCTCAGATTGCAATCGTTGCGTTCCGGGTTCAGCCTGTCCGAGGCGTACGCAGCAGTCGAAGGAGTGGATGCCGAGCTTGGCATGAGAATTCCCCTTGCCTTTCATAGGGAATTCGGATTCCTGACCTCGTGTCCGACGAATACGGGCACTGGAATGCGGGCGTCGGTGTTAATCCATTTACCGGGGCTCGTGCTGACAAGGGAGATTGGGAAGGTCCTGGCCAGTCTGCAGCAGATGGGCTTGACCTACCGCGGACTGTACGGGGAAGGCAGTGAGGTGGTGGGGAACTTCTTTCAGATCTCGAATCAGACCACGTTGGGTCGGTCGGAAACGGATCTGCTCGATCATCTCGATCATGTCGTGAAGAAGGTGATCGAGAACGAGGAGAAGGCGCGACGGGTATTGCTTCGTGACGCGGGATACGTTATTGAAGACAAACTCTGGCGCGCGTACGGGACCCTGCGTTATGCCCGAAGCCTCACGTTTGACGAGGCGATGAATTACCTCAGCGGCGTGCGTCTGGCTGTGGGATTGAAACTGATCTCCGGCCTGGGTGTATACACTCTCAACAAGCTCCTGATTTTTTCGCAGTCCGCGCACCTGGCGTATGCCGAGGGGCGACCGCTCTCCGAGAGCGAGGCCAACCTCGCGCGTGCCCGTTATGTGCGACAGGTGTTGGCGGACGAGGTGGGGATGTGACATGGCGGCCGAGGGTCCGCCAAAGCTGAGGGAGACATGAACGGCTACAACTTCACCGAGCGTGTGCGAAAGGTCCTCGCGATGGCCCGCGAGGAAGCCGCGCGTCTCCACCACGAATACGTGGGGACGGAGCACATACTGCTCGGCCTCATCCGTGAGGGTGAGGGCGTGGCTGC
>DATFFP010000006.1:0-7364 GCA_035249985.1 Gemmatimonadaceae bacterium
GAGGACCCTGAACACCCGCCTCTCGCAGTTTCACCCTCACCATCGCCAGCGCCGTCGCGACCGTCTCGTCTTCGCCATCGAGCGCCGACGCCTCGCTCAAGTACGTCTGGGCTTCGACGTACCTTCCCTGCTTGAACAGGACGTAGCCCATTCCCTTGCGGGCGCCTAGGTGCGCGGGCGCGATCCGGCGCACCATGTCCCACTCGTCGAAGGCGCGCTCGAGCTCGCCACGGTCGACGGCGATGCGGGCGAGCAGGTCGTGCGAGTCGGCGTCGTGCGGGTGTCGCTCGAGGCCGCGCACCGCGACCTTGAGCGCGAGATCGAGCTGCCCCGTCTTCCGCAGCGCCTCACCGAGCTGCAGGTAGACCGGGCTCGCGGGGTCGCGGGCCAACTCTTCGCTCAGGCGGCGAATGTCGTCAGCCATCGGCGCGCCCCGTCAGTAATCCGTGGAGAGCAGATGCGCTCGCCAATGCCTCGCGCACCCGGGCGGCGTCGCCACTGTTCGGGAGCATGCGGAGATACCGTTCCCACGCCGCCATCGCTTCGCCGAGGTCGCCGCGCGCAGCCGCGCAGTAGCCCATCTCGAGGTGCGTGTCGGGGTGAAGCGGATCGAGCTGTAGCGCTCTGCGAAGCTCCTCCGCCGCGTCGTTGAGGCGACCCGCCTTGTTGAGCGCGCGCGCCATGGCGACCCGCGCTTCAGCCATCTGCGGATCGGCCGAGATCGCCTGACGCGCCGCCGCGAGCGACCCCTCGACGTTGCCCGACTCGAGTAATGCGCGCGCACGCTCGACATGTGGCCGCGCATCTTCCGGCGCGCCGACGTGACGGGGGGTCACCAGGCGCGGATCGCGCAGCTCGATGACGCCCGTGGTCACCATGCCGTAGACGATCTTGGCGATGTCGAAATCGCTCTGTCCCAGGCGCAGCGCAATCTCCCGCAGGTCCTTGGCCCCATCGATCTCGGCCAGCACCTCCCACTCGTTGGGCAGGAGGTCGAGAAGCGACGGATGATCCGCGCGCAAGGGAGCGAGCACTGGCACCACGCCGACGTGCGGCACCTTCCCCTCGATGCGCGACCATTCGTCGATTCGGCGCGCGCCTTCCATGAGAAGCGACTCGGTCGAGATCCGCACCGACGCTTCACTGGGCGCGTCGGAGATCGGGCGCTCCTCGAACGAGAAGTACCCCTCGCGCCACGACATCAGCTCGAAGACCACCTCTTCGATGTGCAGGCGCACGTGGCGCTCGAGCTCTTTCGGAGTCACGGCTCCGATCTCGAGGAGAATCTCGCCCAGCCGCCGAGGATCGCCCTTCTGCTGCGTCGCGCGCGCCCGATCGAGATCGGCCTCCGTGATCTTCCCCGCTCGCACGAGCATGTCGCCCAGGCGGTGCGGGTTGCTGCGAATGGATGCGAACACGACGGCGCCCCCGTCGAAGAAGACGGTGCCCTGGTTGTCGCGCAGCGCCGATACGACGCTCAACGCACCAGTCTTCCGGCTCAGGTCCAGGAGCTGGAAGACGTCGTGGATTCCAAGCTCGCGCAGCGGTCCTTCGATCGGCATCGCTAGGCGACCTCCTCGCGGGATCGGAAGATCCGCTGCAGGTCAGCCGCGGTGCGCGCATCACGCCGGGCGCGGCGCGCGAACTCGCTGGCGGGCTCGACATCGACCACGCGGTGCCACTTCGCGATCGCGTCGCGATACCGATGCTGTTCGGCGAGGAGCACGCCCTGGTAATACAGGGCGCCCGCATGATCGGGATCGAACCGCACGATCCGCTCGAAGGCCGTGCGCGCGTCGCCCCGCCGCTCCAGCGTGAGCAGCGTCTCCCCGAGGGCGAGCAGCGCGTCGAGGTTGTAGGGGTCGCGCTTCAGCAGATCGACCAGCGGGGTGAGCGCGTCCTTTGCCCGGCCGAAATTCCGGCGCACGGCCGCGAGCTCGAGCGTCGCCTCCACGTACGTGGGCACCGCCTCGAGCGCCGCGAGCAGGTGCTCCTCCGCCTCTTTGGCCTGCCCGCGCTCGGCGACGAGGCGCGCCAGCTCGAATCGCACCACGGCGAAATCACGATCGAGGTCGATGGCGTCACGATAGGCCGCGATCGCCCCTTCGACGTCTCCCACCGCGCGCGCAACGTCGCCGATCTTCTGCAGGACATCGGGGCGGGCCGGCGCCAGGCGCCGTGCCTTGTCGAGATGCTCCAGCGCGCCAGCAGGATCACCCTCATCCGCCCGCGCCGAGGCCGCGAGCAGCAGCCCCTCCACGCTCGATCCGTCGACAGCGAGCAGCTCCTCGGCGACGACGCGCGCCTCGGCGGCGCGGCCGAGCACGAGGAGCGCGCGCGTCTCGCCTAACAGCGCGCGCGTCGGGACATGGCCATTGTGGGCCCGCGCTTCGCGGTAGCGCTCGAGCGCTTCCCCGAACAGCCCCTGTCGGGTGAAGACGTCGCCGAGCAGCGCCAGCCCTTCGCCACGGTCTCCCCCGCGGGTCATCGCCCGGCTGATCTCCGCGGACGCACGCTCGAGCAGCCCCTTGGTGAGATAATCGACGGCCATCGCGTATGGGTTCGCTTCTCCGGGGGCGGTCGTCTCCGCCTGAGCAGGCTTCAGCGACGTGAAGAGCGAGTCCAGGACACGCGCATCGAACGCGAACTCCTCGACGCTTTCATCCTGCCGCTTCTCGCCGCCGAGATCGGGAACGATCGAGAGATCGGGATCCTCGTACTCGAGATCGATCGCCAGCTCGAACTTCTGCGCGACGTAATACGGGTCGATCTCCAGCGCGCGCTTGGTCTCTCGCAACGCGCCCTCGAAGTCGCCGAGGTTGGAGAGCGCGAAGCTGAGGTTGTAGTGCGCCTCGGCGTAGTCGGGCCGCGCCTGAATCGCGCGGCCGAATGCGTTGCGCGCGTCCTCGTACTTCTTGAGCTCGGCCAGGACGAGCCCGATGCCATTCCAGGCGACCGGCTGCTCGGGCTCCACGGAGAGCACCTGTCGGTACGCCTCGAGCGAGAGCTGCAGCCGCTTTCCCTTGAACAGCAGGAGCGCGAGGTTCAGCCACGCCTTGGTGAAGGCGGCCTCGATCCCGAGCGCGGCGCGGAAGGCGTCGATCGCCTCCTCGGTCTGGCCGCCGTGATACAGCGCGACGCCGAGGTTGTTGTGCGCAATCGCGTAGCGCGGATCCGCCTCGAGGGCCGTTCGATAGCTCGCCGCCGCATCGGCGTACCGCCCTTCCTGGTGCAGCGCGACGCCGCGCTCGGCCCAGAGCTTGGGGCTGCCCGGCTGCTCGGCGACCAGCTGCTCGTACAGCTCGTACGCGGCGTTGGTGTCCTTGCGGAGGAGGTGCACCTCGGCCATGGCCTGCATAACGAGGAGGCGGTCCTCCCCCCGCTCGAGGGCGATGCGATACTCGCGCAATGCCTCGGCGTAGTATGCCTTCTGTCGGAACGCGAGCCCGAGGTTGAAGTGCGCGAGCGTCTTCTCTTCGGCGACCTCCAGCCGCTCCGCGGCGCGGCGGCGCTGGTCGGGCAACAGCGTCTCGTAGCGCGCGTCCTTGTACCGTTCCAGCGAGAGGTTCGCCTGGGCGCGCGAGAGGGTGGGATTCAGCGCGATCGCCTTCTTCTGCGCGGTGCGGGCGTCCTCGTGGCGGCCCATGTCCCCGAGCACGAATCCCATGAGGTAGTGCGCGTCGGGATTGTCGGGATTGAGCTCGAGCGCGCGCTTCAGCGCTGCCAGCGCCTCCTCGTTGAGGCCGCGGTTGTAGATGACCTCGCCGAGGTAGAAGTTCACCACGGAGCTGTTGGGGTCGAGCGCAAGGGCGCGCTCGAACCACTGCTGCGCCTTCTCGAGATCGCCGCTGGCCTTCTCGGCCAGCCCGAGCTGCACGATCGCGCCAAGATCCTCGGGGTGGTGCAGCAGCAGCGCGCTGAACTCGCGCACCGCCTCGGTCACGTTGCCGAGGGACGCGTATGCGCGCCCGAGCTCCCAGCGCGCGTCGCGATCGTCGGGCCGCTGGCGCAGGCGCTCCGTCAGCTCCGAGACGCGGCGGTCGTAGTAGCCGGTGTTGAAGTACGCGATCTCGAGGTTGCGCTGTGCGACCTGCATCTTCGAGTCGAGCTCGAGCGCGCGCGTGAACGCGGAAACCGCTTCCTCGTAGAGTCCCTTGTTGAAATAGAGAACTCCGAGGTTGTTATGCGCCCCCGCATCCGACGGATCGATCCGCCGAGCAAACGAGCGCAGGACCTCGCGGTCGCGCTCGGATGTGAGGACGGGGGTCATGCGTCAGGCCAGTCGTACCGCGCGAAGGATGGCTTGCAGCGACGCGAGGTCCGGCAGGAGCAGGAAGAAGCCGCGGAGATGCTCGTTCTGCTCCTGAAGGAAGAATTGGCTCTCGACGTAGAAGACGTGATCGCGGTCGGTGCCGAACTGGAGAAACGCGGTCGACAGGATCGCCGAGGACATGTCGACGGCGAGGCTGGGCGGCGAGGGGAGCAGCATGAGTCCCATGAAATCGCTGAGCGCGTTCATGTAGGCCCCGCTGAGGATGTTGCCCGCCTCCTTGATCGCCGACTGCTCGAGCGGCCCCATGTCCTTCGAGGAGCCGGCCGGCCGTCGCAGCATGAGCTCGGCCAGTCGCATCGCGGTGGGCCGCGGGAAGACGAGCAGCGTGCGGCCCGTGAGGTCGCCGAGCATGTGCATGAGCACGGCGGCGATCGGTTCCTCCGGCTCGCTGATCTGCGTCGGCACGTCCTCGAGCGACGCGATATTGATCGTCGGCACGCTGATCATGATCGTGCTTCCGGTCATCTGCGAGAGCGCGGTCGCCGCGTGGCCTGCGCCGATGTTGGCGACCTCGCGCAGCGCATCGAGCTGGACGGCCTTCAACTCCTTGATGTCGTTCATTCCCTCTCCTCTACAGAAGGCTGCCCACGTCCACGATCAGCGCGGGCGCCCCATCGCCCAGGATCGTCGCGCCGCTGAACAGCGCGGCTGCATTCCGAACGGCGTCGAACTGCTTCACCACGATGTCCTGCTGTCCCGCCAGCTCGTCGACGACGAGTCCCGCGCGACGCTCTCCAACCTCGAGCACGATCACCTGTGGCATCCGCGCGCCGTCGGCAGCGAGGCCAAGCAGCGACCGGAAGCGCACCAGCGGAAGGACGTCGTCCCGGAGCATGAGCACTTCGTGTCCCTTCACCGATTTGAGCGCGGCACCCTCGAGCTCCACCGTCTCGTTCACGTGCGTCATCGGCACCGCGAACGTGTCGCCGTCGACGCGAACGAGCAGCGCGCGCAGAATCGCCAGCGTGAGCGGGAGCCTGAGCGTCACCGTGGTTCCCTTCCCGGGAGTGGAGCGAATCTCTACCGATCCGCCCAACGAGCGGATCCGGGCGTGGACGACGTCGATACCAACGCCGCGTCCGGAGATGTCGGTGACACGCTCCGCGGTCGAGAAGCCCGGCCGCGAGATGAGGCGAATCAGGTCGTCATCGCTGAGCTCCGTGCGCCCGGTGTCGACGAGACCAAGGTGCCGTGCCTTCGCGAGCACGCGATCACGATCGATGCCCCGGCCGTCATCACTCACGCGTATGGTGATCGACGAGCGCTCGCGCGCCGCTGACAACACGAGCCGCCCCGTCGGCGGCTTCCCCGCCGCGGTACGCTCCGATGCCGACTCGAATCCGTGATCGATTGCGTTGCGCAGGAGGTGCACCACGGGATCGCCGATCTCGTCGAGCATGGAGCGGTCGAGCTCGATCTCCTTCCCTTCGATCGTGAACTCGATCTGCTTGCCGAGGGAACGCGCCGAATCGCGCACGAGTCGCGGGAAGCGGTCGAAGACCTGCCACACCGGCACCATGCGACTGGCCATGATCTGATCCTGCAGATCGGACACGAGACGCGACGCTTCGGTGACGGCCTCGGTGAGCGCGGGATCATCGCGGGTAATCGCGAGCTGAACGAGCCGGCCGCGGGTAATCACGAGCTCGCCGATGAGGTTCATCAGCGCATCGAGCCGTCGAAGATCGATGCGGACGTTCCGCGACGAGCGCGCCCGTCCGGACTCCGCTGCCTGCGCTGCCGCGCGCGCCTTGAGGTCCTCGATGTCGACGCGATCGACATCGCCGGCCGCGCGGAGCGCCGTCGCAACTTCGGCCGGCGGTATGTCGGTCTCGAGACGGATGGCGAACTCACGCTCGAACTGCTCCGCCTGGAGCGCCTCCACCGGTGGGACGATCTCCACCACGCGCCCTAACGATTCGGCGCGCTTCACCACGACGAACGCACGCACGCCCCGGAGTGGAACGTTGGCGGCGAGCCGGATGCGGATGAGGAGCTGCGGAGGCGCTAAGGGCGCTAAAGGCGCTGAAGGCGCTGAAGGCGCTGAAAGCGCCGAAGGCGCTGGAGAAGCGCTGCTGATCGCCGGGAATTCCCCGCTCATGCGGCCCATGGCTCGCAGGCGCTCGATCACGGGGGCTGCGTCCGAGGTCGCGTCCTGGCCGCGGACGGCCTGCTCCACCGAGGTCTCGAGCACATCGGCCGCCTCGAACAGGGCGTCCATCACCGTCGGCGTGATCTTCCGCTCACCCCGCCGCACGGCGTCGAGCACCGTCTCGAGCTCGTGCGTCAGTGTCGCGACCGCCTCGTACCCCATCGTCGCGCTCATCCCCTTCACCGTGTGGACGGCGCGGAAAATCGCGCTCAACGGCTCCGCCGCCGTTGGGTCGCGCTCCAACTCCAGCAGCAGATGGTTGATCGCCGAAAGGTGCTCTCGGCTCTCCGTCAGGAAGAGGTCGGCGTAGCGGGTGAGGTCCATGGTGACGCTGGGAGTTAGGAGTCAGGGGTCAGGGATCAGGGGGTGTCAGGGTTACGGAGTTGGGGTTTGCGCGACGCCGTTCTCCTACCACCTACACCCTGACACCCCCTGATCCCTGACCCCTGACTCCTAACTCCTGTTTATCCGAGTACTCTTTGCACTGCTTCGAGAACTCTGCTCGGCTGAAAGGGCTTCACAACGAAGTCCTTCGCGCCAGCCTGAATCGCTTCCACCACGAGCGCCTGCTGGCCCATGGCGCTGCACATGAGGACCTTCGCGTTGGGGTCGAGCTTCGTGATTTCCCGCACCGCATCGATCCCGCCCATGTCCGGCATCACGATGTCCATCGTTACGAGATCGGGTCGCAGCTGCTTGTACTTCTCGACGGCTTGAACGCCCGTCTCAGCCTCCCCGACGATCTCGAAGCCGGACTGCTGCAGAATGTCGCCGATCATCGTGCGCATGAAGATGGCGTCATCGCAGATCAGCACCGTGTGACTCACCGTTTCCTCCGCTAGAGCAGGACGTGCTTGATGATGGAGTGGATGTCGAGGA
>DATFFP010000007.1:0-38605 GCA_035249985.1 Gemmatimonadaceae bacterium
GGCCAAGGAGCTCGGGATCGATCACGTGTTCGCCGAGGTGCTTCCCGACCAGAAGGTGGAGAAGGTCAAGGAGCTACAGGCGCAGGGGAAGAAGGTCGCCATGGTTGGAGACGGCGTGAACGACGCGCCTGCGCTTCTCACTGCAGATGTCGGGATCGCGATCGGCGCCGGGACCGATGTCGCTGTGGAAGCGGGTGACATCGTGCTCGTTCGGAGTGATCCGCGGGACGTCCCGAAGATCCTCGCGTTGAGCCGAGCGAGCTACCGTAAGATGGTGCAGAATCTGTGGTGGGCCGCAGGCTACAACGTCTTCGCGATCCCGTTGGCCGCCGGTGTTCTCGCCGCTCGAGGATTCGTACTTTCGCCGGCGGTGGGGGCGGTGCTCATGTCAGCAAGCACCGTGATCGTCGCCATCAACGCGCAACTCCTTCGACGAGCCAGGCTTTGATCGAGCGGTGAAGCAACTCTAGTCACACTGCCAGGCTCCAACTGACAGGTACATGGCCCCCGGACCTTGCTGCGCGAGGACGAACATGTGTTGGTACGACGGCCTATGATCAGGAGTCGGCGCTCGACGGTCGCCCAGGTCGCCGCGAGCCTCTGCTACGGTTGCGTGCTCTTGTTCGGCGCCCGCGATGTCGCCGCGCAGGCTTTCCCACTCTCGAGCGCCGACATCGCCGATTCAGCGGCGCTCAGCCGATCGATGCCTCGCTTGGCCGCTGAAGTGCTGGCCACCTACCGAGACGCCGATCGCGCACGCTTTCTCGACAATCTCTTCCGCCTTCAGCTCCTCACCGGCAAGTACCGCGAAGCGGCTACCAGCCTCGCCGAGGCACGAGCGCTTCGCACGGCGCGGGGGGACACCGCCCCCGCTTCGCGCGCGCGGTACGTCCAGTATGAGGTCTTCGCCAACGCCAAGGTCCTCGCGGCGTCCGCGGGGCGCCCCTTCAGCGAGACGTTCGCCCAGGCGTTCCGCGAGAGTTTCGCGCGGCTCGACAATCCAACGGCGGCGTTCGCGGCGCGGACGATTCTCGCCAGTACGCGGACGGTGGCCAGCGACCTTCGCTGGGCAATGCCGGACCTAACGGGAAAGACGACCGTTCCGCTCGACGAGGCCCTCACGCTGCTGCACGTCTACCAGGCTGTGGAATCGTATCGCGCGTTCGCGGGCCTGCCCGCGGCGCTGGTCACCCAGGATGAGGCGCGCCGTTACACCGTGGAGCAGAACGTGGCGGTCAAGACGCCGGACGGTGCCACGGTCTGTGCGGTTGTCGTGCGTCCGCGCGATGCGAAAGGGCGACTTCCCGCGTTACTGCAGTTCACGATCTACGCCGACTCGATCGCTTCGATGCGGGACGCGCTGCTGTCCGCGTCCCACGGATACGTCGGCGTTACGGGCCACACGCGAGGCAAGGCGTGCAGTCCGGACAAGGCGGTTCCGTACCTATACGACGGCCGCGACGCCGCTGCGCTCATCGATTGGATCGCCGCGCAACCGTGGAGCGATGGTCGCGTCGGCATGTACGGCGGGAGCTACTCGGGCTTCACGGTGTGGGCCGCGGCCAAGCACATGCCGAAGGCGCTCAAGGCGATCATGGCCGGGGCGCCAGTCGCGCCTGGGATCGACGTCCCGATGGAAGGGAACGTCTTCTGGAACTTCATCTACCAGTGGCCGTTTTTCACGACCAACAATCGCTGGCTGGATAACGCGACGTACAACGACAACGCGCGGTGGAATCGGCTGAATGAACAGTGGTATCGGAGCGGCCGGCCGTATCGGGAGCTCGAAAAGATCGACGGAACGCCGAATCCTGTATTCGCTGATTGGATCGCGCATCCGACCATCGACGCCTATTGGGCCCCGACGATTCCGCAGGGCGAGCAATACGCGTCGATCACGATCCCGGTGCTGCAAACGGCCGGCTACTTCTACGGAGGGCCTGGCGGCGCCGCCCATTACTTCCTCGAGCACTACCAGCACAATCCGCGTGCCTCGCACTATCTGCTCGTCGGTCCGTACGATCACTTCCAGGCGCAGCGGGGCGTGGTAACGGTACTCGGCGACACCGCCACATTCATCGCCGGATACGACATCGATCCGGTCGCACGCATCGACATCCTCGCCGACCTCCGATACCAGTGGTTCGACCATGTGCTCAAGGGCGGTCCGAGACCCGCGATGCTCGGGGACCGACTCAGCTACCAGGTCATGGGCGCCAACGTGTGGCGGTCCGCGCCAAGTATCGCCGCGGCCGCGAACGGGCGGCTGCGTCTGTATTTCGATCCGAGACGATCGGCGACACGCTACTCGTTGAGCGAGTCGCCGATCGTCACGGATACGTCTATCACTCTCACCGTCGATCTGGCCGACCGCTCCGACATCGATCGCCCGAGATTTCGCGGCGGCATCCTGGATGTGGCGATCGACACATCCAACGGAATCACGCTCGTCAGCGAGCCTCTGAAGGAAGCCGTGGAGGTGACCGGGCTCCTGTCGGGGCACCTCGAGCTGATCGCCAACAAGCGGGACTTTGATTTCGTCATTACGCCGTACGAGTGGTTGTCGGATGGGCGCTACTTTCAGCTGCCGCCGTACACGTCGCGGGCGAGTCACGTCGCGAGCGTGACCGAGCGACGTCTCCTCACTCCCGGGACGCGCGAACGCCTGGACTTCGCGAGCCGCCTCCGAATGATGAGCCGACGCGTCGCCGCCGGGAGCCGTCTGGTGATCGTGTTGAGCATCGTGAAGAATCCGGGTCAGCAGATCAACTACGGAACCGGCACGGATGTGAGCGACGAGTCGGTGGCCGATGCCGGCGAGCCGCTCACCATTCGGTGGCTTCCCGGCAGCTACGTCGACCTGCCCACGCGACGATAGAACATCGCGCCACTTACCACGCGCTGGTGCTACGCCAACGAACGACCCCGCGCCATGTGGCGCGGGGTCTCGGACTTGTTAGGCCGGTCAGCTGCCGGGTGGCACCTGGGGTTTCGTCACCCCGAGCCCGGAACCCTGCATCCGCGCGATGCAGGGTTCTTTGTCATCAGGTCACCGATTCCGCCCAGGGGCCACCTCGCCGTCGAGACGGAAGCGGTGGATCGCGCTGCACGCCGACTTCGGCATAGGCCTCGACCACTGGGTCGGGTCGCGGCTCGCCCACCGCGTGATGGATGAGCCATCCCAGGCACACCGAGAGCCCGTTGGTGGCGTAATACAGCAAATGAAGCGGAATGGCGGCGAGCGCGAACCGTAATCCGCGGACGCGCGCGAAGCACGCGTACAGGTCCGCACTGCCGGCCATTACGGCGAGCAACAGCGCACCGCTCACGATCAGCCATCGCGCGTCGCCCATTGGCCAGGCCAGCAGCGCGAAGGCGATTGCAGACCCGACCAATGCGGTTTTCACCTTCTCGATGCGCCTGAGGTTGAGCGTCGCCACCCGGGTGGCCGTTCCCTGCTGCACCAGGAGTCGGGTCCAGGGAACGCCCCGGTCGAGGAGGTCGGTGCGAAGGAGTCCGGCGAGGGTCCACCGCTTGAGGTGCGTGGCCTGAATGTCGGGTCGAAGGACAATCCGGTGACCGAGCGCGCGAATCCGCCCGCCGAGCTCGACATCCTCGATCTGCGGCCGAGGGTAGTGCCACTCATCGAACATATCCGCGTCGAGGAAGACCGTGCGCCGCACCGCGCCGCAACCCGCCCAGAACGTCTCGGCGTCTCCGGCACTTCGCTGATGAACGTGATGGTGGAGCAGATTGCGATATTGCGACACCAGCCCAGGGGCGACCGGATCGGCGTCGTACGAGCCGAATGCGGCGCCGATGCTCGCGTCGTGATGAAACAGCTCGGCGAACTTGCGCAGGGTGTCCGGATGCACGCACACGTCCGCATCGACGAAGACGATGATGCTGCCGCGCGCGATGTCGCAGCCGCGATTTCGCGCATACGCGGGACCGAGCGGGCGAGGCCGGGGGAGCTCGACGACCAGATCCGCATAACGACCCGCGACCTGCACCGTCGCGTCCGTGCTCGCGTCGTCGACGACGATGAGCTCCCACTGCTCGCGCGGCAGATCGCTCCGCAGCAGCGCGGAGAGCGACTTCGGCAATGTCTGGGCCTCGTTCCTCGCCGGAACGATCACCGACAGCTCGAGCGGGCGCGCGATCACGTGACTTCCGCCTGCGGCGTGAGCCACCGTCGCCCGAAGGTCCGGGATCGCGCCCCTCGACGAGCCGGACGAACCACCGGCTCGGTCACGCGCTGGTGCTCGTGATACTCGTAGTCGGTGTTCACTTCCCACAGGTCATGCGTGGCGCCATGCATGTTGTCGAGCGCGAGCATGGCCGTGAGCATGGAGTGGTCCTGATTATTGTACTTGTGCATTCCGTTCCGCCCGATGGTATGGAGATTCGGGATGGCGTCGAGCCAGCGCCTCACGACGTCGAGGTGTGACCGGTACGTCGAGTCGTACACGGGATAGGCTTTCGGCATGCGCACGACGGTGCCATCGACTACGAGCGACGGATCAGCCAGCCCGAGCTGCGCGAGCTCCTGCCGGGCGAGGGCGATGAGGTCTGCGTCGTCGCGTGTCCACAGCTCGTCGCCTTCGAAGCAGAAATACTCCATCTCGACGCAGCTCGTCGCCGCGTCGGGGACCATCGCGCGGCTCCAGTTGCTCAGATTCTGAATACGGCCGACGCGCACGCCCGGCGTGTGGATGTAGATCCAGTTGTCCGGGAACAGGTCGGGCTGGCGCACGATGAGAGCGACGACGAGAAGGTCGCGGTAATTCAATCCGTCACCCGCGCGCTGCACGGCACGCGGTGCCTCGGGCGTGCACGCGTGCACGAGCTCCCCGACCGGCATGGTGCTGATGAAATGGTCGGTCGGAATGCGCACCTCGCCGCGCGGTGTGCGCGCCCGCACCGCGACCACACGCCCATCGCGGCGCTCGAGCTTCTCCACGCGATGCTGCGTGCGCACGTCACCACCCATCTCGAGGATACGGTCGCGCGCACGCTCCCACATCTGCCCGGGACCGAGTCGCGGATAGTCGAATTCGTGGATGAGCGTCTTGATCGTGTCGGACCGGCGCTGAAGCGCGGTGGCCTGCCACATCGCTCTCCATAACGAGAGCCCCTGAATGCGCTGCGCCGCCCACTCGGCGCGAATCTCCGAGCAAGGAATGCCCCACACCTTCTCGGTGTACGTCTTGAAGAAGATCTCGTAGAGGCGGCGACCGAATCGGTTCGTCACCCATTGCTCGAACGTTTCCTCGACGGTGCTCGGCCACAGGTGGGCGCGAAGGTAGCTCGCGAGGACGAGCAGTGTGTTGAAGACACCGAGGCCGCGAAGCGCGTTGCTCGCCTTGAGAGGATAGTCGAAGTAGCGCCCCTGATAGTGAATGCGAGAGAGTCGTGGGACCTTGATGAGCTCGTCGGCGAGCAGCTCGCGCCAGAGCGCTTCGACGGGGGCGATCTTCGTGAAGAAGCGGTGGCCGCCGATGTCGAAGCGGTATCCGCGATACTCGACCGTGCGCGCGATTCCACCCACGACGTCATCGGCTTCGAGCACGGTGACGCGCACTCCGTCCTTGGCCAGGAGATACGCGGCGGTGAGGCCAGCGGGCCCGGCTCCGGCGATGACGACGTGATCCTCGGAGCGGAGGTGATCTACTCTACGGCAAGGCGAGTGTTCGGCGTCGAGTTCACTCGCCTCGGCCGGCTCGGGGAGCGGCCGTGTTCCCAGTCTCACGCAAACTCCGTTACGGGTGGGGGAGCGGCGGGCATACCTGCGTGCGGCGTTGGCGGGAGAGCATTTTCTTGGCCCTCGGGCCGGGGGATCGCCGGCGGGCGATTCCCTGATCAATGATCGTCTTAAGAGATTTGCGGTAATGGAGTTAAGCGTCGAGCGCAGCGCGGTGAGCGGAGCGGCGTCCCTGGGCGATGTGACTCGCTACGTCGCGCCTGAAACACGCGGTGATGCTCGGTCGCAACAGTCGGGGAGGGAGGGAAGGTCAGGCTCGAATGCGCAATGAGTCAGGAATAACCACAGCGGCACGGAGGCACGGAGAACGGCAACTGCAAACCTTTGCTGTTGCCGTTCTCCGTGCCCTCTGTGCCGCTGTGGTTACTGCTCCCTGACTCGTTGCGCGACCTAGAAGATCTGCGGCAGGAACTCCCCCGCGTCGCGCCGGAAGTCCCTCAGGATCTCGCACGCCCGTGACTCGGCCACCGGGCTCGGCATCACCCGGAAGACCGTCGTTCGCGGTGGAAACTCGGCTGCCGGCTCCAGGTGAGCGCACGCGCTCAGCAGGCGTTCCGAGAGGGGGAGGTCCTCGAAGCTGACGTGGTTGACTACTGCGTACGAGACGTTCTCACGGAGCAGAAAATCCGCGGCGCCATCAGGGGGACGCGCGTTGATCGAATCGACCGGCACGAGACGCCGGTTCGCGAGATAGAAGAATGTGCCCTCGTTCCCGCTCATGACGATCGCCGACGGCGGAGTCTGGTCGCCGACGTATCGCGCGGCGGCGAAGAAGCTGAGCTGATCGGCGTTGAAGCAGGACGGAGAGAGCATTGCGTGCTGGCGCTCGCATTGTGACCTCGTCGCGATCTTCGTCGCGGCTCGACTCAGGCCGGTGATCGCGATGATGGCCACGAGCGCGATGACGGCCGTGGATGCCGCGCGCGATCCCCAACGCTCGACCAGCGTGTGGACTCCCGCGAGGAAGGCGACGGCGAGGAGAGGGAGCACCGGGATGAGGAAGCGTCCGATCACCCAGGGCCAGGCGAGGATCAACGCGCCGTAGATGAGCGCGAACACGGGAACGATTCTCCACCGTCCCCAGAGCACAAGCAGGCCAGTCGCCAAGGCGATGCACGTGACGACCAGCCAGAGGAGGTTGTCGGCAATGGTTCCGCCGATCGCTGGGAACGACAGCACCCAGAGGAGCGTGCCCGCATACTGCGGCGCGTTCTCTACCACGCGGCCGGCGACCATCGCGACGGGATTGGGCGATGCCTGATTGCCGGTCGTGATGGCGTCGGTGATGTAGTCGGCCGCGAGCTCGGGCATCGCGCGCGACTTCAGCCAGAGTGAAGTGGCGACTATGCCCAGCGTGATGAGGCCGCCATACACGGCGGCGGACCGCCACCGTCGCTCGAGCAGGAGCAACGCGAGCACCGCGAGCACGAGTGTCGCGCCGACGGTCCGCGTCAGCGCGGCAAGGCTGACGCACACGCACGCGAGCACGATGTTTCGCGGTGTCAGCGGCATTCGTGACAGGGTCCACACGGTCAGGGCGATGAGCGCGAGAAACGCCGGCTCGCTCATCACGGTCCCCGACGTGCCCTGGAGGAACGGGTTCGATGCGCCCATCGCGAGGGCACCGAGCGCGACACTCGGGGGCAGCAGCCGTTTCGCGGTCGCGAACACGAGGGCGAGTGCCGCGACGGAGAGGGCGATGTTCATCGCCGCGAACGCGTTGATCGACTCACTGGCAATGGTGGACACGCCGGCGAGCAGCGCGGGGAAGACCGGCGGATATTTCGTGTGGACGGGCGCGCCGACGAGATGGATCGAGTTGTAGCCACCCTCGCGCAGTGACCGCGACAGGAGGATGTAGGTCGCGTCGTCGTTCGCGGTTGTCACCGAGGGGACGCGCTGGAGCCACGCGAGCGCGACAAAAACTGCGAGGAAAACGGCGGCGATCGTCCACTGGCCGGCATTGGTGCGGAAGTACGCGGGAGCCGCCGGAGAGGGCGCCGTCATTCGATGCCGCGGAGCAGGCGATCGTAGATCTCCGCTCGCTTCTCCCAGGTATGCCGAGACAGGATGTAGTCGACGGCGCGATCTCGATTCCATGGCGTGCGCAGCGATTCCTCGATGCGATGCGCCATGGACTCGAGATCGCCGTTGTCGACGACGTGACCGAGCCCGGATTCGATGACGACGTTGTCGTTGGGAAACCCGGCCTCGCTCACGATGGGAAGTCCGGCGCGCAGATAATGGTAGATCTTCGTGCTCTCGTTGTTGTGCATGCGGCCGCCGGCAGTGACGACGATCCCTACCGAGGCGAAGTACAGGTAGTCCCAGGACTCCTCGTATGCCACCTCGCCGCAGTAGGTGACGTACCGCGAATCGAGGCTGCGCCGATCGCCGGTGCCCACCACGTAAAGACGTGCGTTGCGGTCGTGGAGAAACGCGCCGAGACGATTGAGCTTGCTCGTCAGAATTCGGTGTGCCTCGGGCTGGCTGCCAGGATGCCCGCTATAGAAATTGCCGGCGAACACGACCGGGGTACGTCCGTCCCGAGGATAGGGGCTGCGCTTCGGCGGGGGAATCACCGCGCTCGCCGCGCCCGGCACGACGAGCACCTGGTTTCCAGTACCGTGCGCGCTTCGCCACAAATCCACGGCGGGCTGACTCAGCAGCGTAACGTACCGGCTCGCTCGGGCGATGCGCTCCTGGGCTCGGAACATCTCCTCACGCTGCTTCCCATAGAAGAACACGCCCTCCATCTCGGCGGGCCCGACGACCGAGCCCAGCTTGGCGATGATGAAGGGATGGCCCGCACCGCCGTATCGCTCGAGCGTCTCGAAGCCGCTGTGAAAGAGCGTCTTCACGACATCGTAGTCGTTCCATCGCACGCGCGAGATCGGCACGATGCGCAGATTGGGCGCGACCGTCTCGACGGTCCGGAGGAGACGCCGACGAAGCTCGGCGCTGGCGATATCGACGGAGTGCCCCAATGCGGCGAGGGCGGCCGACATTCGATACCACCGGATGAATCCCATCTCGACCTGGCGGGCCGGTCGCAGCGACCCGCTGTACACGGTGACGATGCGGCTCATGCGCGCGCGGCATCGATGAGGAGACTCTCGTAGCGCTCGACGACGGGTCGGAGGCCGAATGCTTCGACTCGAGATGCTGCGTGCGTCGCGAGCTCGCGCCGAAGGCTCTGGTCGGTGAGGAGGCGCTCGAGGCCAACGGCGAGCGCGTCCACGTCCTCGGGCGGCACGAGCACGCCATACCGCCCCCCATCCAGATACTCCGCGACCCCGGGCGAGCAGTTGGTCGCGATCACAGGCCGGCTGAGCGCGAGCGCTTCCCCGATGACGTTCGGAAACGCCTCCGATCGCGAGGCCAGCGCCACCACGTCAGCGCGAGCCATGAACTTCCATGGGTTTGCCTGCGTGCCGAGGAGGCCGACGCGATCAGTGAGGCGAAGCTCGGCGATCAGCGCCTCGAGCGCGACCCGCTGATCGCCCTCGCCGACGATGAACAGTCTCGCACGCAGCGCGACCGGAAGCCTGGCGAAGGCCCGGATCAACAGATCGAATCCCTTGAGCTGCACCAGCCGACCGACGGCGACGATGAGCGGTGCATCATCCCGCAGGTCGACTGGCTCGGCGCCAAGACGACGGATGCGCTCGAGATCGACCGGATTGGGCACGACGGTGATGCGGTCCGAGGGGATGGAGAAATGCCTAACCAGGTCCTGCTTCACGCCGTCGGAGACGACGATGATCCTCGCCGCTCGTGGAAAGCCGTGCCTGATGAACGCGCGCATGAATGGCCGCTCGCGCGGAGAAAAGAAGCGCTCGAGATGGTCCGACAGCATCTCGTGAACGTTGATCACGATGCGCAGGCGGGGCGCGAACAGCGCCTTGGCGATAATGGCGATCGTATGAGAGCGGTTGAGAAAGGTCGAGACCACCTGGGCATTCGTCTCACGCGCGAGGCGGGCGAGCAGTAACGCCTTGCGAAGCAGCCCGGGCAGCTCGAGCGCTGTCTGGCCAGGCGGTCGGCCGGCGCGTCGAGTGGTCGCGACGGACTGGGCCGACGCGCGCTCCTCCCCCGAGAGCGGGACCGGGCTGCGCTTCGCGAGCGAGTAGACCCTCACCTCACTCGAGAGCTCGGTAAGCAGGTCCGCGGCGGTCTCGATGAGCGCCAGGGTGGGATGAATCCGACGAACGTGCGTCACGAAGTTGACGAGCGATCGCTCGGCGCCGCCCATCCGCAAGTCGTTGATGAGGAAGAGAACGTGAGGCCGGGTCAGGGCAAATGCTCCCGCGCCCAGAGCATGAGCCCAACGATGAGCTTCCGGCCGACGGAATCGAAGATCGGGTGCTCGAGCGCGAGCGTCGCATCCGGTGGAGGCACGAACGCACGAAGCGCATCCATGTCGAAGAGACCAGCGAGGCGCTCTCGTTCCGGCTCGGCCCGCCGACGAATGGCGCGCCAGCCGGGTGAGTTGAAGTCGTACATGCGGTAGTTGAAGCGCCGATCCTTCTCGCCGGTTGCCGGCCGGGCGCGCCCCGAACGCCAGCGGCCCCGCGTTAGGCGGGTGGCCGTGCGACCGATACGGGTACGTAGGGAAGGAAGGAGCGGATCGACGACGTCACCATTGGCGGCGACGTGCGGCAGCCGGGCGAGGTGCGGAAAGCGGCGGCGCAGGATTTCATCCTGCGCTCGGCGGTTCGCCAGGCTCGACGCCGGGATCGCACCCACGGTATCGAGAACGCGGCGGTCGAGCACCGGCATCACCGGCCAGGAGCCGAACCCCAGCCGCCACGGGATTCCGCCGACATGACATCGCTCCGAGTGCGCGATCTGGAATTGCCAGGGGCGCTGAAGCGTCGCAGGCGCCGCGTCGTTCCACGCCGTGCGGAGATTGTCGATCGTGTCCGCGACTGCCGACCCGAAGACGTCGCGTCGTAGTACCCGCGCGAGCTGCTCCGGAGAGAGAGCTCGCTGAACGAGCCTGGGAAGCACCACGTCGAAGTCGTGCAGCCCGGGGGTGATACTCTTCCCGGTGATGATGGAGTCGGTGAGATACCCCGTCACGACAGTGGGCGGCAGCTGGCGAAGCGGCTCCATGAGCCCCCACATGTAGATGTTACCGAATCCGCCGACGAGGTGCTCGTGATTCGCCTGAACGTCCGCCATCCACACGTATTCCGCCTCGTCGACCGACGCGAGTGCGTGCGTCATGCCTAACGCCGACGCGACGGGCGCCGCGCATTCGACCTCGAAGTCGCCGCGCTCCCCGAGCGTGAGCGCATGCAGGGGCAGATGCTCCTCGGCGAGGTACCCGGCCAACATGCGCGAGTCCCGGCCCCCCGAGAGCAGGATCCCGCGCGGCGCGCCTGCAGGGACGTGGCGTTTCACGGCCATGGCGAGCGCGTCGTCGAGCGCCGCGACATCCCCGGCGAACGTGGAGCGCTTGCCTTCTTCGGTGACGGGAATGCGATACTGACGCACCTCTCGAGGGCCTGCATCGGCACGCCACACGAGCGCATGCGAGGACGGGAGCCTCGAAATCCCCCGAAGCAGAGTTCTTCCCTGGAGTGGCGCCCGGACGATGAGAAGCCCGACGAGCCCCTCGAGGTCGACGGCCGAGGGAAAGAGCGGATGGAAACGGAATGGCTCGGGTGTGGCGCTGACGACGCACACGTCGTTCGATGTCGCGTAGTAGACTGGAAACAGGCCGAGCAGATCCGAGCCAACGACGAGCCCGCGATCGCGCCGAAACGCGGCGGCCGCGAAGTATCCATCGAACGGCGCTGGCTCCGCCATCCTGGCACCGGCCCAGTCGTGCGCCACCCGCTCGGCCGTCACCTGTCCTTCGGGATCCAGCGCGTGGCCCCACACGACGCCCGCGGATTCGGCGTCCAGATGCTGGCTGACGGGGGCGCGCGGATTGGCCGCCCAAACGGCGCTAAAGTCGCCCAGATCGAGGCGCGCAACGGCGAGTCCATCGACCGGCGCCAGCCGCGGCTCGACCTGCCGGATGAACGCATGCCGCCGGGCGTGGTCCGGGTCGACGATCACCAGAAAATTCGACATCGCCTCGCGTTGGTCCCATTGACGGATCGCCCGGGGCGCATAGTTTAGCGATCAAGGGGAGGCGTGAACAGATGTCATATCCACGGCCTCAGGAGGGTCACATGTCGGGCGACGTTCTCACCTAAGCTGGATCGATCGACAAAGGTCGGGCGGATCGTGATTCACGCGAGCTGCCCGACTTTTCTTTTCCACCCGCGCGCCCCCGCCTAACGCGCGAGCCTTCCCGCGAACCTCTCGCCGTGCGCCGCGCGCACCGGAACGCAGCCTGATGACCGACGGACCCGACACGACGCTACTCCGCAGCCAGGGAACGCGCGGCTCGGCGACGTCGAGGTCCCTGACGGCCGAAGTCGCCGAGATGGTGCGCGAGCAGCGCGAATACGTCGAGCTGCTGTCCGCGCTGGTGCGACGTGACCTGAGCCTTCGCTACCAGAACTCGTTCATGGGCTTCGGATGGGCGGTGTTCGCGCCGCTGCTCCAGATGCTCATCTTCTCGGTCGTTTTTACGCGTGTCGTTCCGCTGGACACCGGCAGCACTCCCTACCCGGTGTACGCCTACGTCGGTCTTTGGTCGTGGAATCTGTTCGCGGCATCGCTGCGATTCGCCGGCACATCGCTCACCGCGAATCCCAATCTGGTGACGAAGGTCTACTTTCCGCGCGAGATTCTTCCCTTCTCGGCGGTCCTCGTCTCGTTGTTCGATTTCGCCGTCGCATCGACCGTGCTCGGGCTGCTGATGTGGTATTACGGCATCGACGTCGGGTGGAGCATCGCGTTCATCCCCGTGATCGTTCTGGTACAGCTCGCCTTCACCGCCGGACTCGCGCTGTTGGTGTCGATGGCTCACCTCTTCTACACCGATGTGAAGCACATCTTCGAGCTGGTGCTCACGGTGTGGATGTTCGCGACGGCGGTTCTGTATCCAGTGGAGCGAATCGGCGGCACCCTCGGCCGCGTGCTCCAGGTGAATCCGATGACACCGATCATCGATGCGTATCGGGACGTCCTCCTTCGCGGCACGCTCCCCGAGGCTGCACCGTTCGCGGCCGCCGCCGCCGTAGCTTTCCTGACATTCCTGGTGAGCTGGATCCTCTTTCATCGCGCGGAATTCCGCTTCGCCGAGGAAATCTGAGCGATGGAGGTCCGGGATATCGACATCGTCGGGTCGCCATATGGAGTCCGCCGCGCCCGGATCCGGGCGGAGGTGCGATACGAGAGTGGATCGAGCCGGGGCGAGGAGTACTGGTTCGATGTGCCGAAGGAGCACGTGTCCGAGCTGTCGACCTCCGGCAACCCATGGATGGCGTGCCTGCTGCCGCTGGCGGCACACACAGGTGAGCCACTTCGCATCCCCCTTCCCGTCGACGCGCCGCTCATGGCGAACGCCGAGCGGCTGATGCGGATCTGGTCCGCCTGGTATCCCGGTGTTTCCGTTGTACGCGTCGAGGCGCCGAAGGCCGTCGAGCCTTCGGATCTGCAACCGGGCAGGGCAGCGGCGTTTTTCTCCGGCGGGGTCGATTCGTTCTTCACCGCGGTGCGCTCCCGCCCGCTGGCGGCGCCGGCCGAGCGTACGCCTGTCGACGATCTGATCACGGTGTGGGGATTCGATGTGCCGCTCGAGCGTACCGACGCTTTCGCGCGACTGCGCGACCGACACCGGGTGGTGGCGCGCGACCTCGGCAAGCACCTGATCGATGTCGCGACGAACCTGCGCTCAACACGCTGGCGCGAGGCGCAGTGGTCGTACCTCGCGCATGGCGCGGGGCTCGCGTGCATTGCGCTCTTCCTGGAGCGGAGGTTTCACACCGCGTACATCGCGGGAAGCGTGGCGTACCGGGACCTTCACTCCTGGGGGTCGCACCCCGCGACCGACCCGCTCTTTTCCACTTCGAGCACCGCGATCGTCTACGATGCGATTGCCTACCTGCGCACCGAGAAAATCGAGAGTCTTGCCGACTGTGCACCGGCGCTTTGGGCTTTGCACGTGTGCTACGAGTCCGAGACCGACGAGAACTGTGGCGTCTGCAACAAATGTCAGCGGACGATGCTTGCGCTCGACATTTGCGGCGCGCTTGCGCGATGCGATGCGTTTCCGCGAAAGACGATCGATCTTCGTCAGGTCGCGCGGTTCGACTGCTCGCATCCCTTCGACTTTCGAGAGCTGCAGGACATTCGCAAGCTGGCGCTCGCCAAGGGGCGCGCCGACGCCGTGCGCGCGATCGATCGCTCCTTCGCCCGGACGCGGCGACGCAAGCGCGTTCGCGCCGGGTTGAGCGCGATTCGGCGTCCTGTGGGCCGACTGCTGCGACCGTTCCGCAGGCGTAAATGACCTCGGCCACACGCGCGCTGGTCGCCTTCGAGGGCGTATCGAAGCGATTCCTTCGCGGCCGGCGCCATTCATCCTTGAGCGAGGTCATTCCCGCCACGGTTCGTCGCGTCCTGCGCGGCGAGCGTTCGCGACGCGAGGAGTTCTGGGCGTTGCGTGATGTGTCGTTTTCGATCGATGCCGGCCATGCGCTCGGGATCATCGGGCCAAATGGATCGGGGAAGTCCACGGCGCTGAAGCTCATCACGGGAATTCTCCGCGCCGACGGTGGTCGCGTGATCGTTCGAGCGCCGCGACAGGGTCGCGGGCGCATTGGCGCATTGATCGAGCTGTCGGCGGGGTTTCATTACGAGCTATCGGGACGAGACAACGTCTACCTTCAGGGCGCGCTGCTCGGGATGCGACGTGCCGAGGTGGCGACGAAGTTCGACGAGATCGTCGCATTCGCGGAGCTCGCGGAATTCATCGACTCCCCGGTGAAGCACTACTCGACCGGAATGGTCGCCCGGCTCGGCTTCTCGATCGCGGCGCATCTCGAGCCCGACATCCTGCTCATCGACGAGGTCCTGGCGGTGGGCGACCTCGCGTTTCAGCAGCGAGCGTTTGGCCGCATCGAGGAACTTGTCGGGCGGGGGGTACCCGCGGTGGTCGTGTCGCACCAGCTCAACCAGGTGATGCAGCTCTGCGATCAGGCGGTGCTGCTGAGCCATGGCACGGTCGTCTGCTCGGGAACGGCCGCCGAGTGCGTAGCCCGGTATGTGTCGGAAGGGACGCCGCCGAGCGAGCAGGCCGATTCACCCATTCGCCTGAGCGAGATCGCCGGGCCATTCCCGTCGCAGGTCGCACCGGGAGATCGCGTGCGTCTCCATGTCCGTGGTCAGGTTCTGAACGCGGTGAACGGAATGAAGGCGACCGTCGGCGTGCGAGTTCGCATGCTGCCGCGTGAGGAGCTTCTCTTCGTCGCGCACAGCGCCGGGTGCGGGTTGCAGCTCCCCGACGCCGGTCCGTTCGAGCTGGAGGTCGAGCTGCAGATGAACGTCGGGCCGGGGAGCTACCGCGCGCAGGCGGCCGCCTGGGACCTACACGATTTGCGCGAGATCGCTCGCGGCCCATCAGCGCTCATCGGCGTGGGTGCCGCGGGCTCGGCATCGGGGATGGTGTATGCATCCCCGCGCATGCGCTTTCTGCACTCGTGAGGGATCGTCTGGCAGCCGTGCAGTCGCTGCGCACGCGACTGCTCGAGACGCTCCGCCCCGTTGTCGCACACCTCGACGCCTACGCGCTGATCGATTTTCCCAACTACGCGAACGTTGGCGACAGCGCGATCTATCTGGGCCAGCTCGAAGCCCTTCGCGCGCTGGGAGCACCGCGCCCGCGATTCATCTGCGACTTCCGCACCTTCGATCGCGCGGAGCTCGCACGCCGCATCGGTCGACAGGGAACGATCCTCCTGACGGGCGGCGGAAGCTTTGGCGATCTCTGGCCCACGGCGCAGGATCTTCGGGAAGAGATCGTACGCGCCTTCCCCGGCAATCCAATCGTCCAGCTTCCGCAGACGATACACTTCGAGAAGGCCGAAGCGCTCCAGCGTGCCCGGTCGGCATTCAATGCGCACGACCAGATCACACTGCTCGTGCGCGATGGCCGGAGCCTCGAGATCGCCGGGAACGAGCTCACGGCGCAGGCGCTCCTCTGTCCCGACATGGCGTTCGCCCTCGGCACACTCGATCGGCCGCGGCGGCCGGTGCATGCCGCAATGTGGCTGTTGCGCACCGACAAGGAGTCGGCCACGGGACCTACATCACTCCCCGCTGGCGTGCAGAGCGACTGGCTGGATGAGCCGCCAACCCGCCTGCGGTCACTGAGCTATGCGCTCACCAACGCCGTTAGGCGCCCGGTGCTCGGACGGCTGGCTCGACCGTTGCTGAGGCGCGTGTACGAACCGCTCGCGCGCCAACGCCTCCGCCGAGGGCTGCACCTGCTCGCCGCCGGCCGGGTGGTAGTGACCGACCGGCTGCATGGCCATATCCTTTCCTTATTACTCGACGTCCCGCACGTGGTGCTCGACAACAGCTACGGCAAGCTCGCGAGCTTTGTCGCGACGTGGACCAACGGCATCGACGGCGTGCACCGGGCGGGTTCGATCGCGGAAGCCGCCGAGATCGCCGCGCAGCTCCTCACCACGCCCGCCGCCGTCGCGCACGAGCCGGAGCGTGCCTAACGCCGGCGAGGTCGGCGAGCGCGTCACGTATCTGATCGCGAGCTACAATCGCGGTCGCTGCGTCGGCGCCTGCCTGGAGTCGGTCCGCCGACAGACGAACGACGATTGGCTCGCGATCGTTGTCGACGACGCGAGCACGGATGAGTCGTTGAGCGCCATCCGTCCATTTGTCGATGAGCGCATCCGGCTCGTCGTCCACCCGCGCAACATCGGCTACATCGCGACGCTGAAACGCCTCATCGCCGAGGCGTCGACGGACATCGTCGCCATCCTCGACGCCGATGACGCGATCGCCCCCGAAGCGACGGAACAGCTGTTGGCCGCCTACGCGACGCATCCATCGAGCGGGTTCGTCTATTCCCGGTACGCCATCTACGACGCGACACTTTCGCATGGGGCCGGCGACTACGGGAGCGCGATCCCGGATGGACGAACGGCCATGGTCGATGGCGTCGTGGGCGCGATTCGAAGCTTCCGCCGCAGCGCATACGCACGAACGCCCGGGCTCGACGACACGATGCTCTACGCCGAGGACCGCGACCTGGTCTACAAGCTCGAGGAGGTGACGCGCCCGGTGTTCATCGACGCAGTCCTCTATCGCTATCGCGACCTGCCCGATTCACAGAGCCACGATCCGCGCAAGCGAGCCCTCGGTGCCCGCAACACGTGGCGAGCCCGCCGCGCCGCGCTCCAACGCCGCAAGATCTCGGGAATCATGCGGGCGTCCTTCGAGCTTCACGCGTTGGCGGACTACGTCGCCTTTCGGTGGCCGCGGCCGCCGATGGTGAGCTTCATTGCGCGCCGCGTGGCCGGTGCTGCGCGAGTCCTTTGCCGACGCTACCGGCTGCGGCTCCCGTCGTAAGGCAGACTCGCGGTCAGGGGCGCGACGCGAGCAATCGCTGAAAGTCGGGGTTGCGGTTGAGCGTGGCGAGGACTGGATCGCGACGCAGCGAGTTGCTCGAGACCCACGAGGGGATCGCGAGGGCTTGCCCGTAGTACTCGATCGCCTTCGCTTCGTCGCCGAGTATCGCGTGAATGAGGCCGAGATTGATCACCCATTCCGGCCCATCCAGCGCGTCCTTCGAGACCGGAAGCAGCTGCGCCGCTCTTTCCGCGGATCTGATCGCGTCGTCGGACCGCTTGAGGCCGGCGTACGCGATGCCGAGCAAGCCGTGGATCCACGCCTGGTCGGGCTGGTCTTTCCGCATGACCTCGAGATGAGCGCGCCCCGAGTCGAACTGCGCCGTCGCCTGACGTGCTCGCTCGAGCTGAAGGTACATCGTGCCTTTCATGACGTGGTACGACGCGCTATCGAGCCCGTAGGCACCGGGGCGAATACGCGCCAGGAATTCATCGAGCTTCGGGTGATAGATGATGCGGGCAAAGTCGAGCATGGGGGCGCGCCACGCGGTGGGCGCGATTCGCTCCTCCGCCTGCCTCAGGATCTGTTGGGCTCCCGCCAGATCGCCCCGCGCACTGATGGAGAGGCGCGCGCGCTGTACATAACCCTCGAGAAACTCGGGGGCCAGCTCCGTGACGCGTGCGAGATGGCGGGCGGCCTCGTCGTACCTGCGAATGAACAGGTACGTTTCGCCGAGGTTGAACCACGCCTGGTGGGACCTCGGGTCGAGATCGGCGGCCCGCTGGTAGCTCTCGAGTGCTTCGGCAAAGCGCCCCTGACGGCGCTGCACGTTGCCGATCTGGCGGAATGCGAGCGCGTTACTCGGCTGCAGGTCTTTCGCGATCGTGAATTCCTGAACGGCGCGGGCGTAGTCGCTGCGGCCCCAGTAGTAGTACAGCCCGAGCGCGACGTGAACCTCCGGAATGTCGGCATCGAGGGCCACCGCGCGATCGGCGGCGACCTTCGCGGCAACGAGCCTGTCCTCGCTGAGGTCGTAGCGCAGCTGGTGCATCCACGCGTGCGCCTGAGCGAGTCGGGCGTAGGCGAGCGCGTAATCCGGATCGATCTCGACAGCTCTCTCGTACATCTGAACCGCCGCTTCGACATCCGGCCGCGACCAGCTGCGCTCGTAGTGCTCGTTGCCGCGCAGGTAGAAATCGTACGCCTGTGCGTCGTCGGTGGCGCGCCGCGCCAGCCGTTGGCGCTCCGGCCCGAGGAGGACGAGGTCGAGCTCGTCCGCGACGCGTTGGGCGATCTGCGACTGAACGTCGGTGACGTCGGCCGCCTCGACGTCGTAGTCCTGGGTCCAGATCTGTGTCTGGTCGCGAGTGCGAACGAGCCGGGCGTTGACGTGAATGGTCCCCTCGTGCCCATTGGGGAGCTCCCGCCGAACGTCGCCTTCGATCAGATACTGTACCTGCAGCTCGCGCCCGATTTCGCGCGCGTTCTTGGGACTGTTTCGATATTGCACCGCACTGGTGCGCGCGATGACACCGAGGCTCCCGATTCCCGAGAGCTTGTTCGTCAGCTCGCCGGTGATGCCATCGACGAGATAGGCATCGTCGTCGTCGCCGTGGTTCTTGAATGGCAGCACGACAAGCCGGGTGTACCTGGTGTCCGCGCTGAACTGCCGGTAGGCGAAGTAGCCGAGCACGGCGATGAGCACGAGCACGGCGGCGATGCCCAACTGAGTGCGCGTGAAGTGGAGCTTGTTCGACGATCCCCGTCGCGTGGCGAGCGCATGCGCTGGATCCTCGGCGGTGAACCGGGTCGGTGGCGGCGCGGCGGCGAGTGCTTCCGCGAAGAGCGTAACCGTCGGATATCGGTCCGCGGGGATCTTCTCCATCGCGCGCCCGATCGCGGCGTCGACCGCCTCCGGCACGTTGGGCCGGACCGTCCGCACCGACGGCACCGGCGACATGTTGTGCCGCGCCATGAGCGCGTTCGGCGATGCGCCGGAAAACGGAGGCTCCCCCACGAGCATCTCGTACAGCATGCACGCGAGGCTGTATTCGTCGCTCCGGCCATCCACACGATCGTCCGACGTCCACTGCTCGGGACTCATGTACGCCGGCGATCCGGTGGCCATGCCGGTGTACGTAAGCCGGTCGGCGGCCGACTGGTCGATCGCACGCCCGATCCCGAAATCGGTGACGACGGCGTGCCCGCTCGAGAGCAGGATGTTCTCCGGCTTGATGTCCCGGTGGACGAGGCCGCGCGAATGAGCATAGGCGAGCCCGTCGGCGATCTCGCCCGTGATGCGAAGTGCTTCGCCGATCGAGAGCTGCTTCTCTCGCTCGAGACAGTCCCGCAGCGTCTCGCCTTCGACGTACGGCATCACGAAGAACAGCAGCCCATCCGCCTCGCCCGAATCGAGCATGGGGAGGATGTGCGGATGGTTGAGGTGCGCGACAACGCGGATTTCGCGGAGGAATCGCTCCGACTGGAGCGTGCCCATCAATTCGGGATGCAGCACCTTGATCGCGACCGTGCGGCCATGCCGCACGTCGACGGCCAGATACACGGTGGCGAAGCCGCCGCGGCCCAGCTCGCGTTGTACTTCGTAGCGCCCTTCGAGCGAGGCGCGCAGGCGATCAAGAACAGCTGCGGTACTCAAATCGCGCGTGACGGGGGTGGGCGGGCGTGCGCGGCGGTGCGCTCTACTGAGGAATGCCGGCGACGGCATGGGGCGCCGACTGAAGCAACTCCCCAGCGACTATAAAGTATTATGTCGCTCTCACATTAGGGTCGGGAGGATGCCGACCGCAACAATCTTCTTACGCTTGCGGGACCCGGTGGCCCCATTCCCCAGGGAGCCGGCCCGTGCGGAAAGAATCCCCCCGCTTTGGGGGTGCAGGCACGACGAATGCCTTTCCCGCCAACTCCCTCCTGAGGAGTTGATGGCAGATGGATTCGTACCTAACGACCGACGACGCGAACCCGAGGGTGGCGGCCCGCACCAGCCGCAGTGCGCAAACGCGTCCCACGCGTCGCGGACGCAGGACTACTGAGCGAGCGGATGACGCGGTCGAGCGAACCGACGATCGCCAGAGCGAGCGGCTAGCCCGCGCCCTCGGCTGGTTCAGCATCGGACTCGGTCTCGCCGAAGTCGTTGCGCCCCACAGCGTTGCCCGCCTGGTCGGACTCGAGGAGGACGACAGCAACCATCGTCTGGTGCGCGGGATGGGGATGCGCGAGATCGCGAGCGGCATTGGGATTCTCTCCCAGAGCAAACCGTCGCCATGGGTGTGGAGCCGCGTGGCGGGGGATGCCCTGGACCTCGCGCTCCTCGGCTCGGCGCTTCGATCGGACAAGGCGCAGAAGGGGCGCATCGTCGCCGCGACCGCTGCCGTTCTCGGCGTCACGGCGCTCGACGTCTACGTCGGAACGCGTCTTCATCGGAACGCCGATGGCCATACGACGGACGGCGCCCGGGACAACGCCGTCGAGATCAAGACCGCGCTGACGGTCGGTCGCTCGCCCGAGGAGGTGTATCGGTTCTGGCGCGACTTCGACAACCTGCCGCGCTTCATGAACCACCTGGAGGCGGTCCGCATCACCGGCGAACGCACCTCGCACTGGAAGGCGAAGGCGCCAGTCGGGATGACGGTGGAATGGGACGCCGAGATCATCGAGGATCGGCCGAACGAGCTCATCGTGTGGCAGTCGCTCGAGAACGCCGACATCGAGAACTCGGGCTCGGTGCGCTTCGCACCGGCGCCCGGTAATCGGGGCACCGAGATCATCCTCGAGATGCGCTTCCACCCACCGGGCGGCGCCATCGGCGCCAGGTTCGCCAGACTGTTCGACGAAGTGCCGAAGATGCAGATGCGCAACGATCTGCGGCGGTTCAAGCAGGTCCTCGAGACGGGCGAAGTGGTGCACTCCGACGACAGCATCGAGCCCGGGCCCAATGCCGCGCGGCCGCCGGAGCAGATCCCTGCACTCTGACGACGAACAACGCCGCGCGACCACCTCGGGCCGCGGCGTCGCATCCGACGTTCGAAGGAGAAGCTGATGAGAGCGAATTGCTGGGAAGGGAAGCAAAAGGTGAAGGTGGAGGACGTGCCCGATCCGAAAATCCTCAACGACCGCGATGCGATCGTACGGGTGACGTCGACGGCCATTTGTGGCTCCGACCTTCATCTCTACAACGGCTTCATCCCCTCGATGGTGAAGGGCGACATCCTCGGCCATGAGTTCATGGGCGAGGTCATGGAGGTCGGGAAGGGCGTGAAGACGCTGAAGGTCGGGGACCGCGTGGTCGTTCCCTTCACGATCTCGTGCGGAGCCTGCTGGATGTGCAAGCAGGAGCTTTACTCATTGTGCGAGAACTCGAATCCGAACGCGTGGATGGCGGAGAAGATGTTCGGACATTCTCCGGCCGGGATCTACGGATACTCCCATCTGACCGGTGGATATGCCGGCGGTCAGTCGGAGTTCGTGCGCGTGCCGTTCGCCGATGTCGGGCCGCTCAGGATCGAGAACGGCTTCACCGACGAGCAGGTCCTGTTTCTCTCGGACATCTTCCCAACCGGCTACATGGGTGCGGAGATGTGCGACATCAAGCCTGGGGACGTCATCGCCGTATGGGGGTGCGGACCGGTCGGACAGTTCGCCATCGCGAGCGCCTTTCTCCTCGGCGCCGAGCGCGTGATCGCCATTGATCGGTTCCCGGCGCGGTTGCGCATGGCGGAGCAGAACACGAAGGCAGAGACGATCAACTACGAGGAAGTCGACAGCATCCTCGACGCTCTCAAGGAGATGACGGGGGGCCGCGGCCCGGATGCGTGCATCGATGCGGTGGGCCTCGAGGCGCACAGCCCGGGGCTGCAGCACACGTACGACCGCGCCAAGCAGATGATGCGCATGGAGACCGACCGCCCCATCGCGCTGCGACAGGCGATCATGGCGTGTCGTAATGGCGGAACGGTGTCGGTGATCGGCGCGTACGGCGGCTTCATCGACAAGTTCCCCATTGGCTCGTTGATGCAGCGCTCGATCACGATCAAGACCGGCCAGTGTCACGTCCAGCGCTACATGAAGCCGCTGCTCGAACGGATCAAGAAGGGCGAGATCGATCCAACGTACGTGATCTCGCACCGGCTGAGCCTCGAGGACGCGCCGGAGGCGTACGACATGTTTCTCCACAAGGAAGACGAGTGCACGAAGGTGGTGCTGAAGCCGTAAGCCGAACGGCAAAGATGACAGAATTCAGAATACAGAATTCAGAATTCAGAGGGTTCAACGAATTCTGAATTCTGTATTCTGACCTTTGACGTCTCTGTCGTCGTTCACGACACCGAGGTCGTGGCGCCGCACCACTGCGCGATTCTTGCCAGATGAGGCCGCATGACCGTCTCGTCCCGCAGCGTCGCGATCACTCGACGGAGGCTACCCATCGGCGCGGAGTTAGTCGGCGCCGACGCCGTGCACTTTCGCGTTTGGGCGCCGGCGCGAACCCGCGTCGATGTCGCGCTCGAGAACGTGCGCGGGGAGGTCGTACACATCGCGCCGCTCGAGCGCGAGGAGGGCGGCTACTTCGCTGGCATCGTCGAGGGGTCGGGCGAAGGAACGCTGTACCGCTATCGTCTCGATCATGGCGAGCGCTATCCCGATCCCGCCTCACGATTCCAGCCGCAGGGTCCACATGGTCCGTCGTGCGTGCTCGAGCCCGGGAAATTTCAGTGGACGGACGATGACTGGCGCGGCCCGACGCTGGAGGGGGCCGTGCTCTACGAGATGCACATCGGTACGTTCACGCCCGAGGGCACGTGGGCCGCGGCCCTGCGCGAGCTATCGACGCTCGCCGAGCTCGGGATCACGGTCATCGAGCTCATGCCCGTGGGCGATTGGCCCGGCCGATTCGGATGGGGATACGACGGCGTCAATCTCTTTGCGCCGACACGCCTCTACGGTACTCCTAACGACTTTCGTCGGTTCGTCGGGCGCGCCCATGACGTCGGTCTCGGGGTCATTCTGGATGTCGTGTACAATCACCTCGGGCCTGACGGGAACTACCTCCCGCAATTCTCACCGTACTACATCAGCGAGCGCCACAGAACCGACTGGGGCCCCGCGCTCAACTTCGACGGTGAGGAACGCGAGGCGGTGCGAGAATTCATCACCGCCAATGCCCGCTACTGGATCGAGGAGTTTCACCTCGACGGTCTCCGGCTCGACGCGACGCAGAACATCTACGACGACAGTGAGCGGCACATCGTCGCCGAGGTGTGTGCGCACGCTCGCGAGGCAGCCGGCTCGCGACGGACCCTGATCGTGGGCGAGAACGAGCCGCAGGACGTGCGGCTCCTGCGCTCAACGGCCGACGGCGGGCTCGATCTGGATGCGCTCTGGAACGACGATTGGCATCACACCGCCACGGTGGCCCTCACCGGCAAGCGCGAAGCCTACTACACGGACTACCTCGGCACGCCGCAGGAGTTCGTGTCCTCGGCCAAGTACGGCTTTCTTTACCAGGGACAGTATTACGCCTGGCAGAAGCAGCATCGCGGCACGTCGACGCGCGGGATCCAAGCCGCGCGATTCATCCACTTCCTGCAGAACCACGATCAGGTGGCGAACTCCGCGCTCGGGGCACGCGGACACGCGATCACTGCGCCCGGTCGTTGGCGGGCGATGACTGCGCTTCTGCTCCTCGGACCGCAAACGCCCATGCTCCTGCAAGGCGAGGAGTTCTCGAGCTCGTCGCCCTTCCTGTACTTCGCCGATCACGTGCCCGAGCTGGCGCGCAAGGTGCGCGAAGGACGCACGAAATTTCTGACGCAGTTCCCGAGCATCGCGCAAGGGGACGTCCGGGCGCACCTCGCCGACCCGGCGCACCCAGCGACCTTCGAGCGCTGCAAGCTCGATCACGCCGAGCGCGCGCGTCATGCAGAGACCTGGGCGCTGCACCGCGACCTCATCGCGTTGAGACGAGAGGATCCGACCCTCAGGGCGCAGGGGGCGCATGGCCTCGACGGCGCGGTGCTATCACCGACCATGTTCGTCCTGCGATTCTTTTCACCCGAATACGCCGATCGACTGTTGCTGGTGAATCTCGGCGCGGCGTTCGATGTGGATCCCGCACCGGAGCCCCTGCTCGCGCCGCCGCCGTCCATGGAGTGGGAGCTGGCGTGGTCGTCCGAGGATCCCCGATATGGCGGAGCGGGCATGGCGCCGCTGGAGTCGGACGGCAACTGGCGCGTGGCGGGAGACTGCGCCGCCTTGCTCATCGCCCAACCGCGCGCATGACCGTCGCTGTCGCTCGCCGTATTCGCGTGTCCCCGGTAGAGACCGAAGCCCTCGGCTCTTTTCTCGCGCGGGAGTGGCTCGTCACAAACGGCCTCGGCGGCTATGCGTCGAGCACCGTGGCGGGTATCAACACGCGGCGGTACCACGGTATCCTCGTCGCCGCGTTGCCCAATCCACTCGGTCGCATGGTGATGCTGAGCCACGTCGTCGAGCGCGTCATCACGCCGACTGGCGAGATCGTCATCAGTGGCGAAGAGCGGGTGGGCGGTCGCCTCGAAGTGCCCAGCTCGCGGTGGCTGTCGGAGTTTCGACTCGAGCGGGGATTGCCAGTATGGGAGTATCAGTTGCCCGGCGTGACGATCGAGAAGCGCTGCGTGATGCCCCACCGGCAGAATACTGTCCACGTCTCCTATCGCGTGCTGAAGGCGGACGGCGCCGTTCGCCTCGAGCTGACTCCGCTCGTTCAGTTCCGCGGCTACGAGGCTCCGGTGAATGCGCCGCATCCCGAGCCATACCGGTTCACGGTTGCCGAAGGTTATCAGGAGATCGAAGCTGACGACCTGCCCCCGGTGAGACTCGCGGTGCGCGGCGGCGATTCCGAGTTCCGTGCCGAGCCTGAGCGGGTGGACGGGTTCCTCTACCGCGTAGAGGAGGCGCGTGGCTACGAATTCAATGGCGCGCTGTGGAGTCCCGGTGCCTTCCGGATAACGCTGGACGCGCAGGGCGGCGCGGCGTTGATCGCCTCCACGGAGCGGCCTGAAGTTATGGAGGCGCTGACGCCACGCGATGCATTGCAGTCGGAGGGCGAGCGGAGACGCCGCTTGCTGGCCGCCGCTCCCGAGACGTTGCGCGATGGCGTAGGCGCCGAGCTCGTGCTCGCCGCGGAGCAATTCATCATCATCCCCGCGGGGAGGCGCGCCGACACGGCACGCGCGTGGGCGACCGGCGATGAGATTCGAACGGTGATCGCCGGCTACCACTGGTTCACCGACTGGGGTCGCGACACGATGATCTCGCTCGAGGGTCTCACGTTGATGACTGGTCGTCATCGGGAGGCGGGCGCCATTCTGCGAGCGTTCGCGCATTACGTGCGGGACGGTCTTCTTCCCAATCTCTTCCCGGACGGGAGCGATGAGGGACTGTATCACACGGCAGACGCGACGCTGTGGTTCTTCCACGCCGTGCAGCGATACCTCGATCACACGGGCGACCGGGCGATGCTCCCGCTGCTGCTCCCGACGCTGATCGAGATCTACGAGCGGCATTGCGCCGGTACGCGATTCGGAATCGGCATGGACCCATCGGACGGGCTGCTGCGTCAGGGCGCCGACGGCTACCAGCTCACATGGATGGATGCGAAGGTGGGGGATTGGGTCGTCACGCCGCGCCGCGGAAAAGCGGTGGAGCTCAACGCCCTCTGGCACAACGCGCTCTGCCTGCTATCGAACTGGCTGCGCGAGGAGGGCAACGAGGAGCGCGCGTCCGCCGTTGCGGAGAGCGCGTTGCTCGTGAGGCGATCCTTCAACCAGCGATTCTGGTACGACCGTGGCGGGTACCTGTACGACGTGATCGATGGCCCGGAGGGCGACTCCCCCGAGTGCCGGCCCAATCAGGTTTTCGCGATCTCGCTCGACCATCCGGTGCTGGATCGCGCTCGGTGGGAGCAGGTGCTTGGCACCGTTCAGGACCGCCTGCTGACACCAGTCGGCTTGCGATCGCTGGCGCCCGGAAGCGCCGCCTACAAGCCGATGTACTCCGGCGATCTCCGCGCGCGCGACGCTGCATATCACCAGGGAACGGTCTGGGGCTGGCTGATCGGTCCGTTCATCGATGCGTGGATGAAGGTGCACCCCGATCGAGGTCCCGAGGCGCGCCGGTTCCTCGATGGACTGCTCGCTCACCTGGACGATTACGGCGTGGGGTCGCTCGCCGAGATCTTCGACGCGGAGAAGCCGTACACGCCGAGGGGGTGCATCGCGCAGGCGTGGTCGGTGGCGGAGGTGCTGCGCTGCTATGTGCGAACTGAGGGATAGCGCTGGAGGAGCCGTCCTTCGTACTCCACCGCACCCTGATCTCCCGCGCGTAGAACAGTGCATGCATGTTGTCACACACGGACTGGAACTTGCTTGATCGGCCTCGCGGGTTGAACGCGCCTGGCCGCCCTCATCTTCCCCCCTCTAGCACGACATGTCGGCACCCACACGAACACCGCGCCGTGCCTCGCGAGCCGTCGGGTCGAGAGCATTGGCGCCGATCGTGATCGAGCGCGTTCGCCCCGAAATCGATGCCGGACGCTTTCCCGCCAAGCGGGTGTTGGGGGAGGCCTGCGTCGTTTCCGCGGACATTTTCAAGGACGGACACGACCAGCTCGCGGCCCGGGTGCGGTATCGCTGTCCGGGCGAGGGGGAATGGGCGTACGTCGCGATGCCGTACGATCCCGACACCGATCGCTGGGCCGGCGCATTTCTGCTCGATCGCATTGGCGAGTGGCGCTTCACCGTCGAAGCGTGGACCGATGTGTTCGGGACCTGGCGGTCGGGACTCGAGAAGAAGGTCGCCGCCGGCCAGGAGGTCGCGGTCGAGCTGCTCGAGGGGGCCGCGATCCTCGAGCGGGCCGCGCGTGCGTGCAAGGATCGCAGCGCGCGAGCATCGCTGACGCAGGCCGCCGTCGCGCTCGGTGATGCGAATACGGCCGTCGCCGACCGCACGCAGGCGGCACTCGCTCCCGCACTCCACGCGCTCGTCACGCAGCATCCCGCGCGCGACGACCTGACGGAGTATTCACGTCAGCTCCTGATCACCGTCGATCGCATTCGCGCGGCGTTCGCGGCGTGGTACGAGGTGTTTCCACGCTCGCAGTCGGGGGACCCCAAGCGCCACGGCACGTTCGCCGACGCCGAGCGCCAACTTCCGCGCATCGCGCAGCTGGGTTTCGACGTCGTGTACTTGCCGCCCATCCACCCGATCGGAACGACATTCCGCAAAGGGAAGAACAATACGCTCGACCCGCTTCCCGACGATGTCGGAAGTCCCTGGGCCATCGGAGGCGAAGCGGGCGGACACACCGCCGTTCACCCACAGCTCGGGACGCTCGTCGATTTCGAGCGCTTCGTGAAACGCGCGAACGATCTCGGCCTCGAGGTCGCGCTCGACTATGCGCTCCAGACATCACCCGATCACCCATGGGTGCGGGAGCATCCCGATTGGTTCAGGATCCGCCCCGATGGAACGATCCAGTACGCGGAGAATCCGCCGAAGAAATATCAGGACATCTATCCGCTGAATTTCTGGACGGAGGATCGCGAAGCGCTGTGGAACGCGTGTCTGGAGGTCTTCCGGTTCTGGATGACGCGCGGCGTTCGCACCTTTCGCGTGGACAACCCGCACACGAAACCGTTCGCGTTCTGGGAGTGGGTCATCGCGGAGATCAAGCGAACGGACCCTGACGTCGTCTTTCTCTCCGAGGCGTTTACCCGTCCGAAGAAGCTCCTCTACCTCGCCAAGCTCGGCTTCAGCCAGTCGTACACCTACTTCACCTGGAAGAACACGACCTACGAGATTCGCGATTGGATGCGCGAGTTCACCGACCCCGACGTCCTCGAGTACTATCGCGGGAACCTGTTCGCGAACACGCCGGACATCCTGCACGAGTACCTGCAGCGTGGCGGTCGTCCCGCATTTCGGATTCGACTCCTCCTCGCGGCGACGCTCTCACCGCTGTATGGGATCTACAGCGGATTCGAGCTCTACGAGAACGTACCGGTGCGTGAGGGCAGCGAGGAGTATCTCAACTCGGAGAAGTATGAGCTGCGGCCCCGCGACTTCAACACGCCCGGCAACCTCGATGCGGAGATTCGCCGCATCAACCGGGTCCGGCGCGAGAATCCCGCCCTGCAGCGCGCTGACAACCTCACGTTCCTTCGCAGCGAGAACGATCAGATTCTGTTCTATCGCAAGTCCATGCCTGACCAATCGAACGATCTCTTCATCGTGGTGAACCTCGATCCACTTCGCGCGCACGAATCGATGGTGCACATGCCGCTCGATGAGCTGGGGATCGCCGGCGACGCCGTGTACCCCGTGACCGATCTGCTCACCGGAGCCCAGTTCCGCTGGCGCGGCCCGCGCAACTACGTGCGGCTCGACCCGTCGCAGGAGCCGGCGCACGTCCTTCGGCTGGAGCGCGGAGGACCGGCATGAAGCGGGAGAAAATGCCGGCGGAGCCCCTCTCCGACGACCCGTACTGGTACAAGGACGCGATTATCTACCAGGTGCACGTGAAGGCGTTCTTCGACAGCAATGCCGATGGCTACGGCGACTTCGCGGGCTTGACCTCGCAGCTCGACTACGTGCAGACGCTTGGGGTCAACGCGATTTGGGTCCTGCCGTTCTATCCATCGCCGCTGAAGGACGATGGCTACGACATCGCTTCGTACGAAGAGATCCATGAGACGTACGGGCTGGTGGAGCACTTCAAGACGTTCCTGCGGGAGGCGCACGACCGAGGCATTCGCGTCATCACCGAGCTGGTCATCAACCACACCTCCGACCAGCACCCGTGGTTCCAGCGCGCGCGCGCGGCGCCGAAGGGATCGCCCGAGCGGGAGTGGTACGTGTGGAGCGATGACCCGAACAAGTACAAGGAGGCTCGGATCATCTTCACCGACACCGAGAAGTCGAACTGGGCGTGGGACGGCATGGCGCAGCAGTTCTATTGGCATCGCTTCTTCAGCCACCAGCCCGACCTCAACTTCGACAACCCGCAAGTCGTCGAGGCAGTGATCAACGTCATGCGCTTCTGGCTGCGCATGGGAGTCGATGGTCTCCGTCTGGACGCGATTCCGTATCTCGTCGAGCGCGAGGGAACGTCGTGCGAGAACCTCCCCGACACGCACCGGGCGCTCAAGACGCTGCGCGCAGCGCTCGATGCGGAGTTTCCCAATCGGGTCTTCCTCGCCGAGGCAAACCAGTGGCCGGCGGACGTCCGGCCATACTTCGGCGATGGCGATGAATGCCACATGGCGTTTCACTTCCCGCTCATGCCGCGGATGTTCATGGCGGTGCGGCGGGAAGATCGCACGCCGATCATCGAGATCATGGCCCGCACGCCGCGGATTCCCGACAACTGCCAGTGGGCGATCTTCCTCCGCAACCACGATGAGCTGACGCTCGAGATGGTCACGGACGAGGAGCGCGACTACATGTACCGCGAATACGCGCGCGACAAGCGCATGCGCATCAACCTGGGCATCCGCCGCCGGCTCGCGCCCCTGATGGAAAACGGCCGTCGGCAGATGGAGCTGATGAACGCGCTCCTCATGTCGATGCCCGGCACGCCTGTCGTCTACTACGGCGACGAGATCGGCATGGGAGACAACATCTACCTCGGCGATCGCAATGGCGTCCGCACGCCGATGCAATGGAGCGACGACAAGAATTCCGGCTTCTCCGAAGGCGACAGCGCGGCGCTGTATTCGCCGGTCATCGTGGATCCCCCGTACGGATATCACACGATCAACGTGGAGGCGCAGGAGCGCACGCCGACGTCGCTGCTCCGCTGGATGCGGCGGCTCATCGGTGTTCGCAAAGCGCAGAAGGCGTTCGGGCGCGGCACGCAGGAGTTCCTGCACCCCGCCAACAAGAAGGTCCTCGTGTTCCTCCGGCGCTACGAGAACGAGGTCGTGCTGTGCGTGAACAATCTTTCACGGTATGCGCAGCCGGTGGAGCTCGACCTGCGGGAGTTCTCGGGACTCGTTCCGATCGAGCTCTGGAGCTGCGAGCCGTTCCCCGCCATCGGCGACCTGCCGTACTTCTTCACCATGGCGCCACACGGGTTTCTGTGGTTTCGGCTGGTACCGCCCGCCGACGTGGCCTCGTTCAAAAAGCCGAAGTGATGCGCGGCGACCTCGAGGCTCACGCCGGTTCCGGGAACGAGCCAAAACGCGAACGCGCGACTGATCCGGCCCGCGATCTCTCGTCTCAGGCGCTTCTCCGCTTTCTCACCACGCGGCGCTGGTTCGGCGCGAAGGGCCGGCAGCCGGAGGGAGCGCACGTCGTCGATGCCGTTCCGGTTGGGACCGCCGGATGGATCGCTCGCATCGACGTGGTGCTGAAGGACGGGATCGAGCGCTACCAGGTAACCTTGGCGGCGGATGGGGTTCGGGAGGGTCTCGAAGACGAGGAGTTTCGCCGCGCGCTTGGCGAGGCCGTCGCCCGGAGCGCGGGGCTGGAAGGGAGCCGGGTGCGCTGGGCCATCGACCGCGCAGGTCCGATGCCTGACGAGCTGCCGGTGCCCGCCCTGACGGGTGCCGAGCAGAGCAATACGTCGCTCGTGTTCGGCGACCGCGCGATCATGAAGCTCTATCGACGCCTCGAGCCGGGCGAGCACCCCGACGCCGAGATCGCGCACTTCCTCACGACGCGAGCGCATTTCTCGCATACGCCGGAGCTCCTCGCGACCGCGCGCTTCGAGTCGGCGAGTAGCATGGAAGTAGCGGCGATACTCCAGCGGTTCCTGCCCGGATCGCGGGATGCCTGGTCGGTGGCACTCGATCGCGGACGCGAGGCATTTGGCGTCGACGCGCCGACGGGCATTCCGTTCGTGGTCGAGGCGGAGACGCTCGGTACGGTAACCCGCGAAATGCATCTCGCCCTGGCCTCTGACGAGCGTGACCGGGCATTCGCGCCCGAGCCCGCGCGGGCAGCCGATGTCGCGCAGTGGGCCGCCGCCGTGCGCCTCGCGACTGAGCGGACGCTCGAGCTGCTCGAGAGCAGCCGCCGCAGTGGCTCGCTCTCGCCGGATGTTGCGCGAGATGTCGAGACAGTTCTCGCGGGGAAGGATGTGCTGGGTGGGCTCGTGGACGGATGGGTCACCGAGATCGCGGATGATGCGGGATGCCGGATCCGTCATCACGGGGACTACCACCTCGGGCAAGTGCTGCAGACGGGGGATGGGGATTTCATGGTGATCGATTTCGAAGGTGAACCGGCTCGACCACTCGAGGAACGCCGCGCCAAGCACTCGGCGCTTCGCGACGTCGCCGGCATGATGCGCTCGTTCGCGTATGCGGCGGCGACCTGCGCCGAGCGGGCCCGCGCCGAGCTGGGCGATCGCAACGCGAAGACGCGTGCGCAGCGATGGGAGCGCGAGCTTCGAGAGGCGTTTCTTCGCGGGTACCTGCCGGATGGGCGTGAGCACCCGCGATTCCTGCCGCAGGCGCGTGCCCGGCTCGACGTCCTGCTCACGCTGTTCGAGACCGAAAAGGTGCTTTACGAGCTCGCCTACGAGCTCAACAATCGTCCCACGTGGGTGTGGATTCCGTTGCGCGGTCTGGTCAGCATGGTGCGTCCGCCCCGTCGCGCGTCGGCGCGAAAGCGCTCGTGACGGCACGGGCATGGTCGCTGTCGCGGGGGGCCACGGTCGTCGCCGACGGTGTGCGGTTCTCGGTGTGGGCGCCGAATGCGACCCGGGTCGCGGTGCAGATCGAGGGAGGCGACACGCGCCCGCTTGCCCCGTCGGGCGGTGGTGTCTTCGAGGAAACCATCCGCGGGGTGCGAGCTGGAACGGACTATCGTTATGTCGTCGACGACACCGCGGTGCCCGACCCGGTCAGCAGATACCAGCCGGCTGGTGTGCACGGCCCCTCACGCGTCGTCGATCCGTCGCAGTATCGGTGGAACGATGCTGCATGGCGCGGCCTCACGATGGCAGACGCCATCATCTACGAGCTTCACGTCGGCACGTTCTCCGACGAGGGCACCTTTCGCGGCGTCATTCCGCACCTGCGTGAGCTGCGCGAGCTCGGCATCACCGCGATCGAGATCATGCCGGTGGCCGAGTTTCCGGGCTCGCGCAACTGGGGATACGACGGCGTGCATTTGTACGCGCCGCAGAGTACCTACGGCGGTCCGGAGGAGCTTCGCGCGCTCGTCGACGCCGCCCACGCGGAAGGCCTCGCGGTCATTCTCGACGTCGTCTACAACCACTTCGGCCCGGAGGGGAACTACGTCGGGGCGTTCGGTCCGTATTTCACGTCGCGATATACGACGCCGTGGGGCCAGGCGCTCAACTACGACGACGCGCAGTGTGATGAAGTGCGGCGGTTCATCATCGACAACGCGCTCTACTGGGTGACGGAGTTTCACGTCGACGGGCTTCGACTCGACGCCATTCACGGGATCTTCGACTTCTCGCCACGCCACATTCTGCGCGACATCGCCGAGTCGGTCCACAATCAGGCGTCGCTGCTCGGGCGTCAGGTGGTCGTCATCGGAGAGAGCGATTTGAATGATCCGCGAGTGGTTCGCACCCCCGATGCCTGCGGCTACGGCCTCGACGGTCAGTGGGCGGACGATCTGCACCACGGGATTCACGCCGCGCTCACCGGAGAGCAGAACGGCTATTACGCCGATTTCGGCGGTGTCACTCCGGTCGCGACGGCGCTGCGCACCCCGTTCGTGTTCGACGGACGCTATTCACTGCACCGCAAGCGCCGGCATGGCGCTCCCGCGACCGCGGTCCCCGCGGATCGATTCGTGGTGTGCATTCAGAACCACGATCAGGTGGGCAATCGTGCATTCGGCGATCGTTTCGCCGCGCTGGTGGGCTTCCCGAAAAGCAGGCTCGCGGCAGCGCTCTTGCTCTTGTCCCCCTACGTGCCGCTGCTCTTCATGGGCGAGGAGTACGGCGAGACGAATCCCTTTCAGTACTTCGTGAGCCACGGCGATCCGGAGCTCATCGACGCCGTGCGCAAAGGACGACGAAAGGAATTCGAGCACTTTGGCTGGGGCGATGACGTCCCGGATCCGCAGGCGACGGAGACGTTCGAGCGATCGCGACTGGATCGACGACGTCGCCAGACCGGCGAGCATGCCGGGATGTATGCGCTCTATCGTGACCTGCTCCGCCTTCGGCGCCGTACGCCGGCGCTTCGCCCAGGGCGAGGTGAGCCGCGGGTCGCACACGACGAGCGGGATGGGTGGATCACGCTGGAGCTGACCAGCGACCAGGGCCCACCCTTACTGGCGGTGTTCAACTTGAGCGACAGCGAGCGCCACGTTCCAACGGCGACCAGCGTGCCTGGAGCGTGGCGGCTCGTGCTATCTACGGAGGGAGAAATGTACGGAGGTCGAGGTGGTGCAGCGGGGTGCTTGCCGGACAAGGGCGGACCGACGGCGACGGTGCTCGTGCCTGCCACGAGCGCAAGCGTGTACGCGCGGGAGAGCGATCGATGAGGGTGTGGCCGGGGCAACCATACCCGCTTGGCGCGACGTGGGATGGAATGGGGGTAAACTTCGCGCTGTTTTCCGAGAACGCATCGGGAGTGGAGTTGTGTCTGTACGACCGCCCGGAAGATGCGACGGAGGCCCACAAGATCCCGCTGCGCGAGCCCACCGATCACGTGTGGCACTGCTTTCTTCCCGATGTGCGTCCTGGGCAGCTCTACGGGTACCGTGTGCACGGGCCGTATGAGCCCGAGAAGGGCCTGCGCTTCAACCCCGCACAATTGCTCATCGATCCCTACGCGAAGGCGATCAGCGGACGCATTACCTGGAGCAACGCGCTCTTTGCGTACAGGATCGGCAGCCCGAAAGGCGACCTCGAGATCGATCCGGAGAACTCGGCCGGGGGCGTGCCCAAGAGCGTCGTGATCAACTCCGCGTTCGAATGGGGAAACGACCGCCAGCTTCGGATTCCCTGGAATCGCACGGTGATCTACGAATGTCACGTGAAAGGGATGACGATGCAGCACCCCAAGGTGCCCGAGCGGCTTCGGGGGACGTACCTCGGGCTCGTCTACGACGACATGCTGGACTACTTCCTCTCGCTCGGTGTGACGGCTGTCGAGCTGCTGCCGGTCCACCAGTTCGTCGTCGATCGGAACCTGCACGAGCGTGGGCTCACCAACTACTGGGGATACAACTCCATCGGCTTCTTCGCGCCGGATGTTCGCTACGCCAGCGGCGGTCGCGGCATCCAGGTCCACGAATTCAAATCGATGGTGAAGACGTTCCATTCCGCCGGCATCGAGGTGATTCTCGACGTGGTGTACAACCACACCGGGGAAGGGAACCACATGGGGCCGACCCTCTCGCTGCGCGGCATCGACAACCAGGCCTACTATCGGCTCGACCCGAAGAATCCGCGCCACTACGTCGATTTCACCGGGACGGGCAACAGCCTGAACATGCAGCATCCGCGCACCATTCAGCTCATCATGGACAGCCTGCGTTACTGGGTGTCCGAGATGCACGTCGACGGATTTCGCTTCGATCTCGCACCCGTTCTGGCGCGAGAGTTGTGGGAGGTGAACAAGCTCAGCACCTTCTTCGAGACCATCCAGCAGGATCCGATTCTCTCGACCACGAAGCTCATCGCCGAGCCCTGGGATGTCGGACCGGGGGGCTATCAGGTGGGCAACTTTCCCATTCGTTGGGCGGAGTGGAACGGGAAATACCGCGACGCCATCCGGAAGTACTGGCGCGGCGAGGATTGCGCCGTCCCGGAGCTGGCGTCGCGTTTGGCCGGCTCAGCCGACATTTACCAGGGCACCGGGCGCGCGGTGTACGCGAGCGTCAACTTCGTGACGGCGCACGACGGGTACACCCTCTACGATCTCGTCAGCTACGAGCACAAGCACAACGAGGCCAACGGCGAGAACAATCAGGATGGGCATAACGACAACCTGAGTCGCAACTGGGGTGCGGAAGGCGAGACCGATGACGAGCGGATCATCGACGTCCGATTCCGCGTCATGCGCGACTTCATCGCAACGCTGGCGTTCTCGCAGGGGGTGCCGATGATCTCCCACGGCGACGAGATTGCCCGCACGCAAGGGGGCAACAACAACGCGTACGCCCAGGACAACGAGATCTCGTGGGTGAATTGGGATCTCGACGAGCGCCGCAAGGCGCTGCTGGAGTTCACGAAAACGGCGTTTGCCCTCCGGCACGCCCACCCGATCTTTCGCCGGCGGCACTTCTTTCGCGGGGCTCCGGTGAGAGATGGTGCTCCCAAGGATTTGATGTGGCTGCGTACCGACGGGCAGGAAATGACGGAACAGGACTGGCAGAACGGGCGGAACAGGGTGCTCGGTGCGCTCGTGAACGGCGACGCCACCGACGACACGGACGAGCGAGGACGTCCCATTCGCGATGATACGATGCTGCTGTTGACGAATGCGGGCGACGATGAGGTGCGTTTCACCCTGCCGCACCTCGGACACGAGGGGCGATGGGCGGAGCTCGTCGATACCGACGCGGGACATTTGCGCATGATTGACGCGGGATGGGTCGGCCTGACACCGCATTCGCTTCTGCTGTTGCGCTTCGGCCCGGATCGGCGACTGGTCGTAGACGCGCCATCGCGTGAGGAAATCGTCGCGGAGGCCCCAAAGACAATGACCAATGACTGAGCGCGGGAAGGGAGACGAACAACGGCGGATGGATGCGGCTCCCGCCACCATGGCCGAGCCTCGGGCTCGCAGTACCCCGAAACGCCTTTCTCCTCCAGCGGCTGATCAGGAATCCGTGCGACACCTTCTTGCCGGTAACCACACGACACCGCACTCGATTCTCGGGGCGCACCCGACGACCGTTCAGGGCGTGACCGGTGTGGTCGTGCGCGCGATGCATCCGGACGCGACCGGCATCGACGTGCTGGTGGAAGGCCGGGAGGCGGTGCCGATGGAGCGTGAGACGGGCTCGCTGTTCTCGGCGTTCCTGCCGAACGCGAGCGCCCCGCTGCGCTATCGCCTTCGCTTTCACTTCGCCGGCGACGTGGTCTGGGAGCGCGACGATCCCTACCGCTTTCTCCCCACCATCGGCGAGATCGATGCGCATCTGTTCGCGGAGGGCACGCACCGCCGCCTGTGGGAAAAGCTCGGAGCCCATGTGCGCACGATCGACGGCATTCCCGGCGTCGCCTTCGCCGTCTGGGCGCCTAACGCGCGGCGCGTGAGTGTCGTCGGGGACTTTTGCGGATGGGATGGGCGCGTCTATCCCATGCGGACGATGGGGTCCTCCGGCATCTGGGAGCTGTTCGTCCCCGAGATCGGGGCCGGCGCGCTGTACAAGTACGAGATCATCACCCAGGCGGGCGTTCCCCGGCTCAAGACGGACCCGTTTGCCCTCAAGATGGAACAGATGCCCGGCACGTCGTCGATCGTCGTCGACGAGCAGGCATACACCTGGGAAGACCACCAGTGGATGCAAGACCGCCCGCACCGCGATGCGCCCCGCGAGCCGATGCTCATCTACGAGGTGCACCTCGGTTCCTGGGCACGCGTGCCCGAGGAGAACAACCGTCCGCTCACCTATCGCGAGATTGCCCCGCGACTGGTCGAGCACGTACGGCGCCTTGGCTTCACGCACATCGAGCTGCTTCCGGTGTCGGAGCATCCGTTCACCGGTTCCTGGGGATACCAGGTCTCCGGCTACTTTGCTCCGACCTCCCGCTACGGCACGCCTGACGATTTCCGGTTTCTCGTCGACGCCTGCCACCGTGCGGGTATCGGGGTGCTGCTCGACTGGGTGCCGGCGCACTTCCCGAAGGATGACTTTGCGCTCCGTCGCTTCGACGGGACCGCGCTGTACGAGCACGAGGATCCTCGTCTCGGCGAGCACCCCGACTGGGGAACGCTGATCTTCAACTACGGCCGACCGGAGGTGCGCAACTTTCTCATCGCGAACGCGCTCTTCTGGCTCGAGGAGTTCCACGTCGATGGCCTGCGCGTCGACGCGGTCGCGTCGATGCTCTACCTCGACTATTCGCGCCGCCCGGGTGAGTGGCTCCGCAACCGCTACGGCGGGCGTGAGAACCTCGAGGCGATCGATTTCCTCCGGCAGCTGAACGAAACGGTCCGCACGGAAGAGCCGGGGTGCATCACGATTGCCGAGGAATCGACGGCGTGGCCGGGCGTCACGAAGCCGGTCTCGGAAGGCGGTCTGGGCTTCACCTTCAAGTGGAACATGGGGTGGATGCACGACACGCTGCGCTACTTCGCGCGCGACCCACTCTATCGCCGCTTCCATCAGGGTGAGCTGACCTTCGCCATGGTGTACGAGTACAACGAGCGATTCATCATGCCGCTGTCGCACGACGAAGTCGTGCACCTCAAGCGCTCACTGCTCGAGAAGATGCCCGGCGACCTCTGGCAGAAGCTCGCGAACCTGCGTCTCCTGCTCACGTACCAGTACACGCGCCCGGGAAAGAAGCTGCTGTTCATGGGTACCGAGTTCGCTCCGTGGGCGGAGTGGAATCACGATACGAGTCTCGATTGGCACCTCGCGGGCGAGCCACAGCGCGCCGGATTCTCGCGATTCGTGGAGGACCTCGGACGGCTGTATCGCGAGCGCTCCGCACTTTGGCGAAACGATCACGTTCCCTCCGGGTTCGCGTGGATCGATCTGGCGGACGAGGAGAACTCGGTGATCTCGTATGCTCGCCACGATGGGCACGAGCACGTCATCGTCGTGCTCAACCTCCTGCCCATTCCGCGCGAGCAGTATCGCATCGGCGTGCCCACCACGGGGCGCTACTCGCTCGTGATGTCGACCGACGACAGCCGGTATGGTGGCAGCGGGCTCGGAATGCGTCCCACGATCGAGGTCCAGGACACGCCGTTCCACGGCTACCCGCAGTCGGTCGCTCTGCAGCTTCCACCGCTTGGCGCGATCGTGCTCGCGCTGGAGGACTCCGCGGTCGCGCGCGCCGATGGTGGGCATGGCACGTCGTAAGCACCGCGGAGGACGTGGCTCCAGCGCGCTCCGCGCGCTGGCCGACCGGGTGGGCATCACCGCGGAGTATGTCGACCAGACGGGCAAGGAACGGCGGGTGACGAGCGATCGCACCCGCAGGGCGCTGCTTGGCTCCATGGGATACGATGTGTCCGATGATGCCGCTGCCGCCGAGGCGCTGGCGGCGTTACGGGCGGGTGCCCGCGCGCAGTTGCTGGCGCCAGTCCGCGTAACGGCCGATGCGGACGCGCCAATCACGGTCACGGTGCCACGAGGCTGGCCGGCGCGCGTCGAGTGGGAGGTGGAGCTCGACGA
>DATFFP010000008.1:0-68215 GCA_035249985.1 Gemmatimonadaceae bacterium
GACGCTCGAGAACGAGGGCGTCGGCGCGCGATCGGGAACGAGTCCGTTCTGTGGATTCGCCAGCTGCCAGAAGAATCCGAAGGTGCGCGTCTGCACGGTATCGAGGAACGGATCGTCGCGTGAGACGGTGGGCGGTACGACGCCGGTGGGCGATGGCGTGCACGCAAGCGTGAACGCAAACGCCAGAACGAACGGTGTGACTCTGATGTAAGGGCGCATGCGATTTCCGGTGATTCGGTGCAGAGTGAAACGGGCCCGCAGTGCGCATCCTGCACACTGCGGGCCCTGTTATCTGGTGCGTATTGTCAGCTCAGCTCAACGTCCACCGATTCCCTCGGTGCTCGGGCCAAAGTCATATGTGAGCCCAATCTGAAGCCGACGGCCTGGTGCCGCACAATTCGGCCGACCGAAGGCAGCATTCGTCTGCCCGGTAGGCGGTATACGCGCGTCGTAACAGCCAAAGTTCCGGGAGTTGAACACGTTGAACAGATCGACCGCCAACCCGGCACGCTGGCCTCCCGCAACGGGAAAGTCCTTCGCGAGGCGGAGGTCCATGTTCTGCGTTGCGAATGCATTCCCGACGCCGAGGAATGCTCGCGTTGGAGGCTCGTAGATGTATTGCACCTGACCGCGCTCGATCGTGTTACCGATTCTCTGATCATCGGCTTGTTGCGTGAACCCACTGCCGAGCGTGATCACTGAGCTCAGCAGGAAGCCCCACGGAATACGTACAATGCCGTTGGCAACCACCGTATGCTCCTGCGTTTCCGGAGCGCGGCGGCGCGGGAAATCCGCCACCGTCGGATAACGCGGATCGAGCGAGAAGAAGAAGTTCCCCTGCCGGTCGTTGTTGAACGCCCACGTGTACGAGAACCCGCCTCCCCAACGCGCATCGACGCGCAGAGGCTTGTCGATCCCCAGCAGCATCGCGTCATACCACGTCTTCACGCGCGGATCGCCGATGATCAGGCGTGCGTAGCTCGGGCCCAGGTTCTGGCAGTTGATGCTATCGCACCGTGATCCCCGGATGAATGAGAATCCGTTCGAGCTGCGCGCGCCGGAATAGGTGAGCGACAGGAGCGTGTTGCCCAGCATCTGGCGCAGTCCGAGACTGAACTGATTCGTCTTCGGCGGCTTCGTGTCGTTCCGGATGAGGAACACCTCCGGCGCGCCCGCCGCGCCGCTCTGTGCGAGCGTCAGCAACTCATCCTTATCGAAGTACCTCGGATCCCACTCAACGCAATTCGTACAGGCGGGCCGCGGACCAATCGTATCGAAGAGGATCGTCACGACCTTGTAGTCGCGGCGGAACTCCTCGTCGAACACCTGGTTCCAGATCGTGCGATCGTAGTACACACCCCATCCGCCGAACAGCACCGTACGGCCATCACCGAACATGTCGAACGACGCACCGAGGCGAGGCTGGAAGGCCTTCTTGTAGGTCGGCCGATCGTCGCCATCCGTGAAATACGCGCTAAGTCCGCCGAGCTGCTGGACGGTGTTCACGCGCCGGAAGGGCTGGCCGACGCCGACGAACTGGTTCACGTACAGGCTGTCATCGAGAACGTTGGACAGCGAGTCACGAATGTTCTGGGGGGTGACATAGTCGTTGTTGAGCATGTTGGTCTCGATGTCCCACCGGAGACCAAGGTTCAACACCAGCTTCTCGCCGATCGACCAATCATCCTGGATGTACGCGCCGAACTGCGTGTTGTTGGCATCCTGCGTCGGTTGCCCAAACCCGAACCGCACCTGGAACGGACGCAGATACTGCTCCTGCGAGCGGAATTCGAAGATGGGATTGCCGGTAAAGAACTTCGTCGCCTCGTACGTCAGGAAGTCGACGGACACCCCGCCCTTGAGCACGTGGTCCCCGCCTGCCCATCGGACCGCCGAGCGCGTAACGTCGTTGCGCAGGGCGATGCGGTTCTGCGTAAATCGCTGCTCGGTGTCGCGGCCGCCGATGCGGATGATGTCGAGGTAATTGCGGCCGATAGTCTCCTCGTTCAGCGGCTCGGGGTTCCAGCGGTAGTGCTGACCCGAGACCTGGAACTCATTGAGCCAGCGGCTGCCAGTGTATCTCCAGTTGGCCACGCCGTTGTAGATCTGCTGGCGAATGTCCTCGGCCGACTCGAAGCTCGTGGTGCCACCAAATCCGCGCACGTCCGACTCGAGACGAATGTTGGCGCTGACATCAAAGGTGTTCCGATCAGACGGAGTAAACGTCAGCTTGCCAAATCCAAGATGCTGCCGAAACTCTTGCGTAAAGCGCCCCACGTACTGCTGCGGGTTGAGCCCCGGTGGTGCTTGCGACGCGTTACCGCCAAGGAACACATCGCCAGGACTATTCTGGAAGTTGAGCTCGTAGGTGCCGAAGAAGAACATTCGATCGCGCTGCAACGGACCGCCGAGGCTTCCTCCTGCCTGAATGCGGCTGAAGTCGGGACGCGGGCGATTGTCCCGAACTGCGATCGGATCGCGCGCGACGAAGGTCGCCCCCTTGCCGACGGTGTTGAAGAAGGCGTCACCTTCCCAGCTGTTTCCGCCTGACTTCGTGGTCGCCGTGATGATTGCGCTGGCCGCTTTCTGATACTCGGCTTTGAAGTTTTGCGTAATCACGCGGAACTCCTGCACGGCCCCCTGGGGAAACGGATTCCCTCGGCTGACGTCCTGGCCCGCGACGCCGCCTTGGAGCACGTCGTTCTTGTATGAGGCGCCGTCGATAAAGACGTTGACAAAGTCTGCTGGCTGCGCGCCAGACGCGAACTTCTTGTCGGTGTTGTTGACCGGGGCCTGGTTGATGCCAGGCGCCAGCTTGGTGAGGTCGAGGAAGTTCCGATCGCGCGATGGCAGCTCCTCGATCTGCTCCTGCGTCACGTTGCTCGCCACCTCCGACGTCCGCGTTTCGCGCCGCACCAGATCCGCGACAACCTCGACGCCGGTCAGCGTGATTGCCGTCTCTGACAGCTCGAAGTCGATGTCCAGCGTCTGCCCGATGAGCACGCGAATGGTGCGCGTTTGCGGCGCCGATCCAAGGCGCCGCACGCTCAGCTCGTAGGACCCCGGACGAAGTCCCGGCAGATTGTAGAAGCCGGCGTCGTTCGAGTTCGTCCCGCGCGTCGTGTTCATCTCCGTGTGTCGGGCCGTGACGATCGCGCCGGGCATCGGCGTACTACCCGGGCCGCGCACGTAGCCACGGATGCTTCCGGTGCTCGTCTGCGCCAGCGCCGCGCCGGCCGTCGTCGCCATGAGCGCGACAGCCGCCAGCACCATCCGCGTGAACGACGTGAGCACTACTCGAGAAATCATGACCAACCTCCTCTGTGTCGAGCGGAAAGCCCCGCTCAGGGTGAAGACTTCCGGATGACGAGGGTCGTAGGAAGCACTACGCGTCGCGCCGCGCCATTTTCCCGTCCGGCGATCGCGCCTAACAAGAGCTCCATCGCGCGCTCGCCCAATTGCGCGATGGGCACGTGGACCGAAGAGAGAGGAGGCGACACGTAGCGGGCGATTGGGATGTCGTCGAAGCCGGCGACCGCGATCTCCCCAGGAACTGCCACTCCCTCCTCCCGAAGCGCCGAGAGCGCGCCGATGGCCATTGCATCGTTGGCGGCGAAGATCGCCGTCGGGCGCGGCCGAAGCCTGAGGGCTGCACGCCCGGCCCGATATCCGGCCGTCTCGGTGAAATCTCCGTGGAACTCTAGGCGAGGGTCACGCGGAAGGCCACCGTCGTCCAGCGCGTCTCGATACCCGCGCAGCCGCTCCGCCGCGTCGTGATTGCTCTCGGCCCCACGGATGATCGCGATGCGCTGATGCCCTTTGCGCACGAGGTGCTTCACCATCCGGTATGCACCGCCATGATTATCGATGGTAATCAGGCGCGCATCCTCGGAGGCGACGGGAGAGTTGATGAACACGATCGGCGTCCCGTCTCGGTGTTGCGCGAACAGCTCGGCGAGCTCGACATCGGGTGCCATGAGCACGAGGCCGTCGACGCGGCCGTACATCGCGCGGAATGCGCCGTGCACCTCGTCGTGCGCATTCCGTGCGGAGGACAAGAGCAGCTGATACCCCGCGCGCTGGGCGCCGCGATCGATGCCGCGGATGATCTCCGAGAAAAACTCTCCGTACAGGTCCGGAAGGAGCACTCCAAGGGTGTTCGTCCGGCTGGTGATCAGCGAGCGGGCGCCGCCGTGGGGCGTGAAACGCAGGTTTTCGGCGGCGTCGCGGACGCGGCGGCGGGTGTCGTCTCGCACCGGTCCCGAGTCGTTCAGCGCACGAGAGACCGTGGCGACTGACACGCGCGCGGCGTGGGCCACGTCGCGGATCGTGGCCTGGCGGGGACCTTCCGGATGTCGGCTGCGCGGGGACCGCGTGGACACGCCTCGCCTCGACCGGAGATTGGGTGTAAACGGTTACACCGGGGCGAGAGCCTTGTCAAGAAAGGGCGCGGTCAATGCAAGTGACCGCGACGGTGTCCGTCGAGGTCCGCGCGAAGCGGGAAGGTCTCTCTTACAGAGGGGGTACCCATGCGGATTCGTCGTGCCACCTGCTTCCTCGCCGTCAGCTTCGCAATCGCACCCTTGAGTGCTTGCGATGACCCCCTCCGTCCCCGCGACGTGGCGGGGACATATGTCCTGCGTTCAGTGCGAGGTGAGCAACCTCCCGCCGTCCTTGGAGCGGCCGGCAACGGGCAGCTGATCGTCCTGGCGGACACGCTTCGACTGAACGCCGACGGCACCGGGAGCGAGATCTGGCTCCTTCAATACACGGGGCGGTACGCCGCGGAGTCCGGCCGGCTCGAAGTGCCGATTCTTTTCGAGATTCATGACGGGCGACTGGAGGGGGCGTACCTTTGCCCCGTCGACAGATTCTGCTTGCCCGTCGCCCCACCGCTGCGCGGTCACTTCACGCGCGTTGGCCTGGTGCTGGCCGTCGCGAGACACGGCGAAGGGCCTTTCGATTTTCGACGTATCGACTGATGGACGCGCGCCCCCTAACAGCGACCAGGACGTGTTGGGGAGACACCCAATGAGCTGGCTGATATCGGTCGCACTGGCCCTGGGAATCATATCGGCTCCCACCGCGATGGCTCAGAACGTACTGTCGCCTCACGCGTGGGTCCTCGACGCTCGCCTGACACCGGCACCGTTGGCCCAACCGTCACCTCTCGCGATCCAATCGGAGATCGTTCAGACAAGTCACGCGCGACGTGGCTTCGCTCATCTTCTGGCCGGCGCCATGGTCGGGGCAATGGTAGGCCTGATCGTTCACGATGACGGTCGGGTTGACCCCTGTATTCCCCTGGAAAACGAGCCGGCTCCGTGCGTCGGTTTGCCGAACTTCGACGATGAGCCCATCGTCGTTGGTGCATTCGTGGGTGCAGCGGCGGGCCTGACGATTTATCTGGTGCGCACGCTGCTGCCCAACAAAGGGACCTAGCGCCCAGGCATAGCCTGGCGCGGACCGAGTCGCTTCTTGGACCCAAAAAAACCCGGAGAACGTATCTCCGGGAAGTCAGACAGGCATGCCGCACCGCGATCAGTAGCTGGCGGTCGTCAGGAGCTCCGCCTCGGGATGAACATCGCCTGCACGTTCCCGAACTGAAGCACCGTCGGGCCCTGGAGCTTCGTCTCCTTCTCGATCCGCTCGGCCCGCACGAAGGTGCCGTTCCGCGATGAAGCATCGAGGATGAACCACTCGTCCGCCCGCCGCTCCAGCGTGGCGTGCAATCCCGAAACGCTTTCATCGGGCACCACGACGTCGTTGTGCGGGCCCCGTCCCACGCGCACCAGCGACTTGGTGATCGCCACTCGCCGTCCGCGAAGCGCGCCGCCATTCATCAGCTCGAGCATCGCCAGCGCACCATCCTCCATTCGTAACGATGGCAGCGGGGTGTGCGGCGACGGTGCCGCGGGGCGTGGAGGAAGGGAGGCGACGAACCCCGTTGCGCCGAGCTGTGCCGCGCCGGGCGTCGAGCGATCGACGTCGGCCTCGAAGCGGAATTCCTCGGTGCCGATGCGGATGACGTCGCCCACGCCGAGCCAGCGAGACTGGGAGACGCGAGCGCCATTGACGTAGATGCCGTTCATGCTCGAATCCTTGATGAGGTATCCGAGGCTTCCGGGCACGATGTCGGCATGGCGGCGAGACACGCCGGGGATGCCGAGCACGACGTCGCATCCCGGATCGCGGCCGATGCTCAGGCCGTCATCGGGGATCGTGTACGTATGCTGGTCGACGATTCCAACGATGCGTCCACCGGTGCGGGCTCCCGGCGTCGCGGGGGTCGATGAGTCGACCGATGCCGAGTCGTCGCTGATCGAGGTCACGAAGTCGGTGCCGCCGGCAAGTCGCTCATCGCCGTAGACCATCTTCGCGCTGCCGATCGCGATCTTCGCTCCGTGCGGGACGGCGAGCGGAGCGGCACTCACTTCCTGCCCATCGAGCGAAACCCGAACGGTTCCGGTGCGCCGTAGCGTTGCGCCGCGTGGGCCGAGCACCACGATCGCCTGCGTGCCGCGTGGCATCGCGGGGATGACGATGTCGGATCCGTCGCTGCCCAACGTGTTTTCGCCGGCTCGCAGCTCATGCTGCCGCGAGCCGATCGCGATATACGGCATTCGACCGTTCCTCGTGGTGGGTCAACGTCTGATTAGAGACGACCGTCCATGAAAGGGCGTGACAGCCCCGTGCGCTGCCTCGTCACTCTTGTGATGCCGGACCCCTTCCGGGTTGAGGGGGCGTTCCCTGCCAAATCCGCCATGAAGAGAGCGACCAAAACCGGGGACCGCGATACGGCCTGCGCACGCTGCGGCTCGCTACTCCCTGACAAGTCGGCTACCTGTGCAGCGTGCGGCCTCAATCAGAAGGCCACCACGGGTGTGTACGACAGCACGCCCTCCCAGCCGGACGATGCGGCTCTTGTTCGGGCTGCCCTGGCGGACGAATACGACATCCTCGAAGAGCTCGGCCGCGGTGGAATGGCGGTCGTCTTCCGTGCCCGCGAGCGCGCCCTCGATCGCGACGTCGCCATCAAAGTGCTCCCGCGGTCGCTGGCGTTCGACGCCGCCCTGGTCGAACGCTTCCAGCGTGAGGCCCGCATCGCCGCCGCGCTCGAGCATCCGCACATCGTGCCGATCCACCGCGTCGGTCGCGCCGGCGACACGATCTTCTTCGTCATGAAGCACGTGAAGGGGGGCTCGCTCGCCGATCGGCTGCGTGACCGCCACCACCTGCCGGCCGACGAAATCCACAAAATCCTGGTCGAGGTCGGCGGTGCGCTCTCGTATGCCGCCGAGCGCGGTGTGGTCCACCGCGACATCAAGCCGGAGAACATCCTGTTCGATGAGAGCGGCCGTGCGCTGGTGACCGACTTCGGCATCGCACGCTCCGCGGACGCGACCGCGATGACGCGCGCGGGCACGTCGGTGGGAACGCCGAGGTACATGAGTCCGGAACAGGCACGCGGCAAGTCCGTCGACGGCCGCAGCGACATCTACTCACTCGGCGTCGTCGCGTACGAGTGCCTAACGGGCAGAGCGCCGTTCGAGGGGACGGATCACTACTCCCTGATGTATGCGCACGTCTCGCAACCGATTCCCGCGCCCGCGCTCGACACGCCCGAGGAGCGCACGGTGTTCGGGGTCCTCGAGAAGATGCTGCGCAAGGAGCCGGCAGACCGCCCGCAGACCGGCGCCGAGCTCGAGGCGCTTCTCGAAGGGCGCTCGCCGAATACGCCCAAGCCCTCGCGCATCCACCGGACGTCGCGTGTCCCCATGTGGCAGCTCGCGACCGCCGGCACGCTGGTCATCGCACTGGGCGCCGCGGCGCTCTTCTCGAAGGGCGGTGACCTCCCGACGAAGACGGGACTCGCCGCGCAGCCGCCCGAGCCCTACTCGCGCTGCCCGCGCGGCACCCAGGTCGCGGCGGTGCCATATCGCGTGATGGTCGATCCCGTGGGCGTGCGCAAACGCGGCGCCGACATCAAGGTGGCCTACGACGTCTGCGGCCTGAAGAAGGGGACGACCTACGAGGGCGTGATCGTCGCCAAGAAGCAGCAAAGCAAGGTAAGCCGTTTCCTCCGCGGCACCGAGCCGGTGGAGATCCGCTTCCGGGAAGAGGCGGGCTCCGCCCGCTCGCGCCAGGAGCGCACGCTCGCTACCCGCAAGCTGCCCTCGGGCACGTACACGCTGACGGTGAGCATCACCGACGGGAAGGATCGCGTGCGGAACGTGGCGACGACGTTCGAGATAGCGAAAGACAAATAGGCGCTGGACAAGCGCCTTCGCTTCCCTAGTCCTCCCCCCTCGTCCGCCCCATCGCGATCCCCTCCGCCCCAAACCTATCCCGAAGCTTGTCCACCGCCCGCACCAGTGCCCGGTCGCGGGCGGTTTCTTCTTCTCCTGACGCCGCCGCCTCGAACAAGGCCAGCTGATCGGCGTCCGGGTCGGTGGCGAGCGACGACAGCGCGACGCCGAGCAGGCGCGCAGGGACGCGACGGCTCGAGCGCAGCTTCGCGAGCAGGCCCTTCGCCACACCGTGAATCACACGATCGGCGATGACGCCGCGGGGCAGGGTGCGGCTCGCCGAGCGCGTTCGAAAATCGAAGTCGCGGATGCGAACGGTGATCGTCCGCGCGGTCATGCCGTCGGCGCGCAGGTCCGACGCGGCGCGCGTCACGAGGGTCAACAGCTCGTGATGCAGTTCGTCGTCACTCCTGATGTCCTCGGCGAACGTCTCATCGCGCGAGATGCTCTTGGCCTCGCCGCGCGACTCCACCTCCGACCGATCGATGCCACGCACGCGCTCGTACAGCCACTCGCCCTCGCGATCGCCGAGCCAGCGGGAGAGCGTCGGCGCATCGTACGGAAGAACATCGCGGACCGTCTTCATGCCGAGCCGGGCCAGCCGCTCCTGGAATTTGGGGCCGACGAGCGGGAGATCGGCGAGCGCGAAGGTCGCGAGGAATTCAGCCTCCTGACCTGGCTCGACGACGTGCACTCCCGTCGCGCCCGTTCCCGGCTTTGGCTTGGCGCGCTCGACCGCGAGCTTCGCCACCAGCTTCGATGTCCCCCCACCGATGGAGACCGAGAGGCTCGTTGCCTCCAACACCGCATCGCGGATGCGCCGGGCGGTGACGCTGAGCGGCTCGTTATGGTAGAGCGCCTCTGTTCCGGCGAGATCCATGTACCACTCATCGATGCTGGCCGACTCGACCACGGGCGAGAACCGGTCGAGCACCGCGCGAATCTCGCGATGCGTACGCGAGCAGGCCCCGCGCGGGACGGGGACGCACATCGCGTCGGGACAGAGCCGCAGGGCTCGCGAGATGGGCATCGCGCTGCGCACCCCGAACTTCCGCGTTTCGTATGACGCACTGCACACCACCCCTCGGCTCTCGCGTGTGCCTCCCACGATGAGCAACGGGGCCTTTCCCGCTCCTTCGGGATCGACCATACGCGCGATCGCGACGTAGAACGCGTCGGCGTCGGCGAGGAGGATGCGAGACACCATAGGTGATCGAGGTGATCGAGGTCGTCCAGGTTGTCAAGGTAGCGACGGGGTAGTGGATCTTGAGCCCCTGGGCCGCCTTGATCACCTTGACGACCTCGACCACCTCGACAACATCCCTCCCTCCGTGGCCCTCACTCAGCAACAATTCGACGCCCTCGTCGCCCGCCTCACTCGCGAGGCGCAAACGCGGCCGTTCTGGTACAAGACGCGGGTCTTTCTACTCGCGATGCTCGGGTATGCCTACGTCTTCGGCATTCTGCTCGTACTGATCGCGATCATCGCCGGCGTCGTCTACATCGTCTCGACGGGGCGCGGGCTCAGGCTGCTGTCGGACCTCGCGCTACCGCTGGCACTGTTCGCCTGGTTCGTCAGCAAGTCGCTGTGGGTCAAGCTGGATCCCCCCGAGGGGCGCGAGCTGCGCAAGGATGAGGCGCCACGTCTCTTTGCGGCAATCGACGACGTGACGCGAACGCTCCGCGCCCCCCGGGCGGACGTCGTCCTCGTCAACGACGAGTACAATGCCTCCGTCTCGCAGATTCCCCGGCTCGGCGTGTTCGGATGGCACCGGAACTTCCTCACCATCGGGCTTCCGCTCATGCAGGCGATGCCGCCCGACGAGTGGCGCGGCGTTCTTGCGCACGAGTTCTCCCATTTGTCGCGCGCGCACGCGCGCTTCGCCAACTGGATCTACCGCGTGCGGAAGACCTGGTACCAGCTCATGGAGCGGTTGGAGAACGAGCGGAAGGGCGGCGGCATGTGGATGTTCAAGCGGTTCTTCCAGTGGTACGCGCCATACTTCGCCGCGTATACGTTCGTCCTCGCGCGTCGCGACGAATACGAGGCGGACAAGCTGGCGGCGACCGTCGTGGGGCCGGACGCGATGGCGCGAGGGTTCATCATTGGCGGCGTGCGCTCGCGGCTGCTCTCCCGAAAGTTCTGGCCCGAGCTGGATCAGCAAGTGCTGACGACGCCAACGCCGCCGCACGACGTCCACAGCCGCATGGCCGACGTGCTCCGCGCGGAGCTGAACCCCGAGCCCGTTCGGTCGTGGATCGAGGAGGATCTCTCCGTCGAGACGGGGAGTGTCGACACCCACCCGGCCCATCGCGATCGCATCGCGGCGCTCGGCGTGGACGTTCGCGATCTGATCGGGAACAGCGGAGCTACCGGTGCCCCACTCGGGGTCACCGCTGCCGACCATTTTCTCGGCCCGCTGGCGAACGAGTTGACGGTTGCCTTCGACGTGGAGTGGCAACGCAATGCCGCCAGCTGGTGGCGGGATCGTCACCAGCGGGAGCGCGGCGCGGAAGACGAGCTGGCGCAGCTCGAGCAGCGGCGAGAGACGCTCGACGATGCCGAGCTGTGGCAGCTGGCGCATCTCACCGATACGCGGCGCGGGGCCGATGCCGCGGAGCCGTACCTGCGCGAGCTCCTGCGCCGCATTCCGCGCCACGCGGCCGCGGCGTACACGTTAGGCTACAATCTGCTCGACCGCGACGACGCGGAGGGTGTCGGTCTCATCGAGATGGCGATCGAGCGCGACGCAAACGCGACGGCGCCCGGATCACGCGTGATCGCGTCGTATCTTCACCGACAGGGGAAAATCGAGGAGGCGGAACGGTACGAAGCGCGGGCAGCTCTGGCGGAAGCAGCGCAGGCGGAGGCAGAGCACGAGCGCGAGTCGGTCTACAGGAAGGATGCATTTCTCCCGCACGCCCTGGAACCCGCGGAGCTCAGCACGCTCACCGCTGAGCTCGCGAAACATCCCCGGGTGAAGCGTGCGTGGCTCGTGCGGAAGGACCTCAAGCACAACCCCGATAGCCCGGTCTTCGTCCTCGGCATTGACAAGGGCTTCGACTGGCGCGCCTACCTGCGAGCGAAAGGGATCGACGTGGACAAGGCCGGCCCGGATCCACTGGTCGACGAGCTCGCGAGCACTCTGCCGTTCCCGGGCGAGGCCTTCATCGTGCCGCTCCACGCCGAGAACGCGTGGCTCAAGACGGCGCTTCGGAAGGTTCCGGGAGCTCGCGTTTTATAGTCGAGGGTTCTCGGGATCCTCAGGGTCCTCAGGGTCCTCAGGGTCCTCAGGTGGTCAGGGGGGTCGGACCCCGGGTGGTCAGGGGGTCGGACCCCGGGTGGTCAGGGTGGTCAGGGGGGTCGGACCCCGAGGACGCCGAGGACCCCGAGGACCCTGAGGACCCTTCCCTCACCCCGTCACACGCCTCAGGATCGCGCGCCCAGCGTACCTCAACCGATCGCGCCACGGCAGGCGCCCGAAGTTCGTTTTCACCACGCCAGACGTAAAGAACGTTTTTCGCGAGTAGTCGATCGCGCAATCGACAGCGACCGGTCGATTTTCACGCGTCACTTCCAGCGCGCGCGTCAGCACCGAATCGATTTCGCCCGGGTGACGAAGCTGGAGGCATTCCACGCCCACGCCGCGGCAGATCGCCTCGACGTCGTAGTCGCCGATGATGCTGGCCGTCTTCCGGTTCATCGCGGTGTCCTGGAATTGCGCGATCTGCGCCAGCTCGCGATCGCGCAGCACGACCACGACCACCGCCGCGCGCTGGCTCGCGGCCGTGAGCAGCTCGAGCCCGGTCATGAGAAAGGCGCCGTCTCCCGCCAGCGCGACCACCGGCGCCGCCGGGCGCGCCAGCTTTGCGCCGATCGCTGCCGGCACCGCGTAGCCCATGCACGAGTAGTCGATGGGTCCAAGAAACCGGCCGGGCGCCTTCAGGCGAAGCATCTCCATCGCGATGAACGTCCCATTGCCGCTGTCGGTGGTGAAGATCGTTTCATCGCCGAACGTCCGCTGCAGAGCGTCGAGAAGCGGGAACGGGGAAACGCGGCCCATGTCGCTGGCGCCTAACCACTCCCTTCGCACGGCATCATGACCGCGACGAATCCGCGCTCGAAGCTTGTCGTCGCGCGGACGCTGGCTGAGCCGTGGCAGCACCGACTCGACGAACCGGGCGGCGTCGCTCTGAATCGCCAGCGCTGGCGTGTGATTGCGTCCGAGCACGCTGGCGTCGATGTCGACGTGAATGAGTGGTTCCGGGGGCTCGAGCCCGTAGCTCGCCGTCGCCACCTCACCGAAGCGGCATCCGATCGCAAGCGTCGCATCGCACTCGCGGGCGATCTCTCGCGCGAACGCTGGCGCCGCGTCGCCGAATCCGGGCCAGAGAAAGAGCGGATGCGTCTCGGGCACGACGCCTTTCCCCTGATACGTGGTCGATACAGGCGACTCGAGTCGCTCGATGAGCTCGACGACCTTGGCGTTCGCGGCGCCCAGTCCGAGATACACCAGGGGCCGCTTCGCATTATTGAGAATGGCGGCCGCCTGCGCGGTGTCCGCTTCGACGACCGCCGTCGCGGGGACGAAAGGCGCCTCGTCGCTGACGTCGTGCGACAACAGGTAGAGCTCCGCCGGGACCTCCACGAAGACCGGTCCTGGCGCACCCGATCGCGCGATCTCGCATGCCTTACGAATCGTCGCATACAGCTCGCGCGCGGTCCCCGGCCGAAGCTGCGCCTTGGTCACCGGCGCAACCATCGCCGCCTGGTCGACATCGTGGAGCTGAAACGCACGGCCGGTGTCGCGCCGAATGCCACAGCCCAGCACCAGCATCGGCACCGTGTCCATGAACGCCTCGGCAATCCCCGACATCGCGTGAGTGAGCCCGGCGCCAGGGACGACGTTGACGCACGCCATTCGCCCCGAGGCGCGCCACGCGCCGTCGGCCATGAACGAGGCGCTCTGCTCGTCGGTGACGAGGATCGTGCGCACGCGCTTCGACTCCGCGAGTGCGTCGTACAGCTCGATGTTGTGCGTGCCGGGAATGCCGAACGCGAGCTCGATCCCTTCATCCTCGAGCGCACGCGCCACGAGGCGTCCGCCGATCTCAGCCACGCGCGGCTGCCGCCAGGTTCCCCGCGTCCTCCCGTATCCCCTCCGCCACGCGATCAGCGAGCGCCATCACCGTCACGTAGGGATTGATCTGCAGTGCATCGGGGAAGAGGCTCGAGTCGGCGACACGAAGCCAGGGAATTCCGTGCACGCGTCCCCACGAGTCCGTGACCGAGTCGCGGGTGTCGCGCCCCATCCCGCATCCACCCATCAGATGCGCGGCCGACACGGAGATCGTGCCGGGGAGGAAGCGCCGCTCCGTGACGAGCTCCTCGATACGACTCGCGTCCTCGCGCTCCAGGAGCGGGGGGCGCGCCGACGGGGCGTGGACACGAAGCGCGCCGGCAGCGAAGAAGATGCGCGCGGAGGTCCTCGTCGCGCGCACGAGTGACGCGATCGTTCCGCGCGCGAGCTTGTAGTGGACGACGGGGCGGCCGCGTCGGTCCACGGTGATGCGATTGCCATCCGAGGCGTGATCGATGGCGAGCACCAGAATCATCTGCAATCGCGGAAACACGCGCATGAGTCGCGCATGCGACTCGCCAAGCCCGGTGAGGTTCTTCGCCGTGACGAAGGGAAAGTACATGCATGTCTCGAGGACGTACCCTTCCTCCGCCGAACGATCGAGGAAGTAGCTCTTCGGGTGGCCCACGTCGTTGGTGATGGGATGGTCGTGCTCCGCCACGAGAATGTGAGCGGGATGGCAGGTGAACCCCTGCCCGAGCGCTGGAAGGCGATCGCGGAACCCCGAGCGCAGCAGGAGCGCGCTCGAGCCGATCGACCCGCCGCAGAGCACGATCGTCCCCGCGCCGACGCGATATTCGCCCGGACGCCACTCGGACGGGCGCCCTTTTTCACCGGCACGTTTCTCGTGAACGCGCACGACCACGGCGCGCTCTTCGACGCGCAGCACTTCCGCCCTCGTCACCACCTCGACGCCTTCCCGCTCGGCCGCAGGCAGCTGAACGCGATGCGTCCCCTGCTTCGCGAGGTTCGGGCAGCCGAGGTTGCATAACGACGAGCCGACGCAGCCCCGAAGGTTGAGTGGAAACTGCTCTGCGTGCCGTCCGATGCGTGCACATCCGGTCACGAACAGCCGATTGTTCTCGTTGAGGTCGGCATCCTCGAGCAGGTGAACGCCGTTCTCATCCATCACGCTCTGCGAGCGGCGCGCGATGTCCTCGTGCGTGAGGCCGGGAACGTCCCAGGCGCGAATCACCCGTTCGGGCGCCACGAGTGACGTGCCGGTGTAAACGACGGTGGAACCACCGTACGCGCGCCCGAAGGCGAGTGTCATCGTACCGTCGGCGGTGAGAAACCCGCCTCCGTCTTCGTAGAGCGCGTCCGCCATCTCGATCTCGCGCCCGGTGAACTCGTGATCGTCGAGCCGCGGCCCCTGCTCGAAGAGCAGGACGCGCAATCCGTCACGCGCGAGCGGCGCGAGGGCGCGCGCGACGGTCCCTCCACCGGCACCGGAGCCAACGATGATGATATCGGCGTCGACGCAGATCATCGGCGTGCCGCCCATCCTCGAGCGCTGGCGCGGTAGCCGAGCGTGGTCTGGACCTCGGGCCGTGCGTAGTAGCCGAGGAAAATGAGCGTGCGCAGCCCCCAGACGCCTCGACGCAGCAGCGGAATCGGCGAGTACTGCATGGCGTCGAGAAACCGGGCCCGGCGTGCGGCGCCGAGTGCGTGAAAGCGCCGTCCCCAGCGAAAAAGTGGAAGCGTGTCGAGGATGCGGACGAAGAGCGCCAACTGACGCCGAGCCGCGGGCGGTCGTTTTGCGAGAACCTGGGCGATCGCCGCGTTGACCTCGCGCCACGCCGTTTCGTCGAGCGTGGCGGCGTCTGGCACCATCGTTATGGCGAGGGCTCGAAAGGGCGCTTGAAGGGAGCTCGGGAGGGCGGTGTCCACGTGCGCCAAGGTAGCGTTGGGCTCGCGGTGACGCGAGACTCCGGCAGCCTCACTGGCATCCAATACAACATCACTACTGCCATCCAGGTACAAAGGGGCGACGCGGATTACACGGATTCAACGGATGCGGCGGATCGCTTCTGCCACATTGATCCCGCCTCTACCAGAAGAAAAAAACCAAGCCCTTGGGCTGCGCGAGGAGAGTTCTCGCGCCAGAACGATCCGCCTTATCCGTTGAATTCGTGTAATCCGCGTCGCCCTTGTGACCTGGATGCCAGCCCGAAGATGTTGGACTAGAGGCCTAGTGACACCTTCCACTGCCAGAATCCCGCACCGCACCGCCCGCGACCGAAACGAACGCCCATGCGTAGCGATTGTTGTCGAGCGCAACAGCGAGCACTCCGTGCGTGTCGTTGATTCGCACTTCACTATTTGGAAGAATCGTCGCGAACTCATAAAGACCGGCGCCCCCGGTTCCGACGGTGAATTGCCGGATGCCACGCCGTTCATCCCGATTTCCCTCAGGATCCTGCGGCGCGAAGCGCTCATAGAGATGATCGTGGGCCGAGACGACGACGTCGACACCCTTGGCGTACAGGATGTCCCAGAACTGCTGCATCTCGTACTGGCTTCCATGCCGCCCCGAGCTGAAGCGCGGGTGGTGGAAGTAGGCGATCGTGCACCGGTTTCGGTGGCGCTCGAGATCAGCGATGAGCCAGAGGCGTTGCGCGACATCGCCGGCGCAGGTGCGGCCAGCCTCCGGTGATGTCTTCGGCGGAGGGCATGCGCTCCACTGCGGCATGCTGTTCAGGACGACCACGTGCCAGCGGCCCAGGTCGTAGCTGTAGTAGCCGCCGGGAGGAGCGCTTACCGGAAGGAAGTACGTGAAGTACCCGGCAGCGCCCGGTGTGAGATACTCGTGGTTTCCGGCGGCTGGCCGCGTGCGCGCCTTGTGTCGTCCCCAGGTCGGCTCGTAGCACAGCAGATAATCCGATGGCGACCCGAACTCGTAGGCGTTGTCGCCGAGCGCCATCACGGTGCCGGGAATTCGATCGAGTATCATCGCCGTGGATTCCGCGGCCGTTAGGTGCGGTGGCGTAATCTCCGTTGGACTCTCCGGCTGATAGCACCGGGCGATGTCTCCCGCACCGACGAGAACTGGCGGCCCGCCTCGGGCCGCCCACGGATTTCGCGGCAGGCCGACAAGCCAGCGCGCGAGGTCGACGTCCGGCGTTTCTTCGAGCGCGGGCGGCGGGGCCGACGGAGGATCGCCGCAGGCCGTGACGGTGACCGCCAGAAACAAGGCGGTCAGGGGAACGTAGATCGAGCGTACGGCAGCATCTGCTCGCATGGGACCAGGCTCGAGGGTGGCCGGGCCGAAGCGGGCAAAACGCCTGCCGCAGACCAGTTGACCCGCGGTGTTTTCCGGTCAAACCCTTCGTTCGCCGCCGATGTCCCATCCCGCGCGAGCCGAACCCGGCCCGCGTAAACCGTCGCTCGGGGGAACAATGCTCAGGTTACGCTACTTCGCCGCGCTCGCCATCGCGGCGCCACTCATTGCGCAGACGCCGGAGCGTCACACGCTGCGCGGAACGCGGGTCGCCGTCTACGATCTCGTCGGCGACGTCCGCATCGTCGAGGGCACGGGGCGGGATGTCGTGGTCGAGGTGACACGCCAGGGGTCCGACGCAGATGAGCTACGGGTGGAGACGGGCGACATCGGCGGCGTGCCGACGTTTCGCGTCATCTTTCCCTTCGACCGCATCAACTACAGCGACGAGCACGGGAACTACACCATCTCTGACCTTCGTGTGCGGGACGACGGCACCTTCGGCCACGGCGCCGGCGGCCGCCGCATCTCGATCTCCTCGCGCTCGGGCGCTGAGGCCGCAGCCGACCTCGTCGTGCGCGTGCCGCCCGGTACGACACTCGATCTGAAGGTGGGCGCGGGAAGCGTGTCCGCTCAGGGAACGCGCTCGGATCTCTCGCTCGACGTCATCGCCGCCACCGTCTCCCTCGACGGCACGCGTGGCAACGTACGTGTCGAAACCGCATCCGGAAGCGTCGAAGCGCAGGATACTGACGGGAATCTCGACATCGATACCGGATCGGGAAGCGTCGAGCTCAGTCGCGTGAGCGCGACCAGCTTGCGCGTCGACACTGGCTCCGGGTCGGTGCGATGCCAGAACGTGACCGCCGACGAGATCGACATCGACACCGGCTCCGGCGCCGTCGACATCGCGACCGCGACAGCCAGAACCATTCGCGTCGATGTCGGCAGCGGCTCCGTCGACGTCGCGCTTTCTCGTGAGGCGCGGGACGTCGACGTCGACACCGGCTCCGGCAGCGTGACGTTACGCGTACCGGAATCCGTTGGCGCCGACGTCGACCTCGACACGGGGAGCGGCGACATCGACAGCGAGCTCCCGATCACGATTCAGGGACGCGGGCGCGGCTCGCTCAAGGGCCGCATTGGGGACGGCGCCGCGCACATCACGGTGTCGACGGGCTCGGGCGGGATCCGGATTCGGCGGGCGTAGAACTCAGAGGCGCTAGAGGCGCTAGAGGCGCTAGAGGCGCTAGAGGCGCTAGAGGCGCTAGAGGCGCTAGAGGCGCTAGAGGCGCTAGAGGCGCTAAAGGCGCTAAAGGCGCTAAAGGCGCTAACAGCGAGGGGTGTTTAGCGCCTCTAGCGCCTCCAGCGCCTCTGGGTATTCCCTACGCCGGCCTACTGGAATGATCGCCCGCGAGCGCCGGCGCGACCGCCGGCGTTGCGATCGGAAGAATGAGCCGCGCCTCGGCGCCCCGAGCATCGGCGCGATTGTGCAGCGTGAGTGTGCCACCATGCGCTTCCGCGATCTGCCGGCTCAACACGAGACCGATACCCGTCCCGTCGGCCTTGGTCGTGTAGAACGGCACGAACAGGTTTGCGCTGTGCGCGATCCCGTGGCCGTCGTCGATCACCCGCAGCTCGAGCACATCATCCGTGCGTTGCCACTCGACGCGAACGGCGCCTCTCGTCTCCATGGTCGCCTCGACGGCGTTGCGCACCAGGTTGATCAGGAGCTGCTCGAGCTGGTCGGCGTCGGCCTGAATGCGCAACGCCGGACCTTCGCGGATGTCGATGCGCGCCCGCTTCTCGAGCTCGGCGACGCGGTGCACCCACTCCGAAACGTCGACGGTGCCCATGCGAGGATGCGGAAGCCGCGCGAGTCGCGTGTACGAGGTCATGAATCGGCCGAGCGATTCCGAGCGCGCGCCGATGATGGACAGCCCGCGCTCGACGTCCTGGAGCCAGTCGTCCGGGCGTGGCGAGCGGCGAAGCAGCTGCTGAATGCTCCCGACGATCGAGCGAATGGGTGCGAGCGAATTGTTGATCTCGTGACCGAGCACGCGCACCAGCCGCTGCCACGCCTGGCGTTCTTCGTCGCGCAGCGCGCGGCTGAGGTCGGAGACGACGACCAGCTGATGCGGAAGCCCGCCCTGACGGAAGATGCTTCGCCGAATCTCGACGCGGCCCGACGGGCGCGTGCGGTCGCCGCCAGGCAGGAACGAGTCGACGACGCGACGCGGCTCCCCGTCGAGAAAAGCCTGCAGCCCAAGGTCCGATGCCTGACGACCGTAGAGTCGCTCGGCTGACTGGCCGACGAGTCGCTCGCCGGCGCGATTGACGAGACGCAGCGCGCTGTGCTCGTCGAACGCGAAGATGGCGACGTCGATCTCCTCCATGATCCGTCGAAGCAGGGCCGTCGCCTCGAGCGCCCCGAGCCGCTGGTCGCGCAGCGGGTCCCGGAGCGCGTTGACCTCGTGCATCGCCTGGCCGAGGGCGTCATCGAGCCGGCCGCCGCGCGCGCGGATGGAATAGTCGCCTTCTCGTAAGGCGGCGATGAGATTCGCGAGCGTCTGCAGCGGACGTACGACACGCTCTCGCAGTGCGATCGCGAACAGCCACCAGCACAACAGCACGAGCAGCGACAGCGTCCATGAGAGCTTGAGCGAATAGTCACCCGTCCAGAGCAGCGCCACCGAGACGATGACCGCCGGAAGGCCGCCCGCGAGCGCGAGCCGCTGGACGTATTGATCGTGATCGACGCGCCTGCGTCGCTGCTTCACGAGATGCCGAAGTGCTGAAGACGACGATAGAGCGCGCTTCGGCTCACGCCGAGTGCTTCGGCGGCGCGGCTGACGTTGCCATCGTGGCGCTGAAGGGCGCGGGTGATGAGCCAGCGTTCGGCATCCTCGAGCGTCATCTCGTCCAGCGCCGGGCCGGCACCCGGCTTGGCCCGAAGCTCGACGTCGTCGGCGGTCACCGTGGCGCCCTGGGTCAGCAGGACGGCGCGCTCGACGACGTGCCGCAGCTCGCGAACGTTGCCCGGCCAGGGGTGATCGAGCAGCGCCCGCATGGCGTCGGGAGCGAACTCGCGAACGGGCCTGCCGTAGCGTTCGGCCTGTTGACGCAGGAAGTGACTGGCGAGGAGGGGGATGTCGTCCTTGCGGTCACGCAGCGGCGGGATGCGGATCTCGACGGTATTCAAGCGATACAGCAGATCCTCGCGAAAGCGCTTTTCGGCGACGAGCTGGCTCACGTCGGCGTTCGTCGCGGCGATCACGCGAACGTCGACATGACGCGTCTTGGATGAGCCGACCCGTTGCACCTCACCGTTCTCGAGCGCGCGCAGCAGCTTGGCTTGCTGCGAGAGCGGCACGTTGGCGATCTCGTCGAGAAACAACGTCCCGCCATCGGCGAGCTCGAAGCAGCCGACACGATCGGTCTTCGCATCGGTGAACGCCCCGCGCACGTGACCGAACATCTCGCTCTCGAAGACGCCCTCGGACAGCCCGCCGGCATTGACGGTGACGAGCGGCCTGCCCGCGCGGGGTGAAGCCGCGTGCAGCCAGCGCGCGACGACTTCCTTCCCCGTCCCATGCTCGCCAGTGACGAGCACGTTCGCGTCGGAGGGTGCGATCTTCTCGAGCAGCCGGCGGACGGGCACCATCGCGCGCGAGTCGCCGAGCATGACGGGCAGCCCGTCGCGTCGCAGACGGCTGTTCTCGGTCTCGAGGCGTTGCGTGGCCCGAATCGCGCGTCCGAGCGCGATCTGGGTACGCAGCGTCGTCAGGATGCGCGCATTGTCCCACGGCTTCTCGACGTAGTCGCGTGCCCCGCGCCGCATGGCTTCGACCGCGGACTCGATACTGCCCCACGCCGTCATGACGATGACGGGAAGCGTGGGGTCGACCGCCTGGACTTTGGCGAGCAGGTCGAAGCCTTCGGTGCCCGACGTCGTGTCGCGAGCATAGTTGAGGTCCATCAAGAGCGCGTCGAAGTCGCGTTCCTGAAGAGCCGCCAGAGCGCCCGCCGGGCTGGTGACGGTCTCGGTGTGGAAACCCTCTGGCTTGAGGAGCAGACGCAAGGCCTCGAGAACGTCGGACTGATCGTCGGAGATGAGGATCCGCGGAGACGCCGGGGCGGGGGGCATACCCGGGAAAGTATGGCGGGGGTGCGGGCGGGGCGAGACGACAATGGTCCTGGCGGGGCATCCGAAGAGCCGAGCGCCGGTTGCACAAGGAACCCTGGCCGCGCAGTCTTTGCAGACGGTGTGCGCTCCGCCGTTTCGCCAAAGGGCGTTGTGCCGACAACGGAGCCTGATACGCGTCAACTCGCGATCTTCGACATCGATGGCACGTTGACGGCGACGAACGCCGTCGACGACGAGTGCTACACCCGGGCCGTTGGGGAGACGCTCGGCGTCGCTCCCGAGGCCATCGACTGGTCCGACGCGCCTCACGTGACCGACGGCGGCATCGCGCGCCACCTCTGGACCCGTTACCGCGCCCGCGCCGCCGAGGCACAGGAGCTGGCAGAGCTCCGGGAGCGGTTTCTCGCCATCCTTGGCGCGGAGGTCACGCGCGCTCCGGAGCGGTTCGTCGCCATCGCGGGTGCCGCGACACTCTTTGCGAGTCTCCGTTCGGCAGGGTGGCACGTCGCGCTCGCCACGGGAGGGTGGGTGGCGTCCGCCGCGGTGAAGCTTCGAGCCGCCGGGCTTTGGGCGGATGATCTTCCCATGGCGTGCGCCGACGACGCCGAGTCGCGGGAGGATATTGTGAGACTCGCCAGGCAGAGGGCCGAGGTGCAGGCAGGAGTCGCATTCGCCCGCGTGGTGAGCGTCGGGGACGCTCCCTGGGATGTCCGCACGGCACGCTCGTTAGGGTTGCCGTTCGTCGGCATTGCGACCGGCGGTCAGGCCGACCGACTGCGGGCCGAGGGAGCGGAGACGATCCTCCCGGACCTGAGCGATGTGGCAGCGGTCCTCGCGGCACTGAGCTCCGCCGCGACCCCTCACGCACGGCCGGGTGACGTGCGAAGGGAGATTGCACCGACTGCACCGTAGGCGTTCATGACCGAGCTCCGACGCGCGATGCGTCTCCCCGACGCCACCGCGATGGTCGTGGGGATCATCATTGGCGCGTCGATCTTCGTGCAGCCGTCGGAGATCACGCGTCTCGTACCCGATGCAGGCGGGATCGCGCTCGTCTGGGCGCTCGCGGGCGTCCTCACGCTCATCGGCGCCCTGATCTGTGCCGAGCTCTCGTCGGCGTTCCCGCGGACGGGCGGCGTGTACGTGTTCCTGCGCGACATCTTCGGGGCGCCGGTCGGCTTTCTCTGGGGCTGGGCGATGTTCTGGAGCATGCACACCGGCATCATCGCCGCCATCGCGGTGGTTTTCGCGCGATACGTCGGCTACTTCGTCCCGCTCGGCCCCACGGGAATCCGGGTAGTGGCCGCGATCGCGGTCCTCGGCCTGTCCGCCTTCAACTGTCTCGGCATCCGACACGGCAGCCGCCTTCAGACCATCGTCACCGGCGCAAAGCTCGCAGCGATCGTCGTGCTGATCGTCGCCGGCCTAACGATGGGTCCCGGCGGTGCCGCGGCCGGCGGTGAACCGGCGAGCTTCGGGACATCCGACGTCCTGCTCGGGCTGGTCGCCGGACTCTTTGCGTTTGGCGGCTGGCACATGGTGAGCTACACCGCCGGGGAGACCGTGAATCCCGAGCGCACCATCCCGCGCGCCCTCGTGCTCGGCGTCCTGATCGTGACGGCCTGCTACATCGCGCTGAACGCGATCTACCTGCGGGTTCTCCCCATCGACCGCGTGACGGCGTCTACGCGGATCGCCGCGGATGTCGCCGAAGCACTCGTCGGTCCTCTCGGCGCGACGCTGGTGGCGATGCTGGTCATCCTCTCCACATTCGGCGCAGTGAACGGCATCATCCTGGCGGGGCCGCGGGTGTACTTCTCGATGGCCAACGACGGGCTTTTCCTCAATTGGGCCGCCACGCTACACCCGCGTTTCGGCACGCCAGCTCGCGCCATCGTTCTCCAGGGGGTGTGGGCCTGCGTGTTGGTGATGACCGATACCTACCGCGGACTGTTCACGCGCGTCGTCTATACCGAGTGGATCTTTTTTGGCCTGCTCGCCGTGGGCGTGGTCCTCCTCCGACGGCGCACCGCCTACGCGCCACCATTTCGCATGCCGTGGGCGCCGGTGCTCACGTTAGGCTTCGCGGCGGCATGCATCGCCATCGTCGTCAATCAGATTCTCTCGGACCCGATAAGCAGCTTCATCGGCCTGGCCGCGGTCGCCGCCGGGCTGCCCGTGTACTACTTCTGGCTCGCGCCGCGAGCGCGGAACACACGAGGAGTCATCGCGACGTGATCGTCGATTTCCACAACCACTACTACCCTCCGCCCTACCTGGACGCCATCAACGGCGGCGGGCTCAAGGTGAAGATGGACTTTGACGCCGAGGGGAATCCGCGACTCCACTACCCCGGCGACTACAACATCCTGGTCCCCGGTCACCGGGACCTCGACTTTCGCGAAGAGGTCCTCGACGAACACGGGGTGACGCACCAGATCCTGACGTTCACCACGCCTGGCGTGCATTACGAGGAGCCGGCAACCGCCGTTCGCCTGGCTCGCATCGTCAATGACGCGTTCGCGGCCGAAGTGTCGCGACGAAAGCATTTCTCGGCGCTCGCTACGCTGCCGCTGAATGACCCGCGCGCCTCGGTCGAGGAGCTCGAGCGAGCCATGCGCGAGCTGCGGCTTCGCGGCGCGATGGTATTCAGCAACGTGAACGGCGCTGGCCTCGACGAACCGGCCTACGTGCCGCTCTGGGAAAAGGCCAACGAGCTCGGCGCGGTCATCTACATCCACCCCGCCCATCCGGTGGGCGTCGAGGCAATGGAGAAGTACTGGCTCATGCCGCTGGTGGGATTTCTCATGGACACCACCCTGGCGGCGGGGAAGCTCGTGTTCAGCGGAATCGTCGAGCGCTTCCCGCGAATCACCTGGGTACTCACGCACATGGGAGGGGCGGTGCCGTACCTCGCCGAGCGCATGGATCGGGGGTACGAGGCCTTCGCCGAGTGCCGTGCCAACATCACGCAGAAGCCGAGCGATTACTTGAAGCGCTTCTACTACGACACCGTCAACTTCGACAACGCGGCACAGCGGCTCGCGATCGAGTTTGCCGGCGTCGACCACATCGTGGCCGGCAGCGATTACCCCCACCAGATCGGAAGCATCCCGAAGATGCTGTCGAGCATCCGCGCGCTCTCGCTCACCGACGCGGAGCGCGCGAAGATCCTCGGCGGGAACGCCGCTCGGCTCCTCCGCCTCAGCGCATAGCGCGAGACGCCGCCTGCAGCTCCTGCGACGCAGTCGGAATTGCGCCTAACATGATGCCGAACCCGGAATGGCCCGGATTCGGTGCATACGACTGGAGATTCTCGACGCGGAGGAGCACACGGCCGGCGACATTGCCCGTGGTGACCTCATCATGCCTCGTGATGACGGTCGACACGATGACGCCGATGAGCTCCCCGAGCTCGTCAGGCGGACGGGTGGAGTTCCCGCCCCCGGCGATCCACGAGTCGGCGATCGCGGTGTGGGCGTACCCCTTGAAGCTGGCATTGGCGGTAAAGTCGCCACCCGTCACCTGCTTGTGCCACTGACTGCCCCAGAAGTTGTAGCGACCGCCTGACGTCACGCCCCCGGCGTTGCCGCCCCAGATGACGAACGTCGTCGGGAGGTAGACGAAGACGTGCTGCGTCGCCGACGACGGGAGGTACACCGCGCTCCCCGCGAACTCGACGAGCACGTCATGCTCGCCGTTGGGCAGGATCGTTTCGGCGATGCCACTGCCGTCGGTGGTATCGAACGCCACCAGCACGGCGCCGCCGCTGCTCGTGGCGGTGAAGCGAATCTCGGCGTCCGCGATTCGACTCCCGTCGAAGCTCTCCGTCAACCGCACCTGCACCGGCATGCCCTGCTCCAGCAGCGGCGGCGAGATGACGGTCAGTGTCGTCGGGGCAGGCGCCACCTCGAGAATCGCGACCGTGTCGAGGGTCGGCTGGTGCAGGAATGCGGCGAGATTTTCCGGGTCGGTCGCCAGCGTGAAGCCGAACTCGTTGGGGTACGGCGTGCTCACTGGCGCGAAGGGGCCGGTGCTGATGGGAATGGTCGGCGAGGTCCAGAGGTTGATTCCCCCCACGAGGTCGAGCTTGAAGTAGATGCCGACGGTCAACGTCGGCGTCCATGAGAATTCCCTGTACGTGACGACGATGAACGTGGAGTCGGGCCTGATGCTCCGGGTATCATCGGGGCCCTCGAAATCGAAGATGGACCCGATCCCGCCGATTTGGCCGCTGGCGCCATGCGCCTGCACGACCGCCTGGAACGGCTCGCCGAGGAGCGCGAGGTCCTCGCAGATTCCCAGCGACACCGGATCCACCGGCAGATCGACCGGGATGATCCCGATGCTCGGGCAGGCGACCTCACCAATCTGCAGCTCCTGATCAGGGCGCAGCGGCCCGGCCCCGGTGGTCTGATGGGCCGTGGTGAGGATGTTGAGATGCTGCGTCCCGGCGTCGAAGCATCCAAAGGGGTTGCATAGCTCGAGGTCCACTCCGACGTCGATGCCGAGGCCGCCGGTGAAGGTGAAGGCCGTTCCTCGCGCGGCAAGCGCCGTGAGACCGAACGCTACTGGGCCGGGAATGTGGTATGTGAGGCCGGGCGAGGAGGCCTCGAAGCGGAAGGGCCAGTCGAAGATCCAGCCCGCGAGCGCCGCGGTATACGACACCTCGTCGACGAACCAGCAGCCGATGACTCCGCAGCCGATCGGGATATCGGGAACGGCGATCCGGTCGGACACCGACGGTCCGCCATAGCATCCGTGGAATTCGTGGATGCGCGGATTGGTGTAGTCCATGTTCTGACCGATGCATAACGACACGACCTGCGCAGGCTCGATGGGTGGTTCGATCGAGCTCGGGGCGACCAATGCGCCGCGCTGGGAAGGCGCGACGGCAGCCGCCACCGCCGACGAACGCATGCTGGGGAGATCGCTGATGATCGCCGCCATGATGCTCCCGTCCCGTGTCGGTCCCGCGACGACGAGCTTGGCGCCAAGGGGAGCACCCTGGAGCGATGAGGCGCGCTGCCCGTTCAGGTAGATCTGCGTCGACCCATCCACCAGGACGGCAACGTCATCGCCAACGCGGCCGATGGAGGGCTCATACCGCGCTGAGCGAACGCGCGGATCGGCCGCCGCTTCGAACTCGAATCCCTGCTGCATCAGCACCAGGCCTGACTCCGTTCGACGGGTCAGGGCTCCGAGGACGGCGACGCCCGCGGTCTGCCCCGCGGTCGGCGTGATCTCCGGGCTCGTGTGATCCCGGGGCGCGGCGGGATTGTCGGCGCACGCGGCGAGGGAGACTACCCCGGCGATCACCAGTAGTGTGCGGCGGCTCATGCGGTGCGTCTCCTTCGTCGGAGTGCTGGCGTGGCGCCCTCTTCGCATCGGGGCGGCCGGGCACCTACTATAGCGGTCGAGGTGCGGACGTGAAATAGATTCTCGGCGGGTTCTGGGCGTCCCGACTGAATTCCCGCCCTCTACCACTGTTGTCGTCACGCCACACAGGGAGCTCACGTTATGTCAGAAGGTCCTGGGCGAGTACTCACCGTGCTGTCCCTCTGCTTGATCGCGGTCGGCTGCTCGCGGGAGTCCGCATCCGAGCGAGGCGATACCACCGATCCTGGCCCCTCGGCGGCCGGACCTGCGGCGCCCGATTCTTTCCGCGTCGCCTTCGAGACGACGCGCGGTGATGTCGTGATCGACGTCATCCGAGCGTGGTCGCCCCGCGGAGCCGACCGCTTTCATGAGCTCGTCAACGCCGGATACTTCACGGACGTCGCGTTCATCCGGGTTCTGCCGGGGTTCGTTGCGCAGTTCGGGATGCATGGCGACCCGGATGTGAATCGACGGTGGGAACGCCAGACCATCCTCGATGACCCGGTGGTGCAGAGCAACAAGCGAGGGACGATCGTCTTCGCGACCAGCGGGCCCAACACGCGCGGCAATCAGTTCTTCATCAACTACGCCGACAACGCGCGCCTCGACGGGATGGGGTTCTCCCCGTTTGGCCGCGTGGTCGAGGGGATGAGCGTCGTCGACTCCATCTACTCCGGTTATGGTGAGACGCCCGATCAGGCGCGCATCGGCGCCGAGGGAAATGATTACCTGAAGCGACAGTTCCCGCGGCTCGACTACATCAAGTCCGCGAGGATCGTCGGCTCCGCGCAGCCACGCACGAGTACCTCGACGGCCCCATGACTCGTTTTCGTGCTGTCGCCGCCGCCGCGGCGCTGCTCTGCTGCGCCCCGCAGCGCGTCCCGCAATCGCCGACGAGCGATCTGGCCGATCGCGTCACGATCTATCGCGACAAGTACGGCATTCCGCACGTGTTCGGCGAGACCGACGCCAGCACGATGTTCGGCTTCGCGTATGCCCAGGCGGAAGACAATTTCTGGCGCATCGAGGAGAACTACATCCGGTCACTCGGCCGGCGCGCCGAGGTGGAGGGTGAAGAGGGGCTGGTCAACGACCGCCGGAACCGCACACTGGAGATTCCGCGCCTCGCTCGGAATGAGTACGCACGGATGTCGCCGCGGATGCGAGCGTTGCTCGATGGGTTCGCCGCGGGGCTGAACGCGTATCTCGCCGATCATCCCGACGTGCATCCGCGGCTCCTCACTCGCTTCGAGCCATGGTATCCGCTCGCCTTCATTCGGTACAACTACTATCAAAACGGCTTCTTCTGGGCTGCTGGACTCCGTCCCAGCGACCTTCAGGTCGCCGTCGACGACGTAAGGCTCGGCTCGAAGGATCTTGGATCGAACGGATGGGTGATCGGGCCAGGGAAGAGCGCGACCGGTCACGCGATGCTGTTCATCAATCCACACCTGCCCTTCTTCGGCTCCGGGCAGGTCTACGAGGGTCACATCAGGAGCGACGAAGGCTGGAACTTCACCGGCTACACGCGCCTTGGGTTTCCCTTCCCCTACGTCGGACATAACGAGTCGCTCGGCTGGGTGAGTACCGACAACGCCGCCGATCAGACCGATCTCTATCTCGAGACGTTCGATGATCCTGCGCGCCCGCTCGCGTATCGTTATGGAACGGGCTATCGCGAGGCCACGGCCTGGGTCGACACGATTCTCGTCAGGACCACAGCCGGTCTCGAGCCACGAGCGTTCACGTTCCGGAAGACGCACCACGGGCCCATCCTCGGGATGCGCGACGGCAAGGCGCTCGCGCTGCGAATGGCGAAGCTCGAGAGCGACGGCTGGTTAGGCGAATGGTACGCCATGACCCGTGCGCGTCGAGTGGCGGAGCTCGAGGAGGCGATGCGGCCGCTGGATATGCTGTTCGGCAACGTCATGGCCGCCGACTCGGAAGGGAACACCTTCTACCTCTATAACGCCGCCGTGCCGGTGCGCGATCCGCGCTTCGACTGGTCCACGGCCGTCGATGGCAGCGATCCGGCCACCGAATGGCGAGGCTACCATGCGATGGAGGACTTGCCGCGGCTCAGCAATCCGGCAACCGGGTGGATGCAGAACTGCAATACGACGCCGTTTCTGCTCACCAGCACCGGGAACCCCGATTCGTCGAAGTTTCCACGGTACATGGTGACCGAGGGCGACAACTGGCGTGGGCTCGTGTCGCGCCGAATCCTCGGTGCCACGCCGCGCTTCACGTGGGACGAGTGGGTTCGCGCCGCGTTCGACAACTACGTGATTGCCGCCGACTCCCTCCTGCCCGAGCTACTGCGCGAGTTCACCAGTGACTCGGCTCGCTACTCCCGGCTGGCACCTGTGATCGAGACGCTCGCGCGCTGGAACCGGCGAAGCGATACGACGTCGGTGGCCATGACGCTGTTCGATCGTTGGCAGGAGGCGCACCGGCCCGGCATGACGAGGCTCGCGGCGTTGGACAGCGCGGTGGCGCGTGTGGAACGCGATTGGGGGACCTGGCGCGTGCGTTGGGGCGAGGTCAATCGGCTCCAGCGCATCGATGAGCGCGCCAAGGAGCGGTTCTCCGACGAGCGGCCGAGCATCCCGGTCATCGGCGTGGGCGGCCAGCACGGCGCAGTGTTCACCTACATCGCGCAGCCAATGCCCGGCCAGAAGCGCCGCTACGGGGTCGCGGGTGGATCGTACGTCAGCGTGGTGGAGTTCGGCCCCACGGTGCGACGGCTCGCCGTGCACACCATGGGCGCGAGTGGCGATCCTCAGTCGCCGCACTACTTCGATCAGGCGCGCATGTACGCGCGCGGTGAGTTCCGGCCCGCGTGGTTCACCCTCGAGGAGATCAAGGCAAATCTGAAGCGGGAGTACAAGCCGAAGCGAGAAAGACCGTGAAGAAAGCGGGGGGCCGCGAGGTGATGCGACTGCGGTCGATCCTTCTCTGCTGCTGTCTCATCCCGTCGGCGGCATGGAGTCAGCGGACGAGCTTCGCTGGGACCTGGACGGGCTACTGGACGCGTAGTGGCGACACGCTGCCCGTCACGATGGTCGTGCAGCGAGACACAACGCGGCGTCACACAGCGACATTCGATGCGGAACGCCTGCGCGTGAGCGGAATACCCTTCGCCGACGTGCGCATCGAGGGGTGTTGCGACGTGACGTTGGTGCTTCGAGGCGACGTCAGCACGATCGAGTTCACGGGACATCTGCATGGTGATTCCTTGTCCGGCGTTTTTCGCGAAGGCACCCGCGATGGGCGATTCACATTCGTGCGTGCTCGCCCCGTTTCGCCCGCGTTCGACGAGCGCGAGGTCACCTTTCAGAGCGGTGCGAATACGCTCGCAGGCACGCTCCTGCTCCCCCGCGGTCAGCGCCCCGTTCCGGCCGTCGTGTTTCTGCATGGCTCCGGGCCAGAAGGGCGCTGGGCCTCGCGCTTCCTCGCGAGCCGGATGGCCGAGCGGGGGATCGCCGCGCTCATCTTCGACAAGCGGGGCGTCGGCGGATCGTCGGGTGACTGGCGGGCCGCTGGGCCGGACGACCTTGCAGCCGATGCCGTAGCGGCCGTCGCCCGCCTGCTGAACGAGCCGCGCATCGACCCCAAGCGGATCGGAATCCACGGTCATAGTCAGGGTGGGACGCTCGCGCCGCTTGTCGCCGTCAGGTCGCCCCACGTGGCGTTCGTGATCGCCTCCGCGGCCGCGGGGCTGTCAACAGACTCCGTGGAAATCTTCAGCATTCTCAACTCTGTACTTCCCCGGGCAGCGACGGCCGACGACTCGGCGAGCGCCAGACAGTACACGCGCGAGCTCGTGTCAGTCGCGTATCATGGCCAACCTCGCGCGCGCCTCGATTCACTCGTCGAGCGGTTCGACACGCGCCCGTGGTTCTTTGCGCCCCCCGCACCGGACAATCATTACTGGACGTTCTCTCGCGTGTTCGCTACGTACGACGCGATTGCCTGGTGGAGTCGAGTCCGCGTTCCAGTTCTCCTCGTCTACGGCGCTGAGGATCAGCGCGTGCCCGCGGCCGCAAGCGCGTCACGCATTGAGGGGGCATTGCGATCGGGCGGGAATACGCAGGTTACGGTGCAGCTGCATCCCGGGGCGGACCACACCTTCAGACTGCGACCGGGACCCGGTGGATGGCCCGTGACCGCGCCGGACTACGTGTCTGGCCTGCTGAGCTGGCTCGCGCAACGCTCGGCGTTGCCGCCGCACACGCCTCAATAAAAGCTGAAGGCATGCGGTCGTAGTCACACTTCGATGCGAGGCTCTGCCAATGCGAACCGTCATCAGTGCTGCGATCCTGCTCTTCGTTCAGGGCACCGGCTGTTCGCACATGGCTCGCGAATCGGACGGTGAAATCATCGCCGGCCTCGACTCGCTGAATGTCCGCCTCGTCGAGTCGTATCGCACGCGCGACCCCCGGGCGTACGGAGCGCTATACACCGACAGCGCGGTGTTCGAATGGCCCGCGTTCAATACCGTTCGCGGCCGTGCGGGGATGGAGGCGATGGCGCGCACCAACTGGCCCTCCCTCGACGACATGAGCCTCGAGGTGACGGTGGCGTCTCGACGCGTGGCGCAGAATCATGCGACCGAGGTCGGCGCATTCCGCCAATCCTGGCGCGACTCCGCTGGCGTGCGTATGACTGAGTTCGGTCGATACGTCACAGTCCTGGCCCGGGATGGCGATGGCACCTGGCGAATCGACCGGTTCTTCGGTTTCGCAGATTCCACACGAAGGGCGAGGTAGTCGAGGTGTCGAGGATGTCCAGGTGACCGAGGTAACGTCGTTGCCTTTCCTCGATCACCTCGACATCCTCGACACCTCGATCACCCTCTTCCAGAACGAGGAGTAGCCACATGACAGAGGACCTCTCACGCCGCGAGTTTCTGGGAGTTGGCGCCGTCGTTGCCGGCGCGTCGCTCGTCGGCACCCCGATCATTCCAAGCTCCACGCCATCGTGGCGAGCCCCGCAGGTCGCTCCCAGTAATCGAGTCCGATTTGGCATCATCGGCGTGGGCATGCAGGGATCGTCCCTGTTGGCCGAGTCGATCAAGTTCGCCGACGTCGAGTGCGTTGCCGCGTGTGATGTCTACGACGGACGCCATACGCTCGCGCGGGAGATCGCGCGACCCGACCTGCCGGTCACGCGGCGCTATCAGCAACTGCTCGAGGACAGAAACATCGACTGCGTCATCGTCGCCGTGCCGGATCACTGGCACAAGCAGATCGTGCTGGATGCGGTGAGCGCGGGGAAGGACGTCTACGTCGAGAAGCCGATGTCTCACAATCCGGCCGATGGCGTCGCGATGGTCGAGGCGGCCAGAAAGAGCAAACGCATCGTACAAGTCGGATCGCAGCGCGTCAGCTCGCAAATCTGCGCCAAGGCCAGGGAGCTGATCTCGCAAGGCACGCTTGGCGATCTGATGATGGTCGAGGCGTGGCTCGGCCGGAACAGCCCGAGTGGCGCGTGGCAGTATCCGCCTCCACCCGATCTCTCGCCGCAGAACCTCGACTGGAATACCTGGCTCGGGACGGCCCCAAAGCGCCCCTTCGATCCCATCCTCTTTGCGCGGTGGCGCGCGTGGAAGGAATACGGTACGGGCGTCGCCGGCGACCTGCTCGTCCACCTGGTGAGCGGCTTCATCTTCATGACGGGACTGAACCAGCCGCCGACGCAAGCGATGGCGGTCGGGGGGATTCGACGGTGGAAGGACGGGCGCAACACGCCCGATGTCCAGCTCGTCCAGTACTACTACGGTGACCTTCCGGTCTCGATGCGCCTCAACCTGGGCACCTCGATCGAGGAGACGTATCGATTCCACGGATCGAAGGGCCTGCTCGAGGTGACGGCGTCGTCAGTGACCTTCTCGCCACAGGTCGGGACGGATCAATCCCCCAGCTACTACGCTAGCAGCTTTCCGCGGGCGTTGCGCGAGGCCTACTTCGCGAAATGGCACGCGGAGAACGATCCCAAGCCGGGCCAGTCGCCGCTGTCCGAGGTGATTTCCTTCCGCGGTCCCGGCTACAACGACATTCGGCCGCACCTCTGGAATTTCTTCGACGCGGTGCGCACGCGGAAACCGGTGGTGGAAGACGCGGTGTTCGGCCACAACGCCGCGCTCGCGTGTCACATGGCCAATGAATCGTATTACCGGCGGGATGCGGTGTCGGCGTAGGTGCGAAGGCGCTGAAGGCGCTGAAGGCGCTGAGGAGTAGCAGCTCAGCGCCTCCAGCGCCCTTGCATCCTAGCCCACCGGCAGCGTAAAGAAAAAGCTGCTTCCTGCGCCACACACGCTCTCGACCCAGATCTTCCCGCCGTGCGCCTCGACGATCCCCTTCGCGATCGCGAGGCCGAGGCCGATGCCGCGGTGGTCGCGTCGGTTCGCCTGCCAGAACTGCCCAAAGATGTGCGGGAGATGCTCGGCGGCGATCCCCGGGCCCGTATCGCGCACCTCGAATTGCACGACGTCCTGACCACTCTTGCACCGTATGATGACCTGCCCTCCCTTGGGCGTGAACTTGATCGCGTTGCCGATCAGGTTGGAGAACACCTGCTGAATGCGATGTGGATCGGCTAACACGGGAGGCGGCTCGTCGCCCTCTGCGTCCATCACGAGATCCACCGAGCTCGACGTGGCGAGCGAGCGCAGCGTTTCGACCGCCTCGAGGATGATCGACCGCGAGGACATACGACGCGGCTCGACGGCGAGCCGCCCGCTCTCCATGCGCTTCACGTCCAGCAAGTCCTGCACGAGCCGGTTCATCCGTTCGCCGGCGCGTTGGACGATCGCTGCATGACGATACGTCTGCGAGTCGGGGGGAGATGAACCGGCGAGGAGCTCCGCCGCCATGAGCATCGTGTTGAGCGGATTGCGCAAGTCATGCGCGACGACGCCGAGCATCTGATCGCGCGACCGCGTTGCTTGCTCACTCTCGTGATAGAGACGCGCATTCTCGACAGCGAGCGCGGCGCGCCGTGCGAGCTCCTCGGCCAGCTCCAGATCCCGCTCATCGTAACGCCGCGTATCGTCCGTCGTATACCACACCAGCGCGCCAATGATCTTCTCCCCCAGCTTCAACGGCACGCAGGCAACCGACGTCGGCGCCAGTGCGAGGATGACCGCTTCATGCTCTGCATCCAGGGCGTGCTGCGCGACGAGCCTTTGGTCGATCTCGCGGATGAGCGTCGGCTCTCCCTCGACCAGAGCACGATGCAAATGCGGAACGAGCGGTGAGCCAGCGCGCACCCACTTCATGATATGGTGCAGCAGCTGCTCCTTCTCCGGATCTGCATGCGCGATGCCCAGTCGCTGGATGGCGCCATTCCGGTCCAGAATGTCGACCGTACAGAAGTCCGCCACTGCCGGCACGGCGAGCTGCGCCAGCTTGGCAAGCGTCGTGTGATAGTCGAACGACGCGCCGAGCACTCGGCTGGCGTCCGCGAGAAATGCCGCGCGACGCTGCTCGGCCTCGGCGGCGGATCGCCGAGTCTGCTCCTCGATGAGCTTGCGCGCGGTGATCTCCGCCTCGTGCTGCTCGGTGATGTCCTGCCCCGCGCCAATGATTTGCGCGGGCGCGCCCGCCTCATCCAGGACCACGCGTCCCTCGACGCTGAAGACGCGTACCTCGGCCGGCGGACGTACGATGCGATGCTTGACCTTGAAGCTCCGCCCCTGCGTGACGGCCGTGTCGATCGTCTCGCGAACGAGATCGAAGTCCTCCGGGTGGACGCGCTGGAGAATTAGTCCGGGTGAGAGGGAGGAGTTGGGCTCGAATCCGTAAATGCGGTAGAGCTCGTCCGACCCACGAAGCTCGTTCGTGCCGATGTCCCACACGAAGCTGCCGACGTGTGCAATGGATTGCGCTTCCGCCAGCTGAGCTTCGCGACTGCGAAGCTCCGCCTCGACAAGCTGCCGCTGGCGGACGTCCTCGCGAAGCGCCTCCTCCACGCGGTTGCGGTAGATCGCCGCGCCCAGTGTCGCCGCCGCGGCCCGCAGCGCCGAGATCGTGGCGCGTGCCCACTCACGGTCGCTGGCATCGTGCGCGAAGCCGAGAAACCCCCACCAGGCTTCACCTACGAACACAGGAACGACGGCTACCGAGCGAAGGCCGAGCGACTCGAAGTAGGGCCGCTCGGACGGAGGAAACGAGGACACCGGACCGTCGAAAACATCGCCGTGCTCCAGACCGGCCCACCGCGCGAGCCCTCTGGAAACGGGGGCGAACTCGCGACGATCGGGATGGTCGGCGAATGGCTCCAATCCCTGCGCGACCCACTCATGTTGCAGTCGCATCCACAGCGTGCCGTCCTGATCCCGGTGGCCGGCGAAGAGGTAGACGCGGCTGACCTCAGCCGCGCTTCCCAGGCGGGCGAGCACGTCGCGAATGTCGCGATCCCAGTTCGCGGTGCCGAGGAATCGCGCGGCCGCGTAGGAAACCGCGTTGAGAATCGCCTCGCGTCGGCGAATCGCCGCCTCGAGACCGAGCACACGCGGATCGTCCAGCGCGGCGAGATTCGGCACCATGAACTCGGCGGTAACCGATCCCACGCCGCGCTCGATACTTTCATTCATGCGAGCCACCCGCGCGCGATGACGTGGCGTATCGCGGCCGCGAGCCTCGGTGAAGGAATCGTGCGCTGACGTGCGTCATAGTGTAGCGCTTATCGAGCCTCGGCGCACGAACGGAGATGTTCGCAAAGGGACGTGCCACCCCCGGCCAGGATCGATGAGGCGGGCGAAGGCGGACGGGCAACGTGGGTTGTTCGGACGATGGCGCGCCGCGAGAACGCGGCAGCACGGTGAGCTTCAGGAGTATGTGCATTTTCGAGCGCGATGGAAAGCTCTTTTCGCGGCTCCCCCCGTCGAGGGGTCAGGTGATCGAGGCGAGACAACGACATTCCCTCGATCACCTCGACGCCCTGGACACCCTCCCCTATCTCAGCCTCAGATCGATGCCGCGACGGTGCGCGACGCGATCGCGGCCTCCTCTTCCGTCATCTCCGCCGGAATATCCGCGAAGAGCGGGGTGCTGAGATACCGTTCGCCCGTGTCAGGGAGCATGCAGAGGATCCCGGAGCCCTTTGGAGCGTCGGCCGCGACCTGGATCGCGCCTGCGAAGGTGGCTCCGGCCGAAACCCCGACGAAAATGCCTTCCTGCTGCGCGAGCTGACGGCTCCACTTCATCGCTTCGGGCGCCGGAATCGTGAGAACCCGATCCACGAGTCCCATGTCTACCGCGTCGGCGGCGAGCTTGGGGATGAAGTCCGGGCTCCATCCCTGGATTGGATGCGGCTTCCAGGATGGATGCCTCGACGCGGGTGATCCGTCATGTTTGCGCTCCTGCTTCGTCCCACTGGTCAGCATCGGGGCATCAGCCGGTTCGCACACGATGACCTTCGTCTCCGGGCGCTCCTGGTCCAGCACGCGCCCGACTCCCTTGAGCGTGCCGCCCGTCCCGATCCCGGTGACCCAATAGTCGAGCCGCTCGCCGGCGAAATCCGTGACGATCTCGCGAGCCGTCGTACGCGAATGGAACTCCGCGTTCGCCTCATTTTCGAACTGGCGCGTGAGGAACCAGCCGTTCGCCTCGGCGAGCTCGACGGCCTTCCGCACCATTCCGGTGCCGCCCTCGGGTGCCGGCGTGAGGATGACCTTTGCGCCCAGAAACCGCATCAATCGGCGGCGCTCGACGCTGAAGCTCTCGGCCATCGTGACGACGAGCGGATAGCCCTTCTGCGCGCACACCATCGCCAGGCCGATGCCGGTGTTGCCACTCGTCGCCTCGATCACCGTTTGCCCGGGCTTGAGCGCGCCCGACCGCTCCGCGTCCTCGATCACGCCCAGGGCAAGACGATCCTTGACCGAGCCGAGCGGGTTGAACGCCTCGATTTTGACGTAGAGCGTGACGTGCTTCGGTGCGAGCTTGTTGATGCGGACGACTGGGGTATTGCCGATGGTCTCGAGGATGCTGGTAAATCGCGACATGTGAGAACTCGATGGGTGCGGTGGAAAATGAACGATATCACTGGGCGACGTGTTCCTTCGTGAAAAAGTCGTAAAGTCGAAAAGCGGAACCGCAGATTTACACAGAGGGACGAGTCGCTCGGTTTCATAAACCCTCAATGCCCTCGTCCAAATAACCGCGGATACCTCCACAGCATTGGGCCAATCTGCGGTTATTCGGACGAGGGATACACGCCAAGCCTATCCAACTCGTCGTCCCTCCGTGTTCATCTGCGGTTCCGCTTTTCTCACCCCGCCGCATCAGCGCCCTTTCACGGCCGCCAGCACGCGCCTGACGAGCTCGTCCGTCGCGTTTCGCTCGATCCACCGCGCCACGATCACGAGGTCGTGCTCCGGATCGACGTAGACCATGTTGGTTCCCGAGCCCATGTGCGCGAAGGCTGACGCGGGCGCGCTTGGCAGGAACTTGCGATCGGTATTCACGAACCAGTTCATGAAACCGTAGGTCGGTTGCACCGGCGTCGGGGTGAGCGCCAGGCGCACCCACGTTTCCGACAGAAGCTGCCGGTCCTTCCACTTTCCGCGGCGAAGCGTCAGATAGCCGAAGCGCGCCTGGTCGCGAGCACTGATGAACATCCCGCCGCCCCAATGACCGCCACCGCTCACCGACTGCACGCCGACGCCGTCGAGCAGGATCCACGAGTTGTCGTACCCGAACCAGCGCCAGGTCTGCGAGGCCCCAATGGGATCCATCACGAGCTCCTTCAGCACGTGCGGGAGCGGGCGGCGCCAGACGTTGAGCGCCGCGAGCGCGAGAACGTTGACGCGCACGTCGTTGTACTCGTATGCGCTTCCCGGCTCGTGCCGCGCGCGGGTGCGCCACTGAGATGGTTCGCCCGTCGGCCGGTCGGCCCACTCTGGCTTCCCCCAGAGCGTGCCTTCCCAGTCGCTCGTCTGCCGGAGAAGATGATCCCAGGTGATCTTGCGGTTGTGCGGCGTGTCGAAGGGCAGCATTGCCGACTCCCCGCCGGCGTCCACAGGGCGAGCTCCGTTTGCGGCCAGTGCAATCAGCACCACGGGAGCCATGTAATCGGCCACGCGGTCCTGAACGCTGTGGATGAGGCCTCGGTCGAGCGCGAGACCAACCGTGGTCGAGAGAAAGCTCTTCGTCACGCTGAAGGTCATGTCGACGCGGTGTGGATCGCCCCACTCGGCGACGATGTAGCCGTGCCGCAGGATGATGCCCGTCGCGTCGCCGCGCGTCTTGAACGGACCGATTCCCTCACCGAATGGCTCGCGGCCGAAGCTCTGGTAGTGCGCGGCCTCGAGGTCGCGCGGCCCCTTGGTCTCGCTCGCCTTGGCAAAGGCGATCGCCTCGTCGAGCAGCCGCGCATCCAGGCCGACCTGTGCCGGCGCGCGACGTTGCCAGTCGTCGCCGGCCCCGGGGTAATAGGTGGTCTGTGATGCGACTGCGGCGGGCGCAAGGAGCATGCTCGCCACAACGAGGATGCGAGTGGTGCGGCGCATAATTCCTCCTTTGGAACGGCAAAGATGACAGAATTCAGAATAGAGAATTCAGAATTCAGCAGTCGTTACTGTATTCTGTATTCTGTATTCTGAATTCTGTCATCTTTGCCGTTCTGAACTCCTACGGCGCCTCAGCTACAGCTTCCTTGGGCGTGTACCGCTCGAACCACGACCTGAGATAGAGCTGCGTCCTCATGAAGTTCGAGGGCTTCGACGACGTGCCGTGGTACTCCTCGTTGAAGCGCACCATCGCCGTCGGCACTTTCCGGTATTTCAGCGCCTGATAGTACTCCTCGGTCTGCGAGATCGGCGTGCGCAGGTCGAGCACGCCTGTCATCAGCATCGTCGGCGTCTTCACGTTGCCGACGTACATGAGAGGCGAAAGCTTGAGGTAGAGCGACGGATCTTCCCAGGGCGGATTCGGAAACCGGTTGTAGCCCCAGAGGTTGATGTCCGTCGTGCCGGCGAAGCTGAGCCAGTTGGTTACGGGGCAGTTGGCCGACGCCGCCGCGAACCGGTCGGTGTGGCCGACGATCCACGACGTGAGCACGCCGCCACCGCTGCACCCGTAGACGAACATCTTCTTCGCGTCGACATACCCGCGAGCCAGGACGCTGTCGACCGCCACCATGAGATCGTCGTAGTCCTTGCTGGGATAGGCATGTTTGATGGCATTGCCGAACGCGCTTCCGTACCCGGTGCTGCCGCGCGGGTTCGTATAGAGCACGACGTACCCGTTTGCGGCGTGCTCCTGCCATCCGAAGTTGAACCCGACGTTGTACATGGCGTGCGGTCCCCCGTGAATCACCAGCATCATGGGGTACTTGCGACGGGGGTCGAAGTCCGGCGGCTTCACGATCCAGCCCTGAATGCGGAAGTCGTCCACCGACTTCACCCACAGCTCCTCGACGGCGCCTAACGTCCGGCCGGCGAGGACGTCTTCGTTGACGCTCGTCAGGCGCCGGATCGTGCCGGGCGTCCTGAGCGCGAACGTCACGACGTCGGTCGGCGCCTGGAAGGTGCTCTGGAGCCCGACCGCGGTCGCTCCGCGGATGTCGGTGACCGAGAGCACGTGCGTTCCGCTCGTGACCGCGCGCGGCTCCCCGCGCAACGGGGCGAACCACAGGTTGCGCGAGCCCTTGTCGTCGACGGTGAAGTAAATCCCCGATCCGTCGGCCGCCCACTCGAGCTGCTGGGGGGAGCGATCGAGCGACGCCGTGAGTGCGCGCGGGCTCGAGCCGTCGGCGTTCATGACGTAGAGCGTCGCGTCGCGCCAGGTGTCGTCGGTCCAGTCGAATCCGGTGTATGCGATCAGCCGACCGTCCGGCGAGACGACGGGATTACCATCGGGACCCTTCCGGGTGGTGAGCTGCTTCACCTCGCCCGACGTCACGTCCACTGCGTAGACTTCGCTCTCGTTGTACTTGTAGTCGGCGTCTGGATCGCGCAGCGCGCCGAACACCAGGCGTCGGCCGTCGGGGCTCCATCGTGCCGGCCCGTGCTCGAAGTCGCCACTCGTCAGCTGCCGAGGCGTTCCGCCATCGGCCGGAACGACGAAGAGATGTCGGTAGCCGTCGTCGACGTAACCCTGCCTATCGAGTCGATAGCGGAAGCGGGTAACGACGCGGGGCGCCTCCGTCCACTTCGCGCCCTTGGGTGCCGCTGGCATCCCGATGTCCCACTTCTCCTTGCTGAGGACCAGCATACGGAACGCGAGCGACTTGCCGTCGGGCGACCACTCCAGGTCCGCCGGCGACTCCGTGACCCGCGTCAACTGCGTCGTTCCACCCTCGGCATCCATCCATCGTACGAAGAGCTGCGTCCCCGTCGGCTCGCCCTTGGCGAGGTAGGCGAGACGCGTCCCATCGGGTGACCATTTCGGGCTCGAGCCGTTGACGAGGAAGCGATTCCTCGAGCCGTCGGCATTCATTATCCACAGCGATGCTTCCCACCGGTCGTTGAGCTTGTCGACCCAGCGGCGCGTGTAGACGACGTGACGCCCGTCTGGTGAGAGCTGCGGATCGGCAACGTCCTCCCATTCCAGATAATCGGCAAGCGCGAGCCGCTTGGCCGGCGCTTGTGCCGTGAGGGAGGTGGCAACGACGAGGGACGCGAGTAGTGCGGTGAGACGGAGGGTAGGCATGGGACCCTCGGGGAAGGGGAGTCTCTATTCTGGCGCCTGAAGCCGAGGATGTCGAGGTCGTCGAGAGTGTCGAGGTGGTCGAGGTGCGCACGACACGACCTTCGAGCAGATTGAGAACCTTGATCACCTCGACGACCTCGACATTCCCGACATCCTCGGCCGTGTCCGCTGACGTCGCGATCGTCGGCGCGGGCGTCGCCGGCCTTGCCGCCATGCGTGTGCTCGAGGAGCGGGGCGTTCGCACCTGCGTCCTGGAGGCACGCGACCGCATCGGCGGACGCATTCTCACCGTCCGGGATGCGCGGCTCGCGCACCCCATCGAGCTGGGAGCGGAATTCGTTCACGGAAGCGCTCCCGAGCTGCTCGAGGTCGCTCGTGAGGCGCGCCTTGTCCTCTATGCTGTCGAAGGCGAGCGGTGGCGCTCTCGCCGCGGGCGACTGACCCCGCTCGATGACTTCTGGGAGCAGCTCCAGAGGGTCAGCGAGCATCTCGACGCGCGGAAAGCCGACCGCTCGTTCGCTGAATTCCTCGGCGGTGCTCCTGGTGGGCGTCGCGCCACGGAGGCGCGGGCGTTGGCGCGAGATTTCGTGGAGGGGTTTCACGCCGCTGACGCTCGACGGATCAGCACCAAGGCGCTGGCCGACGGCGGCATTCCGGGCGATGAGGAAGAACAGCGGCAGCTGCGCATTGGCGACGGCTACGATCGAGTCCCGGAATGGCTTGCTGCGGGATTCGGGGACCGCATCTCTCTGCGAACAGTCGTCGAGCGGATCGACTGGGAGGAGGACGGCGTCAAGCTCTCCGTTCGCGAAGGCGACCAGCGGTCGCCTGCACGCGTCGGGGCCCGCGCCGCGATCATCACCGTTCCTCTCGGAGTCCTGCTGGCGCCGCGGGATGAGCTTGGGGCAATCACGTTCTCACCCCCTCTACCGATCCTGGACCGCATTCGCGACCGCCTCACGATGGGAAGCGTGATGCGCATCGCGTTCCTCTTTCGGGAGCGATGGTGGACCGATCGGCCGCGCGGCGACTCGCTCGAATCCATGAGCTTTCTGCACGGCGATTCAGGAGACATTCAGGTTTGGTGGTCGCTGCATCCCGCCCAGGTGCCGGTCATGGTCGGATGGGCTGGCGGACCGGCCGCTCTGCGACTGGCGGGGCTGGATCCGACAGAGATCGAACATCGCGCCGTCGCCGCTCTGGCAAAGAATCTTGGCGTACCGAGGCGTCGAGTGTCCCGACACGTCGAAGCATGCTGGACGCACGACTGGCTGAACGATCCCTTCTCCCGCGGAGCGTACAGTTACGCCCTCGTTGGCGGCGCAGAATCGGCCGAACAGCTCGCCCGTCCCATCAAGGGCACACTGTGGTTCGCGGGTGAGGCCGCGGATCCGGAGGGCCGAAATGGCACCGTGCACGGTGCTATCGGCAGCGGACGCCGCGCCGCGCAGTCGGTTCTGCGCGCGCTCGAGCGCGCAGGGGCCCGATAGCGTCACGTGCGCCTGATTATCATCCAGCCATGCGTTTTTCATCGATTCTGCTGATCCCCGCGGTCGCGGTCTTCTCCGGCACCGCCGCGGCGCAGGACACGACTCGCGCGCCGCGCCCCGACAGCACCACCGCCGACACGGCGACCGCGGCCGCCACCACCCCGGCTGCGGTGAAGAAGCCGGTCGCGGCCCGGCCCTCGAAGCCGGCACCCGTCTGGCCGGTCAAGGGCCCGATGCCGCTTCCGGGATCGATCCTTCCGCACTCGCGGATCGTCGCGTTCTACGGCAATCCACTTTCGAAGCGAATGGGGATTCTTGGCGCCCTGCCGCCAGAACGCATGCTCGCCAAGCTCGACACGGTGGTCGCGGAGTGGCGTGCCGCGGATTCCCTCACCGTGGTGCAGCCGGCGCTGCATTTCATCGCCGTGGTCGCGCAGGCGGCGCCCGGCCGGGACGGGAAGTATCGCGCCCGTATGGCCGACACGCTGATCGATCGCGTGCTGAGTTGGGCGGAAACGCGAAACGCGATCGTCTTTCTCGATCTTCAGGTGGGAAAGAGCACCTTGCAGGACGAGCTGCCCCGCCTCGCGAAGTACCTCTCGCTGCCGAACGTCCATCTCGGCATCGATCCCGAATTCTCGATGAAGCGCGGAGGACGCCCTGGCGAGCGCGTCGGCACGTACGACGCCACCGACATCAACTACGCGACGGCATTCCTCGCGGATCTCGTGACACAGCACAACCTGCCGCCGAAGGTGTTCGTGGTGCACCGGTTCACGCGTCCGATGGTCACCAACACGGGCAAGATCACGCTCGACCCGCGCGTGCAGATCGTGATGCACATGGATGGATGGGGCTGGCCGTCACTGAAGAAGGAATCCTACCGGCGCTACATCTATCAGGAGCCCGTGCAGTTCACGGGATTCAAGCTCTTCTATCGCAACGACACGAAGGCGGGGCATCCGTTGATGACGCCGTCGGAAGTGCTCAAGCTCGAGCCCAAACCGGTGTACATCCAGTACCAGTAACCGCGCGTCGTTGGAGCGACGAGTGCTCGTTCTGCTCCGCCACCTGTTCGCCATTCTGGTGCTTCCCGTCGTGATGGCCATCCTCGTCCCGAGCTGGCTCCTCACGCGGTATGCCGCGGTCGACTCGCGGTGGGACGCAGCGTCCGCACTCACGTGGCCAATGCGAGGGTTCGGCGCGATCCTGCTGCTCGGTGGATTCGTGCTCTTCGTCTGGTGCGTCACGCTGTTCGCGCGCGTCGGGCAAGGCACGCTCGCACCCTGGGATCCCACGCAGCGGCTCGTCGCGGTGGGTCCCTACCGCTACGCTCGGAACCCGATGATCACCGGTGTCGCCACCGTCCTGGCAGGATGGGCTGCGTTCACCGGCTCGTGGGTGCTGGCGCTGTGGCTGGTGGCGTTCGTCGCCTTCAACTCGCTGTACTTCGTGCTCGTGGAGGAGCCGGGGCTCGAGCATCGGTTTGGCGCGCCATACCGTGAGTACAAGGCGCACGTCCCGCGATGGATCCCTCGACCTTAGGCCGACAGCCGCGCCTTCGGCTCGATGGCGATCGGGAACCGGAGGCGAAAGCGAGCGCCCCCCTCCTCCCGGTTCTCGGCGGTGACGCTGCCCCCATGCTCGGTGATGATCTCGCGCGCGATCCAGAGACCAAGGCCGGTGCCCTTGCCGACGGGCTTCGTCGTGAAGAAGCGATCGAAGACACGCTCCGCGACATCGGGCGCGAACCCCGGGCCGGTATCCTCGACACAGAGCCACACTTGCGTTGGATCGCCGCCAGCCGTCACGCGCACGACACGCGGGCCGCTGCGACCCTCCATCGCCTGCACCGCATTGATCACGAGATTGAGCACGATCTGCTCGAGCCTGCTCGCGAATCCCCGGATCGTTGGCAAGCCCTCGGGCAGCTCGGCTTGAATGGATACGCGCTGCTCGCGCAGAAGTGGTCGAAGCACCGCCAGCGCCTGCGTCGCCACTTGCGAGAGTGAGATGCCGTCGTCCCGCGCCTCGCGTGGGTGCGAGACGCGCAGAAGATCGCGGACCACCGCCGCGGTCCGACGGGACTCCTTGATGATCCCATCGACGTCCTCGCGCTGCGATGCCGTGAGCGGCGTCGTCTTCAGCATTTCGGCGAGCATCGAGATGGAAGCCAGCGGGTTGTTTACCTCGTGCACGACCGTCGCCGCGAGGGTGCCGACCGCGGCCAGCTTGTCCGCCTCCTGCAGACGAACTGCGAGAGCGCGCTCCTCGGCATCGCGCTGCACCTGGGCCGTCAGCCCGCGCCGAAGTGTCTGTGCCTGCCGCGCGGTAGCGTAGGTTGCGGCACCGCCAGCAACGGCGAGAAAGAAGATGCGCGCGCCTTCATCGAACAGCGACGATCCGGCCATGATGGGCGTGTCGAGGGGATTCCCCACCAGGACCAGCTGGCCGGTCAGTACGAGGAGCGCGACGAGACCCCCGTACTCGCCGATTGCGAGCGCTGACACGCCAGCGGCACGCCGCCACGAATTGGTGAGCGTCTGCGCGGCGATCACCACCGTGTACGCGAGAAACATCGGCGACTTCACGGCCAGTTCCGCTCGGCCGAACACCCCATAGCCGGCGAGCAAGAGGGTGAGGGCAGTCGTATCGACGATGGCGTTCAGTGTCGACAACCAGCGCGGCGCGTACCCTTTTCGGTGGAACATCAACTGCTGGCCCGCCGTCCACAGCAGCATCGGGAGAAGAACCGCGACGTTCACGCGATTCAACTCCCATGTCAGCCGAGTAGAGTACAGCGCGCTGGCGAGGGCGAGCAGGACCAGAACGACCGCGCGCACCCCATTGAGCACTCGTTCGCTGCGCACTCGCTCGACATCGAGGAGCTGAGTGGTGAGTTGCGCGATGAGTGACGTGGGCGTGTCGGCAGCGTGATACTGCGGCGCGGGTCCAGGCGGTGGGAGCATCTCGACGGATGGACTGATGATTGCGAGCGAGCGTCACGCACCGCATTGCGATCGGCGGCGCCGCGGAGCATCCTCAGCACATCATGCGAGGCTCGGCAACGGAGCGTTTGAAATGCGAGCGATGCGGCGCGCGGCTCGGGCTGTCCGGAGGGACAGTCTGCTCCGGCTGCCGCGAGCTGTTGTGCGGGCGACACTTTGGCCCGGGGACAGGGTCGCTGTGCGACGCATGCCGTAACCCGCTTCGGCGGCGCCGAAGCTTGCTCCGCCCCTGGATTCGTACCCGCAGCGCCGGCTAGCGCTCGACGCCGCGGGTCCTCCCCGCCGATCAGCGCCTGGCCGGTCGGAGCACGTGGAGTGTGTCCTGTTGGCGGGGCTCCAGCAGATTCTTGATGCGAACGAGTAGCGCCATGTGCGCGCGCTTGATCTCGCGCTCGATTTCCAGCACACGATCCACTTGCGCCAGCGTCTGCACCTCATCCACCCTCGGGCCTTGCACGAGCTCCGTCAGCTTCTGCGCCTCGTCCTGCATCTTCCACTGGAGATCGACGACCTTGAGCTGCAAGTCCCGAATCCCCTGCGTGATCGATGTGCGTTGCTCCGGCGTGAGGCGGAGCGCTTGCTGGTGTTGCATCACCAGCTCCGGTGGAAAGAGATATCTCGCGAAGTCCGGCTCCGGTTCCTGCGCAGCCAATGGCGCAGCGATGAGCAGAAGAATCGCGTATCGGCATGAATGCATCATGAGGGAGTCCTTTGAGAACGTGTGGATTCTGACGCGGGCGAATGGCCCCGCAGGTCGATCGGCGTCCAGTCGTCAGGCGATCCCACCGCTGGCACCGAGCGCAGCAACTCGCTTCCCGGCGTAATGAGCAGAAAGTCCGTGGGCGACTCCCAGGTCACGGCTCCAAGATCGACGAGCTGACGCGCCAGGGTCGGCGGAGTTGGGTCTGGCCGACCGAGCACGAGCGCGATCAGGACGATGGCCGCCGCCACCGCGAGGCGCGCGACCGGTCTCCAGCGTGGCGCCACCGTCGCGACCGGCGTCCGATACGACGGAACGCGAGCGCGATCTTCCCGTTTCAGTCGCGAGAACAGCTCTCGGAGCTCGCGATCGTCGTCGGTCATCGCGCATCCTCCATCGTCAGCAATTCGCGAAGGCGCTGCTTCCCGCGCTCGTAATGCGTGCGTGCCGTCCCGATCGAGATGCCAAGCACACCGGCGGCTTCAGCGATCGTCAGGTCCTGATAGAAGACCAGATGCAGCAGCTGCCGTTGGCGTGCCGATAACGTCGCGAGTGCGCCAACGAGGCGCGCCGCGGATTCCGAGTTGCCGACGACGGCCGCCGGGTCGGGCGATGGGTCAGCTCGCTCGGTCAGCGATGCGGATCGGAAGCGTCGCAACGCTCGCCATCGGCGATGCTCCGCGGCCGTTCGCCGTATGACCCCAAACAGCCAGGTCTTGAGGGCTGAGCGCGACGAAAAGACCGCGCGCCCATCCAGCACTTTGAGATAGCTCGTCTGCAACACGTCCTCCGCCTCGGTACGATCTCGGCCGCAGCACGCCATCGCCCAGGCGAAGCAGTCGGCATGGTAGCGCTCGAGCTCGGCTTCGACGTTTGCCCGCGCGATCTCCAAATTCGTTCTCCGGGAGCCGATGGCGTCCTGGGAATGTGTGCGCGGAGGTCCCGTCCTATATGACGGAGGGAATCCCGAAGCGCTATCTCTGGCGAGCGGGGCGCGCTCCGTTAATTATTCCCGGCAGCCCGAACCGGAGACGCCGAGATGAAGCGCAAACACCGCCCAGTAATTCCGAAATTCGGACGCACGCCGACCGCGAAGCCCGATCGCCCGCGACCGGACGGTGAGGTTCAGTCCCAGCCGGTGAAGCCGGTGGCGCCGGCGCGCGTGCAGGTCATCAAGCCGCACTCCACCTCGATGAAGTCGGGACGCCGAGGTTCGTAGGTCAGGGGTGCTCAGGGTACTCAGGGTGCTCCGGGTGCTCAGGTGATAGTCGGGTTAGCCAAGCACCCTGAGTCCACTGAGCACCCTGAGCACCCTTCCATGGATTCCGCCCTTCGCGACGAGCTCCTTCGCATGGATGCGCGCGATCAGACGGTGCGCACGGAGCTCGCCGCCGACGGCTCACTCTTCAAGGGCTACCACCCGAGGATGGAAGCGGTGCATCGCGAGCACGCGGCGCGACTGCGCGAGATCATCCTCCACGTGGGATGGCCGGGAGAGAAGCTCGTGGGGAAGGATGGGGCGCACGCAGCGTGGCGCATCGCACAGCACTCCATTGGCGAGCCGGCCTTCATGCGCGCATGCCGCAAGCTGCTGGACGAAGCGTCCCGGCGTGGCGACGCGCCGCGCTGGCAGTTCGCGATGATGGACGATCGGATCAAGGCCTTCGAAGGCCTTCCGCAGCGCTACGGATCGCAGCTGCGCGACACGGTCAACGGTCTCGCCCCGTACCCGCTGGAGGATGTCGAGAAGGTCGAGGAGTGGCGCGCCGAAGTCGGCCTGCCTCGGCTCGGCGAGCTCCTCTCTGGTTTGCGGGAGGAGCCCCCGCCCACGCCCGACGAGATCGCCGAGCGCGATGCGGCCGAGCTCGAGTGGCGCCGCAAAGTGGGCTGGATCGGCTGACGCTACCAGCCTTGCTTGTCGACGTGCTCGGTGGTCGTGCTCCTCGGCATCATGAACATGAAGGCGCCGTACATGGCGTACATGATCTTCGCCTTGGTCGGCAGATCGCCCGTCTCCAGCTCGTGCTTGAGCAGTCCCAGGATCTCCCTCCAGCCCGCGGCGACCTTCTCTGGCGCCTTGTGTGCGGTGGTCCACCCGGAGTGTGTGATGGTGACGCGACAGCCGCCCGCCTCTTCCTGAAGCTCCCAGGTCACGAGCGTAAAGGGTGACACGCTCGTGGTGAACATGTACGTGTGCGAGAACTTGCGCGGCGGCTCGACGGCGACCACCTCACCGACGATGAAGACGCGCCTCTTGTCGGGACTGTAGTAGCGAAGCCGGCTGCCCGGCTTGAGCTCGCTCTCGAGCACCGTGTTGTAGAGCGCGCGCTGGATCTTACCCGTCTTCGTGATCTCGTCCCACACGCGCTGCACCGGGACGTCGATGTGAATGGAAACGACGTGATCCGGCAGCGGAGTGGCAGGCCTCGCGGGCTTCGATTCGGTGGGACGGTTCATGCGCGCTCCTCGCGTGCTTCGGTCTCGAGCTCGTTTCGCAGACTCACCAGCGCCTCGGTCCACGGTCTCGTATATCGCGACACCCAGCGGTCGAAGACGTGCTGGATCGGAACCGGATTCAGGTAATTGTAGCGCTCGCGCCCCTCCCGCCGCGGGACGACGAGCTCTGCCTTCTCGAGCACGCGCAGATGCTGCATGACCGCGAACCGCGTGAGCTTCGGAAAGCGCTCGGCGATCGCTCCCGTGGTGAGCGGCCCTTCCCGCAGATGATCGAGGATCGCACGGCGAGTCGGGCTCGAGAGCGCTTTCCAGACTGGAGCGAGAGGATCGGCGCGTCGGGGCATTGGGAAACGGCAAAGATGGCGGAGCTCGGAACGTCTCGTGTGGGCTGGCATCTCCGCCTCCACGGAGGCGCGTCCGCGATGCCGTCCTTGCACATGTGATAATAATATCACATAATACTTCCGTCAACGGTACCAACAGACATCACTGGCGGAGGTGCCCCATGGGGAAGACTGGACGGACGATTCTCGCTGTGTTGGCGGGGGCCGTCGTATGGGCGGTGCTGTGGGTCGGCGGGACGCAGGCGGCGCAGGCGGCGCTGCCATCGGTCCTCGGGGTGGGACAACCGGTGACCGACGCCGGTGTGCTGGTGGGGTTGATCGTCTACAGCGTCGTGTTATCGACGCTCGCCGGCTACGTGACCGCCACCATCGCTGCACGGGATCCCATGCGGGCCGTCTGGGCGCTCGCCGTCCTCCAGCTGGTCCTCGGCATCGGGTTCGAGGCCTCGGCGTGGAACCTCACGCCAGTGTGGTACCACATCGTGTTCCTGGCGCTGATCATCCCGGCGACGATTTACGGAGGGCGGCTACGCGTTAGGCGGCGTGGCGCCGCGGTGACGGTCTCCGTATGACGCCGCGGCCATGGCGAACGACGCGACATCCGTTGTCGCCAGCGAACAATTCCCGGCATCCCCGGGTCCGAAGGCTCCGAGCAAAGCCCGAACTCGTTTCGACGACGCCCGGCAAATCGTCTGAACAGGAGATCGAACACGTCCATCCTGTGATATGCGGCCGGGGTCCCCCGGTCGCCGAGCGCCTCCCGTCTTGCGTCGAGTCATGCTGCGTCGCGGTCGTCGATCCTCTGTGCATGCACTCGGTACGGCGCTCGCGCGTCTCACGGCGGCGATGGCCACCGTGGCGGCCACGGCTACGTGTGATGGGGCGAACGTCCTCGGGCCGGTCGGCGTAGAGCAGCTCGAGCTGGAATGGCTCAGCGACACCCTCCTCTTCGTCGAGAGCCGGGTTGCGCCCGTCGTCCGCATAACGAGCAGCGGTGCCCCGGTGACCGGCTCACGGGTGACCTTCGCCAGCGGCAACCCCGAGATCGTCGTCGTGTCCAGCTCCGGTGACTCGATCCACGCGCGGCGCCTGGGCAGCGCCGATGTGACCATCCGCGTGCTCGGGTCGCTCTTCCCCGAAGACGGGAAATCATGGCGTCGCACCCTGCGCGTCGTACTGAAGGATCTCCAGCTGGACCGGTCCGTCGTGGGACTCACCAGCGTCGGCGACACGGCGACGATTCATGCGATGCCGTTAGGCGCGGACGACCGGATCATCGACGTTCCGGTGGAATGGACGTCGCTCGACACGAACAAGGTCGCCGTGGCCGACGGACGACTGACCGCCCGCGGCACTGGCGCGACCGAGGTACTCGCCGTCGTCGCGGCCGACACGGCGCGTGCGACGGTCACGGTCGAGCAGCGCCTGGCGAGCTTCGTCCTCTCGCCGGAGGCCGTTACCCTGAGAAGCATCGGCGAGGAAGTGACCATCACGGCGACCGCGGTCGATAACAGCGGCGTCCCGGTGCCCGGCGTGACGCCGTTCTGGGAAAGCGGAGATGCCTCGGTGGCGCGCGTCGACGATGCCGGCCGCGTCACCGCCATCGGCGCCGGCATAACGATGATCTATGCCTTCAAGGGCCCGGTGCGCTCCGGCGCGCGGGTCCAGGTCACGAACGATCCGGCCACGATCGCGATCGACCCGTCGGCCGACACCCTCACGCGAGCAGGTCAGCAGCTCGCCTACACGGCGGACGTTCGCAACGCCCAGGGTGTGCCGATCGCCAATTATCCAACGACGTGGCGGTCCGATAATTCCGCTGTCGCCATCGTCTCACCGAGCGGAACGGTGACGGCGGTCGCACCGGGCGCCGCGCGCATCATCGGCGAAGCGGGCACGATTGCGGATACCGTCGCCCTGGTTGTCCGCGACCTCACGACGCTCCGCGTCGACAATGCCTCCAACGCGGTGCCTCGCATCGGGACGCACGCGCGACCGTTCGCCACCGTGCAGGCCGCGCTCGACGAGGCCACTTCGGGCGACACGATCGCCCTGCAACCGGGCAATCGACCCTACGCCGAGTCGCCGACGCTCGCCGGACAGATCTCGGTGATCGGGAACGATTCCGCCTATCGAGCCAACGGGAACAACGCGACCTTCCTGCCGACCCTCTCGCACGAGACCGGAGCGGCGGCGATCGCGGTCTCGGCGGGATCGTCGGTGTTACTCCGCAACGTCGCGGTCCGCCACATGGTGGATGGACCGGCCGTCGATGCCGACGGCGCCGGTGTGCGCATCGAGAACGTTCACGTGAATCCCGGGCAGACGTTCAGGGTGGGCCGCGGCGTCCGCATCGCGAACGCAACGGGGCCGGTGATTTCCGATAGTCGCGTCAACGCCGTGATCGGCTACGGTATTCTGCTGTCGAACGTCAGCAGCGGTCTGGTCTCTCGCGTGCAGGTCACCGGCGTCGATTCCGTCCCCGGCGCCAACGGCGAGGGCATTCGCGTCCTCGGCGGCTTCGGCAACGCCATCGAGCTGAGCGCGGTCCGCTCGACCATTGGCGCGCGCATTCTGCTCGATTCAACGTCGGGCGCTCGCGTCTCCGCCGATACGCTGGCCGGCCGTCATCGTCTCCTGCGCATTCGCGCGGCGACCGGCGCGACGGTGATCACCAACAACGTGTTCTCCCTCAATCAGCAGTCCACTGATCCCCCGTCGGGGGGCAGCGCGACGGACGGACGTGCCGCGCTGGAGATTCTGGAATCCGGCGGCGTGACCGTCAGCGGCAACTCGTTCACCGAGACGGGCAGTACGGCAATGGACGCGATCCGCCTTTCCGATTCGCGCGGTGCGGGCGTCACGATTTCCGCCAGTCGCTTCAGTGGCGGACGATATCACATTCGCTCGGCGCGTTCCACGTGGTCGCTCAGCGGCTCACTGCTCGAGAATGCCGTGCGCGCCATCGTCGCCGAGGAGGCCGACACCATCGCGATGACGTCGGACACGCTCCGCAACGGCCAGGGTCGAGGGTGCGTCGACGTCCGCGGGCAGTCGTCGCTCGCGGTCGTCAATGGATCGCTGGCCGACTGTACGAGCGCGACAGCCGACACCGGAATGGCGGCGATCACGGTGGAGGGATCGGGCGCGATCCTCACCGTTCGCGGCACGCGCTTCACCGGCGCGAACGAGACCGCCATCGCCTTCACCGGTGGCGCGCTCACCGTGCAGAACGTGACTCTGTCTGGCGCGGGTACGCGCAGCGTTCCGACGATTCGCTGGCCGGCAGCCATCACGGCAACGGCGAGCTCCGCCGAGGTTACGGGATCGAGCATCGTCGACTACCGCACGCTCGATGGCGCTGCACTGCGCGGCGGCAGCATTCGCTTCGAGGGAAACCGTGTGTGGCGTCAGCGGCGCGGCCTCGAGCTCGCGCAGTGGACCACGGCGAGCGTTGCGAACAACGACTTCGCCGACCACGAACTGGCGGCGTTGGTGAACGCCGAGCCTGCGGTGTTCACGGCGCAGCCGAACTGGTGGGGGGACGCGCGCGGCCCGCGTCGATCGACAGCGCTGGACGCCGTGGGTGACAGCGTGGTCGGCGCGATCGATTTCGGCACACCGGCCGCGACGCCGCACTTCCCCGGCGCGGCGCTCTCCGAGGATTCGCTGCGAATCGTACGCGGCAACAATCAGTCGGCGCTGCGCGGAACGCCCCTGCCACAGCGGTTCACCGTGCGGGTGATGGACGCCCAGGGGCGTCCGGTTGCCGGAGTGTCGGTTCGCTTCCGACTACTCTCGGGGGGCGGCAGCCTCGAAGGCTCGAACCAGATCGACCGGCTCTCGAACGCCAGCGGCTTGTCCGAGGCTCAGATGACGTTAGGCAGCGTCGCCGGTATCGCCACGGTGGAGGCCGCGTTCGGCAACGGCAACAGGCGACGGGTCGTCATCTTCACCGTGACGAGCCAATGAGCCAGTGCCAGCGCTGCGGCGCGGCGATCGCGCCCGGATCGCGATTCTGCCCGAGCTGCGGGCGGCAGGTGCTCGACCCGGGCGCGGCCACGCTTCTCGTCGGCGCGGCCGACGACGCGCTCCTCGCGGAGGTGCGTCACGCGCTCTCGGGCGAGTACGACATCGATCGCGAGGTCGGCCGCGGCGCCATGGCGGTCGTCTACCGAGCGACTGAGGCCGGCCTTGGCCGCCGCGTCGCGCTCAAGGTTCTTCCGCCCGAGATGACGCTGAACCGCGAGCTGACGGAGCGCTTCAAGCGTGAAGCACGGCTGGCTGCCTCGCTGGAGCATGCCAACATCATCCCCGTGTATCGGGAGGGACAGGCAGGGCGATTCCTGTTCATGGCGATGAAGTTCATCGAGGGCCGCTCGCTCGAGGACATCATCGCGTCGCAGGGTCCGCTGCCGGTGCCGGTCGCGCTCCACGTCCTGCGCTCGGCGACGAGCGCGCTGGCGTACGCGCATGAGCGCGGCATCGTCCACCGCGACATCAAGAGCGCGAACATTCTCGTCGATCGCGATGGCCGCGTGGTCGTCAGCGACTTCGGCATCGCGCGCGCCGCCGAGGATGCGAGTCTGACGTCGACCGGGACGATGGTCGGAACGCCCTATTTCATGAGCCCGGAGCAATGCGCCGCCCGGCGCATCGGCCCGCAGAGCGATCAGTACTCGCTCGGGGTGGTCGCGTTTCAGATGCTCACCGGGAGCGTGCCCTTCCAGGCCGAGTCGCTTCCGGGAATCATGCACCACCACTTCTACACGCAGGTGCCCGACGTCACCACCGCGCGTCTCGACGTGCCCCTGCCGCTGCGCGAGCTGATCGACCGCGCGCTCGCGAAGAAGCCGGAGAGCAGATTCGCCTCCACGCACGCGATGCTCGCGGCGGTCGAGAGTGTTCCATTCCCCGAGGAGGATCGCCGTCAGGGCCTCGCGCACCTTCGCGATCTGGCGCACGGCGCTCCGATTCCGGTCGTCGGCATCTCGGCGCTCCCGGCGCTGGCAAGCTCGATTCGTCTCACGCCGCCGCAGGCGTCCCCGACGGTAGCGCCGCGCGCAACATCACTCTCGCGGTGGGCCATCGGATTGATCCTGGCAACGGTACTTGGTGCTGGTGGCGCGGCCGCCGTCGCGTTGCGCCGCGCTCCCGCGCCCGTCTCCGCCCCTACGGCGGTCGTGGTCGCGCCAACCCTCGCTCCGCCTATCGAGCAACCGCGATCAGCGACGCCGGCTCCTGCCGACTCGACACCACGAGTGGTCGAGGCGGCCGCACCTGAGCCCAAAGCAGTGGGTCGCCTTCGTGTGCGCGCATTCCCCGCCGATGCGGAGATTCGCGTCGACGGCCAACTGCTCGGGCGCGGCGTCGTCCTCGATTCGACCGTTCGCGTGGGCACGCGTCGCCTGCGCGTCTCCGCGCCTGGCTACAAGTCATTCGACACGACCGTCACGGTCGTTGCCGATGAGATTACGGCCCTCGCACGCATTGCCTTGCCGACCCAGGATCCTCAGTAATGACCTTCCTTCGAATCGTCGTCGTCATGATCTCGCTGGTGGCGCTCGCCCGACCGGGCGCGGCGCAGCGTGCCCCGGGCGAGGTCCTGAGCCGGGGAGTGATTCTGTACGAGGAGCTTCAGCTCGAGCGCGCGGTCGTCCTCCTGCGTGAAGTGACGTCGCCGAGCAATACCGCCGCGACCATGGCGGAGCGCGTGCAGGCGATGAAGTATCTCGGCGCGACCTTCTCGCTATTGGGCCAGCGCGATTCCGCGCTCGCGTATTTCCGGCGGATGCTGGAGCGTGACCCCTTCATGGATCTCGATCCGACGGTGTTCACTCCGCAGGAGCGACAGCTCTTCTCCCAGGCACGCCGGGAGACGTTCGTGGTCGGGGTGAGAACGCTGTCCGATACCGGCTTCGTACCGGGGCCCGGGGGCGTTTCGCTCCGCTTCGTCACGACGCAGCACGCGCGCGTGCAGGCGGTCGTGCGGCGCCCCGGCGAGACCGAGCCGATCGCCGCGTTCCGGTGGACGGCGGAGGGCGCGTCTGAATCTCCCTGGGACGGACTCGATCAAAAGGGAGCGCGCCTGCCTGCTGGCCGCTATCAGCTCGACGTCAGCGCGACGGCGACGAGTGATTCCGCCAGCGACACGGTGACCCTGCGCTTCGATGTGAACTATGATCACGAACCCCTCGAGGACTCCATCGTCTTCGACCCGCGCTCCCTTCTTCCTGAGCGACGCCCCCCTTCGATCGCGCGCTCGCAGCTCGCCGCCGGATTGGCGCTCGCCTCGTTCGCCGTCGCGGTCCCCAACGTCATCGGCCATGGTGACCTGGATGGAACCCGGAAGCACGCCGTGGTGATGGCGAGCGTGACCGCCTCGGGTGGAATCGCATCGTTCTTCCTGCTGCGACGGGGCTCGGGAATTCCCGCCAACGTTCTCGAGAATGCGCGCCGGCGGGAGCAGCACGTGCGCCAGAACCGGGAGATCCGGGAGCGCAACGCCGCGCGCCTGGCGGCCGCGCGGATGATCATTACGCCCACGATCGGAGAGTCGCGATGAGAACGCGCGCCCTGGCCTGGGTAGTCGCCTGCATCGCGGGCGCGGTGCCGCTTCGCGCCCAGCTCCCGGTGACCACGGGGGTGTCGGTCTCCCTCGCGGAGCATCGCGTGACCGCTGGCGCAGGGCTCGAGCGCTCGTCAGGCACGATGTTCGGCCTCTGGGCGACGACGAGCCTGCCGTGGCAGGCCCTCGAAGCGCGCCTGTCGCTTCGAGCCGGCTCGTTAGGGGCCAACGAGAGCTCGGCGTTCGATCGGGATGTGGGCGAGGCCACTGTTGGCGCCAGCCTGCCGCTCAGCGACTGGTGGGGGCTCGACGCCGGTGTGGTCGTGCGGCGGTACGAGTCCGCTCTCGCCGCGCAGCGTTGGGTATGGGGCGAGGTCGGTATCCATGGCCGTCGGTCCATGCTCGAGGACGCCCTCAAGCTCTCGGCGGGTCTCTCGATCATTCCGTGGGTGAGCGTGAGCGGGATTTCGCGACCCGATCTCGCGGTGGCCGCGCACAGCGCCGTTGGCTATACCGCCGGGCGCCTCACGGCCACCATTCGCTACGGGCTGGAGCGGTTCGACTTTCCCGCTCGCAACGGCGTGCGACGGCTGGAGGAGCTCTCCTCGCTCGAGCTCGGCGTCGCCTGGAAGATTCGCTGAGCCTGTCGCGATAGCGCTCCGGGCCCCACCTTTCGGGGATGGCGACCGTCTTTCACGCCGTCCACGAGACACCCTCGTTGACTCGCGCGCCCTCCCCATCGCCGTCACAATGTGAGGCCATCGAGGCTGCGCCTGGGCCTCTGCTGGTGCTTGCCGGCCCCGGTGCCGGAAAGACGTACTGCCTCATCGAGCGCATCCGGTTCCTGATCGAGCAGTGCGACGTTCCGCCATCGCGCATCTGCGCGTTCACCTTCACCAACAAGGCCGCCGACGAGATCACGCATCGCCTCGAGCGCACGTTAGGCGACGGCGGAGGCGCCGTGAAGTCGGGAACGATCCACGCCTTCTGTGCCGAGCTGCTACGCGAGCATGCGACGCGGGTTGGGCTGCCGCCCGGATTCGGCATCGCCGACGAGGACTATCAGCTCCACGTGCTGCGGCGCCTCGAAGGCCCCAAGCCGTGGCATCGCGGGCTGCTCACACAGTTCAGCGCCAACCGCTTCCGGAGCACCCCGTTCGCGCGTCATGAGAGCTACGAGCTCTTCGACCGTTACGAGCGTTTCCTCGCGCAGCGGAAGATGGTGGACTTCGACATGCTCGTCCTCAAGGCCGCCGAGCTGCTCCAGCACACAGCCGAGGCGAAGTCGATTCGTGCCCAGTGGGACGTGGTCCTCGTCGACGAGTTTCAGGATCTGAACCCGGTGCAGTATCGCGTCATTCGCGAGCTGGCGCGCGATCACGAGCATCTCTTCGCGGTGGGGGACCACGAGCAGTCGATCTACTCGTTCGCCGGCGCGGATCCGGGCGTCTTTCAGCGGATGCTCAACGACTTCGGGCTGGCGCGGAAGATTCGCCTCGAGGAAAACCGCCGCTGTCCGCGCGACGTCTTCACGCTGGCCCGGCGACTCGTGTCGCTCAACACACCGATGTTCGACGATCTGCCCGCACCGCAGGCGAATCGGCCTTCGCGCTTTCACCCCGCAGCGCTCTCGTTCCCCACGGACGAGGCGGAGCGCGACTGGATCGTCGCCGACATTCGGCGCGACCAGGGCGAGTGGGCCCACGATTGGGCTGACGTCGCGCTGCTCTACCGCACCAACGAGATGGGCGAGGCGTTGGAGGGCGCCTTCCTCAACGCCGGAATTCCTTGCCGTCTGGCTCGAGGCCGTGCGCTGGCCGAGGACCCAGTCGTGGCATACGTGATCGCCGCACTGCACGTGATCGCGTATCCCAACGATCCCGTGCATCGTGAGGCGTTCTTCGAGACGGCACTGTCGCGCGTGCTATTCGACCAGGCGCGGGTGCGGGCCGATGAAACCAAACAGGACCTCGTGCAGCACCTGTACCGGATCGCCGCACAGGTGTCACGAGCCGGTGAGGACGGTCGCCAGGTGCATCGGGCGCTGTCGCAATGGCGGAACCTGCAGGCCATGGGCTGTCGCCACTCGTCGCTCGGCCCGCTACTCCACGATCTGTTGTCCCAACGCGTCGGGCATCGACGGTCGGTCCTCGAGGAACGGCACGACGAGCTGAGCGATCCCCTTGGGCAGCCCGAGGTCGTCGCCCTCGCCGAGCGCCTTCGCGACGCGCGCGAGCGAAACGCGGCGATCTGCCTTCCCGATCTGCACGGCGTGGAGATCCCGCTCAAGGGCCTCCTCCGCGAGCTCGGCTTCGGCGAGGTGTACACCGGGAACGTCGTGATGCCGCGCTCCGAGCGGATCTCCCCACATGACTGCCAAACCCTCGGGCTGTCGTTAGGCTTGTTCAAGGCGGCCCAGCTCCTGGAAAGCCGGCGGTTCGGCGAGCCCCTCTTGAACTTCACCGCGTTCGATCTGGAGACGACCACGAACGACGCGGAGACCGCGGAGATCATCGAGATCGCGGCCGTGCGTGTGCGCGATGGCAAGCCGTGCGAGAAATTTGCCGCGCTGGTGAAACCTCGAGGCTCCATACCGCGACAGGCAACCGACGTCCACGGCCTGCGAGATGCCGACGTTGCGGGTGCTTCCCGGTTCGAGGACGTGTGGCCCCATTTCCGGCGCTTTTGCGGAAGCGACATCGTGGCGGCACATAACGGATACGAATTCGACTTCCAGGTGCTGAAGCGCATGGTGAAGGAGCTTGGCGGGCGCTTCGACCTCTGCATGTACGACACGCTCCCGCTCTCATGCGATCTGTTCTCGACGAGTCACACGCTCGCGAACCTGGCGCGCATGTTCGGCGTCGATCCCGGCCGCTCGCATCGCGCGCTCGATGATTCGCGGGCCCTGGCCCAGGTCGCCGTCAAGCTCGATGAGGCGAAGCTTGCACGCTCCCGCAAGAGTGCGTTGCTCAACCTGTTGGGTCACGTGGGTGTCGCGCTCGCCCTGTGCGATGAGCGCGCGCTCTGCCCGGAGGCGCTCCTCTTCCGCGATTTCGCCCGGCCCTTCGCGCTCGGACGGTATAGCGGCAGCCTCGAGTTCTACGAGAGCGAAGCGGCCGGGAACGAATCCGTCCCGAGCGTCGACGAGGTCATCGAAGCACTCGGGGGCGCGAAGCTCATGCTGAGGATTCGCACCGAGAAGACGGCGGAAGAAATGTATCCGAGTGCGCTCCTGCGACTCCACCGACTCATCGACCGTATTCCCGACGGATCCCTCCAGATGCAGATCGTTGCCTTTCTGGAGTGTGCGGTACTCTCGAAGTACGATGGCCACGAGCCCGAGCAGGGTCGCGTCAATCTGCTCACGCTGCATTCCACGAAGGGGCTGGAGTTCTCCCGCGTGTACATTGTCGGCGCGGAGGACGCGCACTTGCCGGGTCGCACCGCCAGTCGTGAGGCGACGCCGGAGGAGGTGGAGGAGGCGCGGCGCCTGTTGTACGTCGGCATGACGCGCGCGAAAGACCGCATCGTCCTGACGCACACTCAGTCGCGCGCCGGTCGCCCAGGGGGCGGCCATCGCTTTCTCGACGAGATGGGCCTCGCGCCGAGAATCGTGTCGTGAGCTGGCGCGTGCCCGTGGCCGGCGACGAGGTGACCGCCGAGCACGACTCAGCCAATTCGCCGGTCGTGTTCGTTTGTGCTCATGGGGCCGGCGGCCACATGAACGATCGCGGCATGATGTCGGTGTCGCAGGTCATGCGGTCGAGCGGGATGGATATCGTCCGCTTCAATTTCCTGTACAAGGAAAAGCGCAGTGGCCGTCCCGACCCGATGCCGGTGTTGAAGAAGACGTTCGAGGCGGTCGTGGCGCGTGTGCGTGAGGAGCTACGTCCGGACGTCCTGATCATCGGCGGGCGCTCGATGGGTGGCCGCGCCGCCTCGATGCTGGCGGCGGATGGCTTCGCGTGTGACGGGTTGCTGCTGCTCGCGTATCCGCTGCACCCGGCAGGGAAGCCGGAGCAACTCCGTGATGCGCACCTGCCGAAGATCGACATTCCCGTCCTCTGCCTGAACGGCACGCGCGACGCCCTCTGCAGACGCGACCTGATGGACGCCGTGCTCGAGCGTGTCGGCCCAAACTGGACGATGCACTGGCTCGACGGCGCCGACCACAGCTTCCACGTGCTCAAGTCATCGGGGAGAACGGACGCCGAGGTGCTCTCGGAGATAGGGGAGACGAGCCGGGTGTGGGTGGAGCGACTCGCACGGGTGCCCCGTTAGGCCCAGCGCGGCCGCGGGGACGGGACCGGCGGGCACCAGTGTCCGGCTCGTGAGGTCGATGCGAAGGTTGAGGCCATCGAGAGAACGGGCGCCCAGCAGGACAAGGTCTCCTCGCGCCGCAAAGACGACGATGTCGGGCGTCGACGTTCCCCCGGCATAGATGTTCGCGAACCCGACGCCGCGTTCGATCTGGCGGCCGTCGGCGGTCACGAAGTCGACGATGCGCTCCGGCGCGAGCCCGATCGATTCGAGCACCGGCTGGGGTACCCACGTGTACTCACTGCCCGTGTCGACGATGACATCCGAGAGCTCGACCACGGTCCCACGCCTGGCCGGATGCTCGATCGCGATGATTGTGCGCAGAATCGCCATCGCGTCGAGCATACGGCCCTTGCCGCCGATCGCCGGCATCGAATTACCGCGTCACGACGCTAGTTCCCGCGTGGCGTGCGCGTCGACATCCAGAGGTCCTGCCCCCCGGACCCACCCGGCCGATTCGTCGAGAAGTACAACGTTCGGCTGTCGTGTGACAGCTCTGGGTGCAGGTCGTTGACCGGCGAGTTGATCGGCATGCCGAGGTTCTGCGGCGGCAACCAGGACTCGTGAGGGTTCTGGCGTGTGGACACCCACATGTCCGCCGTGACTCCGCCGCCAGCGCGCCCGGACCAGAACAGGATTTCCTTTCCGTCCGTGCGGACTGTCGGTGCCGCGTCGTTGAACGCTGGATCGTTGAGCTCGGTGATTGCCACGGCGGGGGCTTCGGTACGTCCATCACGGCCGACCTCCGCGTAATACAAATCGGATCTCGCCAACGCCTGATTCCCGCGATTGAAGTAGACGGCACCGCCGCCCGCGCTGACGGTGTAGTCCGGGCCCTGCTCGTCATCGGCAGTGTTGACGCCCGGCCCGAGAGCAATGGGCACGTCCCAATCGTCATCGTCGGTGGAGCCCGATCGACGAGCGAGCCAAATGTCATTTCCACCGGCAGTTCCCGTCCGATTGCTGTGGAAGAACAGCAGGTGGCCGTCGCTCGAGAGCGCCGGCGCGCCGTCGATGAAGGGTGAGTTGACGGGGGCACCAAGGTTGATGGGTGTCTCCCAGGGACTGTCGACGGATGCACGCCTGGTCACCCAGATGTCGACGAGGCCCAATCCACCAGGGCGATCCGACGCGAAGTACATCGTGAGCTCGTCCGACGAGAGTGTCGGGTTGTTGTCGATGAACGGCGAGTTGATCTCCGGCCCGAGGTTCATGGGCGCCGACCACTCCGAGTTGGCGAATGCGCTGACGCTGGGCGCGAGGAGTGTGGCGCTCGGCTGCGTGTCGCATGCGAAAAGCACCATCACAGCAACGAGGCGGGCTCGATGCTGCATCGAGAACGTTTTCATGGGGCCTCCCGGTGACTTCCGATTGGCAACAATGAAGTCCGTCTCTTACCGTGCCGTCCCCACCCCGGGAGCATAGAGCGAGCGGATGCGCTGCGCACGAAAGACGTATCCGGCATTGCCCTGAATGCTCCACGTCAGCCGACCCTGAGCATCGTACTCCTCCACTCGGCCCTCCGTACCGAAGGAAACGAGAGTCCGCCCACCCGCGAGCGGCTGAACACTTCCACCTATGTGCGTTGTGACGCCGGGGATCGACCCGTACGAGTGAGCCAGTCGGGCCGTTCGCGCCATTTCGTTCACCACATATCGCTCGGCTCGCGACTCCGACGCGTTCCCGATGTTGTCGAGAATCACGAACGTACCGGCGCCCATGTCCCGCACCCCGTGCTGATGCGCGAAGGCCGGTGCAGGGGTATCGAGGAAGGTGAGCTGGTTACGTCTGCCGCCGAGGCGCCAGATCACCGCGCCCGTGCGGGTGTCGATCTTCGTGACCTCGCTCAGGTTGCGAAACGAGACGAGGAGGTTGCCGTCGCTGTCGAGATCGATCGAATTGCCATGCGTCCAGTTGACGTTGCTCCCGCGACGCTCCGACTCCTCCACGTCGGTGATCGCGAAATGGTCGAATGGACTCCATTCGAAGAGCGGAGCGCCATCGATCGCGAGGTGCTGAACGACGGTGCCGATGACGCGTGCGTCCGCAGCCCCCCCGTAGGGAGTAAGATCCATCGTGCGCGACTCGTCGCACATGATCCAGTAGCTCCCATCGGGCAGCCCGATCAGATCATGCAGGCGTGAGGAGAGGCCGTGCGCGCAGCCAAGCGCGCGGGTCACGCGACCTAACGGGTCGATCTCGATCCATGGTTCCACATCGCCGGGCACCGGTGTTGGGGGCTTGGCGACGTAGCGTCCGTTCGGTTGCGCCATGAAGCTCAGGCCCACACCGGTCGCGAACCGGTGATACCAGACGACGCGCCCCGTATTGTCGATGACCACGCCATATATTCCTGCCGCGAACACGACGTAGCCCGGCGCCGGGTCGACGCCCCCCGCGGTGTATCGGGGGAGATCGGGCGGGAGGGCACCCGTCGTCACGGGAACCGGCTCGCCGACCGTCACGCCACCTCTCCCGTACGCAATGGGCCGCAGGTCATATTGCTGTGTCGGTCGAAGGCCCAGCACGGGGATCGTAAGCGTATCACTGGCCGGTACAACGGCCGCTGTCCGATTATCGTCCGACGCGGGCTCGATTCGCACAACGACACTGTCGGCATGGCGAACCCGCACCGACAGCGCGGCGCTCAGCACGTTAGGCGTGCTGGCCAGCGCAACGGCCGACTCGATGATCGGGGCCGCAATATGCTCGGGCTCGGTCGGGGCGTCGGAACATCCCGCGAGCACCCCGACGACAAGAAGATGCGGCCAGCGCCCTCGGCGCTTATGGCTTCCAGACCGCACCGGTGCCATCGGAAATCAGCCGCTGTAGCAGCGCGCCCTGAGTGTCGACCAGCCAGATCGCGGGGAGGTCGCAATAGTAGTAATAGCCGCAGGACTGCTTCGTGAACGAGACCGTTCGTCCATCGGGCAGCCAGGCGGGGTCGGTGTGGAAGGAGTAGGTCTGCCATGCCGTGGCGAGCCGCCGCTGGCTCGAGCCGTCGGCGTTCATGACGAAAATGTCGTGTGCGCAGCCATAGTAGCACTCGACCTCGCGCGTAAAGGCGAGCATCGAGCCATCGGGTGACCAGGCCGGCGCCGCTTCCGTCGAATCGTTTTGCGTGAGGCGAACGACGTTCGAGCCGTCCGCGTCCATGACATAGATCTCGCCGGCGGGATGGTCGCGCGTGCTCACGAAGGCGATCTTGCCCGTGCGCGACCACGCCGGATTCATGTCATCGGCCGGGTTTGCGGTAAGCTGCGTCAAGCCGGAGCCGTCGGGATTGATGGTGTAGATGTCCCAGTTGAGGGCGCGGTAGCTCTGAATAACGATCTTCTGGCCGTCGGGAGACCACCCGGGCGACTCATCGCCGCCGGCGCTCGTCGTGAGTCGTGTTGCGTTCGTTCCATCCTCGTTCATCACGTAGAGCTCGGCGTCGTTGGCATGTCTGAACGTCGTGAACGCGATACGGCCGTTCGCCGACCAGGCGGGCTCCCCATCATGGGCCGGCGCCGTCGTCAGACGCGAAAGGCCGGATCCGTCGGACGCCATGCTGTAGATATCGTTCTCCCGTACGAACGCGAGCTGCCGTGGCGCCTCGCATGAGATCGCGAAAGCCGCGTGGGCGGTGGCGCCGGGGTCGACGGCGAGCGTGTGGCTCGCGGCGCCGGTGATGCGGCAGTTCGCGCTCACCCCCTGAATCGTTGCGATGTAGTCAGGAGCGGGACGCAAACGGTCGAGCACCACCGAGCCATTCACCCCGAGTGCAACGTCCTGGGAGAACCCCACGCTCGCGGCCTGCACGCTCAGAGTGTATCCGTTGGCGTCGGATCCAGCGCCGGTGGTGGTCACCGTGACTTCGAGGGTTCCGAAGGCCACGCAGCTCACCATGAAGGTCACGTCAGACGTGGCGCCGTGGTTCACCGCCGTCGTAACCGTCGTCCCGCCCGCGACGGTGCAATTGTGCGCAACGCCGGTGAGCGTCACGGGTCGGGAACCCTCACCAATTTCCCCAATCGACACCGTGCCATTCACCCCCACCGAATGACCCGCGGCCTCGATCATCACGGTGTAGCCATCGGGGTCGAGGTCCGTTCCCGTCGTCGTCGTGGTTACGCGAACCGTGCCCACGCGACGCGTGCACGTGACGGTGAAGACGATGACCGTTGTCCGGTTGCTAACGACATCGACCCGGCGCGGGTTCGTGCTCGTCACCTGGCAGTTCGCGCGCAGCCCCTCGAGACTGAGGTCGTAAGCACCCGGTCGCAGATCGGAAATCAGGACCCGTCCCGAATCGAGCTGATGGACTGCTCCATTCACAACCGTCACCCTGGCGTCCGTCATGTCGGCATCGGGACCCGACGCCAGCACGTTGACCTCGATGGCGCCGGGTTGCCTGAGCGCGGTGGGCCCGTCGCCGCAACTAGCGAGCACGCTGAGCAGCGCCGCCAAAGCGACGTAAACGCCACCGCGGGGGGGATGCATAACGACCGCCTCTGGATCGGGGATGATGCTACGTCCGGGAAGAGGCGTCGCGCAGCGCGGGACATCGGCGGGAATGACGCGCCGGTGGGAGCAACGAGCAGGGTCCCGTACCCAGTCGGAGTTGCCCCAGCGCAACCCCGCCATCCAGTCATCCGTGGCCGCCTCCGGCCAAAGGATGACTGGGATATACGGTCTAGGCGCCGCCTGTCAAGTTACGGGGCTTGACGGTTCGCGATGGTTGGTCCGGCGGCGTGGTTTTTCGTTAGGTTCCCGCACGCAACGGGAGAGGAGTTCAAAAGCTCGGACTGGAGGACGGTCACGGAGTACTCCCCGGCCGTCGGAACGGTGAAGGGGAGCGCGACGCTCGCGGCGGCGGTCCCCTGCTCGTTGGCGGTGATCGGCGCGTAAGGGTGCAGCCCCCCGAGGATCCCGCGCTCGTGGCCACACGCGCCTAACTGGACGAACCACGCGTGAACCGCCCGCGGGGTCGCTCCGGTGACGGTGATCGTCGCCAGCGTCTCTCGGTAGGTGACGCCGGGGGAGAGCGTCACGGTGCCATGCAGCGCGCCCGAGAGCGTCGCCGTCCACGTCTCGAGCGGAATGATGGCGCCCGTCGACGTCTCGATCACCATCGCCGGCGGCTGCACGCACGCGGGCAGCGCCAGCACCAACAGTCCGGTTGTGGCCGTCATGGCCAGGGCACGCAGGGCGATGCGCCGCATGGGTTCTGCCTCCTTCATCGAGCTCCGTGGGTTACGTCCTCGAGCAACGACGGTGGTGCGTATTGGTCGGATTCCGCGTCCGCGAACAATTCGGCAGACCTCGATGACGGCCGCGATGGTCACAACGGCATCGAAGGATGCGCGGTTCGGGGGACGTCGCCACTTTTTTGCGGTGATGTGCTGCCGGTCTGCGGCAGCAGACTCCACGGACCTCGGTGGACGGTTGCGCATGCCGCGGTCAGCCCCGTCATCGGAAAGCTGCCATCCGGCGCAACTGCTTACGTCGAGCAGGCCCTCACGAACGCGCTCACCGCGCTGGGACCGGAGCCACCACCCGCTTCCTCGTCATGCTTGAAGAAGACGTAGGCTTCGCTCCAGGTCTGGCTGTTCACGCATTTGGCCCACTCGCCTAACGCCCCATCATTGTAGTCCGGGCGGTGTAAGCGCAAGTACCCCCACGACGCTGTCGCGTGCACCGGACACTTGAAGTCTTCCTGCTCGGCGAGACAGAGGGCGACGTCATGCTCCCGCAGTGCGGTGAAGACGTCGTCGTCGAACCAGCTCTCGTGGCGGAACTCGATCGTGAACTTCCGGTCGGGCGGCAGCAGGCCGAGGAAGCCTTTCAGGCGCGGGGTGTCCTTCTTCATGTTCGGCGGCAGCTGGAAGAGGATCGGCCCCAGCCGACCGCCGAGCGTGGAGGTGTTCTTCAGCAGGAAGTCGACGCTGTCCGCGCACTCCGGCTTGAGCCGCGCGTAGTGCGTGATGCGCTGGCTCGCCTTGATCGAGAAGGTGAACTGATCGGGGACCTGCGCCGCCCACTCCCGCAACACGCTCTCCTTCGGCAGCCGGTAGAACGTGTTGTTGATCTCGACGGTCGGAAACTTCGAGGCGTAGTACCCCAGCCAGCCGTCGCTCTTCAGGTCGTCCGGATAGAACGACCCCTTCCACTCCTTGAACGCATAGCCGCTCGTCCCCGCGAGCAGCCTCATGACACCATGCGCCCCGCTTTGGCTTCTTCGGGCTTGGTCGTCTTGGCCAGGCTCGCCTTCAGCGCTTCCATGAGATCGAGGATCTTGCCGCTCGAGTCCGGCTGCACATCGGACGTGATGTCCTGACCCTCGACTTTCCGCTGGATCGCCTCGAGCACGCGTTCGCGAACGGTGTCCTTGTACTTCGTCGGCTCGAAGGACTCGTTGACGAGCTGCTCGATGAGCTGCTTGGCGAGCGCGAGCTCCGCGGGCTTCACCTCACCAGGCGGTACCGTCACTTCATGCGCGGGCCTGACCTCCTCCGCGTACTTGAGCTGCTCCATCGCCAGGATGCCGTTGAGCGGGCGCAGGAGCACGAGCGTCTGGCCGCCCCGCGCGGCGTATTGGCCGAGCGCCGCGCGGCCGGTCTCCCGAAGTGCTTCGCACAGCAGGCGATAGGCCCGGTCTCCTCCCTTATCCGGTCCCAGGTAGTACACTTTGTCGACGTACTCCCGATCGACCTTCTCGAGCGGCACGAACTCGACGACCTCGATCATCCCCGTCGCCTTTTCGTCCAGCGCCTTCAGCTCCTCGGCGGTGAAGACCACGTACTGGTCTTTCGCGAACTCATATCCCTTGACGGTCTCGTCGCGTCCGACGATTTCGTTGTCCTTGGGACAGGTGTACTGCTGCTTGAGCCGCGTGTTGCATTTCTTGTGAAGCATGTTGAACGACACGCTGCTCTTCGATTCCGATGACGAGTAGAGATTGACCGGAACGGAGACGAGGCCGAACGAGATTGTCGCGTTGGCTATGGAACGAGGGGGCATGGTCGGCAACCTGGTAGGGGGCGCGAAGACGACGAGCAGAGCGCGCTCAAGGAAACTCTTACCTCGTACGCGTTTGGATGCAAGAGGTGACTAATTACTAACACCCCGCCGCCGGACGACAGCCTTGGCACCTACCGCGCGAAGCGCTCTCCGGACAGCACGACGGAGCCGATGGGGTCGGTTTCGCCCGTCCTTGGCCGCCTGTTCGTCGTGCACAAGCATGCCGCCCGGCAGCTGCATTTCGACCTGCGGCTCGAGATGGAGGGCGTTCTCCGTTCGTGGGCCGTGCCAAAGGGCCCATCGTACGATCAGAACGACAAGCGGCTGGCGGTGCGGGTGGAAGATCACCCGATCGAGTATGGCGACTTCGAGGGGATGATTCCCAAGGGGAACTACGGAGCGGGCGCCGTCATCGTGTGGGACCGCGGCGAATGGGTACCGCTGGAGGATTGGCGCGAGGGGCTGGAGAAGGGGAAGCTCCTTTTCGAGCTCAAGGGCTACAAGCTCAAGGGGAAGTGGACGCTGGTGAAGATCAAGAAGAGCGAGCGCGACTGGCTGCTGATCAAGGAGCGCGACGCCTTCATGAAGTCCCCAGGCGACCAGTTCCCCGAGCAGTCAGTGCTCTCCGGCGTCACCGTCGAGGAGATGCTGGCGGGCGAAACGCCGGCCTCGAGGCTGCGCGCAGCGGCCGACAAGGCTGGCGCCGCGAAGTCCCGCGTCGACCCGCGTACCGCGCAGCCGATGCTCGCTGAAACAGCCGACAAGGCATTCACGCGCGATGACTGGGTGTTCGAGCTCAAGCTCGACGGCTATCGCCTCATCGCGAGCAAGACGAAGGGCGAGGCGCTCCTTCTCACGCGCAACGGCAACGACTACACGGCGGTCTTTCCCGAGATCGCGCGGGCGATCAAGGCACTGCCGATCGATGAATTCATCATCGACGGCGAGGTCGTGTGTCTCGACGGCGACGGGAAGCCGAGCTTCGCCCGGCTCCAGCGGCGCGGACGTCTGCAGTCCGACATCGACATTCGGCGCGCGGCGGTCGAGCTCCCCGCAACGCTCTACGCCTTCGATTTGCTCGCGGTCGATGATCTCGATGTTCGTCCGCTGCCCCTCGTCACGCGGAAGGAGCTCCTGGCGCAAGCGGTGCCGAGCCTCGGCCCGGTGCGACTGCTCGAGCACATCGATCGGGAAGGGGAGGCTTTTCTGGGTCAGGTGGAAAAGCTTGGCCTGGAGGGGATCATCGCGAAGAAGGCGAACGCGCCGTATCGCGCGGGCCGCACATCGCACTGGCTCAAGATCAAGGCGGAAGCGACCGGGGACTTCGTGATCGTCGGCTTCACGCAGCCGAAGGGCTCACGCAGCCACCTCGGCGCACTGCAGCTCGGCGACTACGTGGACGGCGAGCTGGTGTATGCCGGTCGTGTGGGCACGGGCTTCAACGACCAGCTGCTGCGTGAGCTCGGTGATCTGCTCGCGCCGATCGTGCGTGCTACGCCGCCGTGCCGGGGACCGGTGATCGAAGGCATCGCGACCGACACGATTCCGGAGATCAAGACGACAACGTGGGTGGAGCCGGTCTACGTCTGCGAGGTGCGCTTCCGGGAGTGGACGCCCGATGGGCTGCTGCGCCACGCGGCATATCTGCGCGCCCGCTCCGACAAGCGCCCGCAGGACTGCATGCGTCAGGGCGTGGTCCGCGAAGCGGACGTCGCACCGACCGTGGTGAGCGAGCCACCGCCGTCGGCGCCGAAGGAGCCGGTGAGGAAGTCGATCAGCTTCTCGAACCTGAGGAAGGTGTACTGGCCTGCCGAGCGGTACACGAAGGGCGACATGATCGACTACTACCGGGCGGTGTCGCGGTGGATTTTGCCCTATCTCCGAAATCGCCCGGTGGTGATGACGCGTTTTCCCGATGGGATCGACGGAAAGTCCTTTTATCAGAAGGATGCGCCCGAGTTCGCGCCCGAGTGGATGCGGACCGTGCGCATCTGGAGTGAGGACACGCAGCGCGAGATTCGGTACTTCGTGTGCGATGATGAGGAGTCGCTGCTGTACGTCGCCAATCTCGGGACGATTCCGCTGCACATCTGGGCCAGCCGGGTGGGCTCGCTCGAGCTGTGCGATTGGTGCGTGCTCGATCTGGATCCCAAGGAGGCGCCGTTCTCGGATGTCATTCGATGTGCGCAGGCGCTTCGTCAGTTATGTCAAGCGGTGGGACTGTCGAGCTACATCAAGACGACGGGAAAGACGGGGCTGCACATCATGCTCCCGCTGGGCCGCCAGTGCACGTATGCCCAGTCGCGCACGTTAGGCGAGTTGCTCGCGCGCGTGGTGCTCCGTGAGCTCAAGGACATTGCGACGATCACTCGCCATGTCACGAAGCGCGGCGACAAGGTCTACCTCGATTACCTGCAGAACCGGCACGGCCAAACGATCGTCGCGCCGTTCAGCGTGCGGCCG
>DATFFP010000009.1:0-7745 GCA_035249985.1 Gemmatimonadaceae bacterium
GTCCTGGGATACACGTACCTCATCCAGGAAGGGCTTGCCGGGCCGCTCACCGACGAGCAGCGCACCACACTGGGACAGGTGACCTCATCCAGCGAACGGCTCTTGACGCTGATCGACGATCTGCTCGATCTCACCACGTTGAAGCGCGGTGAGGTGACGCTGCACATCGAGAGCTTCGATCCGATGACCGCGCTGCACGAAGCCGTCGCATCGGCGCGCGGACGCCAGAAGGAGGTCGAGCTCTCCATCGCCCCCGTGTCGGATACGCCGTCGCAGATGCAGAGCGACCGGCGAAAGGTCGTCAGAATTCTGGCGAATCTGCTGAGCAACGCTTTCAAGTTCACGCCGCGCGGGGAAATTCGAGCCTGGGTCGCGATCCACGATGGGATGGTCCGCTTCACCGTGCAGGACACCGGCATCGGAATCGCGCTCGAGGCACAGGATGTGATCTTCGACGAATTCCGTCAGGTGGATGGCTCGGTGACGCGCCGCTATGGAGGATCGGGACTCGGCCTCGCGCTGTCGCGCCGTCTCGCCCGGCTCCTCGGCGGCGATATCACCCTGCGCTCAGCGCCGGCGGAAGGGTCGACGTTCATCGTCGAGCTGCCGGTCGAGTACGTGCCTGACGCGTCACGCGAGGCATTGGCGTTGTCATGACGTCTTCAGACCTTTGCCTCGCGGCTCCCACTCAATGGCAGAAACCAGAGCGATGATTCTCGAGTACGAAACAAGCCTCCCGCCGGCCGATGTTCTCGGGAAGGCGAAGTCCTTCTTCGCCCGGCGGAATCCGCTCTACGCCGCCTTTCTCGAGAAGGAGGGCGACACCTTCATGAGCTTTCGCGGGCAGGGGGGCGAGGAGCTCGTGATCGGCGTGGCGCCGGTCGAAGGTGGCACCGCGGTGCGCGCGTCGACGTATCTGTTCGACATGCAGGCGCAGCGGTTCTTCGCGATGCTGCCGCCGTTGCCGACGCCGGGGGCGGCGATCGCGTGACGGCGCCGTTCGTCACCCGCTTGCGGACGCGCCGCGACGCGGTGCACGTCGGTCGCAAGGACGGCAGAGCGCTCACGCTGCGCGTCGAGGTCCCCGAGCTGTGGGATGTCATTCGCGTAGTGGCCGCACCGGATGCGACTGTCGACGAGGTCAAGACCGCCGCGTTGCGCGCGCTCAACGCGCGAGCGAATCCCGATGCCTACGTCATCAAGCTGCGAGGGTTCGAGGTGCTCGATGAGCGTGCCTCGGTCGAGGACGCGGGGGCGATCGACGGCTCGATCTTCCTGCTGACGCACCGGCGCCGGCGCCCCGTGCGGTGAGTACTCTCGCCCAGCGTCGGGATCGGCCCGTGGACGCCGATCGCGAGGCGGTCGTGGCGTCTATCACGCGCCTCCGCGAGGAAGTCGCTCGTCGCATCGTCGGGCAGCACGCGGTCCTCGACGAGATCCTCATGGCGATCATGGCCGGCGGCCATGCGCTCCTCGTCGGGGTCCCAGGACTCGCGAAGACCCTGATGATCCGATCGATCGCCGAGGCGATGCGCCTCGACTTTCATCGCATCCAGTTCACGCCCGATCTCGTTCCGAGTGACATCACCGGAACGGAGATCATGGAAGAAGACAGCGCGACCGGCGCTCGCTCGTTCCGCTTCGTTCGCGGGCCCATCTTCGCCAACATCGTGCTCGCCGACGAGATCAATCGAACGCCTCCACGCACGCAGGCGGCGCTGCTCGAGGCGATGCAGGAGCACAGCGTCACCGCGGCCGGCGAAACGATGCGTCTCCCCGAGCCGTTTTTCGTGCTCGCGACGCAGAATCCGATCGAGCAGGAGGGCACGTACCCTTTGCCCGAGGCGCAGCTCGATCGCTTTCTCTTCGACATCCGCATTGGATATCCCGCCGAGGATGATGAAGTCTCGATTCTTCGCACGACGACCGGCAGCGCGCCGCCGCCGCTCTCGGCGGTGCTCGATGGCGAGGGAACGATCGCGGTGCAGCGGCTCGTGCGTGAGGTGGCCGCGTCGGACCCCGCGCTGCGGTACGCGGCGGCGCTTGCGCGCGCGACGCGACCGGACGATCCGACCGCTCCCGATCTCGTGAAGCGCGCCGTGCGCTGGGGCGCCGGGCCGCGCGCGGGACAGGCGCTCATCCTCGGCGCCAAGGCGCACGCGCTCCTCGCCGGACGTGCGGCCGTCGCGCCTGACGACATTCGCCGCGTCGCACGGCCGGTGTTGCGGCACCGGGTGCTTCCCTCGTTCGCGGGAGAGGCGGAGGGAATTACCGCCGAGCGAGTGATCGATGAGGTGCTGGCGCACGTCTCACCACCGCGGAGCCAGGTTCCGCTCTGACATGAGCGGGGCGGCGGGCTACGGAGAGCTGCTCGATGCCCTCCGCGGTGTGACGTGGCCCGCTCGCCGCGCAGCGCGAGGGAGCACCAGCGGTACGCACCGGTCGCGGCTCCGTGGGGTCTCGCCCGAATTCACGGAGTATCGGCCCTATCGGCAGGGTGACGATCCGCGTCGGCTCGACTGGCGTCTCCTCGCGCGCACGAATCGGGCGTACCTGCGCATCACCAGCGATCGCGCGACACTCTCGACGCTGGTTCTGGTGGATGCATCCGCGTCGATGGCGTTCCCGGAGAGGTCGTTAGGCAAGTGGAGCCACGCCCGACGGCTGGCGATCGGGCTCACCAGTGTCGCGCACGCGAGCGGCGACCCCGTCGCGGTCGCGGTCGTCACGCCGCACGGAACGGTCCGTACGGCGCCCCGCACGCGCCGCGGCGTGGTCACGGAGTGCGCGCGTGTGCTCGAGGCGGCGACGCCGCAAGGTCACGTCGATCTCGCAGCCGCAATGCACGAGGCCCACTCGGCGCGTCGTCTGGTGGTGATCTCCGACTTCCTGGCGGATGCCGCGGTCCTGCTCAGGCCGGCACGCGCTCTCCTGGGCGAGGGAGGCGAGGTGATCGCGATCCACGTCGTCGCGCGGGAAGAGCTGTCGCCCTCCGCAGACGCCGTGCTGGCGACGGATCCGGAGGAGAACGACATCAGGCGCGCACTCACGCCGGACACCGCCAGCGCATATCTGCGCCAGTTTGCCGAGTGGCGAGAATGGCTTGCGCGTGAGTGGCGCGCCGCCGGCGCGCAGTATGAGATGACCGTGACGGATGAGCCCGCTGATCGTGTCATCCGTCGCATCGCGCGCGGAGAGCGAGAAGGGGAGCGAGCGTCATGACATTTCTCGCGCCGCTCTTTCTCGCCGCCGGCGCCGCCGTCGCCGGTGGCATCGTACTCCTGCATTTCCTGGCGCGCCGACGGCCGCGTGCGGCGATCCTGCCCACCGCGCGCTTCGTTCCCGATCGGCCGGCGCGCTGGCCATCGCCGGCGCCGAGGCCCACCGACTGGCTGCTGCTCGTCATTCGCGTCCTTGCGATCGGCGCCGTCGCGGCAGCGTTCGCGGGGCCGGTGCGCGAGCCTGATAGAGCGATCACGAGCCGCATCGTCCTGGTGGATCAGTCCCGGGCGGGCGCAGATGAGCGCAGCGTCCGCGACTCCGTGCTCTCGGTCGTTCGCGACGGCGACATTGTGATCACCTTCGACACGGCAGTGCGTGTCATCGCGAGCCACGTGCGCGACACAGCCGCCACGCTCACCCGATCCCGCGCGCCGGCATCGCTCAGCGCCGCGCTGGTCGCCGCTGAGCGAGCCGCGGCTATGCTGCGGGATGGGGCCGATTCCATTGAGCTCACTATTGTGTCGCCGTTCGCGACCGAGGCGTGGGACGAAGCGACGGAGCTGCTACGCACGCGGTGGCACGGGCGGGCCCGTCTGATCACGCTCCCCCTCGCACTCGGCGATACGGCGGAGCGCACGATCGACGTGCGAGCGCCTCGGTCCGACCCGGTGAGGGCAGCCGCCGCACCTCTACTGAACGAGGGAGAGGGCCGAACGCGGATCGTGCGGGGCGTTCCTTCCCCGCAGGACTCCGCGTGGGCTGCCGAGCAGGATCGGGTGCTCGTGCACTGGGCGAGCGCTCGTGACGGCGATTCGGTCACGGCCGAGGGCGTTGCCGCGCACGATGTCGTCATGGTTGCGCCGCTCGTCAGGCGGACGCTCGATGTGAACAGCGGCCGCATCATGGCGCGGTTCGCTGATGGCGCGCCCGCGATCATCGAGCGGGAGCTCGGTGCGGGGTGTCTCCGCGAGGTTGCCTTCGATCTTCCCGGAAGCGGCGATGTCGCGTTGCGCGAGAGTGCGCGCAGGCTCCTCGCGATGCTGGCAGCGCCCTGCGAGGGGAGGGGCCCGCGACGCATGCTCAGCGCAACGCAGCTGAATTCGCTGCGCGGTGCTGGGCCCCTGCTTGCGACGGCGGCGGTTCCTCGATCCGGGCGTGCGCGCAGTGAGGCAACGCCGTGGCTCCTCATGGCCGGCGCGTTGCTCCTCCTTCTCGAGCTCGGTGTGCGCCAGCGCCAGGCATCGGTATGACGCCGCATCAGCGGGTCCGCCGCACTCGCGCGGTCCTCATCGCGGCCGTCGTCATCCGCGCCATCGTGTGGGGAGGGGCCGCTGCCGTGGCGGTAATCGGCGTCGCGGCGGTGCTCGATCTGATCATCGATCTCCCGCGCGAGGTACGGCGGCTCGCCGTTCCGCTCGCGCTGGCGACGGCGGCGGTCGTGTCGCTCGTGCTCCTTTGGCGGGGGCGGCGAGCGCGCTCACTCGCTGCGACTGCGTTGTGGATCGAGGAGCGCGTGCCGTCGCTTCAGTACGCTCTCGTCACCTCACTCGAACAGGATGCAGGAGGTACGTCACCCCTGCTTGCGCGCGAAGTCGACCGGCACCGGTGGGAGACGGCGATCCTGCCTCGGGCGGTCTCGCGCGCGGCAATCCCGCCGCTGGTCGCGCTCGCCGTCGCGATCGCGATGCTGCTCGCGCTGCCAAGCGGTGTCGTCGCTCGCGTGCGCGCCCCGCGGGCTGGAGACGCGCTCGACCGCTCGGTGATAGCGCGTTCACCCGTGGCAAGCCGCCTCTCGCCGTTGGTTGCGCGAGTCATCCCACCCCCCTACGCAGGTCTCACCACGACGAGCGTCGATGAGCCGCACACCATCGAAGCGCTGGTCGGGAGTCGCATCGAGGTCGAGGGCCGCGGCGAGAGCGACGGAATCACCGCCACGGTTGGCGGCGTCGACCTTACCGCAACCGCGCGCGGTTCGCGGTGGCAGCTTGCCATGACCATGCCCGCAACGCCGAGCGCACTACGGCTCCGCGATCGCGACTTCGAGCGGCTCATTGTCCTCGATGCGCGCCCCGATTCGGCGCCGGTCGTCGCGATGGTAGCGCCGACACGCGATACGATTCTGCGTACGCCAACGGGTCGCATTGCCATCCGCGGCGAAGCGCGTGACGGCCTTGGGCTCGCCTCCAGCTGGCTCGAGTACATCGTCAGCAGTGGACAGGGGGAGAGCTTTCGCTTCCGATCAGGCGTGCTCGCCCAACGAGATCATGGGGGCGCGCGGCAGGCCACGATCGAGACGGCGGTCGTCATCGAGTCTCTTCGGCTCGCGCCGGGAGACGTCGTCCACATGCGGCTGGTCGCGCGCGATCGCAATCCAGCCCGCGACGCGGGAACGGGCGCGTCGGAGACGCGCGTCGTCAGGATCGCGCGCCTGGGCGAGTACGACTCCGTCGCGGTCGAAGGCGCACCGCCGCCGGAAGCCGATACCTCGGCCATCAGCCAACGCATGCTCATCCTGCTGACCGAAGCGCTCGTGCGGCGCGAGCCGCGGTTGTCCCGTGACACACTGGTGCGGGAATCGCGTGCCATTGGAGACGATCAATCACGACTCCGGCGCCGCGTCGGCGAAATCATCTTCAGCCGCCTAACAGGCGAGGAAGGGGCGGAGCATTCGCACGAGGAAGAGGAGCGCCGCGGCGCCATGACCGCCGAGGAGCTGCTGAAGGCTGCCCAGGAGGCGACGGAGCACGGGGCGGGCGAGGTGCTGGATTTCGCGGAAGGAGAAAGCCCGGTCGTCGCGATCAATCGGCCGCTGCTCGAGGCGTACAACGCCATGTGGTCGGCCGCCTCCGAGCTCAACATTGGCGCCCCACGGCGTGCGTTACCCCACATGTACGTCGCGCTGGCCGCCATCGAGCGCGCCCGTCAGGCCGAACGGGTGTATCTGCGCGGGCGGCCGGCGGCGGTGGTGGTGGATGTCAATCGCGCGCGGCTCGCGGGAAAGCGAGACTCGCTGCCGCCGGCGGTGCGGGCGCCGCTCGCCCCGCAGGGAAGGGTGATGCCCGCCCAGCGGCTCGCGCAGGCGTCGGCGCTCATCGCGCAGGACCGGCAAGCGGCGATCGATTCGCTCATGCTCCTGCGTATCGAGGTGCTCGACGCGTCGCCCGCCGGCGCGACCGCGTTAGGCGAGGTCATTGCGTCGCTGCGCGGGGGGCGTGACATCGGCGGAGCCCTCGCACGCGCGCGAAACGTCCTGGCGGGGGCACCGAGAAGCGACAGCACGATGCGATCGTGGGGAGGCACGTGGTGAGCGAGTTCGTGTTCGCCACCGCGCAATACGAGTCGGGAGACTGGGACAGCGCCCCGCTCGTCCCGGCGAACGTCATCGATTCGATCGCCCGCTACACCTCGATCGATGTCGCACCCACCGGCGCCATCGTGGCGCTGTCGTCGCGCGATGTCTTTCGCCATCCTCTCTTGTATCTCACGGGCCACCTGCCCGTACGGTTCACCGCCGCCGAGCGCGCCAACGTCGCTGAGTTCGTTCGCCGGGGCGGCTTCCTGTTCGTCGATGATCACAACCACGATATCGACGGCGCTTTTCACAAGACGGCGACCGAGGAGATCGCTCGGGCCGTGGGCCCGCTGGTCGAGCTGCCCAACGACCACGCGATCTATCGCGCGTTCTTTCATTTTGCCGATGGCCCACCGACGACGAGCCACGAGCTCAACGGCTGGGGGGACAACCTGGTGCACAAACACCTTCAGGGCGTGATCCGCGACGGTCGCATCGCGGTGCTGTACAGCAACAAGGACTATTCGTCGGAGTGGGGATACCATCCCGACAACAAGCGCTTTCTCGCTGTGGACAACACGAAGTTCGCCGTGAACGTGGTGGTGTATGCCCTCACGCGGTAACCGGGCGCGCGTAGTAACCGAGCGCGGTCTTCGTACGCTATCGCTGCTGACGCTCGCCGCGGCGGCATGGATTGCGTGGCGTCCAGCGGCAGAGCGCGAGGTGGAAGGCGTGGTGAACGCCGATCTCGACGATGCCCTCGCCCGCTGGACGATCGGGCCCCCTCGGCGCATCCATGCCGCGCTCGAGGTCGCCCCTGCGCCGGACTCGCGCGACTGGCTGCGCGCGATTCGACGCGCGGGAACCCCCGTCACGTGGTCCGGTGCGGACATCCCGGCGCTCGCGGTCGAAGTCGCTCCGATAGCCAACCCCCGCGGCGGAACGATGCTCTGGGTCGCCGCGCCGTCGGGCGCCCGGGTGTCCGTCGCTGATGCTCTCGCTTCGATCGACACCGTGGTCGCCGCCGCTGGCGGAGCGAGGGTGTTGGCGCCCAGTACCGCCGGGGCCGTCACGGCATCGGTCGGCGCACATGTGGCGACTGCGCGCGCGCGCGACACGCTCCTGGCCCGCCGCGTTCTCGTTCTCGGGCGTGCGACGTGGGAGGCAAAGTTCGTCATCGCTGCGCTCGAGGAAGCGGGGTGGCTGGTCGATGCGCGCCTCTCGGTGGTGC
>DATFFP010000010.1:0-15568 GCA_035249985.1 Gemmatimonadaceae bacterium
CTCGCTTCGGGGCTCGGCTCGCGGCGATTCGCGACGCGGTTCTTCGCGCCGGGGCTCGGGCCGCGGCTCGTCGACGCGTGGCTCGCGCCGGCCACGATCCTCGATGATCACGCGATCGTCCGCGCGATCGTTGCGGTCCGACTCGGCAGTCGGTTCGTCGCGCCGGGGCGTGCGTACCCCGCGGTCGATGCCCTCGTCCGCGCGTTCGTCCCGCGGCACATCACGCCGCGGCGAGCGAATGGGCGATGTCGAGGTTGCTCCCTCGTCACGGTCGAGCTCCGTGGGACGACGGCGTCCGCTCGTCGACGGCTCGGCGCGGATGTCATCGCCCGGTCGTGTCGCGCCACTGCCCGTGCGGGAGGCGCCTTCCTCCGCGCGGCGGCGCGTGACGTTGACGTCCTCCGCCGGCGAGCCCGGACGACGCTGATCGGTGGTGCTGGCGCGCTTGCGGTATTCGACGAGCGTCGCATCCGACGGACGCGTGCCGCGCGGCAGCTCCTTGAACTCGTACCGCGGCTCGCGGACACGCTCCCGCACGTACACCACGCGTCGACCACCATACCGGCGATACGGGTAGTAGTACGGGTCATCCCAGACCACGATCCGGAACTTCACGCACGCGTGCGAATACGGGTTCCACACCGGATAGGGCCGATACGCATGGCAATCGTAGCAGAGGAAGCGCGGGTAGCTCACGCGACGCTCGACGTGGTACTCGGCCACATCGAATGAGTACGCCGCGCGGGTATCCACGAGGAGAAGATCGGCGAAGTCCCGCGCCGCCGTGTACGGGTCGCGATGCACCCGCCCGCCTGCATAACGATAGTCCCAGTGACGCCCGCGCGACACGCGCTCGTAGTCGAACGGCTCCCACGACGCGATCGCGAAGATGTAGCCCATCCCCGGATAGTCGTTGATCACGAACGACTCGTGGCCGTGTCCGTACACCCGATACGTGTGGCCTCCCCGGACCTCCGCATTGTCGTACGGATCCTCGGGGAAGAGAATGTCGACGCGTCCGTCGGTGTCGATGCGGACGATCGTGACGTACGCGTCTTCGTCGGTGCGGAAGTAGACGCGGGCACGATCGCCGCGACGGAAGAGATTGTCACCGCTCACCCAGAGCTCGACGTCGGGCGCCTCGTAGCCGAGGCGCACGTTCCCGAAGAACCAGGACGGCGTGACAAACGACGCCCGGCCCACCGAGTCGGGCGCGGAGGGCCCGGAGGCGAGACCGGCAACGAAAGCCAGGACGTAGGCGAAGGAGCTCATCGTAGAGTTCCTGCAAGAGTGAACGACGGGCGTTTCAGATGCACGCCTTCAGGGACGATATGGGCACGCGCCATGCCGAGCCAGGCCGTGCTCTAACATTAACACCTACAACGGCTTATATAGCGTCGACCCGCTGGGGGTCCGAGACTGTCTCATCGGGGAGACGCCCGACACACGGGCATCGGTGACAGTCCGAAGGACGCTTGGAACGGCAAAGATGACAGAGTTCAGAATACAGAATTCAGAATTCAGAAGATCTTGGCTGAATTCTGAATTCTGTATTCTGAACTCTGTCATCTTTGCCGTTCGTTCATGCACGTGACTAGCTTGTCGCATACGATGGACAACAAGCGCGCCGACCTCCTCGACCCCGCGATGCTGGCTGCGCTCGGCCGTATCGAGCTCGTGGCGCGGTGGGTCGTGGACGGGTTCATCTCCGGCCTACACCGGTCGCCCCGCAAAGGATTCTCCGTCGAGTTCGCGGAGCATCGCCCGTATCAGCCCGGGGACGACCTCCGCTACGTGGATTGGCGGATCGCCGCACGTATCGACCGCTGGGTGGTGAAGCAGTACGAGGAGGAAACGAATCTCCGCGCGACGCTCGTGCTCGACGTGAGCGCCTCGATGAGCTGGAGCGGCGATGCCGCCCGCCTGACGAAGCTTGCGTACGCCGAGCGTCTCGCGGCGGCCGTAGCACTACTCCTGTTGCGCCAGCGTGATTCGGTGGGGCTGGTGCGCTTCGACGATCGCGTCCGCACGGTGATTCCGCCGCGCATGCGTTCGGGACAGTGGCGCCGGCTCGTCGCCGCGCTCGACGATCCCGGCGCGGGGAAGGCGTCGTACGCCGCCGGCGCCCTCGAGAGAGCAGCGCGGGTTGTTCCACGCCGCGGGATGATTCTGCTCATCTCCGATCTTCTCGTCGAGCGCGACGAGGTGGTGCGCGCTGTGCGCTCGCTTCGCGGGGCCGGCCATCATGTGACCGTGCTTCACGTCCTCGATCCGGCCGAGCGTGAGCTTCCGTTTGCGAGTGACGCGATTTTCGTCGATCCGGAATCCGGGAGTGAGGTCACGGCGACCGTGGCCGATGTGCGCACCGCCTATCGAGCGACCGTGCTGGCCGCGATCGCGGAGTGGCGGGCGGCGCTGTCGGCGGTCGGCGCCTCGTACGAGGTCGTGATGACGAACGAGCCCTTCGGAATCCCGCTGCGCCGCGCATTCGCGATTCGGCAGCGGCTGCCATAAATGGAGTTCCTTTCGCCGGTCTGGCTGGCGGCCGCCGCGGCAATCGCGGTGCCCTTGCTGCTCCACCTCATGCGTCGCCGCATCGGGACGCGCATCGACTTTCCCGCCGTGCGGTATCTCGCGCGCGCGGAGCGGGAGCACAGCCGCAAGCTGCGCATGCGGAATCTTCTTCTCATGCTGCTCAGGGTGGCAGCCGTCCTCATTCTGACGGCGGCCGCCGCGCGACCCATCGCCCGCCTTGCTGGTGGAGGCCATGCGCCGACCACGGTCGCGATCGTGCTCGACAATTCGCTCAGCACCTCGGCGATCCAGGGCGGAACGCCGGTGCTCGACGGATTGCGCGCGCGCGCCCGGGAAGTGGTGTCTCGCGCCAGCGGCGATGATCGCATCTTTCTCATCACGGCCGACGGCGTTTCGCGAGGCGGATCGCGCGGCGTGGTTCTCGATGCGATCGACCATGTCGAGCCGCTCGCGGGCGCGGGTGACCTCGAGCGCGCCATCGCGCGCGCGGCCGCAGTCGCTCGAGAAGGTCCGGCGTCGGCGCGCTGGATCCACGAACGCGAGATCGTGATCATCACCGACGCGCAGGCGTCTGCCTGGCGGCGCAACGTCTCCGCCGGCGATGTGCGGGTCATCCTTCATCGCACGCCTGGTGCCCCCCCGCCCAACATGGCGGTTTCGCGCGCCGACGCACAGCCAACCCGATGGACGCCGCGTGGGGCTGTTGTCGCTCGCTTTCGCGCGCCCGACACGTCGACTTACCGGTTCACACTCGAAGGGCGGACCCTCGCGCGCGGGACGGCGGCGCGCGATGAAGAAGTGATCGTGCGCGTGGCGCCGCCAGAGCAGGGCTGGAGCGCCGGCACCGTCGAGCTCGAGCCTGACGAGCTTCGCGGCGATGACGTCCGCCATTTCGCAGCCTGGATCGGCCCCGCTCCGGGGATCGCGGTCCATCGCGAGATCGCGACCTTCGCGCAAAGCGCGGTCGATGCGCTTCGGCAAACGGAGCGGGTCGTCGCTGGAAGCGATGTGGGCATCGCTCCTGCCGACGTCGCCGTTAGGCTTCCGGCGCTGCTGTTCGCCCCCGACGACCCGGTGCGCGCGGGTGCCGCCAATCGTGTGCTGGAACGACTGGGAGTCCCCTGGCGTCTCGGCGACTTGCGACGAGGGGAGATCGCCGCCCGTGGCACCGCCGAGGGCGTTCGCCCGCTCGACGGGGTCACGGTGGCACGGCGACACTCGTTGAGCCACGTCGGCGGGACGGCCGCGGACACGATCGCGACCGCCGGCGCGGAGCCGTGGATCGTCGCCGGTCCGGGCTATGTTCTCGTTGCGTCCCCGTTGACGCCCGATGCGACATCGCTGCCGGTACGTGCCGCGTTCATCCCCTGGCTCACCGATGTCGTCACGCAGCGCCTATTCGGCGATGCCGGCAGCGTCGTGCACGCAACGCCGGGGGCACCGGTCGCGAGGCCGACTGGCGCGGATCTGCTCGAGCTCCCCGGCGGACGGCGCGTTGCGCTCGCCACGGACACGGTGGTCGCGCCCGACCGCGCCGGCGTCGCGTTCTTTTTGCGCGGCGGGCGCCGAGTCGGCGCGCTGGTGGTGAATCCGGAGCCTGATGAGTCCGATCTCGCGCGCTTGGACGGCGCGACGCTCGCCTCGCGCATTCGCGCGCGTGAGGTGGTGCTTCCGGACAGCGGCGCATGGGCCGCGTCGCTCTTTTCATCATCGCCGCGACGCTCGCTGCTCGTGCCCGTCCTCGTGCTCGCCCTCGCGGTCCTCGTGCTCGAATCAGCGGTGGCGGGCGCCGGCCAGCGGAGAGCTTCGTAGCGTGGCGCTGCCGCGCATCCTCGACGCGCTCGAATCCCTTCCGGCTTACGCCCGCGTCAGGAACACGTTTCCCCCGCCGGGCCGTCGTCTCACGATCGCGGGACTTCCGGGCTCGAGCGACGCCGCCCTCGCCGCCACCCTCGTACGCGGAGAAGGGGAGCGCCGATTCTTCGTCGTCGTCGCCGAAACCCTTCCCGATGCGGAGCGATGGCTGGCAGACCTCGCGTCGTTAGCCGAGGACGCGGACGGCGTGGCGCTGTACCCGCCGCGCGAAGGGTTTGGTGAGGTCGAGCCGCACCTCGAGGTGGCGGGCGAGCGGGTCGCGACGCTCGAACAGGTCGCCCGCGGCCGCGTGCGCCTGCTAGTGACGACGGCCCGCGCGGTGCTCGAGCGCACGCGGCTTCCGAGTGCGCTTCGTACCGGACGACTCGAGATTCGACACGGCGAGCAGCGCCGGCTGGAAGCCCTGACCTCACACCTCGAGACGATCGGCTTCGAGCGCGTCTCGCTGGTCGACGATGTCGCGCAATTCTCGGTGCGTGGCGGCATTGTCGACATCTATGGGTTCGGCATGGCCAGCCCGGTGCGCCTCGAGTTCTGGGGGGATGAGATCACGTCGCTCCGGCAATTCGATATCCTCACCCAGCGGTCCACGCGCGACGTCGAGCATGTCATCATTCTCCCGGTCGACACGCCGGCATCCGATGACGACGCCGACGATGCGACGCCTCGGGGATCGCTGACCGAGCTGCTTCCGCCCGACTCCGTGATCCTCCTTCCCGGCGGGACGCATCTCGAGCCGGAGATGCGACGCACCTGGGAGGAGGCGAAGCATCACATCGAGCTCGCGCGGCGCCGCGGCGAAGACGCACCGCCGCGGGAGGAGCTCTTTCGCTCGCCCGACGAAGCGCTGCGCGCCATGGCCGAGTTTTCGACACTTGCGCTTCGCGAACGCGATGATGATGCGGCCATCCCCGCCGACGTCACCTTCCCGTTGCGGCGGCCGGAGACGATCGACCGCGACATCAAGCGGCTGCGCGCGATCCTGACCGACGCCATGCCGACCCTGATTCTCTGCGACAACATCGGTCAGGCCGAGCGACTGGATGAACTGTTAGGCGAGGACGGTCGCCGCCCGGTCTCCGCTGATCTTGCCGTGGCCGTTCTCGGCGGCGGCTTCGTGATCCCCGCGGAAGGCGGCTCGCAGGTCGCGGTTCGCAGTTCGCAGCTCGCAGTTCGCAGGTCTCCGCGTTCTGACGGATCACGAGATCTTCCGCCGGGAGCGCCGCTTGCGGCGCGCGCGCCGGTACGCGAGCGGTGCGCCGCTCGAGACGATGACTGCCCTCAAGGCGGGCGACTTCGTCGTCCATCTCGAGCACGGCATCGGGATCTATCGCGGCATCGATACGATCTTCGCCGGACAGAGCACGCTCGAGGTCGCGGTCATCGAGTACGAGGGCGGCGACCGGCTCAATGTGCCCCTGTACCGCATCGACCAGATCGAGCGCTATCGCTCGGCGACCGACGGCGACGACGCGACGCCTCCCCGGTTGCACAAGCTCGGCGGACGGCGCTGGGCCGCGCAGCGCGACAAGACGCGCGCCGCGCTCGAGGAAATGACGATGGAGCTCCTCGATCTCTACGCGCGTCGCAAGATGGCGACGAAGATGGCCGCGCTCCCGGACACGGCGTGGCAGCGCCAGCTGGAGTCGTCATTTCTGTTCGAGGACACGCCAGATCAGCGTCGCGCGACCGAGGAAGTGAAGACCGACATGGAAGCACCGCGCCCCATGGATCGCCTGCTCGTCGGCGACGTGGGGTATGGGAAGACCGAGGTCGCGGTGCGCGCCGCATTCAAGACGGTCCAGTCGGGCAAACAGGTCGCCGTGCTCGTTCCGACGACGATTCTCGCCGAGCAGCACGGGAGAACCTTCAGCGAGCGCCTGGCCGATTTTCCGATTCGGGTCGAGACGCTGTCGCGGTTCCAGACTCCAAAGGAGCAGTCAGGTCTCCTCACGGACCTCGTCGCGAAAAAGATCGACATCATCATCGGAACCCATCGGCTGCTCAGCGACGATGTCGGCTTCGGCGATCTCGGCCTCATCGTGGTCGATGAGGAGCACCGGTTCGGTGTGAAGCACAAGGAGAAGCTGAAGCAGCTTCGCCTGGCCACCGACGTCCTCACGCTGACCGCGACGCCGATTCCGCGAACGCTGCACCTGTCGCTCGCGGGCCTGCGCGACATGACGCTGATTCAAACGCCACCCCGCGACCGGTCACCGGTCCTCACGTTCGTCGAGCCGTGGGACGAGGCGCTCATCGAGGAGGGAATCGCCCGCGAGGTGGACCGCGGAGGACAGGTGTTCTTCGTGCACAACCGCATCGATACCATCGAGGCGATCGCCGATCACGTTCGCCGGCTCGCCCCGCGGGCGCGCGTTGCCGTTGGCCACGGGCAGATGCGCGAGCGCGACCTCGAGGAGGTAATGCGAAAGTTCGTGGGAGGAGAGGTGGATGTGCTGGTCTCGACGATGATCGTCGAATCGGGGCTCGACGTCCCCAACGCGAACACGATGTTCGTCAATCGCGCCGATCACTTCGGCCTCGCGCAGCTCTACCAGCTCCGAGGGCGCGTCGGTCGATCACACCGTCGCGCCTATTGCTACTTGCTCGTCCCCGACGCCGTCGACGAGGACGCCGAGCGACGGCTGCAAGTGCTGGAGCATCACACCGAGCTCGGCTCCGGCTATCGCGTCGCCCTCAAAGACCTCGAGCTTCGCGGTGCCGGCAACCTCCTCGGCCCTGAGCAATCCGGCTTCGTGCAGGCGGTCGGATTCGATCTCTACCTCAAAATGCTCGATGAGACCGTCAAGCGCCTCATGCGCGGTGAGGGCGCGCCGCGGTTGGTTCCGGCTGACGTCTCCATGGACACGCCGACCTATCTGCCCGACGACTACGTCCCCCTTCAGGAGGCGAAGCTCGATGTCTATCGCCGCCTGACGACGCTGACCGAGCCCGCGGAAGTCGAGGCGCTTCGCGACGAGCTGCGCGACCGGTTCGGACCGCTCCCGCCGCCGGCGCAGGCCTTCCTCGCTGCCGCCAAATTGCGAATCGTCGGGGGGCGTCTGGGGGTCGAGGGCATCCTGGTGCGCGGTGAGGAGGCCCGTATTACCTTTCGTGAGGATGCGGTGCCGCGCCTCAAGGGGCTCACCGCGGCCTTTCACGACGTCCAGTTCCAGGCGGAAGTGCGGCGCGCGCACCCGCTGTCGCTGAAGCTCACGCGACAGGGCGGCGCCTCGCTTCTCGATGGGCTCGTCCGCGCCCTCGGCAGTCTCCTCGCGGATCGGGACCGTTCGCGCAGTCCCGAGTCGTCCCCACATCTCCGGAGTTCGATCCGCCAATGAATCGTTCGCTGATCGCTGTCGTCGCGGCTGGCTTTACGCTTGCCGCGTGTGAAGGCTTCAAGGAAGCGCTCACCGCGCACGTCGACGTCGCTGCCCGCGCCGAGGACCAGGAGCTCTCCGTCGAGCGCCTGGCCGAGATGATCGGAAACACTGACTTCCCGATCTCCACCGAGTTCGCGCGAACCGTTTCCGGCCTGTGGGTCGACTACCAGCTGCTCGCCCACGCGGCGGCGGCCGGCGATTCGCTCAAGGACACGACGCGGCTCGACAAGGTGCTCTGGCCAATGATCGCCGAGGCTCGCGTCAACGCCTTCCACGACAAGATGGTCGCCGAGGGACCGAAGTACGACTCGACGGCGAACGAGTCGCGATACGTTCAGGGCGAGGTTCTCGCCGCGCGCCACATTCTCTTCCGCACGATGCCGGACATGTCGCCGGCGCAGAAGGATTCGGTGCGCCGTCGCGCCGAGGCGACGCGGGCTCGCGTGACGGCGGCGAACTTCGCGCAGATCGCCAGCCAGACGAACGACGATCCTACGGCGAAGCAGCAGGGTGGAAACCTCGGGCTGTTCCCGCGCGGGCAGATGGTGAAGGAGTTCGAGCAGGCGGTGCTCGGCCTCCAGCCTGGGCAGATCTCGCCGCTCGTCGAAACGCAGTTCGGCTATCACATCATCCGCCGCTCGCCATACGCTGACGTGCGCAGCGAGATCGGCGCTGCCATGCAGCGTCGGGCGACACAGGTTGCCGATAGCGCGTTCGTCGCCGGGCTCGAGGCCGGTGCCAATGTCCAGGTCAAGGAGGACGCACCCGCGGTCGCCCGCGCGGTGGTGGCGGATCTCGACGGTCATCGCGAGGACAAGACCGTGTTGGCGACGACGAAGATCGGCAACTTCACCGCCGAGAAGTTCGCACGGTGGGTGCGCATCTTCCCGCAGCGGCAGCAGGTGCAACAGGTCATCGCGCAGGCGCCCGATTCGATCGTGCGGCAGTTCGTGAAGAACATGGTGCGCAACGAGCTCATCCTGCACGCCGCCGACAGCGCCAAGGTCGCGATGGATCCGCAGCAGCTCGCGCAACTTCGCGGTACCTTCGCGCAGGTCGTCGGCAACGCGTGGACGCAGCTCGGCGTTGCGCCGACCCAGCTCTCGGACAGCGCGAACACGGAGCAGGAGCGCGAGCGTGTCGCCGCGGCGCGCATCGAGGCCTACGTCGACCGCTTGCTCGCGAACCAGGTCCAGTTCGTCCCGGTGCCCAGCGAAGTGTCGGAGCTGCTCCGCGACACGTACGACTGGAAGATCGCCAATGCCGGCGTCGAGCGCGCCATCGAGCGTGCGCGGCGCATTCGTGCGACCCGCGATTCCACGCGCGCGGCGTCGCGTCCGCAGTCGCAGGTGCCAATGGGGACTCCGCCGCAGGGTGGGCAGCAGCCGTCCGGCGGTCAGGCCCCAGCGCCCACGCCGCAGCCATGATGGAAACCCCCGCACGCCTGACGGGGTACCAGGCTTCATGAGACGATTCGTATTCCTCGCGGCGCTCGCCCTTCTGGGCTCGAGCGCCGCGCGGGCGCAGGACGCCGAAGTCGTTCCCGTCGATCGCGTCGTCGCCGTCGTCGGGACCGAGGTCATTCTCTGGAGCGATGTGCTCGAGGAGATCAACGTCATGCGCGCGCAAGGGCGTGAGCTGCCCAACGATTCGACCGCGCAGATGGTGCTCGCGCGTCAGATCATCGAGCGCCTGATCGAGACGGAGCTCCTCGTCCAGCGCGCACGGCAGGACAGCGTGCAGGTGGAGGACGCCGAGCTCACCGCCACGGTGGACCAGCGCATGCGCCAGGTGCGCGGTCAGTTCCAGACCGAGGAGCAGTTCCGCGATCTGCTGCGGCGCTCCGGCTTCGGCTCCACCGAGGAGTACCGGCGGTGGCTCATGGATGAGCAGCGGCGCAGTGCGCTTCAGGAGCGGCTGCTGCAGAAGCTCCGGCAGGATGGGAAGCTGCCGCCAGCACCGGTGAGCGAAGACGAGGTGCAGAAGTTCTTCGACGAGAACAAGGGTCAGGTGCCGAGACTCCCGGCGACGGTCACTTTCCGCCAGATCGTCGTGCCCGTGAAGCCGTCGGAAAAGGCGCGTGAAGCCGCGCGCATCAAGGCGGAATCGCTGCTGGTCGAGATTCGTCGTGGCGGCGACTTCGAGCAGATCGCCAAGCGCGAGTCGATGGATCCTGCCTCACGAGAGACGGGTGGAGATCTGGGCTGGCGGCGCCGCGGTGGTGGCAGCGAAGGGCTCGTCCCCGAGTTCGAGTACGTGATCTTTCGCATGGGGCCCGGCCAGGTGAGCCCGGTGTTCGAGACGTCGTTCGGCTTCCACATCGCGAAGGTCGATCGCGTACAACCGGCCGAGGTGAAGGCGCGGCACATTCTCATCCGTCCCGCGCTCGATTCGGTCGACGTCGCCGCCGCGCGCTTGCGTGCAGACTCCGTCGCGGCGGCGTGGCGGGCCGGTGCATCGTTCGACTCGCTGGTCGCGAAGTACCACGACCCGATCGAGGAGCGGAGCATCCCGAATCCGTTCCCTCGCACGCAGCTCCCCGAGCCGTACCAGAAGGCGGTCGAGGGCAAGCAGACGAACGACATCGTCGATCCCTTCGAGATCGACGATGCGGCTCGCGAAGTGCCGAAGTTCGTGGTGCTGCAGCTCACGAGCGTCGAGCCGGAGCGCGAGCCATCGTTGGCGGAGTTCCGTCAGCAGATCCGGGAGCAGCTCTCGCAGCAGAAGGCGGTTCGCCGACTGTTCGACAGCCTTCGCGAAGCGACGTTCGTCTCCGTTCGCATCTAGCGTGCGGGTCGACCTCGCGCTCAAGCGGCTCCTCCTGGTGAAGAGCCGCAGCGAGGGGAAGGAAGCGTGCGACGTCGGCGCCGTGCACGTGAACGGGAAGCCGGCAAAGGCCTCGCAGGAGGTTCGCGTGGGCGACCGGATTCGGGTCGATTACGCGCACCGGACGTTGGAGGTGGAGCTCGTCGGCGACATCGGGAAGAACGTGAGCCGCGCCGACGCCAAGACGCTCTATCGCGTCCTGCGCGACGAGAAGGGCTCGTGAGGCGCCCGCGACTGGCCATCACGCTCGGCGACCCGCGGGGGATTGGTCCCGAGATCGTCGCGAAGGCGCTCAGGACCACCGAGGTACGCGAGGCCTGCGCCCCCGTCGTCGTGGGTCCTGGCGGTGCGGGGATCGACGTCGAGGAATCGGTAGGCACATGGACACCCGGGGGCGATGAAGCGGCCGCCGGGCAGCTCGCCGTTCGGGCGATCGAGCGTGCGGTCGAGCTCGCTCTCGATGGCGAAGTGGACGGAGTCGTCACTGCCCCCATCGACAAGCACGCGCTGCTCGTGGCCGGCTATGCCGACCCGGGCCACACGGAGATGCTCGCGCGCCTCACGAGCTCTCGCACGGCGATGATGCTGGCGTCCGACCGGCTCCGTGTCGTGTTGGCGACGACGCATCTGGCGCTCCGCGACGTTCCGGGTGCCCTCTCGCGCGATGCGCTGCTCGACGCGGCGCGCCTCACGAGCGATGCGCTTCGAGCCTGGTTCGGCATCGCGTCGCCACGCATCGCGCTCTGCGCGCTCAACCCGCATGCGGGCGATCGCGGGCGATTCGGCGATGAAGACGACACGCTGCTGGCGCCCGTCGCTCGTGAGGCGGGGCTGCACGGCCCGTTTCCCGCGGACACCGTCTTCGTCCGCGCCCTGCGGGGCGAATTCGACGCCGTGATCGCTCCCTACCACGATGTGGGAATGACCGCGATCAAGGTCGCGTCGTTCGGCGAAGCGGTGAACGTGACCCTCGGCCTCCCGTTCCCGCGGACCTCACCCGATCACGGCACCGCGATGGACATCGCGGGGCAGGGGATCGCGTCACCGGCGAGCATGGTGCGGGCGATTGGCATGTGTGCGCGACTGGCAGGGGCGCTGGAGAAACGCTAAAGGCGCTGGAGAAGCGCTGGGGTCTTCAGCGCTGTTCCAGCGCCCCCAGCGCTGTTCCAGCGCCTTTAAGCTACTTCAATCCTCTTCACCGCTATCTGCTCCGCCCGCCGCCCTTCCACGGAGCGCACGGTGAACGTCGCGCCGCCCGTCGTCACGCGATCTCCCACGCGCGGCACGCGGCCGAGGGTGCCGAACACGTAGCCGCCGATCGTGGCGAACTCGTTCTCCGGGACGGCAAGGCCTAACCGCTCGTTCAGCTCCCCGATGTTGAGATCCCCGGCCACGAGCACCTCGCCGCCGCGTGCGTGGGCTGGCTCTTCGCGCTCGTCATGCTCGTCCAGAATCTCGCCGACGATCTCCTCGAGCAGGTCTTCCATCGTCACGACACCCGCCGTTCCCCCGTACTCGTCGAGCACGATCGCCATGTGCTCCTTGAGGCGCTTGAAGTCCGACAAAACCTCCTCGACCTCACGCGTGCCTGGAATGAAGTGGGCAGAGCGCAAGATGTGTCGAAGCGAGAACGGCTGCTCACCACCATCACGGCCCAGGCCCGGCAGCAGATCCTTTGCGAGTACGATCCCGATGATGTTGTCGATCGAGCCCTCGTACACTGGAAAGCGCGACAGCCCGCTCTCGTTCACGAGACCAATGACGTCGCCGAATGACGCGTCGATCGACAGCGCCACGATCTCGGTGCGAGGCGTCATCACCTCGCGCGCATTCTTCTCCGAAAACTCGAAGACTCCTTCGAGCAGGTCGGCGTCCTCCGGCTCGATCGCGCCTCCCGCCTCCGCGCGCTCGACGAGCTGCCGGAGCTCTCCGGGGAAATGCATCGCTTCTTCCGCGACCGTCGTCTGCCCGACGCGCCGCGTGACTGGTTGCGACGAGCGATTCAGCAACAACGTGAAGGGATAGATCAGCCACGCGAACACGAGCAGCGGCGCGGCGAGCACCGTCGCAACGCGCTCGGGCTGCGCGAGCGCGACGATGCGGGGAATGAACTGCCCGAACATGATGTGCAGGTACGCGACGATCAGGACGACGATCACGACCACGGCGATCGCCGTCACCGATCGATCCGCGACCATCGGCAGATCGGCGATTCCGTTGGCGAGGATCCAGCCGAGTCCCAGGCTCGCCAGCGTGATGCCGGCCTGACTGGCGGCAAGAAGGCGTGTCCGATCGGCGAGCGCGCGAAGCGCCCACCGCGCGCTGTTCGATCCACCACGCGCGCGAGCCTCGAGCCGCGGCCGCCGCGCGCGCACCAGCGCCGACTCGGCCGCGACGAAGAACGCATTGAGTACCACGAGCAGGACGGCCGCGAGCAGGCGGAGAATCACGGTGACAAAGGTGATCGAGGTCGTCGAGGTTGTCGAGGTGATCGAGGTAATCGAGGCGACTCCCCCTCGATCACCTCGACATCCTCGACGACCTCGATCACCTTTTTACCCTTGACTCACCACCATCACGGAACTCACCCTCACGTCCACGGCGACGCTCGCGATCAGGTGCGCCGCCTGCGAATCGCGCTCGCCATCACGGCCACCTTTCTGCTGGCCGAGGTGGCGGGCGGGCTCGTCTCGAATTCGCTCGCGCTGCTCGCCGACGCCGGGCACATGCTCACCGACGTCGCCGCGCTCGCGTTGTCGCTCTTCGTCGCGTGGTTCAGCCGTCAGCCGCACGACCAGCGTCGCACCTACGGGTACCTGCGATGGGAGATCCTCGCCGCCTTCCTCAACGGCGCGACGCTGCTCCTCATCTCGGCGTGGATCTCGATCGAGGCGGTGATGCGCCTGCGCCAGCCCGAGGCGGTCGAAAGCGGGATCATGCTCGCGATCGCCGTCGTCGGAATCGTCGCCAACATCGCGGCGGCGCTCGTGCTGCATCCGGCGAGTGACGCAAGCCTCAACCTGCGCGGCGCATATCTGCACGTCGTCGGCGATCTGCTCGGCTCGGTGGCCACGGTCGTGGCTGCGCTGCTGGTGCGATATACCGGCTGGGTCGTCGCCGACCCGATCGCATCGATTCTCATGACGCTGCTGATCGTGCGCGGCGCGTGGCGCCTCGTGCGCGAATCGGTCGACGTGCTGCTCGAGTCGACACCCACCCACATCGCCGTTGGCTCGGTTCGAAAGCAGCTCGAGGCGATACCAGGCATCGAATCCGTCCATGACCTCCACGTCTGGACGGTGACGTCCGGTGTCGTCGCCATGAGCGTACACGCGATCGTGCGGGAGCCCGAGCGTCATCAGCATGTATTAGAACACGTTCATGATGCGATGCTTCTCTTTGGCATCCAGCACGTTACGGTGCAGCTGGAGCGGCGCGAGATGTACGAGCGGGAGATGCATCTGCACCCCTGAGCGACCGATCCGGTGTCATCGCGACCGGGCACACTGTCCGCGCGCGACGATGGTGACTGCACGCGGCGCTGGCGCGTCCTTGAGGGACTCTCGCTCCCTCGCGCATGCACGAGTTTCGAATCGAGAAAGACCGTTGTGCCGTGCGCCTGTCGCTCGTGAGCGGCGAGACGATCACGGGAGCGATGTTCGTGCAGCACGTCGGAGAAGGTGATCCGCGGCGCGAGAGCGCGCGGGACGTGCTGAACTCCTCGGAGCGGTTCTTCCCCGTCGAAACCGCCGAAGGCGAGACACTGCTCGTCGCCAAGGACTGCGTCGTCGAAGTCCTCGCCGACCTCCCCAATGATGACGATGAGCTTCGGCGGGCGAGCGCGCGATCGGCGCTGCTCGAGGTGGTGCTCTTTGGTGGAATCGTGCGCTCCGGGATCGTATTGCTCGAGATGCCCGCTGGGCAGCCACGCCTGCTCGACTATCTCAACCGTCTGTCCGATCGTTTTCTGGTGCTGTACGCCACGGAAGGGACACGACTGGTCAATCGCGCGCTCATCGAGCGCGTTCTTCCTCGAGACTGATGGCCCAACTCGACCGTTTTCTCGCCGTGCTGGTGACGAACCACGGAACGGCGCTGCACCTCGTCGCCGACGACGTCGCCAAGCTCGAAATCGGCGGCGTGCCGAGACCCGTTACCAAGCAGGCGTTCACGTCCGCGCAGCTCCTGGCGTTGCTTCGCGAGATCGCGACTCCCGAGGCCGCGGATCTGCTCGACAGCGGACGAGGCGCCGCGTTCCCCTACGCATGTGCCGACGGCACCTTCGCCGTGACGGCGACATTGGCGGGCGGGCGCCTGATGGCGACCCTCGTCCCCGACGGGAACGGCGCGGCGGCGCCAGCATCGATGCATGCTGCCCCGGCCACGCACTCGAACGGCGGGGGGCGGTCACCGACGATGGAGACCGGAGCGATCGTCAATGACGCCGCGGCGGAAGCGGCGCGCGTCGAGATCGACGCGCTGCTACGCCAGCTCGTCGAGAAGAGCGGATCCGATCTGCATCTGCGTGTCGGCGAGCCGCCGATCATTCGCATGCACGGGGAGATGACCCGGATCGAGGGCGTCCAGCCCCTCACGAACGACCGGCTCGAGTCGATGCTCCTCGCCATCATGCCCGATCGCAATCGACGCGAGTACACCGAGCTCAACGATACGGACTTCGCGTACGAAATCACCGGTCTTGCCCGCTTCCGCTGTAACGCGCTTCGCGACCGCAAAGGCGCCGGCGCCGTGGCCCGAGTGATTCCCGCCACGGTGGTCACGACGGACCAGCTCGGCCTCTCGACCGAGGTGCAGCAGCTTTGCTTTCTGACGAAGGGCCTCGTGCTCGTGACGGGCCCAACGGGCTCGGGAAAGTCCACGACGCTCTGCGCGCTCATCGATCTGATCAATCGGATGCGCACCGATCACGTCATCACGATCGAGGATCC
>DATFFP010000011.1:0-21672 GCA_035249985.1 Gemmatimonadaceae bacterium
AGCGGTCTCCACCAGGTGATCGAGGTCTCGGCGGGCGTGATCGAGTTTCGAAATTTCCGAGCGAAGGACAACGGTGAAGCACTGGGGCCACCGGATGGCGACCGCGATCTCACGTTCGGCCTCGGCTACGGATTCGGATACGGAGTCTCACGTCGGGCACAGATCGCGCTCGTGCAGGACTTCGGGTACACGTTTCACCAGCGGGATGGGCTTCCCGCCAGCTCGTCGCGCACGACGATGAATCGCTCGACGCGCATTGGGCTTCGCATCGGGTTTGGCGGATAGCGTGCGCTTCTTCGGATCCTGGAGCATCGAATGACTGTGGGACACCGGCTCGTTCTCGCGCTCTCGATCGTCACGCTGGTAACGTGCCTGCCGTCGACGACGTCGACGGGGCTGTTTCCCGCCGAGTGGCGGTTCAGCTCGGGGCGTTCCGCGGCGTACGCGCCGAGCGCGATGGTGTCGAGCAACGACTCGCTCGCCAGCCTGGCGGGGGTGGAGATCCTGCGCCGAGGCGGGAACGCCGTCGACGCGGCGGTCGCGGTCGGCTTTGCGCTGGCCGTCACGTATCCCGAGGCCGGGAACCTCGGGGGTGGCGGGTACATGGTCATTCGCATGGCCGATGGTCGCACGGCCGCGCTCGACTATCGGGAGCGAGCACCTCGAGCGGCCACGCGGGACATGTATTCGCAGACGTACGCGAGCATTCCGAAGGCGAGCCTGGTCGGGCACCTCGCGTCGGGCGTGCCCGGTGCGGTGGCGGGGATGGTGGAAGCGCACGCGAAGTATGGCGTGCTCCCACTCGCGGACGTCATCGCGCCAGCGATTCGGCTCGCGGACTCCGGTTTCACCGTGGATTCGGCGCTCGCGCGCTCGATCGCGGGTGCGCGCGACCTCCTCACGGCGTACGCGGGGGACACGATCTTCGTGCCTAACGGCGTTCCGCTCGCCCAGGGCGGCCGGCTGATACAGCCCGACCTCGCGAATACGCTTCGGCGCATCGCCCAGAGCGGCGCGCCGGGCTTTTACGAGGGTGAGACGGCCCGGCTGCTCGTCGAAGAAATGCGTCGTGGGGGCGGCATCATTACCGAGGAGGACCTGCGCGACTACCGCCCGACGTGGCGCGGGGCGCTGGAAGGCAGCTACCGCGGGTACCAGCTCATCACGATGCCGCCGTCCTCGTCGGGCGGCGTGACGACGATGGAGACGCTCAACATTCTCGAGACCGTGCCCGATCTGCCGCCGTTCGGCAGCGCGGCATACACACACCTCCTCGCCGAAGCATTCCGCCGGGCATTCATCGATCGGAACACGAAGCTTGGCGACCCCGATTTCGTCAGCATTCCGATCCTCCGCCTGACGAGCGATACCTACGCGCGGGAGCTCGCGGCGACCATCGATCCGGCCCGCGCGACGGTCACGGGCACGTTCGACAGCGCGGCTCGCGAGAGCGACCATACGACCCACTACTCCGTTGTCGATGCGGCGGGTAACGCGGTTTCGACGACGACCACGATCAACGAGCTGTACGGGTCGGGGGTGTTCATCCCGGGCGCCGGCTTCTTCATGAACAACGAGATGGACGACTTCGCGACGCGCCCGGGGGAGCCCAACCTTTTCGGTCTGGTGCAGGGCGAGAGCAATGCGATCGCGCCAGGGAAGCGCATGCTGAGCGCGATGTCGCCGACGATCGTGCTCGACTCAGCGGGGGCGGTGGTCCTCGTGCTCGGCGGACGCGGCGGGCCCCGCATCATCTCGAGTACGTTGCAGGTGATCGTGAACGTGATCGATCACGGGATGAGCCTCGCCGATGCGCTCGCCGCGCCGCGAATCCATCACCAGGCGTGGCCGGACACCCTGCGTTACGAGCAGGACGGCCTCACGCCGGCAGTCGTCGATTCGCTCCGCGCAATGGGCCACGCCGTGTCCGCGGGACGGGCCGCCGGACTGGTGAAGGCGATCATGCGGGCGCCTGGGGGCGGGTGGCACGGGGCGTACGATCCGCGGACATCCGGGGGGGCGATCGGGTACTGAGCTGCGAGCTGCGAGCTGCGACCAAAAACCCTCGGGAAGCTTCGGTGTGATTCGAAGCCTCCCGAGGGTTTTTGGTCGCAGTTCGCAGCTCGCAGCCTGTCCGTCGCAGTTCGCAGCTTGTCCGTCGCTTTACTCTGCCTGGATCTGCGCCGCCGAATTCAGCCTAACGGTGATGTTTCCACCCGCCGGGATGCAGCCGGCGTAGTCACCGGTGCCCATCGCGATCGCCGTACCGGCCGCGGCGCCCGTCGCCGCGCCGATCACCGTCGACTTGGTGTCCTTGCCGAGGATCTGGCCGATGACCGCGCCGGCGATGGCGCCGCCGATCACCTTCTTCGCGTCGTCGCCCTTCGTCGACTCGCGCGCCGTCTCGGTCGCGACGTTCGTGATCGAGGCGTCGATCGGATAGGTCTTGCCGCCGAAGCGCACCGACTGCACGACCAGGCCGAGGCGCGCCGGATCATTCACGTTCTCGGAGCGCTCAACCGAGGTCACCTGCACGACGGCCGTGGCGCCAGCGGGAATCACCGCGCCGTTCGAGCCCTGGACGGCGTTCGTCACCGTGGCGGTAAAGCGATCGCCAGGTTTATGCGTGTTGGTGCAGACACGGGCGCCCGAGGTCATGGCGATCGACGTGCCCGCGCCAATCGAGGCGACGCGCCCTTCGCTGCCGCTCGGCGCCGTCTCGACGCGATTGCCACTCGGCGTCGTGCTCGGCGTGCTGGGGCGTGGCGTCGTGGTGCTGGGACGCGACGTGCTCGGACGCGAGGTGCTCGGTCGGCTCACATTTCCACCACTCGACGACGTCGCCGGAACGTCGCTCAGCTGCGGCTGCGACGTGTCGCTGTTCGCCAGCTCGAGATCGCGGTTCAGCGCCGCGGTATCGCCCGCAAGGTCATCGCCATCGTCTCGACAGGCGCCAACCGAAAGAACCGCCGCGAGTGCGAGCGGGGTGACAGCCCACCGGATATATTTCGACATATTGCCTCCCTCAAGGGTCGTACTGCGTTCTGTAAACGCTTGCAATCTCTCTCGTTGCGTGTCCGCGGCGATCCCTGACGTGCCGCGCGCATCCATGACATCCGGGCAAGGGATGTGCCAGTCATGAGGGCTCTCTGGCAACTCCTGCCCTTCTATCGCCCCTATCGTGGCCGCTTCGCCGCCGGCCTCGTGCTGGTCATTGTATCGTCTGGACTCGCGGGTGTCATCCCCTGGCTGTTGCGCCGAGCGATCGACGGCATGCGCGAGGGGGGACCGAGCGAGCGTATTCTGCTGCTGGCGGCGGGAATGGTGGCCGTCGCGCTGGCCAGCGGGGCTGCACGCTATGGAATGCGGGACCTTCTGAACAGCGTCTCGCGTGGGATCGAGTACGATCTCCGCAACTCGCTGTTCCGCCATCTCTCCTCGCTCGATGCCTCGTTCTTCGCGTCCATGCGCACCGGGGACATCATGGCGCGCCTAACGAACGACCTCAGCGCCGTGCGCATGGCGGTGGGTCCGGCGATCATGTACCTCGTCAACACCATCGCCGGCGGGGCATTCGCCCTCGTGTTCATGCTGAGCATCGACCCCTGGTTCACCCTCGTCGCCCTGCTCCCGGTGGCCCTGCTGCCGGTCATCATGGCGAAGGGGGGCAGTGCCATTCACCATCGATTCGAGGCGGTGCAGGAGCACTTCTCGACCATGACCACTCGCGCTCAGGAGAACATCTCCGGTGCGCGGATCGTTCGGGCCTATCGTCAGGAAGCGCCCGAGATCGAGCGATGGCGCGAGATGAACGAAGAGTACGTGCGCCGCAACATGCGCCTCGTACGGCTGTGGGGCCTCTTGAATCCCGGCTTCTCCCTCCTGGCCGGCCTCGGCGGAGTCATCGTGCTCGGCTATGGTGGACGGCTGGTGCTCGCGGGCCAGATCTCCGTGGGATCGCTCGTGGCGTTCGGCTTTTATCTGGGCATGCTCACCTGGCCGCTCATTGCGCTCGGCTGGGTGACAAATCTCTTTCAGCGCGGTGCGGCCTCGATGGCGCGGCTCAACCAGATCCTTCACGCGCACTCGAGGGTCGAGCAGACGACCGAGCCTCGTACGCTTCCTCCGGCGCCGGCGGGGCGCGCCATTGAGTTTCGCAACGTCGGCTTCCACTACCCCGTAAGAGAGGGTGAAACCCCGCGATGGGTGCTGCGGCACATCTCCTTCGCGCTTCCCGCGGGTGGAACGCTTGGAATCGTTGGCCCGACTGGCAGCGGCAAGAGCGCGCTGATCGATCTCATTCCGCGCCTCCATGACCCCCAGGAGGGGGAGATCTTCATCGACGGCGTGTCCATTCGCGACCTGTCTCTGAAGGCCCTGCGGGCGGAGATCGGGTACGTCCCTCAGGAGACCTTCTTATTCAGTGATACGATTCGAGCCAATCTCGCTTATGGCACGGACGAGCCGTCGTCCACCGCCTGGGCCGCTGGCGTAGCCCAGCTCGGGGAGACCATCGCAGAATTCCCGAGCGGTTATGAAACTCTGCTGGGCGAACGCGGTATCAATCTCTCCGGCGGGCAAAAGCAGCGTGCGGCACTGGCGCGAGCGCTCGCCCGACGGCCGGGAATCGTCCTGCTGGACGACGCTCTCTCAGCCGTCGACTCCCACACCGAAGCAGAGATTCTGCACGGGCTTCGCGACGCGCTTGGCGGTCGGACGGCAATCATCGCCTCGCACCGGATCAGTGCCATTCGCGAAGCCAGCTGGATCGTTGTCCTCGACGGGGGACGGATCGTCGAAGAGGGGCGCCACGCCGAGCTGTTTGCGGCTGGTGGACGGTATTGGTCGTTGCTCAACCGGCAACTGCTCGAAGATTCGATCGAGCACGAGCGGGATGTCATGGCACCACCTGCCCTTTCTCCGTAACATTTGGATGCGATGAAATCCACGCTGGCCGATCAGCTCAAGCTCGAAGCGCGCTCCGTCGAAGAACGACTGGCGTTCTACGAGGAGCAGCACCTGCAGCTCACGCGTCAGATCGCCGAGCTGCGCAATGAAGACGCCATGAAGACGCAGTTCCTGGCGAACATCTCGCATGATCTGCGGACGCCCCTCACCGCGATCATCACGCATGCCGAGATCCTGCGGGATGGTATTCTCGGCGAGCTGAATCCGCGCCAGCGGGACAGTGTCGTCGGGATGATCAACGGCGGCCGACAACTGCTCGACATGGTGAGCGACATCCTGACGTACGCGCGCAGCGCGGCCAACCAGCTCACCACGTCGCATACCGAGTTTGGCATCGACGCGCTCATCGACCAGGTCACGACACTCAATCGCCCATTGATCGCCAAGCGGGCGTTGACTCTGACCCTCGACGTCGCGAGCAACCTCCCGCGCGTGCGCGCCGATCGCGACAAGATTCACCACGTCCTGAGCAACCTGCTCGGAAACGCGATCGACTTCACCTCTTCGGGCGGTCGCGTGTGGATCCGCGCCGCGATGGCGCCGGATGAGCCGCGGCCGACGATCTTCGTCGAGGTGGGCGACACCGGGATCGGGATCGCGCCCGAGCATCACGAGCTCGTGTTTCGGGAGTTCGCGCAGGTCGATGCCTCGCCGTCGCGTGCGCACCACGGCACCGGGCTTGGCCTCGCGATCGCGCGCAAGTTCGTCGAGCTGCACGACGGGCGGATCTGGGTGGACAGCGCGCTCGGTCAGGGGAGCCGCTTTCGATTCACGCTTCCCTGTCAGCCGGCCAAGGCGGAGTGACGCGGGACGAGGCCCACGTACTCGTCGTCGAGGATAACGCACTCGTCACGAGTGCGATGCGAATACTGCTCGAGGATGCGAAGTTTCGGGTGAGTACCGCCGGGACGGTCGGCGAGGCGTATGCTGCCTGCCAGGCGGATCCGCCGGACGTCATGCTGCTGGACCTGCGTCTGCCGGATGGGGACGGGCTCACACTCTTGAAGCGATTGCGAGCGGATGGCGCGCCGTCGAGCGTAGTCGTCGCCTTGACCGGACGCGATGAGCCGGAGATTCGGGCTCGTTGTCTCGCCGCGGGATGTGTGGACGTGTTGTTGAAGCCGGTCGACGTGCGCGCGCTGGCGCCGCGACTCAGATCCTGGCTCGAGCGCGCCGGTGCGCCCTAACGACCGTCGTAGTACTCCTCGACACACATCGTGACGATGGAATCGAGGAGTCGGCCGGTATCCTCACGCGACATGGTGTGCACCTCGGGACGGGCCTGCCACGTCTTCTTGAAGAGAACGATCAGCTCCTCGGCGTGCATGCCCTGGCGGCGGGCCTCGGCGCACAGCGCTCGCATCGCACGCTGGAGATCGAGATGCCGGTTGCTGTCTGCGTCCGGCTGTAGAGCAAGGGCCAGCGCCCGGTCCGTAGCAGTCGCGAGATGAGCGGAGGACGGCCGGTTTGTCCCAGGCACCTGATCGAACTGCATCGTACCCTCCTTCCTGAAACACGCGTGGGCGACGTCGCTCACGGGTGTCGATAATAGCGCGACGACGTACGCTGTCAAGTCGCTGGCAAATAAAGAGTTGCGTGCCTGCGGCGGACGTAGTAGTGACCGGTGACGGACACTGTAGCGTACGTTGACGTACATACCAGTCAGCTCGGCGGCAACCGGACCGCGCGCTCGTAGGAATCGGCGAGAACGCGATAACACTCGCATGACGCCGCCTCCAGACCATCGCGGTCCAGCACCTCGACGCGCCCGCGCGAGTACTTGAGGAGGCCTGCGCGCTGCAGCGTTCCAGCCGCCACAGTGACACCGGCTCGCCGAACGCCGAGCATGATCGCGAGGAAGTCCTGCGTCAGACCGAAGGAGCTGGCGCCGACGCGGTCATGGGTCATGAGGAGCCAGCGGGCGCATCGCTCCGACAGCTCGTGACGGCGATTGCAGGCGACGGTCTGCGCGGCCTGCTCCATGAGCGTATGCGCATGCGCCAGCACGAGGAGGCGAAGCTCCGCGTGCTCGCTGTTGAGTGCCGCGAACGTCGCCGCCGGCAAACGCAGGCCCGTTCCCGCCACCTGGGCAATGGCGGTGATGGTGGTGGTTTGCACGCCAAGCGCTACGGGGGCGCCGACGAACCCCTCGTTCCCGACGGTCGCCGCCTCGATAGGGCGGTCCTCGTGGAGCGGGACGATGAGTGACACCACGCATGTGCGCGGAAAATAGACGGAGCGAATCGGCACGCCGGCCGGCCAGAGCACCTGCTTGGCGCCGAGCTCGAGCGACTCCGCCTCGTCCACGAGGCGGGCGTAGACCTCGGGGCTCAGTGCCTTGAGGAGGCGATTGCGCTCGTCCGGCTGCTGCCCAGGAGCGCTGGGCCTTAGAGTGATGGTGTTCGGCATCGATCGGTCTGCTGCTGCCCTGCGTGATCACCCAGCAGTCGGCAGGGGGCTCGAGACGTCCCGGAACCCGGAGTCGATCGATGAATGCGTGGCCAGATGCGGCCATGTCGCGATGTGCTTCGTGAAGTATAAGGCCGGAGGACCCTCTCCACAACCGACCCGCTGATCAGACACGCGTTAGGTGCGAGATCAAATGCGGTTCCGGATCGCGTCCGGCGTCAACCGCTGCAAGTATCCCGCGAGCACGGTAAAATAGTCCGTGAGCAAGAGCACGCCGACGAGGATGAGCAGCGCACCGCCCGCACGACTCACCCACATCATGTGGCGCCGCACGCGCGTGAAGAACGAGATGAAGTGGTTTATTGCGAGCGAGGCCGCGAGAAACGGCACGGCGAGTCCCATCGAGTACGCCGTCAGCAAGCCCAGCCCACGGCCAAGATCGGCCGAGCTCGAGGTGTAGATGAGAATGGAACCGAGGATGGGGCCGATGCAGGGCGTCCATCCGGCGCCGAAGGCGATTCCCACGAGCACCGTTCCGAGATATCCGATCGGCTTGTCCGCCAGATGCACGCGGCGCTCCCGCGCGAAGGCCGCGATATTGAACGCGCCGAGCAGGTAGAGACCGAAGATGATGACGAGGACGCCTCCCACCCGGCTGATCCACTCCCGATACACGAGCAGCGCGCGACCCAGCACGGTCGCGGTTGCACCGAGCGCGAGGAAGATCAGCGTGAAGCCGAGGATGAACAGCAGCGAATGGATGAGCGCGAGGCGGCGCGTCTTCTGCACTTCCTCCAGGCTCAATCCGGTGATAAACGTCACGTAGCTCGGAATGAGTGGCAGAACGCACGGCGACAGAAAGCTCAGCAACCCGGCGGTAAACGCGATGACGATGCCCAACGAGGCTGTTTCTTCCATGCAGGCTCCGAGGGTGGAGCGCCGGCGCCGCAAGCGCATGGGCCGGGTGCTCCGGTGGTACTACTCGCTCAAATACGGTGCCTTCCGCCGCGAGCGACGACTTCGCGATGAACGGCGCGGGCTCGTCGCTCTCCAGATCGATGCGCTCGCCTACTCCGACCTGCGGCGCGCGCTCGACCTCGGCTACTGTCCGACGATTGCGAAGCTCCTGGATGAGGAAGGCTTTCACCTGCGCCGGTGGTTCTCCGGCCTTCCATCGGCGACTCCGTACTGTCAGGCGGGAATCTTCCACGGCGAGAATGACCTCATCCCCGCCTTCCGCTTTTATGACCGCAAGGCGCGCCGCATCATCACGTGCAACGCGCTGGACGGCGTGCAATATATTCGCGATCGCATTCACTCGCCGGGGGCGCTCGCCGGCGGGTCGAGCTATGTGAATCTGCTCGATGGCGATGCGGACACGGTAGCGTTCACGATCGCGACGCGCGAGAGATCGTCGATCTTCCGCCGCCTTGGCGGGCTGCGCATGGCGCTGCTGATCCTCGTGCACCCGGTGCGCGTCGCCCGCATGGTCCTTCAGTCCATCGCGGAGTGGCTGCGCGAGGAGTTCGAGCGATTGCGACATGAGCTCGCCGGCAAGGCGACGCATGCCGAGGGGATTTTTCCCTTCCTCCGCGTCTTCACGAACGTCGTCGTTCGCGAGCTGCAGACGATGGCGATCATGCTCGACATCTATCTCGGCGTGCCGGTCATCTACAGCACCTTCATGCAATACGATGAGCTCGGTCATCACTTTGGCCCCTCGAGCCGCGTCTCGCTCGCCGACCTGCGCCGCACGGACGCGCGCATCAAGGAGATCTATCGCATGATCGGCGCGGTCAGCTCGCGGCCGTACGACCTCGTCATCTTGTCGGATCACGGCATGACGCCCGCCTCGAGCTATCGCGTGCGCTTTGGCGAATCGCTCGGCACGACGGTACAGCGGATGCTCGAGGGGGAGGCCAGGGAGCTGGGGATCACGCCGCTGTCCAGCCTCATGAGCGTCGCTCCGCCCGATGAGTACGTCGACGTCGGCGCGCAAATCGTCGACGAGGCTGCCGCGGCCGCCGACGAGAAGCACGTACGCACCGGTCGTGTGCTTCGCGCTGTTCGGGACTGGCTGCGGAGCCGCTACGGCGTACGGGAGCTGCTATGGCCGCAGAAGTATTGGGTGAGCCAGCGCCATGAGGTCGTAGTCACCTTCAGCTCATCGCTCGCCCACATCTACTTCGCCGATTCCGAATCACCACTGACGCTGCCGGAGATCGCGCGCGACCGGGGCCGGGCGCATCTCTACGCGTCGCTGCTCGCGCATCCGGGCATTGGTGTCCTCTTCGCGCGGCTAAAGGACGGTGTGCACGTGCAGACGCCCACCGGCCGCGCGATGATCGTCGGCGAGCAGCTCGAGGTGCTCGAAGGCAACAATCCGATGGAGCGGTACGGGATGGAACCCTGCGTCCTTCGCGCCGTCGGATCGCTCGTCAGGCAGGGCAACGCCGGTGACATCGTCATCTTCGGCGCGTACGACGGCTACGACATCATCTCGTTCGATGACCAGGTGGGCGCGCACGGTTCCGCCGGCGGAGACCAGGTATGGCCCTTTCTGGTGACCCCCTCCCAGGTCGATGTCTCCGCCGAGCGCATCGAGGACGCGAGGGACATTCATCGCGCCGTCATGATGAAATGGGTGAAGCAGGAACGAGGACCGAGGACCGAGGAAGCAATGACGCGGAGTGTCGCGGCCCGGACCTAGGACCTGTTTCCTCGTTCCTCGTTCCTCGTTCCTCTGCAGACGCCACACACCCCCTCGATGACCAGCTTGTGCCGCGAGCGCACGAAATCGTGCTGCTCCGCGATCAGCATCGTCATCCGGTCCAGCCGCTCTTCGCGAAACTCGACCACCCGGCCGCACACGGTGCAGATCAGGTGCTCGTGGGTCGGCTCATCGCGCGCCGGCTCGAAGCGCCGAAACCCCTCACCGAAGTCGCGCTCGACGACGAGGCCTGACCGGACCATGACATCGAGCGTGCGGTAGATCGTCGCGGTGCCCACCGCCGCGCCCCGCGCCCACAGCTCGCGCTCGATGTCGTCGGCGGACACGTGACGGTCACTGCACAACACGACCTCGGCAATGGCTTGCCGCTGCGCGGTGACGGGCAGGTTGTGATCGCGCAGGTACGCGAGAAATGATTCTATGGCCGAGGCGCAGTCCACGGCTCCACGACCAGCGCCTGCCGAAACGATTCGCCCGTGAGCCGCTCAGGCTCGTCGTCCTCACCCGCACGCCGCAGCACGCCGCGCACGACCGCTTCCACCGCCGTGAGCGGTGCATCCGCCTCGGCGGTCACCGTGGTTTCCCATCGGCCGCGCTCGGGGCCCTTGAGGACGAGGCGATACCGCGCGGAATACACAATGTGACGCGGCACTGCGCGCGACTCGGCATCCTCGGCAAGCGCCTCCGGCTCCACGGCAACGACGGCGACTCCCGTCTCCTGGCCGCCCTGCCGGATGGGGCGAAAGACGCGCACCTCCTCCACGCGCTCGGGCGCGACCTCGTCGGCGATCGCGAGGAGGAACCGGCGGCGTGTGTCGTCCGTCATCGTGTGGCCGCCGACTGCGTGTCCGTCGTCAGCGCGGCGCGCGCCGCGATCTCGCGCTCGACGTACAGCCTCAGAATGTGCATGAAGTCCTGCGCATTGGTGACGACGCCGAACGCCTGGTGCGTGCCGCGATCCTTGAGCTTGCTGACGACGAACTCCGAGGAATCGACGCAGATCGTCGGCAACTCGCGCAGGGAGCCGTCCTGCTCGGTGACGAAGGCGGGCAGCATGTTGCCGGTCGCGATGGCGTGGAGCGCCGTCGCGATGAGGATGGCCATCGTCGCGCGGATCGCATGCGTGCGCATGGCGTCCTGCGCCTCGAGATTGTCGGTGATCACGCCGGGCAGCGGACCGTCATCGCGGATCGACCCAGTGAGCACGAAGGGGATGGTGTGGACAACGCATGCGTGCATGATCCCGTCCGTGATGATCCCCTGCTTCACCGCCTCGGCGATGGAGCCGGCGGCGCGCACCTTGTTGATCGCCCGCATGTGCAGGCCGTGTCCCCCGGTCGTCGCTTCGCCACTCCCCGTCATGCCGAGCGTGGTTCCAAAGATGGACGCCTCGATGTCGTGGACGGCGACCGCGTTTCCCGCCAATAGCGCGCCGACGAATCCATTGGCGATGAACCACACCATGTCAGTGCGCGCGCGTGAATGCACGAGCGCCGGCCCGGTGACCCACACCGGGTACCCGCCGCGGTCTCGCTCCTCGACGAGAATACGCGCCATGAGCCCGTAGTCGATCGGCTTCTCGCGCGAGACCTCGCTGGTCATGAACTTGAACTCGCCCCCCACGGCGTCGCCGAGGAAAGCACCGGCATGCACGTAGATCCCCTCGCCCCCGTCCTCGCGGACGCCGACGGCGACCGCATCGCCCTTTTTCACGCGCCGTCCCTCGCGCACCCAGACTTCGCCCGCCTTGTCGCGCACGAGCGCCGCGTCCATGCGCGGCTCGCGGGGCATGCGCCACTTCCCATCGACCTTCACATAGGTCGGCAGGTTGGTCGTCGAGAAAAATCCGTCGGGCAGCACGCCGTCCGCGGGCGCCGGCACGAACCGGGCATCGGACGACTGTGCAAAGCGGGGCGCCGTGAAGTCAGGGTGTAGAAACGAGGGCACGGAAACCGTAGGGGCTCATTGCGATCTCGAAAGGCACGCGAGGAAGCGCACGAAAGATGGCTCCGCGCGCCGGGGGGATTCAACCGTCATTCGTAGAGATCCTTCGGATCGACTGCCGCGAGCTCCACGAGGAACTCGGCCACACGACCGACGACCGCCTTCGTGTAGCGCGCACCCTTTTCGGCCGTTGCGCGCGACGGGTCGCCGATCCCCGTATCGGCGGTCACCCGGGTCCACGCGCGTGGTGCCCATGCCCACCCCTCACGCATCCCGGTCGGACGCGGTCGCTTGGCGGCTCCCGGCCCCGCCTCGCCAAGCGGTCGAACCAGCTCCGGTGCGACGTGCATCATCACGCTCGTCTCGAGCTCGCCGGCATGGTCACCCGACTTTTCGAAATACCCAGCCGGATCGACGATCTTCCACCACTCGATCGCCGAGATGAATATCGGCGTCCGCGGCGAGAGCTCGCGAATCATCTGCCGGAAATCGTTCCCGCCATGCCCGTTCAAGACGACGAGCTTGCGGATCCCCTGGCCCGCGAGCGCATCGACGACGTCACGCAGCACCGCGATCTGCGTCGATGGATTCATGTTGATCGTGAGCGGAATGTCGAGCTGGCCGGTGTTCACGCCGAAGGGAACGGTCGGCAACACGATGACCTTCGCACCACGCTCCCACGCAATGCGAGCCGCCTCGGCCGCGAGCCGGTCGCATTGCACGTTGTCGGTGCCGTACGGCAGGTGGTAGTTATGCGCCTCCGTCGCGCCCCATGGCAGGATCGCGACCTCGTATCGCGTGGAGGACACGGTGCGGTATGTCGACTCGGAGAGAATGTAGGGGCGGGACATGAGGTTTCGGGATTATAGGCAGAACTGCGAACCGCCAGCTGCGAACTGCGAGCTGCGAAGTGCGAACTGCGAACTGCGACCAAAAACCTACTCGAGAATCCCCCGATGTGCCCAGCAAGCTGGCTCGCAGGCCGTAGCTCGCAGCTCGCAGCTCGCAGTTCGCAGTCGCACGTCGCAGGTCGCAGGTCGTAGCTCGCAGCTCGCAGTTCGCAGTTCGCAGTTCGCAGCTCGCAGTTCGCAGTAGTCTTACAGCAGCGACACCGGATCCCGGTCGATGACCACCCGCATATCGTAGGCGCTCGGGACGTCGAAGCGCTCGAGAAAGTAGCGGAGCACTCGCGTAAGCGACCCGGGGTGATCCGATTTCAACAGGAAGTGCCACCGCCAGCGGCGCTTGATCCGATCGATCGGACAAGGGGCAGCACCGACCACCGTCACCGGGAGATCGGGCGCGCTGATGATCAGCTGTCGCAGCCAGTCTGCCGCCGCGATCGCGACATCGGCCGCGGGCTCCTCGGCGAGGCCGCTGACGATGACGTTGACGAGACGCGTATACGGCGGATAGGACGGATTACGCCGTGCCGGGAGCTCCTCCGCCACGAACGAGCCATAGTCGTGCGTAATGGCGCATCGCACGGCGTGATGCGTCGGGATTCGCGTCTGAATGATCACCGAGCCGCCCTTCGGTCCGCGGCCCGCGCGACCGGCAACCTGGCTCAGGAGCTGAAAGCTTCGCTCGGATGCGCGGAAATCGGGAAGATTGATCCCCACGTCCGCGTCGACCACGCCAACCAGCGTGACGTTCGGAAAATCCAGTCCCTTCGCGATCATCTGGGTGCCGAGCAGGATGTCGACCTCCCCACGTCCGACCCGGTCGAGAATCTCGGCGTGTGCCCACTTGCCGCTCGTCGTATCCACATCCATGCGTGCGATGCGCGCCGCTGGCCAGCGCTCCCCCAGGAGGCGTTCCACCTGTTGAGTGCCCAGGCCGCGTTGCCGGACGGTGCTCCCGCCGCAGCGAACGCAGCGTGTGACGAGCGGGGTCTGATACAGACAATAGTGGCAAATGAGTCGCTCAGGCGCGCGGTGATAGGTGAGGGTGATGCTGCAGTTGGGACACGAGACGACGTACCCGCAGTCGGCACACTGCACGAACGACGCGTAGCCACGCCGGTTCAAGAGCAGGATGCTTTGTTCTTCGCGCTCGAGCCGCTCGTGGAGCGCACGCTCCAGGCTGTCGCTGACGACACTGGAAAACTCGGTCGCCGCCTCCGGGGTCCTTTTCCGCAGGTCGACCACGCCGACGTTAGGCATGCGCCCGGCCCCCACGCGCTCGGGGAGCGTGAGCAGGCGGTACTTTCCGCCGTCCGCGTTGTGCCAGCTCTCGAGGCTCGGCGTCGCGCTTCCGAGGACGACGATCGCACCTTCGTCCCGCGCGCGAACGACAGACACTTCGCGCGCATGGTATCGCGGCGTCTCTCCGTTCTTGTAGCTCCCCTCATGCTCCTCGTCGACGATCACCGCCCCGAGGGTGTCGAGCGGAGCGAAGATCGCTGAGCGCGCACCCACCGCGATCCGCTTTTCGCCACGCTTGAGCGCGAGCCACGCGTCGTAGCGCTCGCCATCGCTCAGGGCGGAGTGAAGGACGGCGATGCGATCGCCGAACACCGCGCGGAAGCGATCGACCGTCTGGGGGGTCAGCGCGATCTCCGGGACCAGCACGATCGCCGTCTGGTTCCGCCGATCCACGATCTCTCGAAGCAGCTCGATATAGACGAGCGTCTTTCCACTGCCAGTGACGCCGTGCAGGAGAAACACCTCGCCGGGCTTGGCGGACACCAGGGCATCGATCGCGGCGCGCTGCGGAGCGGAGGGCACGTGTCGCTCCGGGGCAAGTGGCCGGCGGAGCGCGAACGGATCGCGCTGTACCACGGACTCCTGGAGCGTCAGCAGCTGTTTCTCGACCAGAGCATCGAGGACGCCGCGCGAGACGCCGAGGTGCTCCATGAGGTGCGTCGCGGGGCTGCGTCCGCCCAATGACTCGAGCAGCTCGTACAGCGCGCGCTGCTTGACGGCGCGACCAAAGGTCTTGTCGCGCAGCTCGAGCGAGGGAAGCCGGCGCGTCAGGACCGCGATGCGCTCGGTGCGCTGCTCGGGCGTCGGTCGCGTCGCACCAGCGAGCGCGGATGGCATCGCCGAGCGCAGGACGAGACCCAGGGGAACGACGTAGTACTCGGCAATCCACCGGCACAACGCCAGCATACGCTCGGCGAAGACCGGATCGGCGTCGGGAACGTCGAGAATGGGACGCGGACTCTTCACCCCGGTCTGATCCGACGTGCCCAGGCAGATTCCGACGGCGCGACGCTTCCGCACGGGGACGATCACACGCGTGCCGGGGACCAGGGGGTGGGCCGGCTCGCGATCGACCGCGTACGTGAATGTCTGGAAGACGGGGAGCGGGAGCGCGACCTCGACGAAGCGAGGTGCGGTCATGCTTTCGTGACGCCCAGCCCTGGCGCATCGCGGAGCGCGATACGGCCGCCCGCAATCGAAGCGCCGATGAAGGGATCGTTGGCGACGAGCGCGGCGCCGTCGAGATCCGCATAGTCGAGCAGCGGTGCCAGGTGGGCCGCCGCGGTAATGCCGAGGCTCGTCTCGATCATGCAGCCGCACATGACGAGCATGCCATGCGTCCGCGCGACAGCGATCATACGGAGCGCCTCCCGCAACCCGCCGCACTTGGCGAGCTTGATGTTGATGCCATCGACGGCCCCGACGAGGCGTGGTATGTCGGCGCTGGTGACGCAGGATTCGTCAGCGATGATCGGCAAGGGCGCGCGCTCCCGAACGAACCGCAGTCCCGCGATGTCGTGTGCAGGCAGCGGCTGCTCGACGAACTCCACGCCGTGACGGACCAGCACGTCCATCATCCGCAGTGCGTGCTTCGGCGTCCAGCCCGCGTTGGCATCTACGCGCAGCACTTTGTCCGGCGCCGCCTCGCGAACGGTGCGTAGAATCTCCTCGTCGTGATCCGAGCCCAGCTTCACCTTGAGAATCGGATACTCGGCCGCTTCCGCCACCTTTCGCCTGATATCGGCCGCATCGCCAATGCCGATCGTGAAGCTCGAGCGCGGCGCGCGCGCCGGGTCCAGCCCCCACATCTTCCAGAGGGGAACGTTGAGCCGCTTTGCGGCGAGGTCGTGCAGGGCGGCGCTGATCGCGCTCTTGGCCGCGCCGTTGAACCGAATCGCGAGATCGAGTTGGCGCTCTATCTCCTCGAGCGACCACGGGTTGATCCCGTCGATGGCGGCGGCGAGTCGGGGCAGGACGCCCACGACAGTTTCCGCGGTCTCGCCGTAGAACTTGCTCGGGGATGCCTCACCCCAGCCGTCGTTCCCGTCGGAGTCGGTGACGCGCACCCACACGACGGGAAACTCGCTCGAGCCACCCCGCGCAATGGTGAATGGATGCGTCGTGCGAAGCGTGAGGATCTCGTGCGAGATCTTCATGACCGCACGTTCGAGGGTGTCGCGCCCGTGCGGCGCGGAATCCAGGCGGACCGCTGCTCGTCGGCGGCTCCCGTAGCGCCGAGGAACGCGATGAGTGCGTCGGCCAGGTCGTTGCCGCGCTGGTAGCGCTCACCGGCGGCTTTCGCCAGGCACCGCATGACGATGTGGGCCATGGCGGCGGGAACGCGCGAGTCGACGATGTCCGGAGACGCCGGCTGCTCGTGGACGTGCTTGTAGCCGATCGAATAGGAATCCGCGCCGTCGAACGGCGGAAAGCCCACCAGCATCTCGTACAGCATCACGCCGACGGCGTAGAGGTCGCTTCGACCGTCGACCATCCGGCCCATAGCCTGCTCGGGCGACATGTAGTGGGGCGTTCCCATCGCCCGCCCTGTCCCGGTCAGCCGGGCGTGAAAGCGGGCCGTCGCGATTCCGAAGTCCGTGATGAGCGCGTTGCCATCCTCGTCGAAGAGAATGTTGTCGGGCTTGATGTCACGGTGCACGATACCGTGCCGGTGGGCGTAGTCGAGCGCGACCCCGACCTGCGCGCACACGGCGGCGGAGCGCGGCACCGGAACGGTTCCGTCGCGCACTATGACGTCGGCGAGCGATCCATTCGCCAGATACGGCATCACGAGATAGACGACGTTGTCCACCTCGCCATAGTCCATGATCGAGCAGATGTGCGGATGCGACAGCTGCGACGATGCCTCCGCCTCACGCTTGAAGCGCTCGCGCATCTCGGCATCGCGCGCGAGATGCGGAAGGAGCGCCTTGATCACCAGCGGCCGCTCCAGCACGGCATGCTGTGCGTAGTAGACGTTCGCCATCCCACCGGTGCCGAGGCGGCGGTACACCCGGTACCGACCCCCGGTCGCGCGACGAATCGTGTCGAGCTCGTCGTCAGGCTTGCTGCCGGAGGCCTCAGGGAGATCAGGAAGATCTGCCTGGCATCGCGTACACTTCGCGATCGAGGCACGATTCCACGTGCCGCATTCCGGACAGAACATCTACGCTCCGAAATCCATCCGCACGAAATCGTACGGCGGCCAGGGGCCCGTGATCCGGAATCGAAGTCCCGCGGCTCGACGCGCTTGCTCCCGGACCCGCTCCTCGAAATCCTGGTACTCGGCACGGTCGAGCAGGTATGCGCCACTCAGGATCCGGCCTTCCTCGGGACGAATGGGCAACGCGGCCACCGCGAACTTTCGCAACGTGCGGAAGCATTCCGTCGCCAGAGACATGTGGTCGGGGTCGCTGGCGTCGACGTCATCCCCCGGAAGATCGGAGACGTGCACCCGCGCCTCGCATCGGCCGTCGACGAAATGAATGCCCTCGACCAGCGAGACGTAGTTCAGCTCGAGCCAGCGGCGCACGTGCTCCTCGGATTTGAACACCGTTCCGCAGGGGGCGGGGAGGATCGTCTGGGCGCGAAAGACCGCCTCGACCACGTGCTGGCAGTCGAGTATCTCGTTGTCGTCGAGGGGCGGGAGCGCGTACGACGACGGGCGTACGATGGCGCCGATGTCGCGGACCGCGACCACCGAGGTACTGTCGACCAAGGGACGGTCGTCGGCATGCGCGAGCGCCGCGACCCCATACAGACGAAGACCGGCTACAGCCATTTCCGCCACATGAGCAGGAAGAGCAGCACGCCCCCGATGGCGAGCTGAAGCGCGAGCATCAGCCAGAAACCTAACGGGTTGTCCGAGAGGGGAATGTGCTGAAAGTTCATCCCCCACATCCCGCTGACGACGACGAAGGGAACGCTGAGCGTCGCGATGACCGAGAGGCCCTTCGTCACCATACCAAGACGGTTGGAGACCTGCGTGAGGTAGGCTTCCATCGTGCCGCCGAGGAGATCGCGCTGCGTCTCGAGCCCGTCGTTGATGCGCAGCACGTGGTCGTACACGTCCCGGAAGTAGATCTGGGTCTCGTGCGACAACAAGGCGTTCGGACGGTTCGTGAGCAGGTTGAACACCTCGCGCTGGGGAAAGAGGTGGCGCCGCAACGATAAAATCAGGCGCTTGACCTGGAGGATGTCCTGTAGCGTGTCCCGCTGAAAGCTGACGAAGACGCGATCCTCGAATTGCTCCACCATTCCATCGATCCGCTCGAGCAGCGGGAAGTACTCATCGACGGCGGTGTCCATGATCAAATGCAAGAGCCGCTGCGCACCACGGCCGAGAACGTCGGGGCTTCGCTCGAGGACCTCGGCGACGATCCTGATGCTCCGCGCGCGTTCGCCGTGGACGGTGACGAGGTAGTTCGGCCCGAGGAAGAAATACAGATTGAACGTCTCGAGATCGTACGGGTCGGGGGTCTCATCCTCGAAGCACACGCCGCGGACGATCATGAAGAGGTACCCGTCGTACTCCTCGAGCTTGACGCGCGATTCCGGATTGAGGGTGTCCTCGATGGCGAGTGGGTGGAAGCCGAATACTTTCTCGAGAACCGCCAGCTGGTGACGGTTTCTGGAGTCGACATCGACCCATAGCTGTCCGGTGCCGGAGCGCACCACCTCGGCGAGCTCACGAGGGCCGAGGTCGCGACGCATCGTGCCGTCGGCGTCGCGAAGCCAGCTGCGCGGGACCTTCCCCTCCACGGCGGTCACCGGCGCGGCGTTCGCCACGGTCATGCCGACCTCGCGTGTGGCCATTTCACACCCTTGATCAGCTGGAATCCAATCGCGCGCTCGCGCGACAGCTCGCGGAGCAGCGTCGTTTCACGCTCCACGGCGCTGCGGGCCTCACGCCAACCCCACACGCGCCACGCGCGTCCGAGGATCTGCATCTTCTGACGCCAGTTGAGCACGGGCGCGTGCGCGGCGCTCGCGCCGGTCCAGCGCGCGCCCGAGGCGGAGCCCGTCGTCCAATCCTGCACCTGTACATCGACGACGCCGGCGTCGCGCAGCATCTGCTTCCACTCCACCAGAAGAAAGGGGCGCAGGCCCAGCCGCTCGATCAACAACTCCCGCGCGCCAACGGAAATGTCGGAGCTCCACGTCGGCTGGAGAAGGACGACGGGCCCCATCGGCTTGGTCACGCGCACCAGCTCGGCGACCGCACGCGCCGGATCGCCCGAGGAGGAGAGCGCGGGCTCGCCGATGGCGATGTCGAACACGGCGGTCTCGTAGGGCAGATCGTCGAGCGGGGCCCCCTGATAGTGCAATTGGGGCGCATTGGCCAACGCTCGCGCACGCGTCTCCGCCCCTTCGATGGCATCCAGATCGGGATCTACGCCGGTGACGGATGCCGCGGTTCGCAGCGCCAGCCATTCCGCGGTGACGCCGTCGCCGCATCCGGAGACGACGATCTCCTTCTTCGGCGCCGCCTCCGTGACCCTCGCAACCTCTCGATAGAGGTCTTCGCCGGTCGCGCGCCAGCGGCCAAGCACCGCCATCTGGACAAGGCGGAGGACCGCCGGTACCGGCGGGACGCGCGGAGTTGCGCTCATGTGGTGGGAAATGTACCCCGGGCGCGGGAGGACGGGGAGTCAGCACGGCGGGAGCCAGGAGTCAGGAGTCAGGGGTCAGGGGTCAGGGGTGGAAAGGCGCGGCAGCTTCGCTGCCGCGCTCATCTGGTGAGGCGCCTGCGGCGGAGCCGCGGCGCCCTTTCCACCCCTCACCCCTGACCCCTGACCACCGGCTCCTCTCAGAGCAGTGCCTTCATGTGCTCGACGCACGCCTCACCGAGGCGATCGGTGGCATAGCCGCCCTCCAAAGCGCTGACGACCCGTCCCGCGCACCAGTCGGTCGCGCGCTCGACCAGTAGCCGCGTCAACGCCACGACATGCTCGAGCTCGAGCGTGAATGCGCCGAGCGGATCGCCGCGGAGCGAGTCGAAGCCGGCTGAGATCACGACGATGTCCGGTGTGAATCCGGTCGTGGCGTCATCGATTGCCCGCGTGATGGCCTCGACGTATCGCTCGGGCGGGAGCGCGGGCGCCATCGGCACGTTCCAGACGTTCCGATGCGGACCACGGTCGTCGGCGGCGCCCGTTCCCGGATACCAGGGCCACTGGTGCATCGACACGAAATGAATGTTCGCGTCGCCCTCGACGAGGGCCTGGGTACCGTTACCGTGATGGACGTCCCAGTCCACGATCAGCACGCGACCCAGCTCGTGGCGGCGCTGCGCGTACCGCGCGGCAATCGCGACGTTGCCGAAGAGGCAGAACCCCATCGCGCGATCGGCAAGGGCATGGTGGCCGGGCGGACGCACCGCGCAAAAGGCCCGTTGGCCGTGGCCGCTCGTCGCGAAGTCAACGGCATCGAGTAACGCGCCCGCGCCGGCGCGGGCCGCGTCCCACGAGCCCTCGCTCGCGATGGTATCGGCGTCGAGATGACCTCCGCCGGCACGTGCGATCTGCCGCACCTGGTCGATGTACGCGCGGACATGCATGAGCGCGATCTCGTCCTCGGTCGCGTGACGCGCCTCGACGTGCTCGAGGGCCGTCAGCACCTCGGGATGCTCTCGGAGTGCCTTCGTGATCGCCCGAATGCGACCGACGTGCTCGGGATGACCCCATCCGGTATCGTGACGCCCGCAGTCCGAGTGCGAGATCAACGCGACACTCACGGCGCGCCTCGCAGGCGCCGCGACGCGAGCTCCGCGAGCAACAGTACACTCACGAGCGCGAAGAGGAGGGATGGCGAGGGTAGCCACCGCGCCCGACCCATCGTGTCACCGCTGGCCGGGCCCGACGGGCCGAGCGCGCCGACGAGGCGAGCGAGGGGCGCGTCGTCGTCGCCCGCGTCGCGTGAGATCGGCGCGGCCGCGCGATAGGCCACACTCGAAACGAGCCCGCTCCACCAGGTCCGATGCGCATCGACCGCACCCACCCCTCCCGCGAGTCGCCACCGCCAGGTCTCATCATATCCGAGTTGAACGACGCGTCCGATCTCCACACGTCGTGCCACAGCGGCCACGCGGCCGTCGCGCTCCTCGAGCACGATCGCGTCGCGGCGCGGGGTGATCGCGAGAAACCCGAGCGCTTGGCGAGGAGCGCCGTCGGCGAAGCCGACCGACGACGCTCGGACTCTCGCTCCGGCGCGGCCGATGGCGATGTCGGCCAGCGCCGACGCATTCGCGCTCGCACCGGAAAGAATCGCCCCCCCGCCGGAGCGGACATAACGAGCGACAGCGGCCGCGGTGGAGGCCGGCGGCGCATCGACCACGACGACCGCGGCATGGCGCGCCGTGTCGGGTGACCGTGCGCCACCCTGCGTGACATCGACGCCCGGCGCCACCGAAAG
>DATFFP010000012.1:0-8712 GCA_035249985.1 Gemmatimonadaceae bacterium
TTCTCCCAGGAGTAGAATCCTTGTCCGCTCTTTTTGCCTAACTTTCCCTCGCTCACGAGGCGACGCAGCAGGGCAGGGGGCTCGTACGTTTCGTCGCCGAGCGTCGCGTGGAGATGCTCGGCAATCGCGAGGCGCACATCGAGGCCGACCACGTCCGTGAGCCGCAGCGGCCCCATGGGATGATTGTATCCCAGCTCCATGGCGCGGTCGATGTCCTCAGCCGACGCGACGCCTTGCTCGAGCATGCGGATGGCCTCGAGCCCAAGCACGACCCCGAGGCGGCTCGTCGCGAAGCCTGGGCTGTCGCGCACCACGATCGGCGTCTTGCCGAGCGACGTCGCGAATGCCCGTGCCGCGTCTACGACTTTGTCGCTCGTCCGCTCCCCGCGCACGATCTCGAGCAGCTTCATCACCGGGACGGGGTTGAAGAAGTGCAGGCCCACGACGCGCTCCTCGTGACGCAGGCCTTCGGCGATCCGCGTGATCGAGAGCGATGATGTGTTGCTTCCAAGAATCGCGGTCGGGGCCATCGACCGTTCGAGATCCCTGAAGATCGACTGCTTGAGCTCGAGCCGCTCTGGCACCGCCTCGATGACGAGGTCGGCTTCCTGCGCGGCCTCAGGCGCGCTGGCCGCACTCGTCAGGCGTGCCAACCCGGCGTCGCGCGATGCCGGGGTGGCCTTGCCGCGCTCGATAGCCTTGTCGAACGCCTCCTGAATTCGTCGCATGCCGGTCGCGAGCGTCGCCGCATCGGCGTCTGCCAGGCGAACGTCGTAGCCGGCGGCGCACGCCACATAGGCGATACCATGCCCCATCGTGCCTGCACCGATCACGGCGACGCGACGGATCGTCATGACGTGCTCGCGAGCGCGGGGCCGATGATCTGAAGCGCGTCGGTGCAGATGCCATCCACACCGATGGACGCGAGGCGTCGAGCATGCTCGGGCTCGTTGACCGTCCACGCGATGACCCGCCCCTTCGCCGCATGAACCGCATCGACCAGGACCTCGTCGATCATCGAGCCTTCCTGCCAGTAGTCGCGCGCCCGCGCCGCACGGAGCGCGTTCTCGGGGTCGATCAGGTAGGATGCCGAGAGGATGCCGGTGGCAATGTCGGGTCGGATGGTGCGCGCGCGGACGACGGCGCGGTGATCGAAGGAATGCACGGCGACGCGCTTCGCGGACGGAGCGCTCACGATCGTTTCGATCACGGCCTCTTCGATGCCGCGTCCCTTGATCTCGACGTACACTGTGGCTCGAATGCCCATTGCGTCGAGGACAGCCGCAAGTGTCGGTATCGGTTCATCGACCACGCGAAACGTCGCGAGCTCGGCCGCGGTGAGCTCCGCAATCGGGCGGCCCCTCAGCGCGCTCACGCTCGACTCGGCACGCGGCACGAAATCGTGATGCACGACGACGACACCGTCGCGCGTGGCGTGGACGTCGAGCTCCACGGCGTCCGCACCCAAGTCGAGCGCCCGGAGAAACGAGGCTAGCGTATTCTCCGGGCGCTCGCGCGGCGCGCCGCGATGGCCGATCAGCTCGGGAGAGCGGCTCAACTCACCGCGTTGCCTCCGGACGGCGGCCCGGCGAGCCACTCCCGCTCCTTCTCATCCACCTTCTTTTCGAGGATCCAGTCACGCTCCTTGAAGACGTCAGCCAGGAATGCGCGGTCCTGTGCCGTGGGCGTGACGGACGCGACGTAATCCTTGTACTTCTCGCGCTCGATCGGCTCGCCGTCCACGGTGAAGGTCTGTCCCTTCCAGATGCCGATCCGCCGATTGAATTTCTCGCTCGGGATCTTGAGCTTCAGCTGATCGGCGGGGATGTGCTGGTTCAGTCGCTCGATCAGACCGGATACTTCCTGCCGGTAGAGCTCACGTGCGTGCTCGTTGAGCTTGCGCTCATCGGCCGGCTGGGCGTTGGTGCGCTCGTCGAACCGCCCCTTCAATCCCCATACGTACGCCCACTGCGCGGACGACGACTGGTCGGTTCCGAACAGGTCGAACGCGGTGGACACCCACTTGTTCAGGTACCGCTGGATGATGTCGGTGGGGATCCGCCGCGCCTTGATGATGCGCAGCAGCCCGTTGTTCCCGGTGCCGAGGTGGAAGGACTCCTCCTTGAGCATCGGCTTCATCGAGCGGGACAGCGGCGCGAACGCCGACGTCGAGAGCATCTGCAGCTGATACTTGCCGTCGCGGTCGATGAACTGCGTATACGCGAAGAAGTCGAGCCAGTTCTCCACCGCTTCATTGAACGACCCGAGCAGGCGCTCGTGCTCGTCGGCCCGACGTTCCAGGAGCTTCTCGGCTTCCCGTTTCCCTTCGTCGCCGAAGTGCGCGACCAGCAGGTACGACATCTGCCACCCGTGGCGCATTTCTTCCGCCATCACCCGATAGATCGACAGCAGGTCGTAGTCGGAGGGCGCGTTCTGCAGCAGGCTCCGCTGCTGCTCCACCGATGCGAACTCCGTGTCACCCTGGAAGATGATCAGGTTTTGCAGCGCATCCCGGATCCGTTGATCGGGGATGTGCATGATCGTCGGCCATTTCCGCTGCCCTTTGTAGTGGCCGAATTCGATCTCCGGGACCTCCAGCTCACCGAGCTTCACGTCGAACTTGTAGTTCTTGAGCTCGGACACCTGGAGGCCGATGTCGTCCTGCCAGAACTTGAACAGGTCGATCCAGTCATCAAAGTTGCCAATTTTCGCCATTGCCATGAGTCACATCCTCCTGAAGTCCTAACGGGCTGCTCCGAATCGTGCCGCGCGCTTCTCACTGAAGGCGCGGATCCCTTCGCTCGCGTCGCCGCTCTCGAAGCACCGAAGCTGTGCGTCGAGCTCGTAGTCCAGCATTTGAGGCAGTGTTCGGTCGGGCGAGTCATACACCGCGCGCTTCGCCATCGCGATCGCCAGGCTCGGTTTGCTGGCGAGGGTTCGCGCCCACGCGCGCGTCGCCTCCGCGAGCGACGCGTGCGGCACGACCTTGTTGAACAGGCCGAGTCGTTCGCACTCGCGCGCGTCGATCATGTCCGCGAACCAGATCAGCTCCAGCGCCCTCGCCGGGCCGACGAGTCGGGGCAGGAAGTACGTACCGCCCCAGTCGGGATGCAGACCGATGCGATTGAACGTCTGGCCGAGGCTGGCGAGCTCGCTCGCGATGCGAAGATCGCAGGCGAGCGCGAGGTTCGCACCGCCACCGGCGGCCACCCCGTTGACGCTCGCGATGACCGGCTTGCGAGAATTTCGGATCGTCATGACGACATGACGCCCGGCATCGACGAGCGCGGCCATCGCGTCGACGTCGCGCCGCTCCACCAGCTCACCCATGTAGGTGACGTCACCACCGGCGCAGAATCCGCGGCCCGCGCCGGTAATGACAATGACGCGCACGGAATCATCCTTCTCGAGGTCGTCGAGCCCTTCCGCGATCTCCTGCCGCATTCGGCCGGCGAACGCATTGAGCTTGTCGGGCCGGTTGAGCGTGAGTGTCCCGATGCCTTCCGAGCGATCGAGGAGGATCTGCTCGTACGTCATGCGACACGCTCCAGCACCGTCGCGATGCCCTGGCCGACCCCGATGCACATCGTCGCCAGCCCGTAGCGCTTCTCGCGCCTCCGCAGCTCGTGCGCGAGGGTCGCCACAATGCGCGCCCCCGATGCGCCTAACGGATGACCAAGCGCGATGGCGCCGCCGTTGACGTTGACGCGGTCCGGGTCGGCGCCGAGCTGGCGGATGCAGGCGATTGCCTGCGACGCGAAGGCTTCGTTGAGCTCGATGAGATCGATGTCATCGATCGTGAGGCCGGCCCTATCGAGAGCCTTTCGAGTGGCTGGTACGGGCCCGATGCCCATGACGTTCGGCGCCACGCCAGCCACCGCCGTGGCCACGATGCGTGCGAGCGGCTTGTGGCCGAGGCTGTTCGCCGCGGCCGCCGACATCACGAGCGCGGCGCTGGCCCCGTCGTTGATTCCGCTCGACGAGCCGGCGGTGACGGTCCCGCCTTCCTTCACGAAGGCCGGCCGCATCCCGCGCAGCGTCTCGAGCGTGGTCTCGGGTCGAGGATGCTCGTCGCGCGCAACGACGGTCGTTCCAGCCTTGGTGATGACCTCGACGGGAACGAGCTCGTCCCGAAAGCGGTCCTCGTCGAGCGCACGCTTGGTGCGCTGCTGACTCTCGTGCGCGAAGGCGTCCTGCTCCTCGCGCGTGACCCCATAGCACCGCGCGACCTCCTCCGCTGTTTCGCCCAGCGAGATGGTCCAATCCCTGGGCATCCGCGGATTGACGAAGCGCCACCCGATCGTCGTATCCGCCATCGGGGGAACCGTGCGAGGAAACCCGTCTTCAGGCTTGAGCATTACCCACGGCGCGCGTGACATGCTCTCCACGCCGCCGGCGATGAAGACCTCGCCTTCTCCGGCGCGAATGGCCTGCGCGGCGCTCGCCAGCGCCTGCAGGCCGGAGCCGCACAGCCGATTCACCGTTTGTCCTGGCACCTCTACCGGCAGCCCAGCCAGGAGCAGCGCCATGCGCGCTACGTTGCGCGTATCCTCACCCGCCTGATTCGCGCAGCCGAGAATGACGTCATCGACGCTCGACGGGTCGAGGCCCGTTCTCTGGATGAGCCCGGCGATCGCGGTCGCGGCAAGATCATCGGGCCGCACGCGCGCGAGCGCGCCGCCGTGGCGACCGATGGGCGTTCGGACGGCGTCGACAAGGTAGACCTCCGGCAGTCTCGTGGGCATGGTCTAGGACTGCGTACTGCGTACTGCGTACTGCGAACCAGCCCGCTCGGTTTGGGAGGGGCTCGTTCGCAGCACGCAGTACGCAGTACGCAGTCTCATGAAAGATCCACCCACACCGATTTGACCTGCATGTACCCCTCGAGCGCGTGGACGCCGAGGTCGCGGCCGAAGCCCGACTGCTTGAATCCGCCGAACGGAGAAGCCGCGTCGTACATGTTGTACGTGTTGATCCACACCGTTCCCGCGCGGATTTCGCGCGCGGTGCGAAGTGCCTTCTTGATGTCCCGCGTCCAGATGCCGGCGGCGAGCCCATAGATCGTCGCATTCGCCAGCTCGGCAGCGCCGGACATCCCGTCGCTGAACGTCATCATCGCCAGCACGGGTCCGAAGATCTCCTCACGCGCGATCGTCATCTCGCGGTCGACGCCCTCGAACACGGTCGGCTGGACGAAATAGCCTTTGCCGTTGACCGGCGTACGCGCCCCACCGCTCAGCAGCTTTGCACCTTCCGACTTGCCGCTCTCGATGTAGCCGAGCACGCGCTCCATCTGCTTCTTCGACACGAGCGCGCCGAGCCGGGTCTTCGGGTCGAGTGGATCGCCCGCCACCATCTTCTTCGCGCGCTCCAGAATGCGCGTCCGCATCTCCTCGGCGGCGCTGTCCTCGACGAGCAAACGCGACCCCGCCGCGCATACCTCACCCTTGCCGTAGAAGATTCCCGTCAGGGCACCGCGGGCCGCGGCGTCGAGGTCGGCGTCGGCGTAGACGATATTCGGCGACTTGCCGCCGAGCTCGAGCGAGATCTTCTTCACCGTTCCCGCCGCGTCGCGCATGATCTGCTTGCCGACCTCCGTGCTGCCCGTGAACGCGATCTTGTCCACGTCGGAATGCTTGACGAGCGCGCTACCGGCGGCCGAACCTGGACCGGGAATGCAGTTGAAGGCGCCCGGGGGCAGTCCCGCCTCGATCGCGAGCTCCGCCATCCTGATGGCGGTGAATGGCGTCAGCTCCGCGGGCTTCAACACAACCGTGTTACCACAGGCGAGCGCGGGCGCCACCTTCCACGCCGCGAGCGAGATCGGGAAGTTCCACGGCACGATCGCACCCACGACGCCGAGTGGCTCGCGAAGCGTGTAGTTCAGGAAGGGCCCGTCGACGGGAATCGTCTCGCCGTGAATCTTGTCCGCCCATCCGCCATAGTACTTGTACGTCGCGGCGGCGAGGCGCACATCGATCATCGACTCGAACACCGGCTTGCCGTTGTTGAGTGTCTCCAGGCGAGCGAGCTCGTCCTTGTTCTTGAGGATCAGCTCGCCGAGGCGGTACACCGCTTCGCCTCGTTGGCGCGCGCTCATCTTCCGCCACTTGTCCGACTCGAACGTCGCGCGGGCGCTGCGAACCGCACGATCGACGTCCTCCTCGCCGGCGGCCGCGACCGAGGCGATGACCTCCTCCGTCGCGGGGTTGATCACGTCGTGGGTCCGACCCTCCGCGGCGTCGAGCTGCTCACCGTTGATGAACAGCCGCGTGGGAAGGGTCTCGGTCGCGACGCCGGCGCCCATCGTCAGCGCCCCTGAAAGCGCGGCTGCCGCTTCTCGACGTAGGCTCCAATGCCTTCCTTCGCATCGCTGCTCTTGAAGAGCTGGCTCTGGAGCTCACGCTCGAGCGAGAGCCCATACTCGAACGCCATCTCGAGCCCCGACTGCACCGAGCGTTTGATGTGGCCGACCGCCATCGCGGCCTTGTTAGGCAGCGTGAACTGCTGGGCGTAGAGGAGCACGCTCTCCCACCAGTCGTCCTTCGGCAGGACGGCGTTGACCAGCCCCATCTTCTCGGCTTCCTCGAAGGAGCAAGTGCGGCCGGTGACCATGAGCTCGATCGCCTTCGCCTTGCCGATGAGACGGGCGAGTCGTTGCGTGCCACCCGTGCCCGGGAGCACACCGAGATTCACCTCGGGAAGGCCGATCTTCCCCGCATCCTGGCGTGCGATGCGAATGTCTGCCGCCATGGCGATCTCGAGGCCGCCACCGACGCAGTGCCCGTTGAGCGCCGCGATCACCAGCTTGGGGGTCTGCTCGAGCCGGCTCAACGTTTCGTTGGCGTGGAGGCAGAAGTAGTACTTCCACGTGGGGTCCGCCTCGTTGAGCATCTTGATGTTGGCGCCGGCGCTGAAGAACTTCTCGCCCGCACCGCGCAGGATGATCACGTGAATGTCGCCATCGAACCGCGCGCGAAGGATGCAGTCGTCGAGCTGCCGCATCATCTCGTGCGTGTACGTATTGGCCGGCGGATCATCGAGCTCGAAGATCGCGACGTGCCCCTCCTTCCGGTACCGAACGAGGGTGGTCGCTTCGCGCTCGGTCATGGTAGCTGTGGCCATGGGACTCCTCTGGTGAAAAGCTGCTGCGTGCGTGCGGGAACGAGCTGAATGCTATCCCGCCGTCATGTGTGGCATGACCGACTCCGACACCGGCATGCCGACATACCCGCCGAGGAAGAGCCGGCAGATGCTCTGGCTCAACACCTCGACACTGAGGTCGCCGAGGGGATCGTACCAGTTGTAGATCCAGTTCATCATGCCGAAGAGCGTGTACGTCGCGATTCGGCGATTCACATGCGCCGCGCCATTGGTGCGCTCGACGTCGGCGAGAATATCCATGAGGACGCGTGTATACTCCCGCTTCTTGGCGTTCACCTGCGAGAGAAAGTCCCCCGACAGCGCCCCGGACTCGTGCGACAGGACCTTCATCTCCGCCATGTGCGAGGCGAAATAGTCGAGGTGGTTGTCGATGAATCGGGCCAGACGCTCGACCGGGTTCTCGATCCCGGCGATGGCCTCCTCCATGCTCGCCAGGACGGCGGCGAAGCTGCGGTCCTGGATCAGGAACAGCAGCTCGTCCTTGCTCTTGACGTAGTAATAGAGGCCGGAGAGCGAGACCCCCGATTCGCGGGCCAGGTCGCGCATGCTCGTCTCATGATAGCCGCGCTTGGCGAAAACGCGGGCTGCGGCCGCCAGGAGTGCGTCGAGCTTCTCGTCGTGCGCCTGCTGGTGAGCCATCCGCCCCCCTTCGAACTGGGTGTCGAACGAGCGTTCGGCGTCAACGTACCCAGGGGCGAGGGGCGAAGTCAAGGACGCCCGGAATCCGCACTTAACACTGGTGCGATGGTAGCGTCCAACCACATGCCGGGATGAGCGAGCCGACGCGGGACGGGGAACCGAGCGATGCCGCGCTGATCGCGCGGTGGCGCGGGGGGGATGAGCGGGCCGCGACCATCCTGGTCGAGCGCCACGCGCCCGCCGTGTCGCGCTTCGTGGCGAGCATGGGGGAGCGCGGTGAGCTCGAGGAAGTGGTACAGGACACGTTCGTTCGCGCCTTCGGCTCGATCGATCGGTTTCGGGAGGCGAGCTCGCTGCGGACGTGGCTGTTTTCGATTGCGCGCAACTTGTGTCGAGATCGCGCTCGCGCGGAGCGGCGCGCACCGACGGTGGTTCCGATCGATGAAACGCACGCGCTCACGGGGGAAGATCCGTTGAGTACGGCGGTCGCGACGGAGACCGAAGCCCGTTTGCGCGCGGCGATGGATGGACTGACGGAGACGCAGCGAGCTGTCTTTACGCTGCGTGTGACGGAAGGGTTGAGCTACCGGGAGATCGCGGACGTCGTGGAGACCACTGAAGGTTCGGCGCGCGTGCATTATCACAATGCGGTGCGCATGGTGAAGGAGTATCTCGATGAGTGATTGCACGAATTTGGACATGCGGGACTTGCTCCCGGACGTTGCGCGCGGTGCGCTCGGTGGCGCGTCTCTCGTCGCGGTCGAGAGTCACCTGGCGACGTGTGCGGCGTGTCGGGCCGAGCTCGCGCTCGTGCGGGCGGCGCATGCTGCATTGAGCCGCACGCCGTCCGTGGACGCCGCCCCCATCGCCGCCGCGGTCACGCGCTCGAGCGCCGTTCGGCGCGATGCG
>DATFFP010000013.1:0-26057 GCA_035249985.1 Gemmatimonadaceae bacterium
CGGCCGGACGAGGTCGACGACGTCCGGATGACCTCCCTGTCCGAGGAGATCGCTCGGCGCATCGAGTCCGAGCTTCAGTATCCTGGGCAAATCAAGGTCGTGGTGATCCGCGAGACGCGGGCGGTGGACTTTGCCCGCTGAGATCATCGACGGCGCCGCAATCGCCGCGTCGATCCGCGCCGACGTGGCACGGAAGGTCAAGACGTTAGGCGCGCGGGGCGTGCGGCCTGGTCTGGCGGTCATCCTCGTCGGCGACGATCCCGCGAGCCAGGTGTACGTGCGGATGAAAGGGAAGGCGTGCGAAGAAGCGGGGATGCATTCCGTCACCATGCGGCTCGATCCGTCGACGTCGCAGGAGGAGCTGCTCACCGAGATCGATGCGCTCAATGCCGATCCACTCGTGCACGGCATCCTGGTGCAGATGCCCGTCCCGAAGCAGATCGATGCCGATGCCGTGGTGCGGCGCATTCGTCCCGAGAAGGATGTCGATGGGTTTCATCCCATCAACGTGGGCAAGGTGTTCATCGGAGAGCGGGACGGGTTTTCTCCCGCGACCCCGGCTGGCGTACAGCAGCTGCTTCTTCGCAGCTCGGTCAACACGGCCGGCAAGCATTGCGTGATCATCGGGCGCAGCAACATCGTGGGCAAACCGATGGCCTCCCTGATGATTCAGAACGGGCCTGGTGGGAACGCCACCGTCACCGTCTGCCACTCGCACACGCGCGACCTGGCCGAGCACGCGAAGCGCGCCGACATCCTCATCGTTGCCATTGGGCGCCCGCGCATGGTGACCGCCGACATGGTCAAGCCGGGTGCCGTCGTGATCGACGTCGGGGTCAACCGTGTGGATGATCCCTCGTCGAAGAAGGGCTATTCGCTGGTCGGTGACGTGGACTTCGAGGGAGTGCGCAAGGTGGCGTCCAGGATTACGCCTGTGCCCGGCGGTGTTGGACCCATGACGATCGCGATGCTGTTGTCGAACACCCTCCGCGCCGCCGAGCGCGTGCACGCGTGAAGCCGCGCCGCCGGCCTGTGCCCGTTCGCGTCGCCGAGCCTGCGTCGGAGCCGTCGCTGTTCGGAGATGCCGTACCGGCGCCGTCGCGTTCGCCGACCCGCACCCGCCGGACGCCCGGTCGCCTGCGTGAGGATGTCGAGCACCTCGCGATCAGCGTGAGCACCCTCACCAACCTGGCGCGTGAGATCGTCGAGGGCGCGTTCGTACCGCTCTGGATCCGCGGCGAGGTCACGGACTTCAAGGCGCACCGCAACGGGCATTGGTATTTCTGTCTGCGCGACGCGAGCGCTCAGGTGCGATGCGTCGTGTGGAACACGCACCAGTACCGGATTCCGGCACCGCCTGACGAGGGCATGCAAGTGCTCGCGTTCGGGCGCCTCACGGTCTACCCGTCGCGCGGTGACATGCGGTTCGTCGTCACGAAGATGGCGGCGGAGGGCGATGGACTGTGGCGGAAGGCGCTCGACGTCGCGATCGCGCGTCTTCAGGCCGACGGTCTGCTCGCGTCCGAGCGGAAGCGACCCCTCGCGCGGTATCCCCGTCGTGTGGCGATCGTCACGAGCCCGGACGGCGCGGCGTTGCGGGACATCATCGCCGTTGCGCGGCGGCGGTGTCCATCGGTCGAGCTTGTCGTGGTCCCGGCCAAAGTCCAGGGCGACGGCGCCGTCGAAGAGCTGGTGGCCGCCATCGAGCGCGCCTCGCGGTGGAAGGACTGCGACACACTGATCATCGGGCGCGGCGGTGGCGCCCGCGACGATCTTTGGGCGTTCAACGACGAGCGGGTCGCACGCGCGCTCGCGTCGTGCCCGGTGCCGACGATTTCGGCGGTCGGTCACGAAGTGGACATCACCTTGTGCGATCTCGTCGCGGATCTGCGCGCGGCGACCCCGTCGGCCGCCGCGGAAGCAGCGGTGCCAGTGCTCGACGACATGCGCGCCGCACTCGAGAGCGCGACGTTGGCGCTACGCAGCACGCTCGAGCGGTCCCTCCTGGATGCGCGGGCGCGCCTCACCCGTGTCGCGCGCGACGTGGGCCGAACGGCGCAGATCTCCGTCGAGCGGCGGCGGGCGCGATTGAAGCTCGTCACGGCGCGTCTCGATGCGTTGAGCCCACTGTCGACTCTCGCACGAGGCTACGCCGTCGCGCGCGACGGTGAGGGTCGAACACTGTCGACGGTGAAGGACTTCGAGATCGGTCAGCCGTTCACGTTGCTCGTGCGCGACGGCGAGGTGGATGCTCGAGCCGAGAACGTCGCTCGCGGCCCCGCTGAGGAGCCTGAGGACCCTGAGGACCCCGAGGACCCCGAGCACCCATGACCTTCGACTCCGATCTCACGCGGCTCGAAGCCATCGTCGCCGAGCTCGAGCATAACGATCTCCCGCTCGATCGGGCGCTCAAGCTGTTCGAGGAGGGCGTCGCCTGCGTGCGGAGCGCCTCGGATCAGCTCTCCCAGGCGGAGGCGCAGGTACAGCAGCTGCTCGAGCAATCCGACGGCACGTTCCGACTCGATCCGCTTGGCGGCTGACGACGTTCCCGCATCGCTCGCGGCAGCGCATCGCGCGATCGAGGAGGCGCTCGTTCACGTCTGCGATCGGGGGCTCATCGATGTCTCGGCGCCGATTGCCGACGCTGTTCGCTACAGCATGCTCGGAGGCGGAAAGCGGCTGCGGCCTCAGCTCGTGCTCGCCGTCCATCGTGCGGCCGGGGGCACGGGAGACGCGAGCCTGCTGGCTGCCTCCGTCGAGATCGTGCACGCGTACTCGCTGGTGCACGATGACCTGCCGTGCATGGACAACGACAGCGTGCGCCGAGGCCGTCCGACACTGCACCGTGTCTTCGGGGTGACGGTCGCGACCATCGCTGGTGTGACGATGGTCCCATTCGCCGCTCGTACGGCACTCGAGGGCGCGCAGGCGCTCGGGTTGCCTCTGGAAGCGTGCGGCAGCATCGTTCGACAGTTGATGCGGGCATCGGGCGCCGGAGGGATGGTGGGTGGCCAGTTACTGGACCTCGAGGGTGAAGGGAAGGCGCTGTCGCTCGCCGATCTCGAGCGCATTCACCGAGCGAAGACGGGGGCTCTCATCGCCGCTTCGGTGCGCATTGGCGCCATAGCAGCCAGCGCGAGCGGCGCTCATGCGCGGGCGCTCGATCGTTATGGAGAGTCCGTCGGGCTGGCCTTCCAGATCGCCGACGATGTGCTCGACGCTACCGCCACTTCGGAGCAGTTGGGAAAAACCGCCGGGCGTGACGCCGCGCTCGGGAAGGTCACGTATCCGGCCGTGCTCGGCGTCGAGGGTGCCATCGCCCGGGCGAGCGAGCTGGCGGACGAGGCCTGCCGGGCGCTCGAGCCGGTACGCTTGTTGACACCTGAGCTGGAGCATCTCGCTCGATTTTCGGTCTCGCGACGTAGCTGAGTCGGTTTGCAGAGGGTCACACGGCGAGCTGCAACGGCCTTTTGTTTACCGGAGACGACGCCGAGGTCGCGGAGGGGTGCAACGGCGAAGGCCTTTGACAAAAGCTTTATAGGTGCAGTCCTCAGCGGCCCCCCGCGCCCTCTGCGGTAAAAAAAGCTTTTGCGGTTCGCAGCGTGCGGTTCGTAGTTTCTGCGGATTTCTGTGGCCGTCAGCGGTTCCAACGGCCAGGACACTAGATTTCAAGCACGATTCCAGACGCGACGTCACCCATGTCGATCCTCGCTCGCCTGCACTCGACCGCCGACCTGAAGTCATTCTCGCGTGACGAGCTTCGCACCCTCGCCGCGGAGATCCGCGAGCAGCTCATCGACACGTGCTCGCGCACCGGTGGACACATCGGAGCCGGACTCGGCGTCGTCGAGCTGGCGGTGGCGCTGCACCACGTGTTCGACACGCCATTCGATCAGCTGGTGTGGGACGTCGGACACCAGGGATATCCGCACAAGCTGCTCACCGGACGCGGCGATCGCATGGAGACGCTCCGTCAGGAGGGCGGAATCTCCGGCTTCCTCAAGCGCGCGGAGAGCGAGTACGACACGTTCGGTGCCGGGCACGCCGCCACGGCGATTTCCGCCGCGCTGGGCATGGCGGCGGCACGGGACATCCGCGGCGAGAAGTTCAAGGTCGTCGCCGTCGTCGGCGATGGCGCGCTGACCTGCGGGCTGTCCTACGAGGGGCTGAACAACGCCGGCGCCTCGGACCGCGACATCCTCGTCGTGCTCAACGACAACGAGATGTCCATTGCGCCTAACGTCGGCGCCATCTCGCGCTATCTCGGGTCGGTGCAGCGCAACCCGATCTATAATCGAGTCCGCAGCGCCATCGGCAACATCGTCGACGATCTCCCGGGGCCGCTCTCCGCCGTGGGTTCCCTCGTGCGCAAGTGGGAGGAATCGGTCAAGACCTTTCTCACCCCGGGCGTGCTCTTCGAGGAGCTTGGCTTCCGCTACTTCGGGCCCATCGACGGACACGACATCGATGCCCTCGTCGATACGCTTGCGGCGGTGCGCGATCTGGAGACGCCACGTCTCGTGCACGTCATCACGCAGAAGGGAAAGGGCTTCCCGGCCGGGGCGCACGACGAAAAGTGGCACGCGCTGCCGCCCGGCCACGATCCCGCGACGGGCAAGCAGCTCAAGCAATCTTCCGCGAATCCGCCCTACACCACCGTCTTCGGAAAAGGATTGACCGAGCTTGCCACCGAGCGCTCGGAGGTCGTTGCGATTACCGCGGCGATGCCGACGGGGACTGGCACGAGCATCTTTGCGCGCTCGCATCCCGATCGGTTCTTCGACGTCGGCATCGCTGAAGGACACGCGGTGACGTTTGCGGCTGGTCTTGCCACGCGCGGAGTTCGGCCCGTCGTGGCCATCTACTCGACGTTTCTACAGCGTGCGTACGACAACATCATCCACGACGTCGCCATTCAGCATCTGCCGGTGGTCTTCTGCATGGACCGCGCGGGACTGGTCGGGGAGGACGGGCCCACCCACATGGGGCTGTACGACATCGCGTACATGCTGGCGGTCCCCGGGATGACCGTGACCGCGCCGATGCATGGACGCGAGATGCTTGGCTTGTTGCGCACCGCGGTCAGTCACGACGGCCCGTTCGCGCTGCGATACCCGCGTGACGCCGCACCGGACAGTGTTCCCGCGATGTCCGAGATCGAGGCCGTGCCGTACGGGACCTGGGACGTCGTCCGGAAGGGAAGCGACTTCGCCATTCTCGCCACCGGCACCATGGTCCTCGCCTGCGTCGAAGCGGCGAATACCCTCGCGGCCTCCGGCATCGACGTCACCGTCGTGAACTGTCGCTTCCTCAAGCCGTACGATTCGCTCACTCTCGCCGGCGTCATCGCCGATCACAAGCAGGTGCTCGTGGTCGAGGAGGGAACCGTCGTCAACGGCTTCGGCGCGCTCATGGCGCGCGTGATTCAGCAGCTCGATCACACCGTTCGCGTCGGAACGCATGGCGTCCCCGACTGCTTCATCGAGCAGGCGCCACGGAAATCGCAGCTCGCGGCCGTTGGGCTCGACGCTGCCGGCATCGCCCGACGCGTGCGCGCACAACTCGAGAGCGAGGCGCTCGCCGGGTGACGCGACTTGGCGTCGTCGGCAACCGGCGCTACGAGGGCCTCCCCGACATCCTGCGGCGCATCGCGCAGCGCGGCCCCGAGCTCGGCCTAACGATTGCGTTCGAGCGCGGGCTGGCCGAGGTCGCCGGGGAAGGCGAGATCATCGAGGACGGCAGCGCGGTCGATGGACTGATCACGCTCGGCGGCGATGGGACCATGCTGCGCGGTGCCCGCCTTCTCGGCGGTCGCGAGGTGCCGATCCTCGGCGTCAATCTCGGACGGCTGGGATTTCTGACGTCCTGTGGACAGGACCAGCTCGACGACGCGCTCGAGCGATTCGCGCGCGGTGACTACCTCGCCGAGATCCGCATGCAGCTCGAGGCACACTCGCAAACTATCCGTGGCGAGGAGCGTCGCAGCTGGCTGGCGCTCAACGACGTCGTGCTGCACAAAGGGGGGTTCGCGCGCGTGGTGAAGCTGCGCGTCCTCGTCGATGGGGAGGACGTCGGCGTCTATGCCGCCGATGGTGTCATCATCTCGACGCCGACCGGATCGACCGCGTACAACTTGTCAGCGGGTGGGCCGGTCGTGCTCCCGACGCAGCACCTCATCATCACGACCCCTATCTCGCCACATACATTGGCCATTCGTCCACTCGTCGTGCCGGCCGACTCCGAGGTCATGGTGCGGGCGGAAGATGGGCCCGAGGAGCTTCTGGTGACGATCGATGGCCAGGTCGGAACGATGTTCGCGCCAGGAGATTCCCTGGTGGTGCGGCGAGCCGCGGCCTCCGTCGTGGTAGTGCGCTTTCCCGAAACGACCTTCTTCTCCGTGCTCCGCCGCAAGCTCGGCTGGGGCGGGCTGCGCGAGCGGGACGAGGGCGAGTAGTGCTCACTGAGCTGCGTATTCGCAACTTCGCCATTATCGAGTCGCTGACCCTGCCGCTGGCGCCCGGGTTCAACGTCCTGACAGGCGAAACGGGCGCGGGCAAGTCCATCATCGTCGGCGCGCTCGGTCTGCTGCTCGGCGAACGAGCCAGCGCCGAGCTGATTCGTACCGGCGCGGACAAGGCCATCGTCGAGGGAGTGTTCGACGTCGCCGACAAGGCCGACATCGAGCGGATGCTCGACGAGCGCGGCATCGAGTTGGAGGAAGGGAGAGTCGTGCTTCGGCGAGAAGTCGCGGTGGCCGGACGCACGCGCGCATGGATCAACGATACGACGACGACCGCCGCCGCCCTCGCCGAAATCGGCCGCGGTCTCGTGAACCTCCACGGCCAGCACGAGGCACAGACGCTGCTCGACGAGGAGTCGCAGCGCCGCATCCTCGATGCGTTCGGTGGGGCGACGGAACAGGCGTCGAAGGTTGTCGCATCGCACCGCGCGCTCGCCGACATCACGCGCGAGATCGAGACGCTTGCATCACGTCGTGCGGACGCCGAGCGGCGTGCCGATTATCTGCGCCACGTGGTGAAGGAAATCGACGAGGCGCGCCTGCGCGAGGGCGAGGAGATCACGCTCGAGGAAGAAGCCCGGCGGCTCGAGAACGCCGAAGAGCTCCGCTCGTCGGCCGCCAACATGGTTTCGGCGCTCGAGGGGACCGATGAGGCGGTGCTGCACGCGCTCGCGAATGTGCAGCGTTCGCTCGCACACGTGCAGAAGCTCGATCCAACCGCGAGCCGCCTGCAGGAGCTGCTCGACAGCGGGTTCTATGCGCTGGAGGAGCTGTCACGGCAGCTCTCCGAATACGCAGAATCGATCGACCTCGACCCCGCGCGGCTGCTCGAAGTGCAGCGCCGCCGCGATCTGCTCTTCCGCCTGACGAAAAAGTACGGCCCGACCATGGCCGACGTACTGCGCGTGGCTCGTGAGGCGCGTGAGGAGCTCAGTCTGGTCGATGGAGCGGGCTTCGACCTGAAGTCCCTCGAGGGCCGGCGGGAGGAAGCGCGACTCCGCTTGGCCGAGGACGCCAAGCGCCTCAGCGCGCTTCGGACCGCGGCGTCAGAGCGCCTGTCTCGTGCGGTCGACCAGGTGCTCCCGGGGCTCGGTATGCCGGAAGGGCACTTCACCGTGAACCTTCGTCCGCGTGAGCCGATTCAGGCGACGGGGGCTGAAGACGTCGAGTATCGGGTAACCCTCAACGTCGGGCACGACGCTCGTCCGCTGGCGAAAGTCGCATCGGGGGGTGAGCTCTCGCGCATCATGCTCGCGCTCAAGACCATCCTGGCTCGGCTCGACCGCGTTCCGACCCTCGTCTTCGATGAGGTTGACGCCGGCATTGGTGGGCGTGTCGGCCTCCAGGTCGGAGACACATTGCGCGGGGTCGCACAGCATCACCAGGTCTTCGCGATCACGCACCTCCCGCAGATCGCTGCCCGCGCGCATCACCACATCGTGGTCACGAAGGGAGCGCGCGAGGGGGTCACCGCGGCGGACGTGAGCGTCGCCGACGCCGACGCCCGTGTCAGCGAGATCGCGCGAATGCTGGGAGGCGACGCGGAGAGCGAAATCTCTCGCGCGCATGCCAGGGAGCTGCTTGGCAAAGGTGGGCAAGGTCGTCCGGCCCGGCGAGGTAGCCGAGCCGCCCGCGAGGAGGAATCTCCTCGATCGCCTTGACATCCTCGACGGCCTCTAGAAATACATCCGAACCTGCATCACGCCCACACTCACCTTCGGCGTCTTTCCCCCACTTCCGCGAATCGACTCGCCGTACTGCAGGAAGATCTCGATGGGAAGGCGCGCGCGACTGCGGGCCACCGACGTGAGCGTAGAGTAGCCAAGACCGATCGAGACCCGATCTTCACGTTGCTCGGTCTCCGCATCGAGGATCGACGCGTCGAGCGTCACCGGGTCGCCGAGATCGTTCGTCACGTTGAACCGACCCGTGTGCCGATCCTCGGCCTTCCGCCTCGTTCGGTATTGCGCCATCACCGAAAAAAAGCTTCCGAGTGCCACCCGGGGCGTCACCTGGATGTCGACGACGTCTCCGAGGTCGCGGTCGACATCGTGGCGGCGCCAGTACGCCGGGAATGGCTGATGCGGCTCGATGATGCGAACGGTCTCGCGGTCGGGGAGCTGGAGGACGTAGCGACCGCCAAGTCCGAGCGCGAGACTTCTTCCGAGGAGCACGTCCCATTGCGTTCGCAGCTCGACATCGTGCTGACCGTCGCCGCTTGGAATGTCGACGAAGTCGTCGGGGTCGTCGGCTTTGCCGCTGCCTAACCGGAACGCCGCACCGACGGCCGCACGTACACCCGAGCCGTACCGCTGCAGCGAATCGCGCGCCACGGTGTTGAGTAGCTGGAGCATCGCGCCAACTTCGATGTCACCGATGCTGGTCGTCGTTCGCGTCGCGATGGGTTGCGCGTTCAACCCGAACGCGGGGTCGGTCAGGATGCGCAACAGGTCCGCGTATCCGGCGACGGTCGCGCCGGCGGGCCCGGCCGACGTAATGTCGTTGATGTCGAAGCCGGCGAACGACTGGGCGAACGAGCCGATACGGTTGCGTATGACGCCATCGAACGGGCTGTCGCTCACGGGAACGAATGGCGACCCGGTTTCGGAGTAGAGATCGCCGAGGCCGCTGGCGAATGCGCTCGCGTTGTCGGCGAGCTCCCGGGCCTCTGGGGTGCGCGCGTCCGGACAGCGCGGATCGGGATTCCCCGGATCGCCGCAGGCGGCGATGAGTGCCTCGAGCGCTTCGACCGCGTTGCTGAACTGCGTGAGCAACTCCTCGTTCTGCGTGCGCGCCTCATCGCTGGTCAGGGCCGGATTGATTCCGACGTTGCCTTCGTTCACCGACGGGTTAGGGCTGAACAGGATGCCAGAGCGCGTGCGGACGATCGGCACCATGATCCCAAACGCCAGCCGCGCGCCAATGCCGATCTCCGCCGACAGGGGAACGCTGAAGATGCTCGCGTCATGATCCACACGGAGCCGACCGAGCGACACGGCGATGTCGGGAGTCGGCCCGAGCGCTTCGAGACGCTCCTGAATCGGCCCCAGAATCGAGAGCCGTGTTGCGTCGAGTGACTCCGTCGACAGATCGGTTGCGAGTGGCTCGCTCTCGCCATCGGCGCGATAGCGCTGGTCGAATCGCGTCCACGTCGGCGCGATCCCGAGCCGCACCATGCCGCGCGAGAGGACGAGCGCGTCCTCGCCGAACCACGGGCTGCCCTGAGCGCGCGCCATGGTCGCGAGCAGCGCCACCGCCAGGGCGGCGAAAGCAAGTCGGTGAACGGCGATCACGTGTTGGTGGAGGGGGGTAAGTCGTTACCACACAAGATGAAACAGCGCGAGCCGCCGTTGACGGAACGCCGGGGAGGCTACCATCCTTCGCACTCCGTTGTCAACTCGAACGTCACTCAATGTCACGACTTCCCGCGCCCGACGTCGCCTGGCAGCTCACCGGCAACCATTGGCTCGCCCTGCCATGCATCGACCCGAGCGATGGATCGCTGCGCGCGTTGAGCGTTCTGCACCGCGGCGCGCGCGCCGCGGTCGAGATCGCCGGCGCCCCGGAGTTCTTGCGTGGGGACGGGCCGCCACTGCTGCGCCCGACGCTGCGCGTCGATGGTGCAGAGAAGCCGTTAGGCGCCGTGGGGCTGGCGTGGGAGCGGGCGCTCGAGTGGATTCCGACCTTCACGGCGACGATCGATTCATTGCTGGTACGCGGGACGTTGTTCGCGCCTCATGGGCGCGATGCCGACGTCGCCGGCGCGGTGTTCGCCCTCGCGATCGACAACCGGGGGTCGGCGGCGGCTCGCGTCGAAGTCACGTTCGAGGGAACGCTGGGGCATCGACAGATCCGTGTGCGCTCGCCGCGGGCAGCCGACGACGCGCACGTCGTCACGATGGCGCCCGACGGTGTCGTGCTCCTCGAGGGCGCGGCCCTCCCAGGACTTGCGGCGGTCGCGATCGCGGCCGGTGCAGACGCGCAGGTGAGCGTCGGCGATGGCCGCTTCGCGATCCGACAGGACATGACGATTCCCGCCTCCGGCCGCGCGCACGCAGCCGTCTATCTGGCCGTGGGTCCCGAGCGAGACGGCGCCTGCGCCACCGTCGCCGTCATGCGCCGGCGTGGGTGGAGCGAGCTACTGGCGGCGACGCGCGACGCGTTACGCTCGCTCGAGCAGACCGTGGGGCATGAGGGCATCGATCGCCTCGTCAACACCAACCTGCTGTTCGCCTATTTCTATGGGGTCGGGCGCGCGATCGACGATGGCCATCTTTATCTGGTCCGCTCCCGCGCGCCGTGGAACGGACGCGGCGTGACCGTTCGCGACTGGGAAGCGCTGTCGTGGACCCTCCCGGCGGTCCTGCTCGCCGACGCCCCGCTGGCACGCGAGCTTCTCCTGCGCGCGTGCGAAGTGCTCGGATATGTACCCGGCGAGGGGCTGCACTACTTCGACGGGACGATGTTCGAGCCGGGATTCACCCTCGAGGGACTCGCGGCGTACGCGCTCGCGACCGACCGCTACATTCGCGCGACCAACGACGATCAAATCGTCGAAGAGCCGATTCTCGCGGAGACGCTGTACGTGTCCTCGGAGGACCTCACGATGCGGCGCGATGCGGAGGTCCCGCTGTACTCGACGGAGATTCTTCCATCCGGTGTGGCGGCGCCGCTCCCGTATACGCTCCACGGGAACGCCGTCGTTGCGCGGATGCTCGAGGTGCTCCGGAGGACCCTCGACGAAGAAACCGCCAATCGTCTCGAGGAGCCCGACGCGGTGCGCGCGGCGCTGATGCGTCACTTCGTCACGGACAAGGGTGGCAAGCCGGCGCTCGCGAGCGCCATCGACCTCGATGGGCACACCGCGGACGCCGACGACCCCATCGCCTCGGCGTACTGGCTGCCGCTGTACGACGCCTTCCAGCGCGACGACTCACTCTACCGTCGCACGGTTCGTGGCGTTGCCACTGCCCCGGAGCATCTCGCGCATCAGTGCGCGCGCCTCATGGGTCCTGACGCCGCTGACGTGCTGCGATGGCTTCGTCGCGCGCCGCTCGATCACGGCCTGGGCGCCGAGTTCGTAGACGCCGATGGTCGCGCCACCGCCAACGGCGGCGATGCCACGCTGTCGGGTTTGGTCGCGTGGTCGGTGTGGTACGCTGTGCATGCGCTCGGACTTCGGCCGTGACCGCGTCCGTGCTTGTCGCAGGTGCGGGGCAGCGATAACTTCCGAGTCGTTGCGGGAATAGCTCAGTTGGTAGAGCACAACCTTGCCAAGGTTGGGGTCGCGGGTTCGAGTCCCGTTTCCCGCTCTGGCGCCGCCCTGCGCGCGGCGCAGGAACTGGTGGTCAGGGGTCAGGGATCAGGGGGTGTCAGGGTGAAGGATTTAGGAGCTAGTTCCGTTCTCTCCTAAAGCCCGTCCCTCGACACCCCCTGATTCCTGACCCCTGATCCTAACTCCTGATCTTCTGCCCGGGTGGCGAAACCGGTAGACGCGGGGGACTTAAAATCCCCTGGGGGCAACCCCATGTCGGTTCGAGTCCGGCCCCGGGCATCTCTTCATCGCGCGTTTCGCCTCACGCGCGCCAGGCGCCCCAGTGACTCTCGTGCACTGCCGCCAAGCCCCCCGTTCCGGGGAGGGCTCATCCCCACCTGGGACCGGCGGCAACCGGCGCCCCTTCATCGAAGGTGGTCCACGAGTTGCCAAACCGATGTTTGCGGGGCACCTCGTTAAGCGATCATCCGTAACCGTTCCCCGCATCACCTGGCTATCTCGAAGGCACTCACATAAAGGGGGACGTATGAAGAGAACCGCGATGGTGGCTGTGGCGCTGGCGACTCTGGCTGTACTTCCGAATGCGGCTCTCGCGCAGGACAAGCCCGAGCGCGAGCGCGTCCATACAACCGTGACGACGCCAGTCGACGCGGTATTTCAGGGATGCACGGAGCAAGTGCGGGTGACTGGGACGCTTGTCACGACGGTCAGGGCCAGCGGAGTCGAGGGCGGCCGAGTTCATAACGTCACGCACGCGCGCCTCACCGACGCGCGCGGAGTAGGACTTACGAGCGGCGCCGAGTATCGAGTCCAGGACATGCAGACCGCGCAACGGTCCTATGAGTTCGGCGGCACCCAGCACCACGTTGCCAACGCCCAGCAGCGAATCCGTGTGAGTGGTGCGGGTCCAGGCAACGACTTCGTCACGACGATCAAATGGCAGTATCGGCAGGACCAGGACGGGAACGTCGTCGTCAACGACCTGCAGATCGAATCGGGCTGCAAGGCTCCCTAACGACGGCAGCAGAGACGCTGCAAATCGGATGTGACGAGGGGCGGCGCCAGCTTGGCGCCGCCCCTCGTCATTAAGATCCCGCCAACGATTACGGCTTCTTGGCAGGCTCGATGCGCGCCGAGGGCTGCGGGCCGGCGATACGCAGGCTCTCCTCGAACATCGCCTTCTCCGTCGGTTGCATGAGGTCGAAGTGCCGGACATTGAGCTCGAGCGTGCGCTGCCAGTACGCGACGGCTTCGGCGTGACGTCCCATCTCCGCGGCGCTGATCGCCATCCAGCTCCAGGCCGAGGGGTTGTTCGGATAGCGCTCGACGAGCGCGCGGAACTCGGCGAAGGCCTCTTCACGCTCGCCAAGGGTGCGGAGCGCGTACGCGATGTGCCACGTCACCGACGGGTCGGAGGCGTCGATCGCGCGTGCGTCACGGAAATGCGTCAACGCATCGGCCGTGCGCTTCATCCGCGCGAGCACCATGCCGGCGCCGTAATGCGCCTCGAAGTTGCCCGGGTCGAGCCGGATCGCGTGCTCGAGCTCGGCGAGGGCCTCAGCGTCCTGACCGAGGGCCACGTGCGATGCGGCAAGACGTGTGTGCAGCTTGGGTTCACCGGGATTGTCCGCGATCGCATCGCGACACGCGTTCCGTCCGGCTTTTCCGGCCTCGGCTTCGAGGCAGGGCGCCGTCGCATCGAGGCGAGGGATGGCGCGCGGGTGACACGCGGCGCTCAACAGAATGAGCGATGCGCAGGCGAGTCTCGACCGCATGGGGTACTCCTTCGCTGCAGGTACGGCTTGCGGTGGAGGGGACAGCATGACCGCGGGGTCGGTCACTCCGCCTCGCACCACTCCTTAGACGGGCCGAGTGGGGTCACCGCAACGCGAAGAAAAACCGACGAGCTGGAGCGCTGGAGAAGCGCTGGAACTCAGCGCTAGTCCAGCGCCCCCAGCGCTTTTCCAGCGCTTTTCCAGCGCCTTTCCAGCGCCTTTCCAGCGCCTTATCGTCTAAAACACCCACCTCAGTCCCGCCTGCACCTGCCGCGGGTCTCCGAGGCCGCTGCGAATCGTCCCGTCGAAGTTGAACAGCAGCGATGTCGGCGCCGGGTCGCGGAAGTTGTCGGTGTTCGTGACGTTGAATACTTCCACGATCGCCTCGAGCGCGCCCGTTCCAACCTTGAACGGCCGCGATATGCGCACGTCCCACGAGAAGAACTCGTTGTCCTTACGCAGTGTGTTGCGCTGCAGGACCGTTCCGTTCGCGCAAATACGTTCGGCAGGCGACGCGGCCGTTTGACCGGAGGGTTGATTGCCCACGCATCGCTCGGAAATCGGCTGCGCCGAGTAATAGCTGATGCGGTTGTTGAAGATGAGCTCCCATGGCGCGCGCGCGAGCAGCCACGCGTTCACACGATGCCGCTGGTCGCGGTCCGAGTAGCCCCACTCTGCGTCGAGCGCGTCCGCGCGCGCATACCGGAAGGTGAACGGGTCGCGCTCGTTGTCGTCATCGGAGCGGTCCCACGAGAGCGTGTAATTCACCTGCATGTCGAAGCGCGTACCGACGCGCCCTTTCAATCCCGCGGTAACGCCGTGATACCGCGACTTGGCGGAGCTTTCGAGGACCGTCAGCACATCGATGCCATTCGCCGTGTCCGCGGGGCCGGCCGGAGCGCCCGCGATGGCTGGCAGGCCCGTGCGCCATGGCGCGCCGAACACCGCGTCGTTGCGGTTGATGAAGCGATTGAGGAAATCGGTTCTCGTGTAGTTGTACGTAATCGATGGTGCCCAACCCTCGGCAATCTCGAACTCGTAGCCCGCGCTCGCCGCAAACGTGCGCGGATTGCGAAAGTCCTTATCGGTGATCGTGATGCCTGGATGGTCGGGACGAACCCCGGCGGTACTCAGCAACGAGTCGTAGCGCGGGGGCCGAATACCAAACCCGTTGAAGAAGCTCGCGCGGAAAATGGTCTGTCCAACGGACCCGTTGCTGGTGCGCGTGCTGGCGAGGATGAGGCTTGGCACCCGCGCGTAATAAAGCCCGGCGCTGCCACGCAGGACCTTCCGCCCGTCGCCGTCGAGATCCCACGCGACGCCCAGCCGGGGCTGGAACATCGTCCAGTCGGACGGGATCGTTCCGTCCGAGGCGAACGTCTGCCCGGCCTTGGTCTGTCCGATGAACGGGGCGTAGAACACTTCCGACGGTGGCGTGATCGGGTCGGGCTCGATCTGCGCCTCCCACCGTACGCCGTAATTCACCGTTAGGTTCGGCTGCGGCTTCCACGTGTCCTGCAGAAAGACCGCCAGCTCATGCTGCGGAATCTTCTGCGTTCCTGCCTGCTCGGCCGTCGTGTATGGCGGAACCGGAGCGAACTGCAGATAGAGCAGCAGCGGGCCTCCGATCTCGGAGCCGGCGGGGCACGCGACCCCGACGCCCGAGGCAACGATGTTCCCGTCAGGATCCATGCATTGCACGAAAGCGGGATCCCGCAGGTATTCGAGGAAGCCGTCAACGCCGTTGAAGATGAACCGCCCATTCGCAAAGCCGATGAAGGTCTGCGTCTCCTCGGTGCGGTTCCACTCGACGCCCGCCTTGAACAGGTGGTTGCCGCTCGACCACGAGATGTTGTCGAGGATCTGGATGCGGGTGTCGTATGCCTCGACAGGAATGAAGAACGGCATCCCGAACCGATAACCGGCGGCGAAGTCCATCCCCGTGTCGGGGAAGGGGCGACCGCTCGACATCTGCGGTCCGCCGTAGGGGCGCGGCCGGTCTTCCCGCGCGAGCTGGAAACGGAACTCGTTCGACACCGAGTTCCCGAGCTGCGATCCGAGGAAGCCGTTCACGGCATGCGAGTAATCCTTCTCGACCGCATTCGCGCTTCGCCCCCACGTATCGACGTCGAAAGTGCCGTTCACCTGCTCCGAGTTGGCGTAATTGTACTTCAGGGACACCTGGTGCTGCGCATTGACGCGCCAGTCGAGCTTGGCCATGAGCGCGTTCGCATCGTTCGTGCGCGCGATCGCGCCGTAATCGCCACGCAGCCCGCCTCCAAAGGCGGTGTCCATCCACGCGCGAAGTCGTGCATCGGCGAACCGCAGTGGGTTCGTCTGCTTCGTCTGATCGAAGATCTGTTGGTCGTAGGCCACGAAAAAGAACAGCCGATCACGCTGGATGGGGCCGCCAAGGGTGAACCCGAATTGATGCTGCCGGAAATCCGGGTTGCCGCCCCCGCGCGCGAAATCGGACGACAGCGCATCGGACTTTCCGTAGTAGTGCACGGACCCGCCCAGCTCGTTCGTTCCGGACTTCGTAATGACGTTGACGAACCCTCCGCTGGAGCGCCCGAACTCGGCATTCGCGCCATTGGAGATGACGACCATCTCCTGCACCGCGTCGAGATTGAACGTGAAGGCTGGCCGCTGCCCGCCACGCTGCTCGCCAAAGAATGGATTGTTGAAGTCGGCGCCATCCACCGAGACGTTGTTGTGGATGCCACGCTGGCCGCCCACGCTCAGCTCGTCGCCGTCGGGGCCCTGAACGATCGCCACGTTAGGCGTGAGCAGTGTGAGGTTGAGATAGTTGCGACCGTTGTTGGGCAGGCCTTCGATGGCCTCGCGCGAGATGCGCGTGGCGGCCTCCGTTTGCGTGACGTCGACGATCGGTGCCTCTCCCGTCACCGAGACCGTCGCGAGCTCCACCGCGCGCGGCTGCAGCGTCATGCGCAGATCGACGCTCTCGCCTAACCGCACGACGATCCCTGGCCGCTGGGCTTCGGCGTAACCGAGCGCGCGCGCCGTCAGGGTGTAGACACCAAGCGGAAGGAGCGTCGCCACGAACCCACCACGATCGTTCGTTTGCAGCGTTCGCTCGAAGTTCGTCGCGACGTTGCGGAGCGAGATGACTGCTCCGATCACCGGAGCCCCGGCGGAATCCACCACCGTTCCGCGAACGATTCCCGTCGTGGCCTGCGCCTGAGCCGCCAGGGGAGCGACCCGTACGCCGAGTGTCATTGCCGCACCGAGGATCAGCAGCAGGAAGGACCAGGAAACGCGACGGCTCATGAGCCACCTCGTGGTTCGGGTGACCAGCAGTGATCCGAGCCCGCGCGGCCCGGCCGGCGGACGCGAGAAGATGGGGCGGCCGGACCTACCGCGCCAGCACGCTTGTCGTTCATCCTGCGTGCTCGCAAATTGGCGATTCCTCTTCATGTCGGTCCCGCATGTCACAGCGAGCACGCTCTCCCGGGAGCGCACTGCGAAACGCATGGTCGCGACTCTCTCCGCTCCCGGGCGGGCGATGGCTCTTCGGCCGTCTGCTCTCGCGGATGGTGCCATACACCGGCACCATCCGGCCGCGGTTTCTGGAGATCGCGCCCGGCGTGGCGCGCGTGGCGATGCGCGATCGCCGAACGGTGCGCAATCACTTGCAGTCCGTTCATGCGATCGCGCTGGCGAATCTCGCCGAGGTCGCCAGCGGCGTGGCGATGATCGTCGCGCTGCCCGATGACGTTCGCGGAATTCCGATTCGGCTCTCGATCGATTTCGTGAAGAAGGCCCGAGGCGAGCTCGTCGCCGAATGTCGGTGCACGGTACCGAAGGTCTACACACCCATCGAGATCGATCTGCATCCGGAGATACGTGACGCGAGCGGCGACGTCGTTGCCCGCGCGTCGGTCCGGTGGCGGCTCGCCCCCGTTGCGTCGGCACTGCCTCCCGTAGCGGCTGGCGTCGAATGAGAGCGGCCTAACCTGAAACGGGTGATTGCATTTCACGGCACGCGGGTACAGAATTGCACGGTCGGAAGCCATGACGACTCTCTCCCTCCTCTCCCTCCTGCTCGGCGGCGGGCTGCTTCTGCTCTCGCACCGCATGGAGAGCGATGCACGCGCGCACGACTCGATCATCGGAGCGCTGTCGCCGTTCTCGGTGACGCGCGCCGCGTGCGCATGTCTCGTGGCGTTCGGTGGTGTTGGTATCATCCTCTCGCTCGCGGTCCCGTCGGTGGATGGATTGGCCGCGCGTCTCGCCGCCGCGGCTGGACTCGCCGCTGCTGTGCTGGTGCTCGTTCTGGCGCCCCGGCCAGTGGTCGTGTCGAAAGCCGTCGCGCCACCGCCTGCCGCTCGCGCGGAGCCGGTCGAGGATGAGGAAGGGCTGGTCGGAATGACGGGAACCTTCGTCGCTCCGCCGTCAGCGCGCGCGCTCGGCCGCGTGATGGTCCGCCGCGGTGAGCGGACGGTCGCGTTCGCCGCGCGACCTGTGGTCGGCGTCACGGGCCCCGATCAGTGGGACTCGGTCGTGATCGTGGACGTCTACCACGGCACCGCACTCGTCGCCCCCGTGGAGCGCGAAGGGCCGCGAATCTAGGTCTGGCAACGGAGGATGACAAACGCCGCTCCGCGAATTGCGCAGAGCGGCGTTCGTGCACCAGGCCGTCCGATTAGAACGGAACCTGATCGGTAGTTCCGGTCGCCGCGGCCGGCGGCGTGTCGGCGGGCGCCTCCCCCGGAGCGGTACGCTGTGGCCAGACCACGCCATCGCAGCCGCGATCACGGCACTTGAAGTCCGGCGCGCGCGGGTTGCGTTTGCCGATGCGGTTGTCCCACATCCGTCCTCCACACTTGGGGCAGGGCGGAACGTCGGTCGCTATCAGTCCGCGCGTGAAGGGAAGGGAGGTGGTCGTCTCGCGCTTCTCCTCCCGGCGCTCGTACACGGTGCGCGGATCCTCGAGCGGCTTCGCGTACTTGCCGTCTCCATCCATCGGCACCCAGTTCTGTCCGAACGCATACAGCTCGTTGCCAATGCCGAAGCGCACCGCCGCGCGCTTGAAAGCATCGGTCGAGGCCTGTTTGTAGTCCTTTCCCGTGCCCACGTCCTCCCGCACTACGCCGAGGATCTGCAGCCGGGCCTTGAAGGCGAAGGGAGCCGCATCCGCCGAGTCGTCGCCACTGGTCGCGGTCGGGAGCAGCTCGAGGGTCAGGTTCCACTCGCCCGGAACGACGGCGTCCAGCCGTTCGCGAACGGTGTTGGCTTCGATGTACGCGACGAATCGCGCATAGAACTTCCCGTCCCGTGCAATGGGTCGCCCATCCTGCCGCCAGGCAATCGCCTGCGGATCCACCGGCGCCGCGAGGCGACGCCAGATATCGAGCGTGGGCTCCGTCTGGGTCTCATGTCGTGCGATCATCTCTCATCCACCCTATCGAGTTCGTATGGTCCGTTGAGTCGTCGTCCGTCCGTTTTTCCTGTCGCACTGCTGCGCAGCCTTCACGGCGGGACAGTCCCGGCCATGGACGCAGTACCATCCATGCCGGTCGAAGAACACCAGGTGCTGGACCCCCGGGTCGTTGGGCAGCCGGTCCACGAGGTAGAGCTGAGTGACCGTCGTGCCGGTGCCGCACCGCTTCTGGGGATCGAGTTCGCGAATCCGCATGAGTCGTCGTGTGCGCGCCTCCTGGGTGAGTGTTGAGCTGACTTCCGAAATGGCCATTTCGGTACTTGTTCGGGTGCCGAATTATAAAGGGCAGATCGGCAGCTGTCAACGGGGATTTCGAGGTCGTTGAATTCCTGTAAGCGACATAACCACAACTGTTTAGCACGCCATCGATGGTGGCTGGGTTGTCGGGGGATCGAAGCGAAATCACCTCGATCATCTCGACGACCCCGACATCCTCGACCACCTTTGGCTCCATGCGCATCGGAATCGTCGGCCTTGGTGCCATCGGTGGCTCACTCGCGCTGGCCTGGCGGGACCACGCCTCGGTCCTGGGCTGGTCCCACGATGCTGCCGATCGCGAGGCGGCCCGCGCGGCGGGGATAACGGTGGTTGGCGGGAATGAATCCGCGTGGCCGACGGAAATGATGCGCGCCGCCATACTCGTGCTCGCGGTTCCACTGAACGAGGTTGCGCGCGTCGTTCACGAGCTGCTGCCGGGCGTGCCTGACGAGTGCCTCCTGCTGCACGTCTCCAGCTTGCAGCGTCGCGAAGCGCTCGGCTTGCGTGAGGCCGACTTCCGCCGGATCCTCGGAACGCATCCCATTGCGGGCTCCGAGCGGTCCGGCTTCGGGGCGGCGGATGCGACGATGTTTCGGGGTGCGACCGTGCGCGCCGAATCCCGCGCGACGGCACGTGACCGCGCCCGAATCGATGCCCTGTGGCGTGCCGCTGGCGCCGCGCGCATCGTTTGGGAGGACGCCGAAGCGCACGACGCGCTGATGTCCTGGGTCAGCCACCTCTCCCAGCTCACCGCGACGGCGTTGGCCGCGGTGCTGGCCGAGCAGGGCATTGGTGCTCGCGAGCTCGGACCCGGGGCGCGGGACGCGACGCGTCTTGCCGCGAGTGATTATGCCATGTGGGCGCCCATACTCGACAATGCACCGCGCGAGACCGTTGCCGCCGTCCGCCGCCTCACGAGCGCGCTTCAGCGGTTAGGCGATGCCCTCGAGGCCCGTGAGCTCAACTCGGTCGAGCAAATGTGGCAGGGTGGGCGTTCCTGGCGGACACGGGCGGAGGATCGCGCATGAGGGTATCGGGAACCATCCGCGTGCCGGGTGACAAGTCCCTGTCTCACCGAGCCCTCATTCTCTCGGCGCTCGCGGGCGGTCGCTCGCGCGTCCGTGCGTTGCTCGAGTCGGAGGACGTGCGTTCGACGGCGGACGCCCTCGCCGCGTTAGGCGCCTCCCTCGAGTGGCACAATGGGGAGACCTATATCGATGGACGAGGCCGGCGGGGTCTTCGTGCGCCGGCGGCCGATCTCGATTGCGGAAACAGCGGGACCACCGCGCGTCTCCTCGCCGGCGTCGTGGCTGGTCACCCGTTCCGCGCGCGCTTCATCGGGGATGACAGCCTGTCGCGTCGTCCGATGAAGCGCATCAAGCAGCCATTGGAGGCCATGGGTGCGACCGTCGATCTCGAGCGTGGCGACGGGTTGCCGATGCTGGTTCACGGGGCGGACCTCCACCCGGTGGTGTGGAAGAGCCCGGTGGCCAGCGCGCAAACCAAAAGCGCGATACTCCTCGGCGCTCTTGTCGCAGGCGTTCGAGCCGAGGTGAGCGAGCCTGCCCCGACGCGCGATCATACCGAGAGGCTCCTGGGCGCAATGGGCGCGTCCGTGAAAGCGGACGATGGTCGAGTGGTCATCGAGCCGGTCGCGCGACTCGAGCCGCTCGACTTTGATGTGCCTGGAGACCCATCATCCGCGGCGTTCCTGGTGGGATTGGCGTTACTGGCCGACGGCGGGGAGATCGAGCTCTCGCATGTTGCGCTCAACGAGCGCCGGGTCGGATTCTTCGAAGTCGCGCGCCGGATGGGCGGATCCGTATCCTCGACCGTTGAGCGTGACGCGGCCGGGGAACCAGTCGGCACGATTCGCGCGAAACCGTCACCGCTTCGCGGAACGATCATCGCGAGGTCGGATGTGCCCGCGATGATCGACGAGCTGGTGCTCCTCGCGTGTGTTGCCGCTCGTGCCGATGGGGTCACGACGGTGCAAGGTGCGCAGGAGCTTCGCGTGAAGGAGAGTGATCGAATCGCCACCGTGGTGCAGAATCTTCGGGCAGTTGGAGCCCGCGCGGACGAAACGCCGGATGGGTTCATCGTGCACGGCTCGCGCGAGCCGTTGCGCGGCCACGTACGGACCCATGGCGACCACCGCGTCGCCATGGCGTTCGGCGTGCTCGCGAGCCTTCCCGGTAACGACATCCAGATCGATGACCGCTCGTGTGTAGCGGTGTCGTATCCAGGATTCTGGGATGACTTGAAGCGCCTGACCCGATGAGATCGGCGACGCCACCATTCGCTCCGCGCGTTCGCGGACCCGGAGAGACCGCCGTCATTGCGATCGACGGGCCTGCCGCGTCGGGAAAGTCATCGACGGCGCACTGGGTGGCCGAGCGATTGGGGTTTCGTCACATCGACTCGGGAGCGCTGTACCGAGCGGCCACCGCGGCCGCCATGCGCCGACAGCCGGCCGGCGGCTGGGGCGAGGGGTTCGTGCTCGAAGCGGCCGGCGACGTTAGGCTCGTCCCGAACCGGACGTCGTTCGTGGCCGCGATCGGCGACGAGCCGATCGACGCGGAGATTCGCGACGCGGGTGTAACCCAGCACGTGTCGCTCGTGGCGAGAATGCCGCGCGTGCGAGCGTGGGTGAACGAGGTCGTGCGGCACACCGCGATCGGCTCGGACGTGGTCGTCGATGGGCGGGACATCGGCACCGTCGTCTTTCCGGAGGCGGATCTCAAGGTCTTTTTGGTGGCCGACCCATGGGAGCGGGCCCGCCGCCGGTTGACCCAACGGCTGGAGCGCGCCCCGACAGACGACGAGATCGCCGAGGAGACCGAGCGGTTGGTCCAGCGCGACTCGCGAGACGCGACGCAGACCGTTCAGGCCGCCGATGCCGTCCTGATCGACACCACCTATCTGACGCAGGAAGAGCAGGTCGAGCGGATCGTGACGCTCGCGCGGGTCGTGTTGAAACGCGGTGGGTAGACGATCGCTGATTGCGGATTGCTGATTGCGAATTGGCAAGCGACTCAGCACCGGCACCAAGCGCCTGCCGACGGTCTTACCTGCAATCAGCAATCCGCAATCGCTCTTGCCTCAATTCTGTGGCATATCTACATTTAACGGCTCCCGTTCCGCGCCTGTCGTGCCCGCCCATCGCGGGTGCGTGACGCGGACATCAAGTAAACCCATGACTCGTCGCGGCGAGCCTAAACTCCGCGTCTTCGAAGGAGAGCGCCGCTTCGGTATGCCCCAGCTCGACACCAAGACCACTACACCCGAATTGACCGAGAAGGAACGCAAGAACAAGGTGGCCCAGCATAACCAGCTGCGGCCGCTCGCTCGCCGCGCCGACCTCTGGGAGGACGAGGAGTACTCCTCGGAGGAATACGAGCGCATGATGGAGATGTACAACGGCACGCTCGCCTCGATCGAAGAGGGCGAGATCGTCAAGAGCCGCGTACTCGAAATCCGAGACAACATGGTGGTCCTCGACATCGGCTTCAAATCCGAGGGCACCGTTCCGCGTGAGGAATTCAAGGACCTTCCGGACCTCAAGCCCGGCGATGAGGTCGAGGTCCTTCTCGAGCATCTGGAAGATCAGGAAGGCTCCGTCGTTCTGTCGAAGAAGAAGGCGGACTTCATGCGCGTGTGGGAGCGCATCCGTCTCGCCTACGAGAACGATCAGCCCGTCGAAGGCACGCTCGTCAAGAAGATCAAGGGTGGTGTCGTCGTCGACCTCATGGGCGTCGACGCCTTCCTCCCCGGCTCGCAGATCGCGCTGCGGCGCGTGCCGAACATCGACGAGCTGCTGGGCCAGAAGTACGAGTTCAAGATCATCAAGCTCAACAAGCGCCGCCGCAACATCGTCGTCTCGCGCCGCGTGATCCTCGAGGTCGAGCGGGCTGGCAAGCGCGAAAAGCTGATGAAGGAGCTCCAGAAGGACCAGGTGCGGAAGGGCGTCGTCAAGAACATCACCGACTTCGGTGCATTCATCGATCTCGGTGGCGTCGATGGCCTGCTCCACATCACCGACATGTCGTGGGGCCGCATCTCGCACCCGTCCGAGCTCGTGCACATCGGACAGGAGCTCGATGTGAAGATCCTCGACATCGACTGGGAGCGCGAGCGCATCTCGCTCGGCCTCAAGCAGCTTCAGGCGTATCCGTGGAAGGATGTCGCCGCGAAGTATCCCGTCGGGACGCGCGTGCAGGGCAAGGTCGTGTCGATCACCAACTACGGCGCGTTCGTCGAGCTCGAGCCCGGCATCGAGGGCCTCGTGCACATCAGCGAGATGAGCTGGACGCGCAACGTTCGGCATCCCTCGAAGCTGGTGTCGATCGGCGAGGTGATCGAGGCGGTGGTGCTCAAGGTCGATCCGAACGAGGAGAAGATCTCGCTCGGCATGAAGCAGACGGAGCAGGATCCCTGGATGGTGTTGCCGCTCCGGTATCCGGTCGGCACGCGCATCAACGGCAAGGTCCGCAACCTTACGAGCTTCGGCGCGTTCGTCGAGATCGAGCCGGGGATCGATGGATTGATCCACATCTCGGACATGTCGTGGACCAAGCGCGTACAGCATCCTTCCGAGGTCGTGAAGAAGGGCGACGCGGTCGACGTGGTCATCCTCAACATCGACGCCGAGAACAAGCGCATCAGCCTCGGCCTCAAGCAGGCCGAGGAGGATCCGTGGCTTCGCATCGGGGAGACGTATCCCGTCGGCACCGAGATGCGCGGCACGGTGGTCCGGCTGATGGAGAAGGGCGTCGTCGTCGACATCGGGAACGACATCGAAGGCTTCATTCCGATCAGCCAGCTGTCCCCGCAGGGCAAGCCGGTGCATGATGTCACGGAGATGGTGTACGAGACGATGAACCTCGACGTGCGAGTGCTCGAGGTGGATCCAATCCACCGGCGCATCGTGCTCGCGGTGACCAACGTGCCCGAGGAGCAGCCTCCGCGTCCGGAGACGCCCTCCAAGGTGCACGCCGGGGAAGAGTAGTCCCGAGATCTCCGGTTACGTCGGACGGGCGAGCCTCCTTGTGAGGCTCGCCCGTTTTGTTTGCCCCTCGCTCTTCACCACCTCGCGCGATAATATCGCGTCGCCGGTGTCAGCAACCGCAGAAGGCAGCAGCCCGCCATGGCGAACACATGCTGCGGCCTTCTGCGGTTCCATAAACCCGCTCCCACCAACTCGAAGAGCAATGCGCCACCGCCTGACGAGCCTTCTCGCTTTACTCCTCGCGCCGGCACTGATGGCGCAGACGCCCCCGCGCATGTCCCCAGCTCGGCTCGATTCGCTCAAGGCGGAGGTGAGTCGCGCGGTGGAAGCGGAAGCGACCATGACGCAGCAGATGGTCGACATGGTGTTCAGCTTCGGTGAGCTCGGATTTCAGGAGGTGGAGACCTCGCGCTACCTCACCGACATCCTCCGCAAGCAGGGATTTACGGTGCGGCAGAACGTGTATGGGCTTCCCACCGGTTGGGTTGCCACGTGGGGCAGCGGGAAACCAGTCATCGCGCTCGGGTCGGATATCGACGCCATTCCACAGGCGTCGCAGAAGCCGGGCGTCGCGTACCATGATCCGCTCGTCGAGGGCGCGCCCGGGCATGGAGAAGGGCACAACTCGGGACAGGCCGTCAACATCACTGCCGCTGTCGTCCTCAAGCGAATCATGCAGCGCGACAAGCTCCCGGGGACGATCGTGCTCTGGCCGGGGGTCGCCGAAGAGCTGCTCGGCTCCAAGGCCTGGTTCGTCCGTGATGGTCTGTTCAAGGACGTCGATGCGGTGCTCTTCAGCCACGTGGACAGCGACTTCTCCACGTCGTATGGCGCTCCCACCGGCACCGGGCTCGTGAGCGTCGAGTACACCTTCGAGGGAGAGACCGCGCACGCCGCTGGCGCGCCCTGGCGTGGCCGCAGCGCCCTCGACGCGGTCGAGCTGCTCAACGCCGCCTGGAATTATCGGCGCGAGCACCTCCGACCGCAGCATCGCGTGCACTACGTCATCCGTAACGGGGGTGATCAGCCTAACGTGGTGCCGCGGCGAGCCAGCGTCTGGTACTTCCTTCGGGAAACCGATCATCCGCACATCACCGCCCTCTTCGCCGCGGGCGACACCCTGGCCCGAGCGGCGGCAATGATGTCGGGGACCAGGCTGGTGGAGTCGCGCGTTCTTGGCGCGGCGTGGCCGCGGCATTTCAACCGGCCGCTGGCGGAAGCGTTGCATGCGAATATCCGGCGCGTGGGGATGCCACGCTGGACCGCGCAGGACCTGACGCTCGCTCGGGCCGTGCAGCGCGAGGTCGGGGGACGTGAGCGCGGGCTCGATACGGCGGTGTCAGCGATTGGTACCGGCGTCGACCCCGATCGGAACCCGGGTGGCGGCTCGGATGACATCGGCGACGTCTCGTGGGTGGTCCCCACGATCACGCTCCGCTATCCGTCGAACATCCCGGGTCTCCCGGGGCATCACTGGTCGAACGCCATCGCGATGGCTACGCCGATCGCGCACAAGGGGGCGACCGCGGGGGCGAAAGCGATGGCGATGACGATCCTCGATCTCATCGCGTCGCCCGCGCTCACCGATAGTGCGTGGGCGTACTTCCGCGATGTCCAGACCAAGGACATGAAGTATGCGCCGGTCATTCGGCCAACCGATAAGCCACCGATAGAGATGAATGAAGGGGCGATGGCGCGCTTCAGACCGGCGATGCGACGCTTCTACTACGACCCCGCGCGTCACCGGACGTATCTGG
>DATFFP010000014.1:0-64916 GCA_035249985.1 Gemmatimonadaceae bacterium
TCGAGCGTTATGCGGCGGAGGTGGGTGACGAGGACATGATCCACGGACCGGACACGGAGTCGGATGACGAGCTCTCTCCGGATGCATCGTGGTCGACGCGGGCGCGGATCTGGTTGTGGCAGCGGTCGCGGGGGTATTTGCCCATTCGGGATCGGCGGGCGGCACTGGTCCGGCATCTGGACGCGGGACGCGGCGGTGCGTCGCGGCCTTTCGAGGCAACCGCCTGCAGTTGAGCGCTGGCGTTCCGCGGACGCGAGCATGGTGACTACGCCCGACTTTTGCAGGTCTTTCGTATCGATGCGCACATTGTCGCTGCCTCTCCCAACGCTTGGTCTACTGGTCGGCGTCGCCTGCTCCCTCACCGATCCCGCACACGAAGTGCGCGTGCCCGGCTCGCTCATCGCCTTTGGGGACACGGCCCGCATTGAGCTGCCCAGTCGCGCGGCCGTCGGGACGCCCGTCACGATCGTCGTGACCAGCTTTGCCGATGGATGCTCCCGTCAGGGGGAGACCGAAGTCTCTCGTGGAGCCCTCGACGTGGACGTTGCGCCGTTCGACTACCGAACGGAGGGACGGGACGTCACGTGTCCCAGCATACTGCGCCAGTTCCGGCGTGAGGCGGTCGTAACGTTCGATACTCCGGGACACGCGCTCATCAGGATCCGCGGCATGCAATTGCCCGGTGACCAGGCGCTCGTGCTGACCCGTCAGCTCTTCATCGAATGACTTCTAGCCCTCAGAGCTCCGCGCGAACGCCGCAGACCTAGCAGCGGCATCGGGCTCGCGCCACGACGCGCGCGACGCCTCGCGTTAGGATACCGCCGCCTCCGACGTGAGCTTCACTGGTTCGACATAGTGTGTTAATGGTCCCGTAATTCGCACGTCACACGGGTTTCACACGTCGCCTGTAGCTTCGTCGCTCCGACTGCTCGGAGCGCGCATGCACCCGTTCCTGCGGGACTTGACGACACTTGCTGCCGTGACTGCCGCGGGGGGGGTGGCGCTCCTCCAGGCCTTCTCCGCCAGTGCGCCGCCAGTTCCGCCGCGCCTCGCGGAATCCATCGCGCAGGGAGCAGCTCACGCCCCGATTACCTTCGGCGCACTTGTCCCCGGTGAGGCCATTCATGTACGGATTACCTCGCAGGGGTGCTTCCACGCCTTCGATAATCTCCTTGTCTTTTCCCCAACGGCCGATGGCGCGGACCTGACGCTCGCACCGCTTCGAGCGAACCTTGCCTCCGGCGCCTATTTCGTCACGCCTGACCGGCTTTCGGGCAGCCAGCTACAGGAGCTGGACGTACTGCTCGAGTACTACCGCGCGCCACGCAGAGTCCCACGCGCCGGATGTACGACTCGTGAGAAAGTCGACGTCATGCTCATCCGCGCAGGTCAGATGGTCGCGCGCGAATATTTCACCGATGCTACATGCGGCTTCCCCGCGGAAAACGCCCTCACCTTTGCCCGATTGCTCCGCATCGCTCGCCGAGCATCAGTCCTGCCGCCGGAGAACTAGTGAACTGCGTCTGAATTTCGGAGTGCAGCCTCAACGAGCCATGTAACCGCAGAAGGCCGCAACCGGACGGGCACTCCGTACGGATCAAAGCGTCGACCCCTCGTCCGAATGGCCGCCAATGCTGCACAAGGCAATGCGTTGTGGTTTCTCTGCGGCCATTGGACCAGGGGAAAGGCTATGCGCGAGGGAACGATTCCGGCCGGTTGCGGCCTTCTGCGGTTCCATGCCCCTGCCCCCACCAACGCGGACGCAGGCCACTAGCTGTTGCAACTGGCGAGCGCGATGGATAAGGTAGCCATCGCCTCAATCCCTTGAAGTGCAACTGCGAAGGCGCCCGTAGTTGAATGCATCGTCATACCGAGCACGCACGTCACGATCGTGAAAGCCGCGATGCGTATCGCCTCTTGGCGCTGGTGGGAGCTGGGGCTGTTCTGGTTTCTCGCGCTCATCCTGGCCTTCGCGCTCTTGCAGCTCGCGATCGCACGACGATTTCCGCGGGGATTCTTCTGGCTCATCCCCTACCCACACTGGCGCTCGCTGCCCGGAGTCGCTGGATGGGTTCGCCACGAGCTCCCGCTCGCTTTCTACGGGCTCGCGCTGGTTGCGATCACAGTGCTTGCCGTGACTCTCTACTGGGCCGCCACTCGCGGTAGATAGCGCCCGGCGCACCGCCGGAATAACGAGCGATTGCACCGGTCGGGCGCGACGTCGAAGGTATTCATCGCGTGTGATCTTCTTGAAGCGCAACCGCGAAGGCGGGCCCTTGCCCGCCCCTTCTGGAAAATCGCATGCAGGTGCACGCCCGCGTTAGGTTGCACCCCCAGCTGGGATAGACGTATGCTCCTGAGCGCGGACGCGAACACTCTCCAGGAGACGACGAATGCAGTTCAGCATCACAACAGAGGTCGACGCTCCTCCGGACGTGGTGTTTGCTGTTCTGAGCGAGGTCGAGCGCTGGCCCGAGTGGACGCCGACGGTCACACGGGTAGAGCGCCTCGGTGACGCCGGCGCGCCGTTGGCGCTCGGCGCCCGCCTCCAAATCGTGCAGCCGAAGGTGCCGCCCGCCGAGTGGACGGTCACAGCACTCGAACCGGGTCGAGGCTTTCGGCTCGTCAGCCGCTCTCCCGGCGCAACTGTCGAAGCGAATCACTGGGCAGAGCCGACGGGAGCAGGGCATCGCTCCCGGGTGACGCTCTCCGTGACGTTTGCCGGCTTCCTGGGGCGGGTCGTCGGCTGGATGATGCGGGGTCTCAACACGCGGTACCTTGCACAGGAAGCGGCCGGGCTCAAACGCCGAAGTGAGGAGCGAGCTCGGGGCACGTAGTGCGGCGGTGTCTTTGGCGCGGCCGCCGGCCGTCCTGACGCAGAGCATCTCCCGGCGAGCAGCTCGAGGCGAGACGCGGGTCTATCCATCGGGAAGGGTCTCGCTGCACTATACGGTGCCCAGCGCGCGGTGACCCTGCCGCCTAACGGGCACCTTTACCTGGAGCGCATCACCATGAAGACGCCGGGAACCGGGCGTAGGCCTGGCAAAGCGAAGGCGACGTCCAAACGCGCGTCGGGCGCAGGCAAGCCACGCAAGTCGGCCACCAAATCCAGGGCCCCGCTGAAGAGCCATGAGCAAGCAACCGGGGAGTCAGCTTCCAGGCTGATCGACCAGCGAATCCGCGACCTGGGAGGGTGGCGCGGGGAGACCCTGGCCCGCATGCGGGCGCTGATCCTGGACGCCGACCCCGAGATGACCGAAGAGTGGAAGTGGATGGGGACGCCAGTCTGGTCGCACCACGGGATTGTCTGCACCGGGGAGTCGTACACGAAGGTCGTGAAGCTCACGTTCGCCCGGGGGGCCAGCATCCCAGACCCATCGCGCCTCTTCAATTCCAGCCTGGAGGGCAACACACGACGGGCGATCGACATCCACGAAGGGACCGAGGTCGACGCGGGCGCGTTCATGGCGCTCGTGAAGGCCGCGGTGGCGCGGAATGGCCAGACGTCGAAGAAACGGTAACCCTGAGGCGCATTCTGAAATCATCAATTCCCTATTAGCCGCCGTCATCATGAAGTCGTCAGCGGGTCACGTGCGCATGCCCGGCAAGGCCAAGCCAAAGGCCAAGGGTACGTCGCGCGTACGCAAGTCACGCAGGTCGTCCAACAAGTCCACGTCCGCGCCGAAGGCAGGCACGAAGCCCAAGCCACGTACGAGTGAGGCCAGGTCCCTCAAGGCGCGAACAGGCGGGAAGAGTCCCGTCGTTCTCCTCTCCGGCGGCAATCCGCAAATCGCCAAGGCGGACGGGGACGCCCCAGTTCAGGCGTATATCGCCGCCATGCCAGGCTGGAAGCGCGACCTGGGGAAGCGCCTCGACGCGCTGATCGTGCGGAACGTGCCTAACGTGCGCAAGGCGGTGAAGTGGAACTCGCCGTTGTACGGCATCGAGGGCCAGGGCTGGTTCCTGTCGTTCCACGTGTTCACCCGCTACGTGAAGGTGACCTTCTTCCGAGGCACATCGCTGCAGCCGGTCCCGCCAGGCCCGAGCAAACACAAGGACGTGCGCTACATCGACATCCACGAGAGCGATGCACTCGACGAGGCGCAGATGGCGACCTGGGTGAAGCAGGCGGCCGGGTTGCCCGGCTGGGCTCCCGGTCAACCGTCCTGAGGATGTGCCTTCGCCCGAGTTGAGCGCAGATCATGAGCATGGAGGCCCGGTACATTCTGGGCGCAATTGCCATCGGCATTGGCGCGACTCTGCTCATGGACCTGTGGAATCTGCTTCTGAAGCGGATGTTCGATATTGCCTCGCTCAACTACTGTTTGCTTGGACGCTGGGTGCGGCACATGGCGGAGGGCACGATTCGACATGCGAGCATCAGCGCCGCCCAACGGAAGCCCTTCGAGTGCACAGTCGGCTGGATTAGCCACTACACGATTGGCGTCGCCTTCGCGTTGGCGTTCGTGGCTTTGGCATCGGGCGCCTGGCTTGCTCGGCCCACCGTGCTGCCTGCGCTGCTCTACGGGATCGGGACCGTCGTGTTCCCCTTCTTCATCATGCAGCCGTCGCTCGGCCTCGGCATCGCCGCGTCAAGAACGCCCAAACCCGCGCGGGCCCGGCTGAAGAGCCTCGTGACACACACCGTATTCGGGGTGGGGCTGTATGTCTCCGCGCTCGCCGTGAGCTACCTGTTACGGATGCGCACCTAACCACTTGCCGGCGAGGACGCCGGCGTCGGCGCCGCCGGCCTCACACCCGTGGCCATGGTCGCCGCCTCGCCCGAACCGCTCGGGCTGGGCTCGAGCCGGAGCTCTGCCGCTACGGGGACCAGGCAGCCGTGATGCCGCGCGTCCCCCACCCTTGACCGCGGATACCTTGACGTTCGACAACAGCCGTCGTATTGTCGAATGACAAGGTATCGCGACGGAGCGAGTCCGGCCGCCGCGCTATCGACTCTCTAACGTGGGTCGTACATCGCACAGGAGAAGCGATCATGAGATCCCGCCTTACGCTCGCCTGCGGGCTGCTCGCGCTTTGGGCAGTCGCGTCCGTGGAGATGGCCGCCCAGCCGGAACCCATCTCGGTCGAGGTTGCACCCTTCCGCTCGGTCCAGCTGCGGCACGGCGGCCACGCGATCCTTCGCTATGGGACAACCCAGCGGGTGACGTTCCTCAAGGGCAGCCCAGACCATACGGAGGTCACCGTCACGTCAGGGGATGGCCTGGTCATCGACAAATGCAGGCGCAAATGCGCTCGAGGTTATGAGCTCGAGATCGAGATCGTCACTCCCGAGCTCGCCCGCGTCTCCGTCGCGCAGGGAGGCATCCTTCAGAGCCGGGGCAGCTTCCCTCGTCAGGCGGGGATCGACGCCACCGTCGACAACGGTGGTACCGTCGACATTCGCTCGATGTCGGTGGGGAGTGTCACCGCCTCCGTGCTGAGTGGCGGAAGAATTCTCGTGAGGCCGCTCACCGCGATGTCCGCCAGCGTCGTCGAGGGTGGAAACATCACGTATTGGGGCGATCCGCGGGTGACCCAATCGATCCAGCATGGCGGCGTCATCACGAGGGGGGTCCCATCCGAGGCCGACCAACCCCTTTCGGAGGTGAGCCCGGCGATTGCTCCGCTGCACGAGATCGAGCCACCCGCTCCGACCAGGACAGACCGCAGTCTCCGGCTGTGATCCGACACGCCTAACGTCTATCCGCCACCTTCACGACCACTGCCGATCATGTCAGCACGCAACCGCAGCTCGAGAATGACGCGCCTCTCGCTCACGATCGCCTGTAGCGCGACGATCGCCTGTAGCGCGACGATCGCGCTCCCGACCATCTCGCACGCACAGTCCGCGGCCGATAGCGCGGCGATCCTCGCCCCTGCGCTCGATTACATCGAGGGGTGGTACGCCGGCAGCGCCGAGCGCATGGAGCGCGCCGTTCACCCGGATCTGGCGAAGCGCATCATGAATACCGACCAGCGCGGACGGCGCGTGCTGGGGCACCAGAGCGCGATGACGCTCGTCCTCAACACGCGGGGCGGCGGCGGGAAAGAGACGGCACCCGCCGAGCAGCGCAAAGACGTTCGCATCCTCGATATCTTCGGCAATGCTGCGAGCGTACGGGTCGACGCCGGCACCTGGGTCGATTACCTCCACATCGCCAGGTGGAACGACCGATGGGTCATCGTCAACGTGCTTTGGGAGCTTCGGCGGCAGTAGCGCCTCACTCTCCTGCATGGGCGATCAACGCGATCGACGCGCGCTCTCGCCATCGCCCGAGCGCACCGGCATAATTCGAGTTGGCGGACCTCCCACGCCTCGCTCGGCTCCTGCGGGCCCTCGAGCGTGTGTTGGCGCACTGACGACTCCAGATTGGCCCATGCGTGACATCCGCGTCGCGACCGTCCAGTTTCAGCACGCGCCGGGCGACAAGCCGTACAACCTCGGACGCGTCCGCGAGTTCGCGGCCGAGGCCGCGCGGCGCGGCGCGGAGATCATCGTGTTCCCCGAGATGTGTCTCACCGGCTACTGGCACGTGCGCAACCTCTCGCGCGAGGCGGTCGATGCGCTGGCCGAGCCGATCCCTGACGGCGCTGCGACGCAACAGCTCCTGCGCCTGTCGCACGAGCACGGGATGACCATTGGGGCGGGACTCATCGAGCGCTCGGAAGACGGCCGCCTCTACAACGCGTACGTCGTCGCAATGCCGGACGGCCGCTGGGCACTGCATCGCAAGCTGCACGAGTTCGTGAGCGAATTTCTCTCGAACGGAGATCGGTACACCGTCTTCGACACCCCGCACGACTGTCGAGTCGGCGTGCTGACCTGCTACGACAACAACATCGTCGAGAACGCACGCGCCACGGCGCTGCTCGGCGCCGAGATTCTGCTCGCTCCCCACCAAACGGGCGGGTGCAATTCGATGAGTCCGCGCGCGATGAAGCCGGTCGATCCCGCCATTTGGGCGCGACGACACGAAGATCCGGCGGCGATCCGTGCCGAGCTGTGCGGCATCAAGGGGCGCGCGTGGTTGATGCGATGGCTGCCGAGCCGCGCCCACGATAACGGGATGTTTCTGCTCTTCAGCAATGGCATCGGTCCCGATGATGACGAGATTCGCACCGGGAACGCGATGGTGCTCGACCCCTATGGTGAGGTGATTGCCGAAACGTGCGAGCCGGGCGACGACATGGTCGTGGCGGATCTGGACGCGTCGGTCCTGCCGACATCGTCGGGTCGCCGGTGGCTGCGCGCGCGCCGCCCCGAGCTCTACGAGTGCCTAACGCAGCGCACCGGTCGGGAGCAGGACACGCGGCGGGTCCGTTTCGGGAAGTAGAGCCGAGCGCGCGAGTCGCGGTGGCCCCGCGAAGCGAAGCCCGTGAAACCTTGCGCGTGCGCCCTCGTATGGCTACCCCATAGGGACAACGGATCCACCCAGCAGCGCCGGTGAAGCCTGCGCCAGGGTGTTGGCCTCTCCGCGCAGCCACGAGGACCATGACTCGCACCACGAACGCCCGAATCGCTGGCTCGACGTTTCTCATCTACATCGCGGCTGGCATCACCAGCATGGTCCTGTTCCGCGGCGCGACACGCGGAGATGCGATCGCGGACAAGCTCGCGAGCATTGCTGGCCAGGGGACTGACGTCGGGGTGCTGGTATTGCTCGGTTTCGTCCAGGCCTTCTCGGCGCTCATCCTGGGCGTCACGCTGTGGGCCATTACGCGTGACGAGGACAGTGACATGGCGATGTTCGGCCTCACCTGTCGCGTCGGCGAGGGCATCATCGGCGGACTTTCCATCCCGGGAATCCTCACCGTGTTTTCGCTGTCCACGTCTGCGGGAACGGACGCCTCTGCAGCCGCGGCCGCGCAGACGCTTGCGGGCTACCTGCTCCGTGACGACGTCGCGCTCCCCGCGACCTTTTTCGCCGTGGGCAGTACGCTCTTCTCCTGGCTGTTGCTGCGAGGACGGATGATCCCCCTCTCCCTCGCCTGGCTTGGCGTGGCCGCGTCGGTGTTGCTGGTGGTTTGTCTTCCGCTGATCTACGCGGGATTCCTCCACGGACCGATCGAGATGCTGATGTGGTTGCCTATGCTGGTGTTCGAGGTGGTGCTCGCGTTGAGGCTGCTCATCAAAGGCGTCGCCGCGCCGACTCGCACGCAAGCGGCCTGATTCACCAATCTCGCTGCTGCTTCCATCTGGAGGTAATCCTGAGATGAAGTGGCCGTCCGGCGGGATGAGTAGCGCTTGCCTCCCTTCGTCTCACGGTCAAATTCTCTCGTGATGTCCCCTCCCACCTCGCCCGCTCGCCGCTCGCAGCGGTGGCTGCTCGGCTTCGCCATCTGGACGGTGCTCGGGCTGCTCTCGGCGGTCCAGACCTCCATTTACTTCATGCGCGACGGGCGTCCGGTGCCGTGGACTCCGGTGCTCATCGACCGGCTCGCCGACTGGTACACCTGCGCGATCTTCACGCCGGTGTTCTTCCTGGTCGTGCGTGCCATCCCGTGGGAGCGAGCTCGCTGGTGGCGGTCGGTGAGCGTGCAAGCGCTCATCGCGCTCGCGTGCGTCCCGATCAAGTACTTCATGTACGCGGGAGTCGTCCTGTGGCTCATTCCCGACTACCGCAGCGCCGTCGTCGGCAATCTGATCGTCGGCAACATCGTCACCGAGTTCATGGCGTTCGCGGCCATGTTCGCCGTCATCCACGCGGTCGAGTTCAACCGCCGCGCGATGGAGGACACCGCGCGTGCCGCACGCCTGGAGGCGCGTCTCGCCGAAGCGCGCCTCGAGACGCTCACGGCACAGCTCCAGCCGCACTTTCTGTTCAATACGCTGCATGCCATCTCGACGCTCATGCATCGGGACGTCGAAGCGGCTGACACGATGCTCGCTCGACTCGGCGATCTCCTGCGCCGCACGCTCGACGGGCGCGACCGTCCGGAAGTGCCGCTCGCGGAGGAGCTGCAGCTGTTGAACGCGTACCTCGACATCGCGCGGGTGCGATTCGAGGATCGTCTCACGCTCGACGTGAGAATCGCGACCGAGACGACTGACGCGCTCGTGCCCCGCTTCGTGCTCCAGCCACTCGTCGAGAACGCGCTGCAGCACGGCATCGGGTCGCGTCAGGGAAGTGGCCGCGTGACGATCCAGGCCAGGCGAAATGGCGAGCGGCTGCATCTCTCCGTCTCGGACGACGGACCCGGCGGCGCGCTCCAGGGCAACGGGTTTCCACGCGAGGGTATCGGCCTGACGAACACGCGGGAGCGCCTGCGCGAGCGCTACGGCGCGGACCACTCGCTGCAGCTCACCAACGGCGAGGATGGTGGTCTACTCGTCGCGGTCGACATCCCCTTCCGAGCGGCCACCGCCTGAGATGCTGCGCGTCGCACTGGTCGACGACGAGCCGCTGGGGCGCGAACGGATCCGTGCGCTGCTGGCCGATGAGCAGGGTGTCACGCTCATAGGCGAGTACTCCACCGGCGAAGAGGCGCTGACCGGGATTCTGGAATCGGCGCCGCAGGTGCTCTTCCTCGACGTCCAGATGCCAGGAGTGGATGGATTCGGTCTCGTGCAGCTGCTCGAATCCCATCTGCCTCCCGACCAGCGTCCTTTCATCGTCGTCGTGACTGCGTACGACGAGTACGCGCTGCGCGCGTTCGACGTCAGCGCGGTCGACTACCTCCTCAAGCCGTTCGACCGTGCGCGGTTTCGCGCGGCGCTGGCGCGCGCCCGTACCCGGGTGACTGAGCGTCCGCGCCCCGAGGCGCGCTTCGTCGTGCGATCGGCGTCGAAGATGACGCTCGTTCGCGCCGCCGACGTCCAGTGGATCGCCGGCGAGGGGAACTACGCTCGCCTCCATAGTAGCGGGCGGCGGCATCTCGTCCGGGAGACGCTCAAGTCCGTCGAGGCCCGGCTCGATCCGAGCAAGTTCGTCCGCGTGCACCGCTCAGCGATCGTCAACGTCGACTGCGTGGCGACACTCGAGCCGCACGTGCATGGGCAGTACGTCCTGACGATGAAGGACGGCTCGCGCATCACCTCGAGTCGGACGCACAGCGCCAAGCTTAGGGCGCTCCTGAAGTCGAGGTGAGCAACAGCTCTACCACAGAGGCACAGAGGCACAGAGAACGGCCAACCGCAAAGGGCCCTTTGCGGTTGGCCGTTCTCTGTGCCTCTGTGCCTCTGTGGTAGCTGTTGGCTCGTGGCGATGCGCAGGTCGCGCCTTCCCTGTCCCCTCACTCCATCGCGCGGCCAGTTCATCCCATTCCGTCTGTCGCTCGTCGGAGCCTTCACGGAAGTTAGGCGCATGACAAAACTCCTCGTGGCCTTTCTCGTCTGCTGCCTCTCGCGGGTCGCGTCGGCGCAGACCGCATCCGGCTTGGCGTCGCTGCTCGACTCGGTCGTCCCCGCGACGATGGCCGCAGAGCGAATACCGGGCGCCGTGGTGACGGTGGTACGTGGCGGGCGCGTGATCTTCTCGAAGGGGTATGGCTTCGCCGACGTCGAGAGCCGGCGCCCGATGACCGACTCGACCATCGTGCGGATCGGATCGATCAGCAAGGTCATGACTGCCGTCGCGGTGGCCCAGCTGATCGACCGTGGGCGCGTTCACCTCGACTCCGGCGTCTACCGGTACTTGCGCGACCTCCGGATACAGACGCGGTACCGGACGCCGACGACCGTTAGGCATCTGCTGACGCACACGGCGGCGCTGGACGAGATCCGCCCCGGTCCGCTGGCCGACGGACAGGCGAGCCTTCAGCCGCTACGCGACTATCTGCGTCCGCGACTCGTGCAGTACGCGCCACCAGGCGCGGCGACGGCGTACTCGACGTATGGGACAGCGCTGGCCGGCGTCATCGTCGAGGATGTCTCGGGACTTCCTTTCGAGCAGTATCTCGTCGACAGCATCTGGCGGCCGCTCGGCATGACGCGAACCTCGATCACGATCCCGGACGCGCTGCGCTCCCAGACGGCGACGCCCTACGACGTCGAGGGGGACAGCGCGGTGCCCGCGCCATGGGAATGGTACCACACGACGCCGGCATCGTCGGTGAACAGCACGGCGCGGGACATGGCCCGCTTCATGATCGCGCAGCTCGCCGGCCGCAGCCCGATCATGAGTGAGAAGATGACTCGCGAGATGCAGCGCGAGCACGTCACCATGCACCCGATGCTTCCCGGGTACGGACTCGTGTGGCAGCAGATCCGGCGCGCCAACGGCGACCGGGGCGTCCAACACGGCGGCGATGTCGCCGGCTTTTCCGCGCTCGTCACACTGCTCCCGGGACGAAACTTCGGCGTGTTCGTCGCCAGCCACCGGGAGGGGAGCGATCTCCGGTTCACCGTCACACGCGCAGTGCTCGATCGCCTCGCGCCAGCGCCCGATCCCGGAACGCGACCCGTGTCGATGCACGCATCGCGCGACGTCGCGGCGCGGTCAGCCGCTCGGTACGCGGGCCACTATCGCGCGAACATCGTCTGTCACAGCTGCGCCAACCCGCGACCGGTGGCGGAGTTCGACGTCGTCGCCAACCGGGACGGCTCGTTGTCGGCCTTCAACGGCAGATTCGTCGAAGTCAGCCCCCGCTTTTTTCGAAGCGAAGATGGATCGCGCCGATTCGGTTTTCACGAGGACTCGCTCGGCCGCATCACGCACATCACGATAGGGTCGTGGCAGGTGCTGGAGCGCGTTCCAATGACGGGCGCGTCGGTCGACAGTGCGCGCATCAGAGGCGCGGTGCTGGACTACGTGGACGGCTGGTACACTGGCGACGCGGCGCGCATGGAGCGCGCCGTTCATCCCGATCTCGCCAAACGAATCTGGCGCCCCGATCCCGAGCGCGGCGCACACCGCATGGAAAACCAGACGGCGATGACCCTGGTTCAGGGAACGCGCCGCGGCTCGGGGAAAGAGACGCCGGAGCCGCAGCGCCGACGCGAAGTCGAGATTCTCGAGATCTTCGGCAACGCCGCGAGTGCTCGGGCGCGGATGACGGACTGGATCGACCTCATGCACCTCGCCCGCGTGAACGGAGAATGGAAGATCGTGAACGTGCTCTGGGAATTCTCGCACGCGGAGCGAGGCGAGCGCCCGGCGTCGGCGACCTCCCCCGTGTCGCGCGCGCCAGTGCAGAATCCGGCGCTGCGCGCCGAGATTCAGGCGGTCAACGACTCGATGGTCGCTGCGTTCAACTCGGGCGACATGCTCGCGGTGGCCCGTTTTTATACCGATGATGCGCGCATCGATGGCGAACGCGGCGAGCTCGTGCAAGGCCGTGCCGCGGTGGACAAGTATTGGACGGGCATCCGCAACGCAAAATCCTGGAAGCTCGACGTGATCGACGTCGGGGGGCACCCGGACAACCCGTATCAGATCGGGCGCTCCACGCTCGTGACGGCCGGCCCGAATGGCGATCGCACGTCGGTGGTGGAGTTCCTGGTGATCTGGCGTCGTAACACCGACGGTGGCCTGAGGATGGCGGTAGATTATTATCGCTACTGAATCCCACCTCGATGATGGCGAGGTCCATGACCCGACGCCTTGCGCTCTTCGCCGTCGCACTCGCCTGTCTGCAGGCATGCGCCACACAGCAGACTTTCGTCGCCATCCGGAACGTGACAGTCATTCCCATGACCGGAGCGGGCGCATCTGCCGGGCAGACTGTGCTCGTACGCGACGGCCGAATCGCCGAGATCGGCCCGAGCGCGGAGGTGCGCACCCCGCCGGACGCGATCGCGGTGGATGGCACCGGAAAGTTCCTGATTCCGGGCCTCTTCGAGATGCACGCCCACACCTCCAAGACCCGCGCCTCGGCACTGGGACTCTACGTCGAGCACGGCGTCACGACCATTCGCGACCAGGGAAGCGAGCACGCCGAGGTGCTGCGCTGGCGTCGGGAGATCCGGACCGGTGCGCGCGTCGGACCGCGGATGCTGATCGCGGGGCCATACCTCGAATCCCTCCGCAACATCGAGCGCATGCGTCGCGACCCGCCGGAAGAGCGCGTGGAGCCGTTCGAGCGCGCCCGGGTTCCGGTCGGATCACCTAACGACGCACGCCGCGTGATCGACTCCCTGGCCAGGCTGGAGCTGGACCACTTCAAGATCCGGACGGTGCAGGACCGGGAGACGTATTTCGCGCTGGCCGCGGCCGCGCACGCCCACGGCAAGCGGTTGGTCGGACACGTCGTGACCGCGTCCCCCGCGGCCTTCCTCCAGGCCGGCCAGGACGGCGCGGAGCATGGTTTTCCGATCGCGCTCGACTCCCTTCCCCACGACGAGCGGATGGCCTTCTGGCGCCAGCTCGCCGCTCGCGACGTCGGCGTGGTACCGACCATGGTCGTCGTCACCGAGTCCGTGTTTCGTACGCCGGAATACTTTCGCGCGCTCGTGGCCGACACGGCCGGCGCCACCCACCCGCTGCGGCCCTACCTCTCTCGCTTCATGATTCTCGACTGGCGCGAGCAGGTCGAGGAAGCGACGCCACAGCGACGCGAGTACTTCGAACGCGCCTGGCCCATCGCGCTCGAGCATTTGCGGGAAATGCGCGAAGCCGGCGTCCGGATCATGGCGGGATCGGACGTCGCCGTCCTGAACATCTTTCCGGGCGCCTCGCTGCACGAGGAGTTGCGCCTGTTCGTGGACTCGGTGGGCATGACTCCTGTGGAAGCCCTCGCCAGCGCGACGCGAAAACCGGCCGAGTGGCTCGGCCTTGCCGACTCGGTGGGGACGATCGAGTTGGGCAAGGTCGCCGACCTGGTCCTGCTGGACGCGAATCCTCTCGACGACATCACCAACACTCGGCGGATTGCCGCCGTCGTATTGCGTGGGGCGCTGTTTCGGCGAGAGGATCTCGACGCCCTGCGCGCGTCCGTGGCGACGATGCCCGATCAGCGTGTCAATGACTGGGTGCGGTAGGGAGACTCGCGGCATGGATGCGCTCCGTCGGCCGGGAAACATTCGGGACTTCCGAGACCGCCTTACGCGACTAAGTTAGGGCTCCCCCAATCTGACGGAGCTTTCATGCGTCTCGGTCGTCTCGCGACGAGTCTCGCCTCGGGCACGCTCGTTCTGTTTTCCGCCTGCACGGATCTGCTGACAGGCCCGCACTCCCCTCGTTTCGAGAATGGGCGGGATGACACGATCGGCGAAGCGATCGACGCCCCCGCCGGCTTCGCGGGCATGATCCGCATCGGCGTCATCGCCGCGATCAACGGATCGACGCCCACGACGAGCGTGACGATCGGGAGCCCGACGTCGTTCACGGTGGTCGACAAGACGACCGGCGCGACGGTCGCGACCGGCAACGCCGAGAACCTAACGGCGGTGCTGATTCCGGGCGGGACGTCGCGCACCCGGCTGTGGTGGCAGGTCGCCTGCACCGGAAGCGTCGCAACGCGCGACAACTGGACCTCGCGTGTGACGACGGCCGGGTTCGAGTGGTATACCGAGTTCGTCGCCGGGGCAAACTGCTGGCGTCTTCGGATCGGATCGCTGCCAACCAGCGCGACCGCTGCTCAGCGCACCGCGTTCGTTGCCAGCTTCACGGCTGCCGGGCTGACCTTCCCGCCCACGGCTCCTGGCGGACCGTTTACGGTCACGCGCTCCGACGGCGTCGCGCAGATCGATCTCCGGCGCGGGGCGACGTCGCTGGCAACCGTTCCGAACAACCTCGTGCTGGCGTCGCCCGACGGCATCGTTCGCATCGGGACGCGACTCTATCGCGGCGTCGCGGAGGTCCATCTCGCGGCGGGGGGCGGCGCACTCGCAGGGGTCAACGAGCTGCCGCTCGAGCAGTATCTCTGGGGTGTCGTCCCACGCGAGCTCGGGCCGATCGCATTTCCGGAGCTGGAAGCGCTGAAGGCGCAGTCGGTGGCGGCGCGCACGTACGCGATCGCGAACTTCAACAAGCGGCTGTCGGACGGCTACAACCTGCTGCCGACGACCGCCGACCAGGTGTACGGCGGATTCCAGGACGAGCATCCGCTGTCCAACCAGGCGGTGAACGAGACCGAGGGCGTGATCGCCACGGCCGACGGCATCCGCCCGATCGAGGCGCTGTACTTCTCGACGAGTGGCGGATTCACCGCCAACAACGAGGACGTCTTCAACTCCAATCCGGTCGCGTACCTCCGCGGCATCCCCGATCATCAGCGCGGCAACTCGCTCGAGAATCACGAGGAGGGCGTGCAGAACAATGCGAACGCCCGGCAGCTTCGCGCCATGAAGAATGGCGATTTCGAGTCGGACTGGAGCCGCTTCCACCGCTGGACGTTCGAGTGGAGCAACGCGGAGATTCGGGACGTGATCTCGTCGTGGGTGGGTCAGGACGTCGGCGCGGTGCTCGCCATCAACGTGCTCGAGCGCAGCGGATCGGGTCGCGTGAAGACGATCGAATATGTGACCGAGCAGGGAACGTTCACCGACACGAAGGACCGCATCCGCTCGTCGCTCCGCTTCATCGACGAGAGCGGCGCCAGGGTCAACCTGCCGAGCACGCTCGTGTACGTCGAGCCGGTGCATGACAAGCACACGAAGGCGCTGACGGGATTCATCGCCTGGGGCGGCGGCTTCGGTCATGGCGTCGGCATGTCGCAGACGGGCGCCGTCGGGATGGCGGAGAAGAAGGCGAGCTTCATCGAGATCCTGAAGCACTACTATCGCGGGATCGAGCTGGTGTCGATGTGCACGAACCCCGCCGGGTGCGAAACTCTGTTCTGAGACTCTCTCGGAACGAGGAACGAGGAACGAGGAAGCTGATATCGGCCTCCTCGTTCCTCGTTCCTTTCTTCGCTTCCATCCTGCTGGCGGGCCCGGTCGCCGCCCAGGCACCGCGCACCATCCTGGCCGTCGGGGCGCACGCGGGGGACATGGAGCTCACCGCTGGCGCGGTGCTGCTCAAGCAGCGCCAGTTAGGCGATCGCGTCGTAGTTCTGCACCTCAGCCTGGGCGAGCGGGGGAATCCGAAGCTCCCGGCGGCGGTGTACGGAGCCCAGAAACGCAAGGAAGCCGAGGCGGCCGCGCGGGTTCTCGGTGGCGAGGCGTTGTTCGGGCCGTTTCACGATGGCGAAGTGCCTAACGATGAGGACACTCGGCGCTACGTGGCCGACGTCATCCGTCGCGTGAAGCCGACCCTCGTCATCACGCACTGGCGGGAGAGCATCCACCGCGATCACGCGGCCACGCACGCCATCGTCGTCGACGCGGTGCTTCTCGCCGCGATCCAGGCGGGGTCGAACGGGGAGCCGGCGCATCGCGGCACGCGACTCTGGTACACCGAGAACTGGGAGGATACCGACGGCTTCCGGCCGTACCTCTACGTCGATGTCAGCGACCAGATGGCGAAGTGGCGCGAGCTGGTGTCGAGCTACGAGTTCGTGCGAGGGGGGATCTCGTCATTCGCCTACCTGGACTACTACACGGCGCTGGCGACGGTACGCGGTGCCGAAGCGCGACGGCGCCAGGCCGTCGCGTTCGACATCGATCCGATGGGGAAGCGACGCGTGCTCGACTCGGTGCCGTAAGGGCTACTGGTTGTGAGGCACCGTTACCGTGCCGGATGCCGCGCTCGAGCCGTTCCCCGCGCGATCGGTCGCCGTTGCCACGATCGTGTACACTCGGCCGTTCCCCAGACCGCTCCGCTCCGCGCGCACGAGTACGTCGGCTGCGGAGGCTCCGGCCGTCTGAACCGCCCAGTCGGGCGCGGTATCGCCGTCGCCTAGCCCGTTTTCGGGCTCGTCGCTCGTGATGGCAAAATGGAGCGCCGGCGCCGGATCGCAGACATCGCTCGCGGAGGTGCCGCGGGCGACGACGTGCATCGTGTGGTTGGGCGGCCAGAGGCTCGTGGGGCTCACTACCATGGCGACTGTCGGGGCCCGCGTGTCCCGGATATCGACCATGACGACGTCATCATTCGTCCCCCCATCATCATCGGTCGTGCGGAGCAGAATCGTGTGTACCCCGAACGCCAGCGTCACCGTCGGCGTCGGACCGGTCGCAATGCGCGTCCCGTTCTCGAACCACTCGTACAGCGTGATTTGTCCGTCGCTGTCACCGGAGCCCGCGCTGCTCAGCGTGACGCTCGACCCGGCGTGGGACGCGCACTCCGCGGCCTGGTCTGGTCCCGCGACGGCGGTGGGGGCCACATTCGGCGGTGTCGCGTGCGGCCCCTGCGGACTCGTCGGGCCTTCCGTAGTCTCATCGAGCGCAGTCGGGCCGTCGTCGGCGCAGGCGAGCGGGAGGGCGGCGACCAGTGCCACGGACAGCAGTCCAATGAACGAAGACGGGCGCATCTTCACATCCTCTCTCTGGCGGCAGACTCCGATTCCTGCCGTGAGAAAGGCAAATCCCGTGCTGTGGCGCCAGATGTAGTCCCTGACCACTCACCCCTTCGCGCAGCCATGTACGATCTGATCCTCAAGCGCTTCGACACCCCTGACGAGGTCCGCAACTTCGAGAAAGGGCGGTTCGAGCTCGTCTCACTGGGCGGGATGACCATCGGCCGGGCGACCTACGAGCCGGGCTGGCGGTGGTCGGTGCACGTGGGACCGACGGTGGGAGCTAGCCGCTGCCACGTCGAGCACGTGGGCCTCGTCATCTCGGGTCACGCCACTGTGGAGTTCGCCGATGGCAAGGTGCACGACCTCCTGCCGGGGACGCTCTTCCACGTGCCCCCCGATCCGCATGACAGCTGGGTCGTTGGGAACGAGCTCTACGTGTCGTTGCATTTTCTGGGAGCCGGGACCTACGCGAAATGAGGCAACGGACGACCTCGGCCTCCTCACCTCCATCGCGCCGGATCAAACACGGAATCCGCGACCGGCATGCCCGTCCTGATCTCGGTGTACTCCTCGAGGAAATCCCGCGCGCCGTCGATCAGGAATTCCACCTCGGGCGATAGCCACGCCTCGCCCACCTGGTAATAGCGGTTGAAGCGGATCTCGGAGGTTTTCGTGGTGTCGCGACGTGAGGGCTCCATCATTCGCACGAAGACCAGACGGTCGCGATCGATCCAGAACTGGCGGCTGCGCACATCGCCGGCGGCGGCCCCGACCACGTACGCGGGCCGGCCCTGCCAGGTCGCCTCGTGCATGCGCGAGAGATCGAAGCCAATCTCGCGGAGCCCGGCGATCGAGCGCTCGACGGGAATGAAGTACACATCGAATCCGAGCAGCAGCAGCGGATGCGGCGCCCGCGCCTGCCTCACGAGCCGGCCGCTGTTGAAGACGTAGACGGTGTCGTTGCGATAGATGTTGCCATTGCCGTTCGCGCGCGGCTCCACGTCGATGCGCAGCTTGCCCGGGAAGCTCAGCACCTCGCTCCACGTCGACGTGTCGGTTCGACCCTCGCCGAGATACCGCGTGTTCTTCTGCACGAACGCGAGCGTGGGATACCATTTGCCCGCATACCGATCGTGCATCGCCGCCACGAGCTGCTCGGCGGTGGTGATGGAGGGCGCGGCGGGCGTCGGCGGGGGCGCGGGCTGGGGAGCGCAGGCGACGAGGATGAGCGCGGTTATGGCGAAGGTGCGCATGTAGGTGTCGTGTAGGGAACGGCAAAGATGACAGAGTTCAGAATACAGAATTCAGAATTCAGCAACGACTTCTCCGAATTCTGAATTCTGTATTCTGAACTCTGTCATCTTTGCCGTTCCAGGTCGTTACAGAGAAACGATCTCATTCGCCACCCAGGGGTCCGTACTGAAAAACCATCCAGGGAGTCGGCCGCAGCTCGATCGGCTCCGTGCCCTCGAGAAAGTACTCGACGTACCGGCGCTCTTCCGGCGTGAACGCGTCGGCGAGCAAACCGGTCGCGCGGTCCAGCTCCGCCGACACGAGTCCCGCGGGCGGCGTCCATGTCCCGACCGCCCTGCCCTCGTAGTACTTCGCGATCATTTGGCCGAAGATGGGTGCAGCATAGGTACCGCCGCCGGCGCCGCGCGCGATCGGCCGCGGCCGATCGAAGCCGAGCCAGACGCCCGCGACGAGCTCGGGCGTCATTCCCACGAACCAGACGTCGGTGTTGTCGTTGGTCGTGCCCGTCTTTCCCGCCACCGGAACGCGCGGATCCACCAGCCGTCGCACCCACGAGCCCGTTCCGCGCTCCACCGCCTCGCGCATCATGTCGCGAACGATGAACGCGACGCGCGGGTCGATCGCCAGCGATGGCGGGCTCGGCTCCGGCGCCCACACGGTGCGACCGGTGCGGTCCTCGATGCGCGTGATGTACCGAGGCTCCACCGCCACGCCTAACGTCGCAAACGCCGAATACGCGGCGACGAGCTCGATCGGACGAAGCGAGGATGCCCCAATCGCCGAGGACGGCACCGGCACCACCGGGGACTCGATGCCCATGCGCCGCGAGAACGACCCAACGGAGTCCATTCCGACCAGCTGCCCGAGCTGCACGGCGACCGGATTGCGCGAGCGAACCAGCGCCTCACGCACGGTGATGGGGCCGAGGAACTCGTCGTCCGCGTTGCGCGGCTCGTACATCGTGCCATCGGGGAGCGGAATCGCGAGCGCCGTATCGGGGACGATCGCGTTCGCCGGAATGCTGTCGGTCACCGCCGCCGCGTAGACGATCGGCTTGAACGCCGAGCCCGGCTGTCGCACGCCGTTGACGGCTCGATTGAATGGCGACTCCGCATAGTCACGCCCGCCAACGAGCGCACGCACCTCGCCAGTGAGCGCGTCGAGCGACACCACCATCCCCTGCAGGTAATCGGTCTGTCCGCGAGTGCGTTTCTCGTACGTGGGCTGCCCGTATCCGGGCAGGCCTTCGACGCGCCGCGTGCCCTCAGTGAGGGCCTCGACCGCAGCACTCTGCAGTGCGGCGTCGAGCGTAGTCACGATTCGATATCCGCCGTTCATTACGGGCACGCCCGCGCGCTCCGCGTGTGAGCGAACCACGTCGACGAAGTAGGGCGACGGCGCCGACATCCCCATGTTCGGAGCCACGACCAGGGGGCGCTTTCGCGCCGCATCCGCTTGTGCGCGCGTGATGAAGCTATTCGCCGCCATCCGACCGAGCACTTCATCGCGCCGACTCTTCGCGCGATCGGGGTGGCGAATCGGATCGTAGATCGCCGGTCCCTTGGGAAGCGCCGCGAGCGTTGCTGCTTCCTCGAGCGTCAGCCGCGAGGCGGTCTTGCCGAAGTAGTGACGCGCCGCGGCTTCGATGCCATACCAGCCGTGGCCAAACGAGATCTGGTTGAGGTACGCCTCCAGGATCTCATCCTTGGTATAGCGCTTCTCCATCTCGATCGCGGCCCGCTGCTCGCGCACCTTCCGGCTGAGCGACCGGTCTCGGCGGTCGATCTCCTCCGGATGCATGTTGCCGACGAGCTGCTGCGTGATGGTGCTCGCGCCACGCGGTGACCCGGTGACGGCGTCCTTGATCGCGCCGGCGATGCCGATCACGTCGACGCCGCCATGCTCGTAGAAGCGATGGTCCTCGATCGCCACGAACGCCTGCGGCACGTACTTCGGCAGCGACTTGATCGAGACCGACGTACGCCATTCCTTGCCGATCTCTCCGATCAGCGAGCCGTCGCGCGCAACGACGAGCGACGACTGTGGCGGCTGGATGAGCCGCCACGGCTCGGTGCTCTCGGCGTCTTGGGCCGACAGCGCGGGCGCGAAAAGCGCTGCCAGCAGGAGTAAGCGAGGATTGATCACGCAGCTCATCGTCTGGAAAAATACCCCGAAGGGACCCGAATGGTATCAGCGCGCCCAGCCGATGCCTTGTGACGATCGACACGCCCGGTGAGGATTGAGTGATGACCACGCTCGGACGTCACGCTCATTGGGTCGCGGCGATCTTCGCCATCGGGGCTTCTGCGGGAAGCACTGCTTTTGCCCAGGGGGCACCATGTCGGGTCGCGGGCCTCGACGAGCAGGTACGCTGCGGAACGGTGGAGGTTCCGGAAAATCGCGCGGCGAGCGGCAGCCGTACGATCTCGCTTCGCGTCGTCATCCTCCCCTCACGCGCCCCGACCGGCACCCCTCGGCACGCTCTCTTCTATGTCGTCGGTGGGCCGGGATTGGCTGCCACGACGCTCGCCGACCTCGTGGCGACCACACACGCGACGACTCGAGCGACACACGACATTGTGCTCGTCGACCAGCGCGGCACCGGTGGCTCCAACGCCCTTCGCTGCGGCCTTTATGGAGGCGTCGGTGACGTCGCGACGTACCTGAGCCACCAGTTTCCGGTGGATTCCCTGCGTGCGTGCGCCGCGCGCCTCGCCCGTGGAGCCGATCTTACCCAGTATACGACCGCGAATGCCGCCGACGATCTCGAGGCGGTACGCGCCTGGCTCGACGTTCCACGCATCGATCTCGACGCCAGCGCCTACGGCACGCGCGTCGCCCTCGAGTATCTCGCCCGGTACGGGCCGCGACTGCGCTCTGTCGTGCTGCAGGGAGCGATTCCCATCGACGTTTCGCTGGCCCGGACATCAGCGCGTGATGCACAGAGTGCCCTCGACCGCGTTTTGACGGACTGTGCAGCCGACCCGTTCTGTCGCACGTCCTTCCCCGCATTGCGGCGTGAGCTGAGCACACTGTTGGCGCGCTTCGACCGGGGTCCGCTGACTGTCCGCGTGGAGCATCCCCGGTCGAAGGACACCGTGACGGTGGCGTTGACGCGCGACGTCTTCGCCGATCGCCTCCGCATTATGCTCTACTCGACGCGGCTGTCGCGCCGGATCCCGATCGTTCTGCACCGCGCGCACGAAGGCGACTGGACGCCGTTCGTTGCGCTCGCGTACGAGCTGAGCCGCGTGGTCTTCGACCAGCTCGACGTGGGCGCCCACTTGAGCGCCGCATGCGTCGAGGACATGACCCCCTCCCCGGACACCCGCGGCACCTTCCTCGGCGACTACCGCCTGCGGATGTATCGGGCAGCGTGCGCGGTGTGGCCACATGCGCGGGCGCCGGACACCGGCGGCGCCGTGACGTCGAGCGTACCGGTACTGCTCGTCACCGGCGCGCTCGATCCGGTGACCCCGCCGCGATTCGCCGAGGCGGTCGCTCGAGGAATGCCTAACGCGCGAGTGCTGGTGGCGCCAGGCATGGCGCACGCTGGGGCGGATCCCTGCGTCGAAGGAATCGTCGCGCAGTTCATCGGGCGTGGCTCACTTCAGGGAGTAGACACGGGCTGCGTCACCGCGATCAAGCCTCCACCCTTCGTTACCAGGTGAACGGCAAAGATGACAGAATACAGAATACAGAATTCAGAATTCAGTAACGACTGGTGAATTCTGTATTCTGTATTCTGAATTCTGTCATCTTTGCCGTTCCAGACCCCGAAGCTGGCCCCTCACGGCGATCTCCACCATCTTTAGCGCGATGCCGCCCCTCGTTCATCTAGCCCTTGCTCAGATCAAGCCCGCCAAGGGCGACTACGCCGCGAACCTTGCGCGGCTCGGCGAGGTGTTCGCGCAGGTGAATGGCATGCGGCCACGGCCGCAGGTGCTCCACCTCCCCGAGACGGCGCTCACCGGATACTTCGTCGAGGGCGGCGTGCGCGATCTCGCGGTGACCGCGGGTACGCTCGCGCGCGATCTCCAGGAGACCTGGCGTGGCGCGACGAACGGGCTGTCGACGCTCGACGTCGTCGTCGGCTTCTACGAGATCTTTCAGAACACGCTGTTCAACAGCGCCATGTACGTCACGCTCGGTCCGGAGCGACCCGACGTGCTGCACGTGCACCGCAAGGTGTTCCTGCCAACCTACGGGCTGTTCGATGAAGAGCGGTTCGTCGAGCGCGGTCACGAGTTCCACGCGTTCGACACGTCGTGGGGACGTGCAGCGATTCTCGTCTGCGAGGACGCCTGGCATTCGCTGTCGGCCACGCTCGCGGCGCTCGACGGCGCGCAGGTGATCTTCGTGTCGAGCGCGGCACCGGCGCGCGGCGCCTGGCCCCGCGACGACGCCATCCCCGGCCCCGCGAGCGTTGCACGATGGGAGCGGCTCATTCGCGACATCGCCGAGGAGCATGGCGTGTTCGTGTCGTTCGCGAACCTGGCCGGCAGCGAGGGGGGAAAGATCTTCTCCGGCGCGTCGCTCATCACCGGCCCCAAAGGGGACATCCGCACGCGCGCACCATTGTGGGATGAGGCGCTGGTCACGCTGCCCCTCGACCTCGCCGATCTCACGCGCGCGCGCGCCGACATGCCGCTGCTCGCCGATCTGCGCACGGCGATGCCGCACCTCATGGAGCGTCTCACGGCCAAGGAGCCTCGGGAGCCGCCGCCCCTCGCCTTCGACCCACCGAGCGAGAATGGGAATCACGCGTTGGTGCACCCCGATGCGGAGCCGCCTGCGAGCGGGCCGCTGCGCGTGGTGCAGGTTGCGCCGCTGGAAGGCGCGGGTGGACCGCCGCCGCTCGACATCGACGGCGAGCTCACCGAGAAATGGCTCGTGCACTTCATTCAGGAAGAGGTGCAGCGGCGCGGCTTCTCGAAGGGCATCATCGGCGTGTCCGGCGGTGTGGACTCGGCCGTCACCGCGTACCTCGCCGCGCGCGCACTCGGCCCCGAGAACGTGATCGGCGTGCGCCTGCCGTACAGCACATCGAGCACGGAGAGTCTCGAGCACGCGCAGCTCGTCATCGACGCGCTCGGGATCACGGGGCGGACACTGGACATTTCCCCGGCGGTCGACGGCTACCTGAGCGCCGAGGCGGACGCGTCTCCGGGGCGCCGCGGGAACGTCATGGCGCGCGTGCGCATGATCGCGCTGTTCGACCTGTCGTCGAAGTACCAGGCCATCCCGTTAGGCACGGGCAACAAGACCGAGCGGCTGTTCGGCTATTTCACCTGGCACGCCGACGACTCACCGCCGGTGAACCCGCTCGGCGATCTCTTCAAGACGCAGGTGTGGCAGCTCGCACGACATCTCGGCGTCCCCCAGCCGATCGTCGAGAAGCCGGCCACCGCCGATCTCGTGCACGGCCAAACGGACGAGGGCGATCTCGGGATTACCTACGAGAAGGCCGACCGAATCCTGCAGTGGCTCTTGAGCGGCTACGCCCCCGCGGAGCTGGTGTCGCGCGGCTTCGAGGCGAAGGAGGTGGAGCTCGTCAGGCAGCGCCTGGAGGGGACCCACTGGAAGCGGCGGCTGCCCACGGTGGCGATGGTGAGCCCGAATGCGATTGGGGAGAGTTATCTGCGGCCGGTGGATTACTGAGCGGACGAGGAGCTGGTGGTCAGGGGTCAGGGATCAGGGGGTGTCAGGGTGAAGGTTGTGAGGAGATGCACGTGCTGTTCTCTCCTCCAACCGATTCCCTGACACCCCCTGATCCCTGACCCCTGACCACTAGCTCCTACTTCACGCCGCCAAGGCGAGACTGACCGCCCTCCGCGCGCCCCGCTTCAAGGCGCGATGCACCACTCGAGCGTAGAGCAGAAAGTTCATTCCCGCCAGCGGGTACCGCACGAAGAAATCGTGCGGCAGCATGTCACCCTTCAGCCGGTTGCACGGGGCGCAGGCGGCGACGAGGTTGCCGTACGCGGTGATACCGCCCCGCGCGCGGGGGTGCACGTGATCGATGGTCGCATGATCATGCTCGAGCCAGGCGCCGCAGTACACGCAGCGCCGGCCACAGTCGCGCATTACGGCGCGCTTGAGCGCTCGCTTGAAATCGACGTGGCGAAGGTGGGAACGACGCCGCCGGAGAAGTCCACGCGGCGCGCGGGGGAGGCAGATGCGATGAATGCCGTGCCGAGACATTGCACCTCGCCGAAATGCACGTCGCCCCGCGCCGGATGGGGAACCCGGGCGGGGCGATGTGTCGTGGTGGGTGGGGCGCACCAGCGCGCGGCGACGACGGTTGGCCGACGGTGTTCCGGGTCGGACGAGGGTCGTCGATCGACGCTCATGAGCCTCCAGTCGTTGATCGGCCGCGGGTGCCCACTGGGCAGGCCGCGCGCCTTACGAATGCGGAGCGGAACGTCGGGGCGCAAGGGCGCGGCGCGTCCGCCTTTCATATTTTCGACGGTGGCATCCCGAAAAAGGTCACGGAACCGCCGCCGCCTGGCGCGGGGTCGGACGCGTGCGCGTGGGATCTCGTAACGCGCCAATGATCCTCGCCGCCGTCATGTCCAGCACCGTGCGGTCGGGGGCATCGGCTTCCGCGAACGGCAGCCGGACGTCGAACCCGTCGCCCTGACGGCGCGGAATCAGGTGGATGTGAAAGTGATACACATCCTGCCCCGCCGCGGCTCCGCTGGAGACGATGACGTTCATCCCGTCCGCCCCCGACACCTTGCGAATGGCCGGCGCCAGCTCCATCGCCACCTCGAACAGGTGCGTTCCGAGACTCTTCGGCAGGTCGAGGAAGGACTCGAAGTGTTGCCGCGAGACGACAAGAACGTGGCCCGCGTTCACCGGCTGAATATCCATGAACGCGATGGACTCGGTGTCCTCGTAGCACACCGAGACCTCGGCGGCACCTTTGACTATGTCGCAAAAAATGCAGTGCGTGACCGGTGACGTGCTCATGGGGGCCCCTCGGACGATTGCGGATTGCGGATTGCTGATTGCGTATGAGACCTTTCGCGGGGTCCGCCATTCGGGCCCTGCAGAGGGTCTCATTCGCAATCCGCATTCCGCGGGCGCCCCTGGGGCAGCCGCAATCCCAGCACTATCTTCGTTGACATGGCAACTCAAACGCGCTCGGAGCGCCGAGCCGGCTCCGACCTCAGCCGCGAGGCCCTCGTTGCGGCATACAGGACCATGTATCTCTCCCGCCGGATCGACGACAAGGAGATCCAGCTCAAGCGGCAGAACAAGATCTTCTTTCAGATCTCGGGCGCGGGGCACGAGGCGATACTGACCGCCGCGGGGATGGTCACGCGGCCAGCGCACGACTGGTTCTACATGTACTACCGGGACCGTGCGCTGTGCCTCCAGCTCGGCATGACGCCGGCGGAGATGCTTTACTCCGCCGTCGGCGCCGCCATCGATCCGAATTCCGGCGGACGCCAGATGCCGAGCCACTGGGGGAAGAAAGAGCTCAACATCGTCTCCACATCATCGCCGACGGGGACGCAGTTCCTCCAGGCCGTCGGATCGGCCGAGGCGATCGTTCGCGCCAAGGCGCTTGGCATCACCGAAGGTTTCCAGAAGGACGAGATCGTCCTCGTCACCACCGGCGACGGCACCACCAGCGAGGGCGAGTTCTGGGAATCACTGAACACCGCCTGCAACCTGTCGCTCCCCATTGTCTACCTCGTCGAGGACAATGGATACGCGATCTCGGTCCCGGTCGAGGTGAACACCGCCGGCGGATCGATCTCGAAGCTCGTCAGCGGGTTCCCGAATCTGTTCATCCAGGAAGTCGACGGGTGCGATCTGCTCGCGTCGCACGCCGTGATGAAGACGGCCGTCGACCACGCGCGCAGACGGAAGGGGCCCGCGTTCGTGCACGCCCGCGTCATTCGTCCCTACTCGCACTCCCTCTCCGACGACGAGGTGCTCTACAAGCCACCCGAGGAGCGGGAGGCGGAAGCGCAGCGTGATCCCATTATTACCTTCCCACGCTGGCTCGTCGCCGAAGGGATCACGACCGACGAGGAGCTGGAGCGCCTTCGCGAGCAGGCGGATGCCGAGATCCAGGCCGCGACGGACGACGCCCTCGCGCAGCCGCAGCCGGGCGCCGACACGGTGTACTTCGCCGTTTATTCGCCCGATGTCGATCCGACCAGCGACGCGTTCGATACCGAGGATGATCCGCAGTTCGCCGGCGAGCCGACGACGATGGTCGATCTGCTCAACGCGTGCATGAAGGATGAAATGCGTCGCGATGAGCGGATCGTCGTCTTCGGCGAGGACGTCGCCGATCTCTCGCGCGAGCAGCACATGGGCAAGGTGAAGGGAAAGGGCGGCGTCTTCAAAGTGACGTGGGGGCTGCAAAAGGAATTCGGCGGCACGCGCGTCTACAACTCGCCCCTCGCTGAGGCGAACATCGTCGGCCGTGCGGTGGGGTTGGCGATCCGCGGGCTCAAGCCCGTCGTCGAGATCCAGTTCTTCGACTACATCTGGCCGGCGTACATGCAGCTTCGCGATGAGCTCGCGACGATGCGCTGGCGCTCGAACAACGCGTTCGCCGCGCCCGTTGTGGTTCGCACGACCTATGGCGGATACATCCGCGGAGCGGTCTACCACTCGCAAACGGGTGCATCGCTCTTCACGCACACACCGGGGCTTCGCGTCGTCTGCCCGGCCACGGCGCTCGATGCGAATGGCCTTCTGCGCACGGCGATTCGCTGCGACGACCCCGTGATCTTCCTCGAGCACAAGCATCTCTACCGCCAGACGTACAACAAGTCGCGGTATCCGGGACCCAACTTCATGATCCCGTTCGGCAAGGCGAAGGTGGTTCGTGAGGGCAAGGACATTACCGTCGTCACGTACGGAGCGACGGTGCAGCGCGCGCTCGTGGCCGCGAACCAGGTCGCCGACGGCGGGGGGCCCGATGTCGAGGTGATCGACCTGCGCACGCTGTCGCCCTGGGATCGGGAGGCGGTCTTCAGCTCGACGAAGAAGACCAATCGGGTGGTCGTCGCCTACGAGGATTCGCTCTCGTGGGGCTACGGCGCCGAGATCGCTGCCGCGATCGCGCAGGAATGCTTCGCGTGGCTCGATGCCCCGGTGATGCGCATCGCGTCGACCGACACGTTCGTCGGCTACGCGCCATCCCTGGAAGACGCGATTCTCCCGCAGGTCGACGACTTCAAGCGCGTGTTCCAGGAGATCGCCGCGTTCTGAGCACACGCGCGTCGCTCGGACTCTTCGCGCTGCTCGCCGCGTGTGCATCGCCGTCGTCGCCGCGTGACATCGACCCGAACGACACCGCCCGCTACACGCCCGGGGTGTCGTACTTCGGCCGCAACCAGTACATCGAGTACATCGCCGGCGAGCTGCCGGTCATCCTCTCGGCGCCGCACGGTGGCTCGCTCCGGCCCGATGAGATTCCCGATCGCACGTACGGGACGACCGTCACGGACCTGAACACGGCCGAGCTCGCGCGTGCGGTCGATTCGGCACTCGTGAGGCTCACCGGGAAGCACGCGCACGTGGTGATGGTCCGGCTGCACCGCATGAAGCTCGACGCCAACCGTGAGATCACCGAGGGCGCGCAGGGGGATGCGGAGGCAGAGCAGGCCTGGCAGGAGTTCCACAGCTTCTTGAACGACGCCAAGGAGGCGGTCACCCGGCGCTACACCGGGGGACTCTACATCGATCTCCATGGGCACGGCCACGCGATCCAGCGGCTGGAGCTCGGATACCTCCTTGACGCTGATGAGCTTGGGCATCCCGACGACTCCCTCGACACCCAACCCGCATACGAGGTACTCAGCAGCATCCGGACGTTGTCGGTGCGCTCGCCGCTCTCGTTCTCGGAGCTGTTGCGCGGACCGTCGAGCCTGGGCGCACTACTCGAAGGGGAGGGCTACCCCGCTGTCCCCAGTCACACAACGCCCGATCCGGGCACCGATGAGTACTTCGCGGGGGGCTTCAACACGTTCATGCACGGCTGCCGTGCGGGTGGGGTGATCTGTGGGGTGCAGATCGAGTCGAACCGGATAGGGGTGCGGGACACGGAAGAGAACAGGGCGAGGTTCGCTGCCGCCCTGGCGCACGTGATAGAGCGGTATCTCGAGCTTCACGCCGGGGTCGATATCACGCCGTAGCCTGAACGGCAAAGATGACAGAGTTCAGAATACAGATTTCAGAATTCAGATAAACCTCCGGGAAGCCACGACCTGGCTTCCCGTGTTCGTTTCTGAATTCTGTATTCTGTATTCTGTATTCTGAACTCTGTCATCTTTGCCGTTACCCCAGTTTACACTGCCTTGACGGCTTCCCCCTTGCGCCCCCTCATCCCCGACCCTACCGTCGCAAGCGGAGGTGGTCCCATGCGTCGTCTACGCGGCGTGGCCGTCATCGGCCTGGCAGGGGGTGCGCTCGGGTTTGGCCCCGCGTCGCTTCGCGCCCAGGAGCCGGCGAATCGCGGAACCGTGGCCGGGGTCGTGCGCGACTCCTCAGGGGGCGGGATCGCCGGCGCCGAGATCACCATCGTGGGCACGGGCCTGCGAGCGCACACCAATCCCCAGGGCGAGTTCCGCCTGACGAACGTTCCCGCCGGAACCGTCAGCGTCGGCGTACGTCGGCTGGGGTTCGTCCCGACCGTCGGCAGCATCGAGATCGGACCGAACGAAGCCGCGACGATGACGGTGGTCGTCGCACCGCTCGCGCAGTCGCTCGCCGCCGTCATCGTCCGCGGCGACCGCCGGTTCGAGGAGCACGGCAGGCTCGCGGGGTTCTATCAGCGGCGGTCGCGCTCGTCAGGCGGACATTACATCACGCGCGAGCAGATCGACCAGCGGAACCCGGCGCAGCTCACGGACCTGTTCCGCAGCGTTCCCGGCGCGCGGATCTATTCGTCCACCTTCAATAATGTCGTGCGATTCCGCGGGATGCGTTGCGCCCCGCTCGTGTGGCTGGACGGCTTTCCCGCGACCGCGGGTGAATACGACCTCGATGCGCTCGATCCGTACATCATCGAGGGCATCGAGGTCTACCTGGGGGTCGCGACGGTTCCTCCGGAATTTCGGTGGGTGCGGGGCGGTGGCTCCTGTGGCGCCATCGTCATTTGGACCGGCTTCGAGGAGCGGAGGCGCAAGGCTCGCCAGGCCGCCACTCCTCCCTCGGAGCTCGCCAAGCAGGTCGAAGAGCGCCAACTCTTCACCGCGGATCAAGTCGACCAGGTGGCGCGCACTGACAGCGGCTCGATCGTACGCCCGGCGTACCCCGATTCACTCTTCCGCGAGCGCGTGACGGGCCAGGTGCTCGTCGAGTTCGTGGTGGACACGAGCGGCCTCGTTCTCACCGAAAGCATCTCCGCGATCTCGACGAGCCACGTCTTGTTCACCGACGCCGTGCGTCGCGCCCTGCAGAGCGCGCGGTTTCATCCGGCGTTGCTCGAGGGCCAGCGTGTGCGCCAACTGGTGCAGCTCCCAGTGAAGTTCGAGATGCCGGTAGAGACGAGCCAGGAACAGCCAAGGTGATCGAGGGGTGTCGAGGTCGTCGAGGTGATCGCGGGAACGTCGTGCTTCTCCCTTGATCACCTCGACGACTACGACACCCCTCGACTAGCTCTGCCGCTCGATCACATCTTCATCTCGGCGGTCGTCGGATCGATCCCCGCCCGCACCTCGCTCACGCGGTTGCACGGAAATCCGCCGCGCTTGGCGTGCTCGCGAATGAGACGCTCGTTCGCGGCGATGTACACGCAATAGATCTTGTCGTCGGTGACGTAGCTCTGCACCCACTGGATGTCCGGCCCGAGGTCGTGCAGCACCTGACATGACTTCGTGGAGATTCCGCGCAGCTCGTCGTCACTGAGTTGACCGGCTCCGGCGAGATCGCGCTCGATCAAGTACCTGGGCATCGTCGGCTCCTGTTAGGCGTTGTCGCGGTCGCACCCGACCGCCGGATTCCAGTCGGCGAACACCCCGCTCCGATTGTCACGCCACGACCAGACGTGAAGCGCCCATACTTGAAAGGTCTCGTTGCGCGCGAACGTCTGACCATAGAGCACCGGAGGCTCGGCGCCAGTCCATTCCGTGAACGGGATGATGAACTCCACGCCGACGAGCCGCGGCTTCCCCTTCCCCTGAGGCTCGTACAACAGCACTTCGGGACGCGCTTCGATGACCTGCCCATCAATGAGCTCCCCCTTCGCGTAGTGGTAGCCCATTCCTCCCCGGGCCGCGTCCTCCATGCAGCCGGTGACCTGAACGGTATAGCCATCGGCCTGCGCCGCGGCGAAGTCGTGATACCGCGCGGTCGCGGCCTTGAGCTCCGCCAGCTTGCGCCCGAGACCGGGAATCGGCGCGCCTGCCTGCGTCGCGGCGACGTGCACGTGCGCGGCATTGGGGTTCATCGGCTCTGAGTCGCCGGTGCACGATACCACGATCGCAACCATACCTGCGGCAAGCAGTGGTATAGCGGCGCTGGGGCTGATCGGGGAATGCATAAACCCTCCTGGAGAGCAGTGAGATGGCTTGCCCGAACCCCGGGCGCGCGTATCATGTCGGAGCGGCATCGGCGCACTCTCGCCTGCCTCTCGCCCCGCTCTCGCCACGCGTAACGTGTTCTCACTCAAGCTTCTCGGCGGCGCGTCCATCCACGCCCCGTCGGGCCCCCTCGCCGGCCGCGCCAGTCAGCGGCGCCGTATCGCGCTCCTCGCGATGCTCGCCGTCGCGCGTGCGCGTGGGGTGAGTCGGGACAAGCTCATCGCCTATCTGTGGCCCGAGCAGGACACCGAGCACGCCCGACCTCTGCTCTCCGATTCCATCTACCGGGTGAACCAGGCGCTCGGTGGCGAGGCGATTATCAGCACCGCTGACGACCTCCGCCTTTCGACGCAGGTGCTGCCGAGCGATGTGGCCGGGTTCGAGGACGCGATCGACAGCGGCGAATGGCAGCGTGCCGCGGATCTGTATGGTGGGCCCTTTCTCGATGGGTTCTTTCTCGCCGATGCCGAGGAGTTCGAGCGCTGGGCCAATGCAGAGCGCGATCGTCTCGCACGGTCGTACGCACGCGCGCTCGAAGCACTGAGTGAAAGCGCCGAGCATCGGGGGGACACGGTCGACGCGGTGCGGTGGTGGCGGGCGCTCGCCGCCCACGATCCCTACAGCTCACGCGTCGCCGTTCGGCTCATGCGGGCGCTCGATCGCTCAGGCGACCGCGCCGCGGCGCTCCAGCATGCTCGCGTGCATGCGATCTTGCTCGCCGACGAGTTCGGCACGGAGCCAGACGCGGCCGTCGCCGAGCTCGCCGCGTCCATGCGCGCACAGCCGATCGCATCGGCGCCGCCGGCGCCGGCATCGGCACGCGTGCTCGAGGAGCCCGACTCCGAACCGCGAAAGGTGGACACGCCGGCTGTGGTCGCCCCGTCGGCGGCAGTCACGACGCGACGACGCCGGTGGCCCATCGCGGCAGCGGTCATCGCACTCGCGATCGCTGTCGCCGCCGTAGCGCGCGGACGCGCATCGGCGGGAAACAGGGCGGACGCCGCCAGTGTCGCGGTGCTTCCGTTCGTCGATCTCAGCCCCGCACACGATCACGAGTATTTCAGCGACGGCATGACGGAGGAGCTGATCAATACCCTTGGTCGCGTTCAGGGTGTGCGCGTCGCATCGCGCACCTCGTCCTTCTCATTCAAGGGAAGGACGCCCGACGTCCGCGACGTCGGGACGCAGCTTGGCGTCGCGACCGTGCTCGATGGCAGTGTCCGGGCGGACGAGGGCACGCTCCGCATTACGGCGCGCCTCTCGAACGCGCGCGATGGATATCAGCTGTGGTCGCGGACCTATGAGCGGGAGCTGCAGGACGTGTTCGCGATTCAGGAGGAGATCTCCCGCTCCATCGTCGAAACCCTCAAGGGCACGCTCGTGGGCAGTGCCGATTCCGCCGCGACGGCGCGACGCGATACCGATCTCGAAGCGTACAATCTGTACCTGCGCGGTCGCCACGCACTGTACATGAAGGGCCGGTACTCATGGTATCGGCGCACCGAGGAGGGTCTCAGGTCGGCGGCCGCATACTTCACGCAGGCCATTGAGAAAGACTCGACGTATGCGCTCGCACACGCGGGTCTAGCCGACGCTCTCGCCGTGCTCGGGTTTTACGACTACCTCCCACCTCGTGAGGCGTTCCCGCCCGCGGAGCGTGCGGCCCAGCGGGCGATGGGGCTCGACTCGACGCTGGTGCAGCCCTATGCGACGCTCGGCTACGCCGCGCTGTATTACAGTTGGAACTGGCGGCGCGCCGAGGAGTGGTTCGCGCGCGCGATCGATGTCGGGCCCAGATATTCGACTGCGCATCAGTGGTACGCGAACTTCCTGACCGCCCGCGCCCGCTTCGACGAAGCGGAGCGCGCGATGGGCCGGGCGCAGGAGATCGATCCGCTCTCGCTCATCGCGAGCGCGGCGCATGGCTGGGTCTTGTACTATGCAGGCGAATTCGAGCGGGCCGCGGAGCAGTGTCGTCTCACGCTCGAGCTCGATCCGGATTACGCCGTCGCCCTGCTCTGGCGTGGGTGGTCGCTCGAGGAGCTCGGACGTGTGCCGGAGGCGCTCACGCTGCTCGAGCGCGCGGTCGCGCTGACGAATCGCAGCACGTTGTTCGTGGCGTCGCTCGCGCGCACCCGCGCGATCGCCGGGGATAGCGCGGGCGCGAGGGCGCTGCTGCACGAGCTGGAGGATCGTGGCTCACGATCCTATGTCCCCACGTACGAGGTCGCGAAGATTCACCTCGCGCTCGGCGCGCGTGAGCGGGCGCTGCAGCTGCTCGAGCGCGCGTACGAGGAGCGCTCGCACTCGATGGTCTTTCTCGGCGTCGATCCGCAGTTGGGATCGCTTCACGGGGATGCGCGGTTCGAGGCGCTCGTCAGGCGCGTGGACGCCGCGCGGAACTACTGAGGTCGTCCAGGGGGTCAAGGGAATCGAGGTGATCCAGGTGACTTCACCTCGACACCCGTCCCTCGATCACATCGATGACCTGGACGGTGCGGCTCGTCAGCGTGTCGCCGCCCGACAGACCCCGCCGTCGACGCGCACCGCGGGTGGGGTCACGAACATGCAGTCCGAGACGATGCCAGCCGCCTGGTTGTACGCTTCCTCGGCGCGCTTCAGCTCATCGAGCGCGCGCAACAGGGCGGCTTCGTCAGTAGTGGCCTTGCAATACACGACGTAGGTGCGAGGCCCGCCGCACGCCTTGGCGCCTACCGGCGCGGTCGCGCATTGATTCGCCTGATCGCACCCCTCGGTCCTCGCCAGCGCCCGCGCCTGTTGCTCGAGCTCGCGAACGCGAGCTTCGCTTCCCTCTTGGGTGGTCGAGGGTGTCTCGACTGCTGGCGGCTCTTCCTGCCGGGCGCACCCCCCAACGAGTACCGCCGCCAATGCCCAGGCGCGAATCAGTCTCATGGCTTCGCTCCGGTGTCCAGTCGGTTGAAGACCACCTGCCCCCCCACCAGGGTCATCATTACCCGCGCATCACGAATGGTTTCCGGCGGGATCCGGGTGAGATCGCGGTCGATGAGGACGAAGTCGGCCAGCTTCCCGCGCTCCAGTGATCCCTTCTCCGCCTCGGCGAACTCCGCGTAGGCCGCGCCAAGGGTGTACGCGCGAAGGGCTTCGTCGACGGTGATCTTCTGCTCGGGCACCCAGCCGCCCGGCTGTTTCTCATCGATGGTGCGGCGTGTCACCGCCGCATAGATGCCTTCGAGCGGCGTCGGCGGCGCGACGTACCAGTCGCTCCCGAACGCGAGCCGCGCTCGCGCGTCGAGCAGAGAGCGAAACGCATACGTCGTGCGAGAACGCTCTGCCCCTATGACCCTGTCGGCCCAGCGCCCGTCATCGATCGCGTGATAGGGTTGCATGCTCGGGATGACGCCGAGTGTCGCGAAGCGTGGGAGGTCCGTGGGTGCGATGTGCTGCGCGTGCTCGACGCGAAATCGTCGATCGCGGTCGCCGTTTTCCTTCGCGACGCGCTCGAAGATGCCGAGAATCAGATTGATCGCGCGATCGCCGATGGCGTGCACGGCGACGTGAAGACCGGCGCGATCGGCCCCCGACACCCAGGCGTACAGGTCGTCAGGCGCGCTCACCAGCAGGCCTCGGTCGTTCGGGGCGTCGGTGAACGGCTCGAAGAACGCTGCCGTGTGCGACCCGAGTGACCCGTCGACGTACGCTTTGAGCACGCCGCGTTTGAGCCAGGCATCGCCTCGACCGCGTGCGGCCACGGTGTCACGCAGCCGCTCCCAGGACGAGAGCGGGACCGCCGCGTAGATCCGCGTGCGCAAGCGTCCCGAATCGTGTGCGCGCTCGAACGCGGCCAGCTCGCTCCAGGTCCCCATGTGGTGCACGGACGTGACGCCCTGCTCCGCCACGAAGCGCATGGCGGCGTCCAGTGCGCGCTGCATCTGTTCGTTTGTCGGAGGCGGGATGACGCGCCCGATCAACGCTGTCGCATTGTCCTTGAGGATCCCGGTCGGCTCTCCATTCGCGTCCCGCACGATGGTCCCACCATCGACGTCTGGCGTCGCGCGCGTCAGCCCCGCGGCGCGAAGGGCCGCGCCATTGGCCAGCCCCATGTGCCCATCCAGCCGCTGCACCCACACCGGGATGTTCGGCGTGATGGAGTCGATCCAGTCACGCCGCGGCAGCTCACCACCCCAGAGCTCGTGGTCCCAGTTGCCCTCGGTGATCCACGTCCCGGGCGGCGCCGAGGCGGCGAACGCCTTGATGCGGGCAATGAACTCCGATGGCGTCCTTGCGTCGCGCAGCTGCACCGACGCGAGACCAAATCCGCCGTCGATGAAGTGGATGTGTGAGTCGATGAAGCCGGGAACGATCATCATGCCGCGCGCATCGATGATTCTGGTGCTCGCCCCGGCGAGCTTCCGAATTTCTGCGCTCGAGCCGACCGCCGCGATCCGCTCTCCCTCCACGGCGATGGCGTCGGCCCACGGCCGCCGGGGATCGCCCGTCCACGCCCGTGCGTTGACGACGGCGAGTGTGATCTGAGACGGAATCACGGGAGTGCTGGCACAGCTGGTGGTGAGGAGAAGAGCGCTCAGGGTCCTCAGGGTCCTCAGGGTCCTCAGGGTCCTCGGGGTCCTCGGGGTCCGAAGCCCCTGAGCACCTGGCACCCTGAGGACCCTGAGGACCCTGAGGACTTCGAGGACCCTGAGCATCTACTTCCTCTCCAGTCCATCCCGAATATCCAGCAGAATCTCGAAGTACAGCTGCTCGCGCCGATAGGCGAAATCGAGCGCCGTCATCTGCGACTGGTCTTGCGTCGCCTTCGCACGCTCGAAGGCCTCGCGGTACATGTCATCGAGGTTGGCGAGGATGCGTTCGCGGGAGCGGGACATGCGTCGGACCTCGTCGAGGGCAGCAGGGGTGAGACGGGGCGGCACGTCCTCCGGGGTCGGAGGTACGGCGTCCGTCGAGGGATCGAGAAGAAAGCGGCGCGCGACTCGCACAATCGAGCGACGCGAATCAGGAGGTTCAACCATGACGCGTGAGGAGATTTTCGCGCGGGACGGATTCAGGTGCGTGTACTGCGGGTGTGTGCACCCGGCGGCGGCGCTGACGCTCGATCACGTGCAGCCGCGCCTACGCGGAGGAGACCGCACGGCGGGCAACATAGTGACGGCCTGTGCCCCCTGCAACGTACTCAAGGGGCACCGCACACTCGCCGAATATCTCGCCGAGGATGAGGTGGCGCGCGAGAACTTCTTTCGGTACGCCTCACATGTGTGGCCTCGACATCTTCGGGCGGTGAGACAGGAGCTCGAGAAGCGCGCGCGCCACGGCCCTTGACGGCGTCGCTGGCGCGGCCAATAAATGAGGTACTGCTGTTAGGTATTCCTGCCGATGTGCGGTGCCTCTATGGTCGCTCGTCTCTCGCTCGCCTGCGCGCTGCTGGCCGCGCCGGTGGCCCTCCTGGCGCAGGAGCGCGCCGCCGGTCCTCACATTTCGGTCGTGGGCGAGGTCTACGACAGTACCGCCAAACGGCCGCTCGTCGACGCGCTCGTGCAGCTCGTTCGCACCAATGCCCTGCAAGAGGCGCGATCGGGCGTCACCGACTCCCGCGGCCGCTTCCGCATCGATTCGGTAGTCCCTGGCGAATATTTCGCGAGCTTCTTCCACCCCGCCGTGGACTCGCTCGCCGTTCAGGCACCCGTGCGCCGCGTCACCCTCGGCGCGCGTGATCCCGAGCGCGTGGAGCTCGGACTCCCGGGCACCGAGCGAGTCATCGCCGCCCTTTGTCCCGGGTTACCACCCTTCGATTCCTCGGCCGTCATCGTGGGGGAGGTTCGCGATCCGGATACAGGCACCCCGCTCCCGAACGTGACGGTGACGGCGCACTGGGTCGACCTCGTTATTGCCGAGCGGTTCACCGTGGAGCGGCAGGGTGCGCGAACGATCACGGGGGCGGGCGGGTCATATGCTCTCTGCGGACTGCCGTCAAACGGTGAGGTGGCGCTCGAGGCACGGCTGGAACAGCACACGACCGGGCGCCTCGAGGTGGCGCTCGGCGCGCGCTCGATCGTACGACGCGACCTCGCCGTGGCGGAGGGCTCGACCTTCGTGACGCTGGCGGGTGAGGTCAATGAGGGGCGCGCACGCATGGATACGCTGCTGCGCGGGCCCGGCCGACTCAGCGGCACCGTGCTCAACGAGGCCGGCCGCCCAGTGACCGACGCCATCGTCGAGGTGTGGCGCACCGGACTGACATCGCGCACCGACTCGGCGGGTCGATTCGAGATCGCGAGCCTGCCCGTCGGAACGCATGCGCTCGAGGTGCGCCGCATCGGGTTCGCGCCGCAGCAGATTCCAGTGCATCTCGCCTCGCGGGCGCCAACGTCCGTGGACGTCGTGCTCGAGAAGCCGGTGCGCATGCTCGACGCCGTCCGCGTGACGGCGCGGACTCTGTACTCCCGTCGCCAGTCGGAGCTCGAGCAGCGGCGACGGCGCGGGTGGGGACACTTCATCATGCGCGACGAGCTCGAGCGGAGTGCCGCCTCGCGCGTGACCGATGTGCTCCGGCGCGTGCCGGGCGTCCGCGTCTACACGACGCAGGGAAGCGACGTCGTCACGTTCGCGCGCGGCGACAACATGTCGGGGCCGTGCCGGCCAACGGTGTACCTGGATGGCCATCGACTTGGCTCGAGCGAGGACATCGATTTTCTCGCGACGGTGAACTCGCTGGAGGCGATCGAGGTCTACACCAGTGCGACGCAGGCGCCGGTCGAATACTGGAGTGGAAGCTGTGGAGCGATCGTCCTGTGGACGAAGATGGAGCCAACACTTCCGAAGCTGCCGAAGCCGAAGAAGGGCAAGGATCGGGGCAACCCATAGCGCCCGAGCGAGCGACCGGGCGGGGCGCACTCATTTCGCCGCCGCGCGCCCGTGGTTAGATTTCACGCCGAAGGGGAGTAGCTACGCGGACGGTGTCCGCGCGCGCGAGTCGTCAGGACTGCGCTCACATCACGGGCGCACGGTTCACGCGGGTCCCTCGGGGACAAGGCGAGACCTTTGCACAGTCGGATACACATCCGGATGCGCGAGGGCTCGCCTTTCGTACATCCAGGGTCCAGGAGGCTTCGATGAACAACGTGAAAGTCTTCACGCTGATGGCGGCGCTGACCGGCCTGCTGGCCGCGTTGGGTGGCTACTTCGGCGGGCAGGGCGGAATGGTGACGATGCTCATCGTCTCCGCGCTGATGAACTTCGTCATGTACTTCGCGTCCACGAAGATGGTGCTGCGGATGTATCGCGCGCAGGTCGTCGACGCGTCACAGGCGCCGGAGCTGTACGCGATGGTCGACCGGCTGCGGCAACGCGCTGGTCTGCCGATGCCGCTCGTCGCCATCGCGCCGCACGAGCAGCCGAACGCGTTCGCGACGGGGCGATCCCCGGAGAAGTCGGTCGTGTGCGTCACTGCCGGGCTCATGAAGCTCATTGGCACCGACGAGCTGGAAGGCGTCATCGCGCACGAGCTGGCGCACATCAAGAACCGCGACATGCTGCTGCAGACGATCGCCGCCACCATGGCCGGCGCGATTTCCAATCTCGCCTACATGGCCATGTTCTTCGGCGGACGCGATGATGAGAACTCGAATCCCGTGGCGACCATCATCATGATCGTGGTCGCCCCGCTCGCGGCGATGATGATCCAGTTCGCGATCAGTCGCCAGCGCGAGTTCAAGGCGGATGCCGTTGGTGCGCAGATCACCGGGCGCCCGATGCCGCTCGCGAGCGCGCTCCAGAAGCTCGACGCCTACTCTCGCCGCATCCCGATGCACGTCGCACCGGCGGCGGCACCGTTGGCGCAGGTCAATCCCCTGGCGGCGACGGGCTCGGGATTCACGAGGCTTTTCTCGACGCACCCGTCGACGGAAGAGAGAGTTGCGCGGCTGCGCGCCCTCGTTCCAGCATGAACGGCAAAGATGACAGGATACAGAATTCAGACTGAGAACATCTGAATTCTGCATTCTGCATCTGTCATCTTTGCCGTTAAAGTCTGTGAATAACGGCCTCCTCGATGACCCTGCCATCACGAAGATGCTCCCGCACGATTCTCTCGAGGAGCGCGGGCGTCACGTCCCCGTACCAGATACCTTCTGGATAGACGACCACGATCGGCCCGCCGGTGCAGACGCCGAGGCAGGGAGTTTCGCCGCGCTTCACCCGGGTGGGGCCGAAGAGTAGGCCTTCCCGCTCGAGCAGTGTCGGCAGCAAGGCGTAGAGCGCTCGACCCCGGCGCTCGGGGGAACAGAACGCGCCGGTGCACACCAACACGTGTCGAGCGTAAGGCTCCATACCGAGAACGCGATCTGCGTGAGGGAGAATGGAAGATACGTGAGGTGGCGTGATGGCTCATAGCATCAACATTGGCGATCTACTGCTCGACGTCTCGCTGCCGGCGCGCGTCTCGCAGCCCCCCGTGCTCATGGTGCACGGGATCATGGGCGGCGCGTGGTATTTCGCGAAGTGGCTCCAGTACTTCAGCTCTCGGGGGCACCCCGCGTACGCGCTCAATCTGCGTGGGCATCATGGAAGCCGGCCGATCGAGAATTTCGGGCAGGTCTCGGTGATGGACTACGTCGCCGACGTTCGCGATGCAGCCGCCGGCATACGCGAGAGGCATCCTGGAGCACCGCTGGTACTCGTTGGGCATTCGATGGGCGGTCTCGTCGTGCAAAAGGCCGCTGAGTCGATCTCACCGGGGGCGGCGATTCTGCTGAGCTCGGTACCACCGCGCGGAATCCCCCTGCTCAGCTGGCCACTATTCCGGCGTGAGCTCAAGCACGTTTCGGCGATGCTCACCTCGCGCGCGATTACCGTCAATCCACGAGATGCGGCCGATCTCTTCCTCAACAAGGTGGATCCCACCGAGGTCGCGTCATTTTTGCCGCTTTGGGCTCCAGCCAGCGGACGGGTCGGCCGCGAAATCACGTTTGGTCGCATTGCCGTCGATGCGAAAAAGGTCACCTGTCCGGTGGTGGTCATAGCCGGGGGGGAGGATGTCGCGATTCCTCCCCGGATCCAGCGGAAGGTGGCGCGAAAGTACAGTGCCCTTTTCCGACTGTATGAGGGGAACGCGCATTTCCTCATCTGGGAAACCGGGTGGGATCGCATTGCCGCGGACGTGGCCGCGTGGCTCGATGGGGTCCTGGCAGAGCCCGCCGCACTTTCGGCGTAAGTCAAAGGCCCGGTTGGTGACCGCCGTCACCTCCGTCGGCTTTTCAGCGCCCGCAAAACCCGACGTGAGGGGCAGGAATTGGCGCACAAACTGCCTATTCCCTGGCCGGCGGCCTGCATATACGCAGGGCGTTCGACCAGAAACACGAGGAGCGTTTATGCGTCGCATGATTCTCACGATGGCGGCCTTCGCGGTCGTTGGTTGCGTGCGTACGCACGCCAACGAGGCTACGGGTGAAGTCGACGTGGACATCGAGTCCCCGGCGAAGACCGGCGAAGACTGGAGCGGGTCGTTGGCCGCGCGTGGCGGCTCTGGGATTACGGGCTCGTTCAAGGCGCTCGTGAACGAGGGCAAGACGAATGTCTCGGTCAACCTCGCCAACGCGATGGCGGGGCAGCGTCTGCCATGGCACATCCACGAAGGCACCTGCGACAACGACATGGGGATCGTGGGCGATCCGTCGTCGTACCCCCTGATCACGGTCGCGAATGACGGCACCGCGTCCGTGAACGCGATGGTCGGCGTGTCGCTCGATGAGGCGAAGGACTATTTCATCAACGTGCACGCCTCGCCGACGAATCTGCAGACGATCGTGGCGTGTGGGGATCTGGACGACTAAAGGGTCCTCAGGGTCCTCAGGGTCCTCAGGGTCCTCAGGGTCCTCAGGGTCCTCAGAGTCCAGGAACAGCGGGGTCGCGAGCAATCGCGGCCCCGTTGGTTTTCGGACCTCGAGGACCCCGAGGACCCTGAGGACCCCGAGGACCCTACCTAACGAACGACGCCAGCACGATCTCCAGCACGAAGAGCAGCACGATCGCGAGCTCCAATGCCTCGCCGCGCGCGGCCTGGCCCTCGGCGTTGAGCATCGCGTAGGTCTCGCGAATGATCGCGAGCTTGCGGTCGATGCCGGCGCGCCAGGCGCGACCGCGGAAGATCTCGAGCGCCGCGGAATAGATGCGCGCGAGGTAGACGTCGTCGGTCACCTTGAGGGAGTTCTCCGCGCGCTCCACCAGCTCCGTGGAGTCGGCGACGATCGACAGCAGCCGCGTCAGCAGGTTGGTGAATCGCCGGCGGAAGAATCTGGCGGGCTTGGCGCGGGCCTCGGAGATGCGGTCGTACATGCGTGTGAGCTCGGTGTCGAGCACGGCATCGTAGAAGCGAAGCTCGAGCAGCTGCGCGTTCGCGAACTCCAGGATGTATTGCACGTCGGTATCCTCGGCCACCGGCTCGAGGACGAGCGCGTTGTCCCACGTCAGGATCGTGAGATCGTCTCCGTAATATGAAAAGCGGTGCGGGAGCAGCTCGCGCCGCGCCGCCGCCGACAGCTGTCGCGACTCGTTGAGCAGGAGCGGGATGATGTCGTCGTCGCCAAGCGCGTCCGCGGAAGCGATTCTGCCGCTGGCATCTTCCAGACGGCGAATGCGAAACACAACGTAGTCCTCGGAGACGGGAGCGATCGCGGGCCGCTCGATCGCCGGCTTGATGCGCTCGAACAACGCCTGCAGATGGCGCTGAAAGAGCGGAGTGAGGTCGGTGCCGACGTCCACGGCGTTGCCGAACCGGGAGTACTGCTCCCACCCAATCGCGGAGCCGGCGTCGACACCGAGCCGCAGCGATACGACGCCGAAGTCGAAGATCCGCGCCGACATCGTGGCGTCGTACGGGCGTCCATCGATGACCACTCGATCGTCGCCGAGCGTGACGCTGATGGGCGGATTGGCGATCTGCATCGCTTGCGCTTCGCCGCGGAGCGGTCGCTCGCGTGCCGGCGCTTGTCCCTCGAGCAGGGCGAGCGCCCGATCGAGCTGGATCTCGTATCCAACGTCGAACAGCCGATAGACCATGGCGCCGCCCGTGACCCGGAGCTCGGCCGCGGTCGACGCCCGATCAATCATCCGTGAGCTTGTTGTCTCCCGGGGGAGCGACATAACGATAGTCCTCGACCGGCGTTCCGCGCATGAGATGCTCGAGCACGATGCGGTTCGCCCCCGCAATGTCGACACCCGCGTACCAGATGTCTTCGGGATACACCACGACCATGGGACCGTGGCCGCATTGGTTCATGCATCCCGCATGGTTGACACGTACGAGTCCCTTCAGTCCCGACGCACTGACGCACTTCTTGAGCGCCTTGTGCACATCCTCTGAGCCTTGCTTCGGGCACTCCTTCCCCGACGTGCAGACGAAGACGTGGTACTTGTATTGGCCCATGAACTCGAACGAGGAAGAGGGAGTGAGGAAGGGAATGTACTTCACCCTGCCATTCGAGCCACTGGCCGGTGCACGAAATCGCTTCCATCGTTCGCGGTGATGCCATCCCCGTCCTTCTTTCCGCGGGACCTCGTGCGAATCGCCACCCTCGAGGAGGGCGATCGCGCCGTCGACAGCTCCGTTGACCCGCCCCAGCACCCACGCATCGGCGAGATCGGAACCATCGTGGAAGAGGTCGCCGAGGGGATCTATCTGGTGGAGCGCTGCACCGATGACGGGCGCGTGCTCTGGATGGCCGAGTTTCTTGGCAGCGAGCTGGAGAGGGCCCAATGACGAGCGAGGAACGAGGAACGAGGAACCGCGTTGGCCAGGTACGTGCGGCAGCACCTGCCTGACTCATCTCTTTTCGCCCTTGGCTACACTCGACGATTTCCAGAAGCTCGATATTCGCATTGGCACGATCCTGAGCGCCGAGCCGTTTCCGGAAGCGCGGAAGCCGTCGATCAAGCTCGCGATCGACTTTGGCCCCGAGATCGGTGTGAAGCGATCGAGCGCGCAGATCACACTACACTACACGCCGGAGGCCCTCGTCGGCCGGCAGGTGGTGGCGGTAGTCAACTTTCCTCCGCGGCGAATCGCCGGCTTCGCGAGCGAGGTTCTGGTGTTGGGCGCGTGTCCCGCGGAAGGAGACGTCGTCTTGCTGCGCGCCGACAATCCGATGCCGAACGGGGTGCGGATCGCCTAGCGGAAGAACGAGGAACGAGGAAGCAAGGCGGAGCCCGGCTCGTCGCTTCCTCGTTCCTCGTCCCTCGTTCCGTTTCATTCCTGTCTCGTCATCATCTCGCGATCGCGTAAATCGCCACCGCCAGCGCGAACACGCCGATCGCCACCCACGCGCCTAACGCCGTCGTCTTCCAGGTGAGTATCCGGCGCGCTCGCAGGCGAAACGGCCCGCCGGTGGGGGCGGAGCTGTGGAGAAACGCCGTGAACAGGATGATCGGGAGCCCCAGGGCCATGATCAGCATCGCGCCGGTGGGCACCCAGTCGGGAAGGCCGAACATGTCGCGCACGAGACGCGCTCCCGCGGCGACCACGATCGAGGATCCTAGATACGCCACGACCGCGCGCCGACTCCGCACGCGCCGCGGGATGATCGGCTGGCCGCCAGTCCGCGCCAGCGAGATGCTGTGCGCCATGAGTGTGTTCAGCTCGTCGGTGAGGTCATCGGTGTCGCCCCACCGCTGAGCCGGGTTCTTCTCGAGGCATCGCATGACGATCGTCTCGAGCGTCCGGCTCACATCGGGACGCAACTTCGCGATCGGGACCGGCCGTTCCGAGACCTGGGCCGCGAGAATCTTCTGGGCAGGCCGGCCCGAGAACGGCGGCTTCCCGGCCAGCATCTCGTACGCGACGCATCCCAGCGCGTAGATGTCGGCGCGGTGATCGATGGTCGGATCGGCGGCCGCCTGTTCCGGTGCCATGTATGCGGGCGTGCCCAGCGCCATGCCATGGGACGGCGTCCGTCCGTGCGCGCGCCGCTCCTCGGGCTGACGCGACTGCCGCAGCGCTTTCGCGACGCCGAAGTCGGTCACCAGGGCGTGGTGCCTGACGAGCAGGATGTTGTCCGGCTTCACATCGCGGTGAATGACGCCAAGCGCGTGGGCGTGACTGAGGGCGTCGGCAACGTCGCGCATGATGCGGATCACGTCGTCGATGGGGAGTCGCCCCTCGCGCTCCAGCCGCTCGCGGAGCGACTCGCCCTCGATGTACGGCATCGTGTAGTACAGCAGTCCGTCCGCCTGCCCGACGAGGAGAACGGGGACGATGTGCGGATGGTGGACCCGCGCGGCGAGCTGAATCTCGCGGCGAAAGCGCTCGATGCTGAGCGTTCCCGTGAGCTCCGGCGGCAGGACTTTCACGACCACACGTCGGTCGAGCGCGCCCTCCTGTGCGACGAACACCCGCGACATGCCGCCGCCGCCCAGCTCACGATCGAGCCGATAGGCGTCACCAAGCGAGGCCTGTAGTTGGTCGCGCAGGTCTGTCGCCATCCGGGGGCTGGGTGGAACGCGGAACAAGAGTGAAGGCGTTTGAACCATAGGATCACTGGGAGTCTTTCCCCAGATGAACTCCTCGGTCCCCGCCCCTCGTTCCTGTTTTCTTTTCGGTTGAGGGAACATAGGACGCCTGGAAAACCCTCGCCAGCTTGACACGCCTGACTCCACTCCATACCACTACGCCAAACCCCATTTGATGGGAGGGAACGATGACCTCCACGACCGCCGAGCCCTCCATGAGCCTCGACGCCGAAACGATGCGAAAGGGCTATGCGCGACCCGAGGTGCTGGTGACCACGGAATGGCTCGCCGCGCATCTCGATGACCCGGGTATCCGTATTCTGGAGAGCGATGAGGACGTGCTCCTCTTCGACACGGGACACATCCCGAACGCACAAAAGGTCGATTGGCACGCCGACCTGAACGACCCGGTGGTGCGCGACTACATCTCCTCGGAGAAGTTCGAGGAGCTGCTGCGCTCCAAGGGAATCGATGAGAGCACGACGGTCGTCTTTTACGGTGACAAGAACAACTGGTGGGCGACGTACGCCTTCTGGGTGTTTCAGCTCTTCGGCTTTACGAACGCGCGCATCCTCGACGGCGGACGCACGAAGTGGGAGAAGGAAGGACGGCCGATGGTGACGGACGTGAAGACCTTTCCGCCGACGCGCTACCGTGCGCCCAGGCGGGAGGACTCGCGCATTCGCGCGTTCAGGGAAGAGGTGGTCGAGCACATGCGTGCGGCGCGCCCGCTCATCGACGTCCGGTCGCCGGAGGAGTTCAGCGGGCAGCGCACGCACATGGCGGAGTATCCGCAGGAAGGCGTGTTACGCGGCGGGCACATTCCGGGGGCCAAGAACGTTCCGTGGGCGCGCGCGGCGAATCCGGATGGCTCCTTCAAGAGCGCGGACGAGCTTCGCCAGCTGTACGAGCGAGATGCGGGACTCGGGAAGACCGATGACGTCGTCGCGTACTGCCGCATCGGCGAGCGCTCGTCGCACACCTGGTTCGTGCTGTCGTACCTCCTCGGCTACGACAAGGTGCGCAACTACGATGGCTCATGGACGGAGTGGGGGAACTCGGTGCGAGCGCCGATCGAGAAGTGAGGCCCGACGAGACCGCCGCCGCGAAGTCGGCAACGGTCGCCGCGCGGCCGCCGAATCACGTCGTCGTTCGCTGGCGTGGCGATGAAGAGTTCGAGAGCGGTCGTCCCGGCGGACCGACGCTGCGCATCGACGGACGTGGCAAGGCCGCACAGAGCCCTGTGGATGTGCTGCTCACGGCGCTCGCCTCCTGCTCGTCGATCGATGTCGTCGGCATTCTCGCGAAGCGTCGCACGCCGGTGACATCCCTCGACATCGACGTCGTTGCCGAGCGCGCCGACGATCGCGTCCCGCGGAAGGTGCGTCGGATCCTGCTCACCTTCCGCCTTACCGGCGCCGGCATCGAGCGCGAGCACGCGGAGCGCGCGGTCGAGCTGTCGGTGACGAAGTACTGCTCGGTGAGGGACTCGCTCGATCCGGGAATTCCCATTGAGTGGAAGGTCGAGCTGAACGAGGAATGAGGAACGAGGAAGCCGGAGTCGCTACTTCCTCGGTCCGCCTTCCTCGTTCGTCTTCACCTCGACCACCTGAGTCGGGAACGCGAAGCTGATGCCCTCGGCCTGGAAGGCCCGAATGAGCTCGAGGTTGATCTGCTGCTGGATCTCCGCGTACACGGCGAAGTCGGACGAGGCGACGAAGTAAATCAGGTCGAATTCGAGCGACCAATCCCGCAGCGTCCGGAAGTGGGCCCGATCGAAGCGGACGAGGGCCTGACGCTGAACGGCGTCACGAGCGATGGTGGGAATGCGCTCGAGCTTCGCCGGAGCGGTGTCATACGTCACGCCGATGCGCACATCCACCCGCCGCTCGCTCATGCGCGTGTAGTTCCTGATCGGGCCTTCCAGCAGCTTTCTGTTCGGAAAGATCAGCTCGTCGCCCGTCAGCGTGCGCAGGCGCGTCGCCCGCAGGCCGACGCCTTCCACCGTGCCCATCAACCCGTGGGCCTCGATGAAATTCCCCACGACGAACGGCTTCTCGACGAGAATCGTGAGCGCACCGAGCATGTCGGCCACGGCGTTCTGCAGGGCGAGCGCCACAATGATGCCGCCGATTCCGAGACCGGCAATGAGCGCGGTGACGTCGACGCCGAGGTTGTCGAGCAGGAAGAGGACGAGCACCGCGCCCAGGGCCAGGCGCGCGAGGACCGCCAGCGTGGAGAGAGCGGTCGTTCCGGCACTACCTCCTTCCCCGCGTCTCGAATACCGCTCGATCCAGAAGGTGATGAAGGCGTTTCCCCAGATCCCAATCTGCACGAGCAGGGCGGCGACCGAGGCGATCCGCAGCGCGGTGTGCACGTCGGGCCGAAGTGTGAGAATGGCGGTAGCGGGGGAAATCGTGGCGATGAAGATGAGGAGCACACGCGTGCGCCGCAGCAGCTCGACGAGGAGATCGTCGAAGTCGGTGCGCGTTCGAGTGGTGAACTTCGACAGGCGCTTCACCGCGAGCTGCTTCAGCGCCCACAACACCACCGTGGAGACGACAATGAATACGGTGGCGAGCAGCCATCGCTCGACCGGATTCCCCAGCCACCGATACGCGAGGAGTTCGTTCCAGCTCATGTGGTGCGGAATCTAGCCTCGGAATCCGTCTCGCGGGAATCGCATCGCGATCTCCTCGACCGCCGCGGCCCGCCGGAAACTTCCAGCCACGACGGCAGTAGTGTTATCGACGTTGCATCCCGTGCGTCTGCGATGTACGCTACGCGCGCATGACCCCTCCTGCGCACTTCCGGAGCCGTTGATGCCACTCGAGATTGTTTTTCTCAACACAATGGAGATGCTGCTCCCCGCCATTGTGATCACCGTCCTCGGGCTTCCCCTGGTTCGGGTGCTGGCGCGACGGCTCGACCGACGCGATGCGGCGGGTCCACCGAACCTGTCGCGCATCGAAGAGCGTCTCGGCCGTCTCGAGGCCGGGGTCGATGCGATCGCGGTCGAGGTCGAGCGGATCTCGGAGGGGCAGCGCTTTACCACGAAGCTGTTGGCCGAGCGCGTCGCCGGATCGGCGGTGCCGCCCACCGGTAGTCGCTGACGCGCGCGGCATGACGCGGTGGGTCGCGCGGCTGCTCGCCGCCAATATCGTGATGTTCGCGTTAGGCTATGCGATGCCGGAGATCCCCGCGCTCCTGGCCTTCCGCCCACGCTATGTCCTTCAGCAGCCGTGGACCGCGTTCACGTACATGTTTCTGCACGCCGGGCCCTGGCATCTGTTCTTCAACATGCTGAGCCTGTACTTCTTTGGTCCGCGTGTCGAGGAGCGTCTTGGCAGTCCGCGCTTCATCGTGCTGTACCTGCTGAGCGGGCTCGGCGGCGCCCTCCTGTCGTTCCTGACGCCCAATGTCATCATCGTTGGCGCGTCCGGCGCGACGTTCGGCGTCTTTCTCGCCTACGCGATGTTCTGGCCGCACGATCGCATCCTGATCTGGGGAATTCTGCCCGTCGAGGCGCGCGTCCTCGTGCTGTTGACGACGCTGTACTCTCTCTGGGGAGGCACCGGCAGTGTCGGCGGATCGGTCGCGCACTGGGCACATTTGGGCGGGTACGCGGCGGCCTATCTCTACCTTCGATGGGTCGACGCACGCTCCGACCGACAGAAGTTCAGGAAGCGCATGGAGGACGCGACGTTCGGCAAGCGTTCTCCGGTCGTGAGCACGGGCACTCCGGACTTCGACTCGATCAAGCGCGACGGGCTGCACGCGCTCACCCTCGAGGAGCTCGATCGTCTGCGCGCGAAGGTCACCGCCGACGGCGCGGACGCGCTCACGCCTGACGAGCGGGCGTTCTTGCACCGAATGAAGCTGAGGTAGTCGAGGGTGTCGGGGTGATCGAGCGAAGGTCGTTGCCTCTCCTCGATCACCCCGACGACCTCGATCACCTCTTCCCACTCTGGAGGCACACGCATGCCGAGCATCGCGATCCGCGACGCCATCATCGAGGACGCCGGCGTCATCGCGTCACTCCTCGGAGAGCTCGGCTATCCTTCGCAACCCGACGGAGTGCGCGCCCGGCTGGCGCGCCTGCTCGTGCGCGAAGGGTCGCGCGTCTTCGTCGCCGAGCGCGAAGCGACGGTCCTCGGCGTGCTCGGCCTCGATCGCATGCCGGTGCTGACGTCGGTGAACGATGTCGCCATGATCATCGCGCTCGTCGTCACGGAACGCGAGCGACGCTCGGGGGTAGGACGGCTGCTCATCGCGCGCGCGGAGGACGAAGCCCGTGCGTGGCAGTGCGGTCGCGTCATGGTCACGAGCGCGGAGCGGCGCGCCGAAGCGCACGCGTTTTACGAGCATCTGGGCTACGAGTACACGGGGCGGCGGTTCGCGAAGGTGATCGGACCATGAAGAGCAGCGGGAGTCGAGGGTGTCCAGGATGTCGAGGTGATCGAGGAATTTCGCTCGATCCCGTCGATCACCTCGCCGCCCTCGTCTACCTGCTGCCACTGCTCTTCGCACTCGGCGCAACGCACCTCATCGCCCAATCCCCCGACCCGCGCTCTAACGAGTGCTGGGGGTTCGTCTTCGGCGCCTGGTCGCCGTCGCTCGACTGGTCGGCGGCCGGACACTCGAAGATCACCGCGCGCGGCGCGCCCCCGACGCCGGAGACGGCAACGACCGACGGAGCGCCGCGCCACGACGCCGCCTCGTTCGCGCGCACGGGCGGTTCCGCCCTCGTCCTCTATCCCACCTGGTGGCCCGTCGGGGTCGGCATCAGCCTCGAGCGCCAGCCGGCGGAGGGCGATACCGTTCCCGGCATTGCCTACGCGTTCGTCGCCGACGGCCGCGCGACACCCCCCGAGAGTCGCATCCTCGCCTGGCGAAAACCATGCGGCGAGCCGCCACCGCGATCGGCTACTCGAGCTGCGCCTGACGAGCGTCAATCACCTCCGGGAGCGCGCGGAGACGCGCAACCACGTCGGAGTCGAGCCGCCCGTCCACGCTGATCGCCGCGATCGCCTCGCCGCCCGCCTCGAGCCGCGCCTGGTGATACTCGCCGATGTTGATGCCGGCGTTCCCCAGCAGCGTGCCCACCCGACCGATGACGCCTGGAACGTCGCGATTGCGCAGGATGACGAGTGTCCCTTTCGGCACCACGTCGACGTGGTATTCGCCGATGCGCACGATCCGCGGATGGCCGCCTCCAAGGAGCGCCCCCGACACGCGCACCTCGCGCTCGCGACCGGATGTGCGCAGCTCGACGAACTCCGCGAAGGCCGCATGCGGACCGAGCCTCGTGCGCCGGACCTCGAGTCCGCGTGCCTTCGCCAGGTGGCTCGCATTCACGAAGTTCACGTTCGTCCGCCCGACGATCGCCGACAGCAGACCGACGAGCGCGGACGCGGCCAGGGGCCGCAATGCCTCCTCGTCAGCGCCGCCGGCATAGCGAACCTCGGCCATCTCCGGCGCGCCATCGAGCATCGTCGACGCGAGGCGTCCCAGCCGTTCCGCCAGCTCCAGCAGTGGCCGCAGCCGTCGCATCTCCTCGCTGCCCACCGCGGGTGCGTTCACGGCACGCGAGAAATCGCCGTCGGCGAGCGCGGCCCGGACCGCTTCGGCGATCTCGAGCGCCACGTTCTGCTGCGCTTCCTCGGTGGAGGCACCGAGGTGCGGAGTGAGCACGACGTTGTCGAGTGTGCGAAGCGGATGATCCTTGGGCAACGGCTCCTGCTCGAAGACATCGAGGGCGGCCCCTCCGATACGTTTTTCCCGCAAGGCTTCGACGAGGGCGGTCTCATCGATCACACCACCGCGCGCGGCGTTCACGACCAGTGCGCCACGCTTCATGCGCGCGAGTCGCTCTGGCCCGATGAGGCCCTGCGTACTTTCGGTGAGCGGGACGTGTAACGAGATGACATCGGCGCGAGCCAGGACCTCGTCGAGTGTCATGAGCTGCGCGTCGAGCGCTCGTGCCCGCTCATCGGTGAGATAGGGGTCGTACACGAGTACGCGCATGCCGAACGCGCGGGCACGCTTCGCCACTTCTCCGCCGATGCGTCCGGCGCCGACGAGGCCGAGTGTCTTCCCATAGAGCTCGACGCCACCGAAGGTCTTGCGATCCCACGCGCCCTCGTGCATCGACCGATCGGCGGCGGGGACACGCCTCACGAGCGCCAGCAGCAGCGCGAAGGTGAGCTCGCAGGCCGAGATCGTGTTCCCCGACGGCGCCGTGAGCACTGCGATTCCCTTTTCCGTCGCCGCGTCGACGTCGATCGTGTCGACACCCACCCCGGCACGACCGATCACCTTGAGCCGCTCCGCCTTCGCCAGCGATTCGCGCGTAATCTTCGTCGCGCTGCGGACGAGCACGGCATCGACATCGGCCATCGCCGTCGCCAGCGCGTCGCCCGACAGTCCAGGCTTGGAGACGAGATTGAACCTGGCGTCATCGCGGAGCGGTGCGAGCCCGTCGGCCGCGATGGCGTCCGCGACAAGCACCTTGAAGGATTCGCTCACGCGCCCAGCACCTGCTCGAGCTCGCCGAGGAGCACGTCGAGCTCCGCGACCGTATGATCGCCCATGTGGCCGATCCGAATCGTCGCGTCCTTGAGCGCGCCATACCCCGAGGCGATCGTGAACCCGCGCTGCTTGAGCGCCGAAGTGACGGCCGAGCCGGTGTGTCCAGACGGCATCGTCAGACAGGTTACCGTCGAAGACCGATAGCCTTCGGGTGCAAGCACGCGGATGTCGAGGCCGCGGGCTTTCATCTCACCCGCCCACGCCCAGGTGCGGCGTGCCATCGCGGCGTGCCGCTCCCAGCGCGCCTCGATCGTCTCGCGACGGATCGCTTCGAGCTGCGCGGCGAGCGCGTAGAAGAGCGGAAGCGCGGGGGTGTTCGGCGTCTGGTTCTTGACGATGTTCTTCTCGAACTCGATGAAATCGAAATAGATGCCGCGATCCTTCTTCGCCTTCGCGCGCTCGAGGAGCGACGGCCGCGCGACACCGAGCGCGAGCCCCGGCGGGAGCGCAAACGCCTTCTGCGATCCCGTGAGAACGAAGTCGAGCTCCCACGCATCGGTCTCCACCGGAGAGCCGGCGATACCGGTGACGCTGTCCACGAGCAGCACGACGTCACCGCGCGCGTGCGTCACCTTCGCGAGCTCGGCGACGGGGTTGAGCACACCCGTCGATGTCTCGGAGTGCACCACGGTGACGGCGTCGTAATCGGCGCGTTGAAGCGCGTGCTCCAGCATCTCGGGCGAGTGCCCCTCGCCGAGTGGCACCTCGAGGACGTCCGCCTCCAGCCCGCAGGCGACCGCGATGCGGTGAAAGCGCTCGCTGAAGGCACCGTTCACGAGTGAGAGCACCTTTCGGCGCGCGCCGTTGCGTACCGCCGCCTCCATGAGGCCGGTCGCCGATGACGACGAGATGTAGACGGGGCGCGTCGTGCGGAAGACGTATTGAAGACCGGGCGTCAGTGAGGCGATGATCTCTTCCATCGCTTTGCCGCGGTGGCCGATCATGGGCCGCGTTTGCGCGGCGAGAATCTCGGGACGGACTTCGGTAGGACCGGGAAGAAAGAATTTTCCGAACATTCAAGAGAGGTCAGGGGGCCACTCAGGAGCGCAGCAAGCTGCGCCCCAACTCGAACACCTCACGAGCCTGCGGATCTCTCGGCGCGATTCCGCCCAGCGCGAGCACCAGGACGGGAGCCAGCGACGGCGTTCGCACGACATCGTCCGCCGCGTCGATCACCGCCGGACGCTCGACGACGCCGGCGAACGCCACGAACCGGTCGGCCGGTGGACGCGCCTCGAGATCCGTTGCGCCATCGCCGACGAGCATGACTGGACGCGGGAGCTCAGGCAGCCAGCGTTCCAGCACCGTGCGCTTTCCGCCCGACCGAGCAAGCGGCGACGCTCGGTCGAAGCCCGCATACTCCCCGTCGGCGTTGAAATGTACGTCAACCGCGGCGACCGCGCGCTCGGCGAGTCCAAGCGCGACCGCCAATGGTACGACGGCCTGGCGGATTCCACCTGACATCACGCGTACCTCGATCCCCTCGGCGAGAAGGGCGGCGATGGTCTCACGCGCGTCCGTGACGAGGGTCCGGACGTAGCGTTCGCCAAGCGCCTCGACTTGATCGCGCGTCGGCCGTACGAGCTCGAGACGGCGGCCGTACACATCCTCGAGGGGAATCTCCCCGCGCATCGCGGCCTCGGTGAGCCGGGCGATCTCCTCGCGGTGCCCGTGCGCGAGCTCCTCGATGCCCTCGATCGCGGAAAGCGTGGAATCGCAGTCGAAGATGACGCTGCCGAAGCGGGGAGAGGGCATGGGCGGCGCAAGGTAAGCGAGAGACGAAGGCGCTGGAAGCGCTGGAGGCGCTGGAGGCGCTGTAAACCTTCAGCGTCCAGCGCCTTCAGCGCCTCCAGCGCCTTCAGCGCCTCCAAGATCGTGACCCTCCCTCGAACACTCTCGTCCTCTCCATGCGCGCGCGCTCCCCCCGACTCACTCGAGTCCGCACGCACGCATGGCTTCACTTCGCGGCACGTTCCCCGCGCTCGCCGCTCTCGCGGTCGCCGGGTGCGCTGAGCTCAAGATGGCACCGGCGGAGGAATACCCGGTGACCGCGCAGCGCGTGATCCTGATCTCCATCGACGGCGCGCGCGCCGATGCGCTCCCTCATCTGTCCACGGTCTCCTCGCTCACCGGGCGCGCCGTGTGGACCGATGCGATGCAGACCGTTCTGCCCGCGCTCACACTCCCGGCTCATCTCTCCATGTTGAGCGGACGGGACGTGACCCAATACGGCATCAGGCAAAACGAAATGGACGCGGGGATTGCGGCCGTCATGCGCCTGAACGGCATGACCCCGATGTTCGAGTGGGCCCGCGTCGCTGACATGCGCTCCGCCGCAGTCGCCGGGATGTCGTTGATTCCCGCGGCGCAGCGCGCGGAAGCGCAGGCGTTCTTTGGGGTGGATACGCTGGTCGCGACCGATGGCGATGCGCCGGCGCTCGCGAGCGCGGCGATCGCGCTGCTGCGTGCGGACACCTCGGTGCAGATGATGTTCATCCACTTTCCGGACGCCGACTTTGCAGGTCACACGTACGGGTGGATCGGCTCGGATGGCGCTCACACGCCCGCCTACCGCGCAGCGCTTGCGCGCGTCGACAGCGCGATTGCCACCCTCTGGAGCGAGATCGCGTCGTCGGTCGACGGGGGCCACACTGCGTTGATCGTGACCGCCGACCACGGCGGCGGGCATGGTGACGGCTGCAACACCGGTGAGGTGCCGACGCATACGCACTGCACCGCGCACGCGGGCGATCACCTCGTTCCATTCGTGCTCGTCGCGAAGGATGCCACGCCTGCCCGACTGACTGGCGACGTGACGATCACGCAGGTCGCACCGACGGTAGGCGCACTTCTGGGCTTGCCGCTTCCCGAGCGAGTCGCGCAGCCGATCCAACTCAACGGCGTCCAGTAGGTTCGCCACGAGCCTTTGAGTCGCAGAAGGCCGCACAGGGTAATGATCACGGTACGGCTGACATCGTCCCCTCGTCCGAATTGCCGCAGCTTGTTGCATTGTTTGCGCGGCCATTCGGACCAGGGCACCGAGCCGTAAGCAACCGCGATCGCCGTCCCTCCGCGGCCATCTGCGGTTCCGCGGAGCTTTGCCAACCTTGGGATCAGGGTTTCCCAACATTGGGACGAGCAATCCCGGAACCGAACGCACCGTCGATGCAAGGAACAAGTCAAGTGACGGTGCCGTAACGAGTTCCGGCACAGAATCTCCGGCACGCGGCTTCCGTATAGGGAGGGCGGTTTTCACCTCTCCCGCACGCGTCAGCCGGACTTGCCTTGGACATTCCCCGCGCACCAAAAACCAACACTCGGCGCTATCTCTACGCGGGAGGCGCCCTCGCGGGGCTCGTGCTCGTCACCGTCGCCCTGTCGCAGCTCGACCGCGCCGTCCCGACCGTCGAGGCGTCGACCCTCTGGATCGATACCGTCGCTCGCGGCGAGATGCTGCGCGAGGTGCACGGGCCGGGCACGTTGGTGCCCGAGCAGATCCGCTGGATCGCCGCTGTCACGGCCGGCCGAGTCGAGCGAAAACACGTCGAGCCTGGTGAGAAGGTGTCGGCGTCGACGGTGCTGGTCGAGCTGTCGAATCCCGACGTCGAGCTCCAGGTGCTCGAGGCACAGCGCCAGCTCACCGAAGCCGAGGCGACGCTCGTCAACCTGCGGGCCTCCCTCGAGACGCAGCGGCTGAATCAGCAAGGCGTGATCGCGACGGTTCGGTCCGAGTATCTCGACGCCAAACGCGCGGTCGAGGTCGGCGACGGGCTCGCTGCCAAGCAGCTGATCGCGCCGACCGACCTCCAGCGCGCGAAGGACAAGCAGGAAGAGCTCGAGGCGCGTTATGCGATCGAGCAGGAGCGGCTGCGGGTGCACACCGACGCGATCGCGGCGCAGCTCGACGTCCAGCGTTCGCAGATCGGCCGGCTTCGCGAGATTCTCGCGTTTCGCCGCCAGCAGGTTGCCTCGATGCGCGTGATGGCAGGCACGGACGGCGTACTCCAGGAGCTCCCGCTCGAGGTCGGGCAGTGGGCGATGTCCGGGACGACACTCGCAAAGGTCGTCGAGCCTGGGCGGCTCAAGGCGGTGCTCAACATCCCCGAGACGCAGGCGAACCTCGCCCTCGGGCAGCGCGCGTCGATCGATACCCGCAATGGGATCATCCGCGGACGCGTCACGCGCATCGATCCCGCCGCACGTAATGGAACGGTGGCCGTCGACATCGCGCTCGACGGGCCGCTGCCGCCTGGAGCCCGTCCCGACCTCACCGTCGACGGCACCATCGAGATCGAGCGGCTGGCCAACGCGCTGTACGTCGGCCGTCCCGCCTATGGCCAGGCGAACACGACGATCGAGGTCTTCCGGGTCGAGCCCGACGGCCGTGCCGCGGCCCGCACCCGCGTTCAGTTTGGCCGGGGGTCGGTCAACGCCATCGAGATTCTCGATGGGCTCGAGGAGGGCGATGTGGTCATCCTCTCCGACCTGAGCCAGTACGGCGACACGCCGCGTTTGAAACTTCGCAACTGACGTTTTTCCTCATTCCTCCTTCCTCGTTCGCCTTCCAATGACTTCTCTCGCCGAAGCCCAGCGCGGCTACTCCTCGCCGAACGATGGCGCATCCCCCCTCATTCGGCTCGACAACATCCGCAAGGTGTTCCTGACGGATGAGGTGGAGACGCATGCGCTCTCGGGAATTCACCTCGACATCCGCCGTGGCGAGTACGTCGCTGTCGCCGGCCCCTCGGGGTGCGGCAAGACGACGCTGCTCTCCATTCTCGGGTTGCTGGACGCGCCGACCGACGGCCAGTACATGCTCGACGACAAGCCGGTGGCGAACCTGACGCCCGCCGAGCGAGCGCGAGTGAGGAACCGGCAGATCGGATTCATCTTTCAGGCGTTCAACCTGATCGGCGACCTCACGGTCTATGAGAATGTCGAGCTGCCGCTCACCTATCGCGACATGTCGGCCGATGAGCGCAAGCGCCGGGTGCAGGAAGCGCTCGACCGCGTCGGCATGCTCCATCGCATGAAGCACTATCCGGCGCAGCTGTCGGGCGGCCAGCAGCAGCGCGTGGCCGTCGCGCGCGCCGTCGCCGGCTCGCCGCTCCTGCTGCTCGCGGACGAGCCAACGGGCAACCTCGATTCCGTCAACGGGGAGTCGGTGATGCGACTGCTGCAGGAGCTGCACCGCGATGGCGCGACGATCATCATGGTCACGCACGATCCGCGTTATGCGCGGCACGCCGACCGCACGGTGAGCCTGTTCGACGGGCGCGTGGTCGATGAGGTGAGTCAGTGAATTCGCTGACCCGCGATCTTCGCTACGCAGCGAGGACGTTACTCAAGGACAAGACCTTCACCCTGATCGCCGTTTTCTGCCTCGCGCTCGGCATCGGCATCAACAGCACGATCTACAGCGCGATGCACGCCATGCTCGTGCGGCCCCTGCCCTACCATGACCCGGGCGCGGTCGTCGCCATCGGCGAGAGCTACCCGAAGGAAGGGTGGACCGACAGTGAGCTCTCGTTTCTCGACTACCTCGACATTCGCGAGCAGACCAGGGACGTCTTCGACGATGTCGCGTTGTACACCGACCGCTTCGTCAACTACGAGGAGATGGCGTCGGGTGGAAGCAGCGTCAGCGAGGCGGAGGGCGTCGAAGCCGCAACGGTGACCGCGAACATGTTCCCGATGCTCGGCATTCGGCCCGTGCTCGGACGGCACTTCCGCGAGGAGGAGGACCGGCCGGGTGGTCCTCGCGTCGCCATGCTCGGCTACGAGCTGTGGCGGAGCCGGTACGGCCTGGATTCCTCGGTCGTCGGGCGAACCGTTCGGCTGAACGGTCAGCCGACCGAGATCGTCGGCATCATGCCCGCACGTTTCGGATGGTTCGACGAGGAGGACCTGTTCCTCCCGGCGGCGCTCGACCGCGCCACCGAATCGCGTGGATCGCACTACCTCGAAGCGGTCGGACGTCTCAAGCAAGGCGTATCGATGGATCGCGCCAATGCGTCGTTGACCGCTGTCGCGGCCCGTGTAGCGGAAGAAGCGCCGGCGGACCACGCCGGCCACGGATTCGGGGCCATTCCCATCCGGCAGCACCTCGTGCCGGGTGAAGTGAAGCTCGTCGTGTCGGTGATGATGGGCGCGGTGATGTTCGTCCTGCTGATTGCGTGCGCCAACGTCGCCAACCTGCTGCTCGCCCGTGCGACGGCGCGTCAGAAGGAAATCGCCATCCGCACCGCGTTGGGTGCGAAGCGTGGGCGCATCGTCCGACAGCTGCTCACGGAGAGCGTGCTCATCGGCGCAATCGGCGGCGGCCTGGGCGTTCTGTTGGCGGTGTGGGGCAACGACATGGTGTTGTCGCAAATCCCGGAGGAGCTGCCGAACTGGATGGACATCAAGGTCGATCGCGGGGTCGTGATCTTCACCGCCATCATTTCGTTGATCACTGGCCTGGTGTTCGGACTCGTCCCCGCGCTCGAATCATCCCGGCCCAATCTCAACGAGACGCTGAAGGATGGCGGGCGTGGCACCAGCGTCGGCGGCCGGCGTGGTCGGATGCGAAGCGGGCTCGTCGTCGTGGAGACGGCATTGGCGCTGGTGCTGCTCATCGGGGCAACGCTCATGATGCGCAGCTTCCTCTACCTGCGGCATCTCGAGCCGGGCTTCGATACGACCACTCAGGTCACGACGCGACTGTATCTGTCGAACGACCGCTATCCCGATGGCACGAGCCGGATCGCGTTCTTTCGGAGCGCCCTCGAGCGGCTGGCCAATACGCCGGGCGCGGAGGCCGTTGCCGCGATCAACTATCTCCCGCTGTCGGGAAGCAATTCGGGCTCGTCGTTCCGGGTCGAGGGCCAGGCGGTCATGCCGGGTGAGTACCCCATGGCCAGCTGGCGGCCGATCACGCGTGACTACTTCCGGACTTTCGGAATGCGCGAGCCGCGCGGCCGGACGTTCACGGATGCGGAAGTCTTCGACAGCACGGCGCGCGTCGTCATCATCAATCAGGCCATCGCCGATCGCTTCTTTCCGAATCAGGACCCGTTAGGCAGGCGGGTCGCCACCGGCCTTGCCGACAACGCCGAGTGGCTTACCGTCGTCGGGGTCGTCCCGACGGTCCAGCTCCGCAACCTCGATACGCCGCCGGAGAATCAGATCTACGTCCCGTACGCGTACGGGCCGTGGCGGACGATGTCGCTGGTGGTGCGCGTGCGCGGAGATCCGGCAGCGTTCGTTCCACCGATGCGGCGCGCGATCGCGGAGGTGGATCCGACGCTGCCTCTCTTCGAAGTGCAGACGATGATGGACGTCGCCCGGCTGTCCTACTGGGACAAGCGGCTGTATGGGATGTTGTTCGCGAGCTTTGCCGTGATCGCGCTCCTGCTTGCGGCTATCGGCGTGTACGGCGTGATGTCGTACGCCGTGAGCCAGCGAACCCACGAAATCGGCGTTCGCGTTGCCCTCGGCGCGCAACTGCGCGACGTGTTGTCGCTGGTGGTGCGGCGCGGAGTGTGGCTGACCGTGATCGGGCTCGCGATCGGGCTGGTGGGCGCGTTCGGGCTTACCCGAGTGCTTTCGGGCGTTCTGTTCGGCGTGAGTCCGACCGATCCCGCGAGCTACATCGGGATCTCGCTGGTGCTGTTTACTGTGGGTCTGGTCGCGTCGTATGTGCCAGCGAGGCGGGCGGCGAGGGTGGAGCCGGCAGTGGCGTTACGATATGAGTGAGCAGGAGCTAGGAGTTGGGGGTCAGGGGTCAGGAATGGAAAGGCGCGGCAGCGAGCTGCCGCGCTCATCATGAGGGTCGCACGCGCGAAGCGCGGCGACCCCTTTCCACCCCTGATCCCTGACCACAAGCTCCTAGCTCCCGCCTTCTCACAATCCTTACACACGGCGCTCTTGACGAAAATACCGGCAATGCTAATTCTCTAGCACAGTGCTGCATTTTCAACATCCAGGAGCAACCGTGATAGCTGCCCAGACCCCTCCCCTCTCCCGACGAGAGCGGCAGATCATGGACGTCATCTACGCGAGTGGCCGAGCGACGGCCGCCGAGGTGATGGAAGCGCTCCCCGATCCACCCACGTATTCCGCTGTGCGGGCTCTCCTGCGCGTGTTGCTCGAGAAAGGCCACCTGCGTTTCGAGCACGACGGCCCGCGCTATGTGTACCTGCCCACCGTCCCGCGCAATACCGCGCGGCAGTCGGCGCTGCGGCAGGTGCTTCGTACGTTCTTCGACGGCTCGGCATCCGAGGCCGTCGCGGCGCTCCTCGACATGTCCGCGTCGAAGATGACCGACGAGGAGCTGGACCAGCTTCAACGCCTGATCGACCAGGCGAAGGTGGAGGGACGATGAGTCAGCTGTGGTCGGATCCCTGGATCGAGGCCATCCTCGCCGCGGCGCTCCGCGGCGCGCCTCTGCTTCTTCTCGCGGGCGCAGCGGCGATTGGCTGGCGTCGCTCGTCCGCCGCGGCGCGTCACCTCGTGTGGCTGGTGGCGATCGCCTGTGCGCTCGCGCTCCCGCTCCTCTCGGCGTCGCTCCCGGCATGGCGGGTGGCCGTGCTGCCGCCGGCCAAGGCTGGCGCGCCGGTCACCGAGCAGCAGGTCGTGACGCTCCCCGCGGCAACCTCCCCCTCGGTTCTCAGTCTGGCGCCGACCCACACACCACACGACGCCGAAGCGGCGCTGACCGCACGTGCGCTCGAGGAGCCGGCCGCGCCGCGAGACTGGGGACAGATCGCATTCCTCATCTGGTGCCTCGGCGCCTCGCTCGTCGCCCTGCCCATGGTGCTCGGCCACGTGCGTGTGTGGCGACTGTCGAAGACCGCGAGGCCAGCGACCGGCGGAGCATGGGGTGCGCTCGCTTCGGTGCTGCCCGCGCAGCTCGGATTGGCCGGTCGCGTTCGCATCATGACCAGTGAGCGCGCGACGATGCCGATGGCATTCGGCATCGTGAATCCGACGGTCCTGCTCCCCGCCAATGCCGAGCAGTGGCCCGCCGAGCGGCGTCGTGACGTCATGCTGCACGAGCTCGCGCACGTGGCGCGTCGTGATTGCCTCACCCAGCTGATCGCGCAGGCCGCCTGCGCCATGTACTGGTTCGATCCGCTGGTGTGGCTCGCGTCCCGTGCACTTCGCGGCGAGCGCGAGCGCGCCTGTGATGACGCGGTCGTTCGTGCGGGAGCGCGGCCATCCGAGTATGCAACGCATCTCCTGCAGGTTGCGCGCGACCTACGCGTCCCGAGCACGACGGCCCTCGCGACTGTGTGCATGGCCCGTCGTTCACAGCTGTCAGACCGGCTGCTCGCCATTCTCGATGAGCGGCGGAACCGCCGCACCGTGACCCGGCGTTTTGCGGTTCCGACGTGGCTGATCGCGCTGCTGATCCTGATCCCGGCGGCGGCATTCGTTCCGTCACGCGCGCTCGGCACCTTCCCGGTGATCGTCTCCGCGATCGTTCCATCCGAAGGCGTCGTGACGGAGCACAAGGCGGTCGCGCGCGGCCGGGCGGCCGCCCCCAGGCCGATGCGCGTGTTCACTGCCCACGATCTGCTCGGCGAGCCGACGCAGTGCGACTACACCGGGAAAGGCAACACGAGCATCTCGCGGAACAGCGATGATGAGAACGACACGTGGCGCGCCCACATCTCCGCCGGCGACTGCGACCTCACCATCCGCACGATCGGGAAGGTACGCTTCGCGAGCGATCTCTCCGACGTGCAGAGTGTTCCGCCGAATGGGTCGTTCCTGCTCACGGAGAGCGATGCGCTGACCACGCGCCGTATCGAGATCCGCTCCGATGCCAGCGGGCGCATGACGCGCAAGTTCACGGTCGATGGCGACGAGCGTCCGTGGGATGACGAAGGGCGCCGTTGGCTGGCCACCGTGCTCGTCGCATTCGAGCGGCGGACCGCCTTCACGGCCGACACGCGGGTTCCGTCGCTCTTCAGGGAAGGCGGCGTCGATGCAGTCATGAAGGAGATGGCCCTGCTCTCGGGCGATCACGCTCGCCGCCGCTACTTCGAGGCGTTGTTCAAGGAGACGCCCTCGCTCAGCGAGAGTGATACGCGGCGGGCGCTCGAGCTTGCCGGGAAGATGGATTCCGATTTCGAGATCGCGCAGACCCTCATCGCGATCGCGAAGACCGGAAAGATCGGCGGCGGCTCGACGGCGTACCTCCAGGCCGTGCGGAACATCGAATCCGATTTCGAGACGCGCCGCGTGCTGACGACGTTGGTGAAGTCGGCGGCGATGGATGAGGAAGCGATGGCGCTGTTGCTCAACGTCGCCGACAACATCGAGTCCGACTTCGAGCTGGCCGAGCTGCTGCTGTCCGTTTCTCCGCGCGGATTGACGTCGAGCAACTCACGCGACGCCTTCTTCAAGGCGGTCGCGACGATCGAGTCGGACTTCGAGCGCCGGCGCGTGCTGTCGTCGCTGCTGAAGCGCGCCGACAACTCCGACGAAGTGCAGACGCGCCTGCTTCAGTCGGCGTCGCAAATCGAGTCCGACTTCGAGCTGGCCTCGTTCCTGGTCTCGTTCGCCAAGAAGTATCCGGACATGAATGCGGCGATGCGCGAGAGCTTCATGAAGGCCGCCGACAGCATCGAGTCGGAGCACGAGTATGGCCGGGTGATGCAGTCGGTCCGTGGGACCGCGCGGCGGACGAGCGGAATGTTCTGAGCGGCGAACAGGCGCTGGAAAAGCGCTGGAAAAGCGCTGGGGGCGCTGGGACCTTTTCCAGCGCCCTTGGTTTTTCAGCGCTTCCCCAGCGCCCTTAGCGCCTTTCCAGCGCCTCAACCATGGCACACACCTTCCATCGGCATTCCCGCATGGTCAAGCGGAAACGCATGGGCGCGCCGGAAGCGGCGCTGCGCGGGGCCCTCTCGGGCGCGCTTGCTGGGGCGGCCATGCTCGTTGCCGAGCACATCGGGGAGCGGACCGATCTCGCGCGCGGGCCCACGGTTGGACGGCGTTGGGCCTCCCGGCTCGGTCAGGGGCGGTCGAGGCGGGCGACAGCGGTCGGCTGGGCCACGCACCTCGCATATTCGGCCCTTCTTGGTGCGGCGTACGGCGTGATCAGGAATCGCGGCGAGCTGTCACGCCCCGCGGAAGGACTCGTCGCGAGCGCGCTCGCCTACGCGGCATGGCTGCCCAACCGCACGCCCGCGCCAAAGCGCGGCCGGCGCCTCAAGAAGCTCGCGGCGCAGCAGAGTCCCATGCTGTATTCCGGCGCCCTCATGAGCGGCTTCGAGGCCGTCTCGAAGCGCTGACGCGGCTTGCCGTTTTCGCGGTCCTTTGACGAGCTTTCACGCCAGACCGCGTCGCCCCGGAGTCGCTCGTTGCCCTTGCACCGAACCTCGATCGTCATCGTCGCGTCGTTCGCGCTCGCCTGCGGCGGCGGGCGTCGCTCGCCATCGGTCGACGCGCCGGCGGGCCCCGAGGCCATCTCGCTTCTCGGAGTACCGCTCCGCGCTATCCGCGACACGGCTGGCGTCATGGCGCGCGCCGACGCCGAGCTCGCCGCCGACCCGGACAACGTCACGCGAATCATCAACGCCGGTATCGCCCGCGCCTCGGCGCGCCGATTCAACTCGGCCATCGAGATCTTCACGCGTGGCATTGAGAAGTACCCGGATGAGGCACGCCTCTATCGCTTCCGCGGCCACCGGTATCTGTCGCTCCGCCGTTTCGACGACGCGGTGCGCGACCTCGAGCGCGCCGTTTCCCTCGACTCGACGAACTACGACATCACCTATCAGCTCGCCCTCGCCTACTATCTGACGCGGCGTTATGCCGACGCCGCGGCGGCGATCGACAGGTGCATGGCGTTCGCCGAGAATCCGAAGTGGCAGGCGGTCGAGGACGCGCGCGTCAATCCGATCTGGTACCGCAGCTGCATGTCGCTCAAGACCGACGATGACGGACGCGCCGCGATGCTCGACTGGCAGTACCGCTCACTGCGTCGCGCCGGCAAGCACGCCGACGCGCGGCGCCTGGCGCGCGCGGTGCGCGAAGGGTGGACGGTCCGCGAGAATGCGCCGTATTACCGCGCGCTGCTGTTCTACCGCGGTATTCGCGACGAGACATCGACGCTCGATTCGCTGTCCGCGGCGGGCGAGCTGCCGTTCGTCACCGGCGCCTATGGCGTCGCCAACTGGCACTTGATGGAGGGCGACACGACCCGCGCGCGGGCGCTCTTCGAGCGCATCGTGAGCGGGGATCAGTGGCCGGCGTTCGGCTTCATCGCCGCGGAGGTGGATTTGGCAAGGATGAAGGCGGACACGTCTCGTTAGGGCGGTGCGGCGTACTACACGCGCGCCGCGAGGGACGCCCGCGAGACACCCAAACGACCGTCCCCCGCGACCGAATTAGTCGAATGTCGCGTCGACGACGCGCTCTCCTCGCTCTTTGCCAACCAGCGGTCGCAGGGTGCTCTTGGCGTGCTGAGGATCGTTCGAGGCATGATCTCGCAGCTCCGCCAGATTGGTGTTGTGCAATGGCACATCGAGTTGCGCGCGCGCGATTTCCTTGTGCGCCGCTCCATTTCCGAAGTCCTCGATCACGTGCACTACTACTTCGCCTTTCGGGCTGAACACCGGAGCCGACGACGGGGCGATCGGGAGATCCCTGAAGGCGCCGTCAATCACGGCGAGAACTGAGGCAGGGTCGTTCGTCTTCCTGACGGACAGGAGGTGCCGTCGAGCCCCGTCGAAATCTCCGTCCTTCAGGAGACGACGCATCCTTTCCCCGTCGTTCGGATTGCTGAATTCAGTGTCGAGCTCGATCCGAAATATCCAGCGAGCTGGCTTCCCGCTGAGTCGTCCCATGTAGTCTGCCTGGGCGTGCTCCGAGATCATCATCAAGTTGACCCATTCGATTCCCCTGGGACCAACTTCGTCCGTGCGAGTCGCCTGTTCGATTCCTCCGGGCGGAGTCTCGGTGGTCGAGCGTGGCTGATTCATCGGTAGCCTCCAGCAGAAATCGGGGAACGGTGCTTCGTGGCCATCGAGACAATACCCCCTGTTCCCGCCGTGGCAAGCAGCGGCGGTCGGATCTTCGCTCTGGTCGGTCGCGACGCTCCGAGCCATACTAGGGACGCCGCCCGGAGTAAGGTGTTACGTGGGCCATACACGCTCGCCCGACGGGAGTGAGCTGGAGACGCTGCGGGACGCGCTCGCTGCCCGCTACGCCGTTCGCGAATGCTGCGGAGAGGGCGGCATGGCGAGGGTGTATCGTGCGCTGGATCTGCGCCACAATCGCGACGTCGCGATCAAGGTGCTTCGCCGTCAGGTGTCGAGCGCACTCGCCGTCGACCGCTTTCTCCGCGAAATCCAGATCGCGGCCGGCCTCTCGCACCCGCACATCCTCCCGCTGTTCGACTCCGGCGAAGCGGCAGGAATGCTGTACTACGTCATGCCGTACGCTGAAGGGCCCACACTGCGAGACCGCCTCGATGAATCCGGGCGGCTGCCCGTGGACGACGTCGTCCGTCTCGGCGTCGAGCTGACTGACGCGCTCGACTACGCCCATGCCCACGGTGTCGTGCACCGTGACGTGAAGCCCGAGAACATTCTCTTGCAGGGCAAGCACGCCGCGATCGCCGACTTTGGGCTGGCTCGCGCCATTCGAGCCGCCGAGGAAAAGCAGTTGACCAGCGACGGCTGGGCCGTCGGCACCCCGAGGTACATGAGCCCCGAGCAAGCGATTGGTGCTCACGATGTCGAT
>DATFFP010000015.1:0-15837 GCA_035249985.1 Gemmatimonadaceae bacterium
CTCGACGGTCAGGCGTTCATCATGCCGCAGCGTCGCGCGCATCATCAGGTCGGGACCACGATAGAAGAGATAACGCCCGTCCGGACTCCATACGGGCTGTGTGCCACCGCCGCCGCCCGACACTCGCACACGTTTCGAAGGATCGTTGAGCGACAGCGCGTAGACTTCGTACTTCCCGCTCTCATTGCTCGCGTACGCCAGCAGCCGTCCATCGCGAGACACCCGCGGATCCACCTCACTCGCGCCCGTGGTGATGAACGGACGGGCTGTTCCCCGCGAACGCAGGGACGCGATCCAGAGATCATCGTTGCCCAACTCGCGCATGACGGCATAGCCATCCAGTGGACCGAACGCGACGCTGAGTGGTGAAAAGTCAGTCCTCAGCAACTGACGCGGTGGTGCGCTCCGATCCCATGGCTGTGACACCACGCTCTGCGCCCCGCCGATGTCTCCGTCGTTGACGCGGAGGTAGATGAGATTCCGGGAGTCGGGCGACCAGCCAAAGGGCTTGACCCCCGTGAAATCGTCGGTGAGCCTCGTCCAGTTTCGCGACTCGCGATCGAAGATCCAGATGTCCCATCGTTGATCGCCCGTGCGCACCTCGACGGCGATCCGTTTGCCATCGGGGGAGATCTTCGGCCAGGCAAAGTATCCGGTATCGAGCGCACTCGGGCCCCACGATCCCGCGTTCTGCGACGCAATGTCGGCGAGCGGGCGCTCTTCGCCACGGAGATTCACGCCGACGAGACTGAAGCTGGGCGCGGCAATCACCGGTTGCGGAGTGGACGCCTGCCAATCGGCGTTCGTATTCGCCGCCCGTTGGCCGATCTCCTTCACCACCGCCACCCCACCAGCGCCCAGAACCACAACACCCACCGCGATCATGAGCCAGCGACGACGTGTGAGTGACACAGGCGATAACGGCGCATCGCCGCCGTTAGGCGTGGCCACCATCTCGTCGGTCGTGGGGGGAACGAATCCAAGCGGTGATTCGACGGGCGCCAGCCAGTCGTTGGCCTGTGCGTCCGCCTGAAGGAGTGCCTCGAGAGTCAAACGAAGCGTCGGGTCCTTCTTGCCGATCGTCTTGAGACGTCGGTCGCGATGCGCCCGGTCGAGGTCGACGATCTCCTCGAAGGCAGTGCGGATCTGCTCCCAGCGATCGGGCGAGAGCGTCCGCGTCACCTGACGAGCCCCTGCAGCTCGAAGGCGAGCCATGCACGCGCCGACCGCAGCTCGCGTTTCGCGGTCGCCAGCGAGACACCGCAGGCGGCAGCGGTCTCCTCGAGCGACAGCCCCCCGAAGTACCGATGCTCCAGCATTTGGCTTTGACGGGGATTCAACACCGTGAGCCGCTCCAGCGCCTCATGCAGCTCGACGATGGCGTCCAGATCGGAATCCGTCATGAAGGTGGCTTCGTCGAGCTCGACCGCGACCGCGCCACCACCTCGCTTCGCCGCCAGGCGCGCACGCGCGTGATCGATGAGGAGGTTGCGCATGATCTGCCCGGCAAGGGCGAGGAAATGCGCGCGATCGTAGAGGTCCACACTCGGCGCAGCGACGAGACGCATGTACGTCTCGTGAACGATGGCGGTCGTTGTCAGCGAAATGTTGACGTTTCCACCGCCCCGCCGCTGATGCGCGAGGTCCTTCAACCGGTCGTACACCAGCGGGATGAGTCGGTCGCGCGCTTGCGCATCACCGTCGCTCCATTGCTTGAGCAAGGCGGCGACGTCGGCCGACGTCTCGGCCTGGTCTTCGTCCGTGAGCCGTTTGACCATGCGATCTCGTTCCCATGGGGTGAGCTCGTGTTTCACAGCACTCACCCTGGAGGTTCCCCATGCGTCCCCGGTCCGCCATCACTCACCGCCCCGGCTGGTGCAGCGCCGCGCTTCTGTCCCTTACGATGGCGGCGAGCGGTGCGTGTCATCATTCGGCACGCCAGCCCCAGGCACCGTTGCCCGCTGACACATTGGACAACGCCTACACCACTTCAGTTGGAGAGCATCCGATCGGCGGCGTGAGATCGCTCGGAGCCGCTGAGATCGCTCGGCTAAGAGTCAGAAGCGTCGACCAGCTTCTGGCGGGACGCGTGCCCGGCCTTCGCGTGCGGCCCACGCCAAACGGCGGCTTCGCGGTTCGCGTGACCGGTATCACGACGCATCACGGGCACGCGGAGCCGTTGCTGATCATCGATGGGGTGCCCGTTACTCTTCTGCCCGGCGAAGAGCTGACCTGGCTCGATCCCGCGGAGATCCTTCAGATCGATGTGTTGAAGGATCCGGCGGAAACGAGCATCTACGGAGCCCGCGGAGTGCACGGGGTCATCGTCATTCGTACCAAGGGCGCCTAACTGGTGTACTTCGGCTGACTTCTAGAAGTCGCCGTCTCGAACGTACGGGTAGCTCCACAGCGTAATCTGGAGCTGCACGCTCTTCATCCACGCGTCGTGCATCGCCGAGACCTGCTCCGCTGAATGCCCCTTTTGGGCGAGGAACGGCTCGAGGGTGTGCGTAATCGTGAACGCGAGCGGCAGCAAATACCGGAACGGGATGATGTCAGCGGCATGAACGCCATCGGTCAGGTTCTTCTTCGTGCGGTGATGGCGCAGACCAATCTCGTGCTGATAGTCGAGCCACGACTGATCGTATTCGGCGTCCGCGGTGTCGAGAATCCATTGACCAAAGCGCTTGCGCACCGCGCTCAGATAGTCAGCGATGGGCCGGCCTCCGCCGTCCGAGAACGACGCGAGCAGATGCGGCTGCGAGGCGACGAACCCATACCAGACGTCGAGAATGGCCTCTACCTGGTCCTCCAGGATACCGCGCGACAGCTTCAGCATCCGAACGTCGCCGTCGGAGAAGAGCGCGGTCCTCTTCATGAGCTCGAGCTCGGCCATGGTTACGGGCGAGCGCGCGATGTCGCTCGAGCGGGCCGTATAGCCTGGAATGTGCGTAGCGGTCATTGCTCCTCCCAATGAGTCTCCGCACGTTACGAGGGCGGTCGTGCAGGTCGGGAGAAGGCACCTTTCGGTAAGGTGGACAATGGCGACACCGGCAACGTACGAGCTCGTGGAGCGGCGGGACGGAGCAGAACATGGTTCCGTCGCGGCCATGGTCGAAAGCATCGTGGGATGCAAGTGGTCGATGTCCCTGCTGGGACTGATCGCGCGCGACGTCGTGCGCCCCAGCTGCTTTCTCCGCGAATGCTCGGGTCTGTCGGCGAAGGTGATGAACGAACGCCTTCGGAAGATGGTCCGATTCGGCCTCATCACGCGCACGGTGCTCGGCGAGAAGCCGCCGCTGGAGGTTCGATACACGCTCACGCCCTTCGGACACCAATTCGTCCGCGTGCTCGAGGAGATCCAGCGTCTTCAGACACAGCTCGACGAACGCGAGCACCTGCGGAGCTCAGGCACGTGACGTACGGAACGTTCCCGAATTTCTTCCCCTTCCCCGCTTCGCGCTTGCGAGGACCCGTGCGCTATCTCGTCATGCTCTGCATCTCCGCGTTATGTGGCATCAACGCCGCGCGCGCACAGGCATCGGCGCAGCCACCGTCGGACGTCGCAGCACTCCACCGACTCGATTCTCTCTGGGCGCGAATGTATGCCAGTCATGACACGGTGCTCGCGCGCTCGCTGTACGCCGAGGACCTGGTGTTCACGAGCGCCAACGGGAATCAGAAGAACCGGGAACAGGAGCTGGCGGACGTGCGACCGCAGCCCGGCCTCGTGATGGATTATTTTCGCACCACACCGACGCAGGTCCGCGTGCACGAGGGGGCCGCTGTCGTGACCGGTGTCGCGGAATGGCGGTTTACCTGGAACGGCCAGGCTCGCGAGGTGAAACGCGTCTACTCGATCACGTACGCGAAGGGCGGGCCGCTCGGCTGGCGCATTCTCGCCGTCCACATGGGAACCGCACGTTAGGCGGGCCGACCTCTCTCGATGCACCGTCTCCGTTGGCCGTCTTGTCTCGTGGCGATCGCCGTGCTCGGCTGCCGGGGCAGTGAGCCAGCCGACGCGCCAGCGGAGCTGACTCCCGAGTCGGCCGCGGCTGCGGCACCGGCGCGGTGGTATGGCCGCACGCGCACAGTCGACCTTACCGGCGACGGCCAGGCCGACAGCGTCCGCCTGGAAGCGGTGGGCACGCGTCCGGACAGCCTTCGCATCACCCTCTCTCTCCTCATCAACGGCCAGGAGAAGCATCGAGAGGCGTGGGGCAGCAGCTACGAGCTCGCTCTAACGGATTCGGCGGTTCGCGTCTCTCCCGGCGCGGAATCGATCGTGCGTGCCAAGCTCGACAGCGTGCTTGCGAGCGTGATCGTCCAACGGCTCGACGCACCTGGCGTGCGGCTCATGGCGGAGGATAGCGCGGCACTCGCTGGCGTCGAGCCGCGGCCCACGCATCGTGTGTCATTCTCCTATGGGTACGAGACGACCGTGCGTCTGGCGTGGGATGCGCCGCGCGAACGGTTCGTTCGGTTGTGGAGCTGCTGCTGACCCGTGCGCGAATTCAGCCCTGAGCTCCAGCTCCACACCTCCTTGGGACGCCTGCATCTCGTGCCATGGTCCCCACCTCTGCTGCTCACTCTCATCGAGCACCCCGAGCGGTTCGAAGCGCTGGCTGGATGGCCCGCCGTCGCTGGGCTGCGTGAGTTCTTCGTGTCTGGCGACGTCTCCGCCGAGTGGCTGGCCAGCCTCAGAGCTGCCGCTGGCGCAGACCCGTGGCGTCACGGATTCTTCGTCGTCGAGCGCGAACAGCGAACGGTCATCGGCACCGCGCTATTCAAAGGGCCCCCGAGCACCGATGGGATGGTCGAGATCGCCTACGCCATCGTGCCGAGCTTCGAAGGTCGTGGCTACGCGACCGAGGCGGCGATGGCACTCGTCCGCTTCGCGGTGGAGACCGGAGAGGTAACGCTCGTTCGCGCTCACACCCTGCCGGAAGCGAATGCATCGACGCGCGTGCTGACCAAATGCGGCTTCCGTCACACAGACGATGTCATTGACCCCGACGACGGTCCGGTTTGGCGATGGGAGCGGCGCACGTCCGGGTGAACGACACATGACCGACCTGCGCGGGGACGCTCGACTTCGCGAGCTGCAGTGGCGTGACCTCACCAGCCTCACGCTCACGCAGAAGGTGGTCGAGCTGCTGATCTCGGCTCCCTGGTGCATCCTCTCGATCGTCTCCTTCGACCGCCGCTGGTTCGCCGCGGGCGTCGTCTCGTCATTCATGTTCTTCCTGACGGGACTCCGGCAGGCACATGGCGCACAGCATTACACGTTAGGCATCTCCCGGCGCGCGCAAGATGCGCTGCTCGCGGCCCTCAGCGTCCTCATGCTGTCGAGCCTGCATGCGCTTCAGGCGACCCACATGCACCATCACCGACATGCGCTCGAGAACTCGGACATCGAGTCGGCAACCGCCCGCATGTCATGGTGGAGGGCCGTGGTGAGCGGGCCCTGGTTCATCATCGCGCTGAATCGAGAGGGGTACAGGCTCACGCGGCCGCGGAAGCGGTGGTGGATCCGTGGAGAGTGGGCGGCGATCGTCGTCTACGTGGTGGCCATTCTTGGATGGGGCCCGACAGGCATGAAGCTTTTCGCGGTCGCCATGGCGGTAGGCGAGTGCCTCACCGGTTTCTTCGCCGTCTGGACGGTTCACCATGATTGCGATCCGGGGACTCAACTTGCCCGGACGCAGCGCGGCTGGTGGAAGACCGGGCTCACGTATCAGATGTTCTATCACGTCGAGCATCACCTCTTCCCCGCAGTTCCAACTGCTCGACTTCCGGAGCTGGCCGCCCGCGTCGATCATGTCATGCCGCACCTGCGGCGCCATCAGGTGTTCTGAGCCAGGCGGAGGTCCAGGATGAGGCTGCTGAGCATCAGCGCAAGGACAACGGCGCTTGCGCTACCGTGAACGCCGCGCGCGCGTTTCGAATTCAGGATTCCATCGGCACTATCGAGGCGGGCAAAGTCGCGGACCTCATTGCCGTGGCCGGCGACCCGCTCGCCGACATCGTGGCGCTTGCCCGTCCCGTTCTGGTTTTGTCGCGCGGGCGAATCGTTCGGGACGATCGCGCGGGCTCTCCCTGAGGCTTTGATCTCGGCGCTACGAGCCTGAGGCGTAACCACAGAGGCACAGAGGACACAGAGAACCGCGACCGCAAGAGCTCTTGCAGTCGCGGTTCTCTGTGTCCTCTGTGCCTCTGTGGTTAACGCCGTCGGGCTCGTAGCATCGAGACCCGGCTATCCGCGGACCTTCCTTACTCGAGCCGATCGGCGTTCGCGATCACCCAACGCGCGACCGCTTGACCCAGGTCCTGACCCGCTGTGATGTCGAAACGGTAGTGAATGCCGGCGTACATCCGTGACAGCCCCGCTTCCTCCACCCACGCATCCAGCTCGGCCCCACGTTCGGGGAAAATCTCCTTCAACACCGTCGCGGCGGCGGACGACACGCACGAGTGTCCCGAGGGATACGATGGATGGTTGGGCAAACCGAACGTCAGCGTGATCAGTCCATCGGCCTGCGTGGGCCGCAGCGTCCAGTAGTAGTACTTCGCGTCCCAGCAACCGATCAGCGCATCCATCATCGCCGTGCTCGTCAGCGCGAACGCGCGTGTCGCGGCCCGCTCGTTCAGCCCGAACGTATCGACGTAGCTGGCGGCGGTGAGATTCCAGTAGCCCGGGGGCGTGAACGTCCCACCCCCGTAATTCCACGCCACCGCCATCGCAGCTTGCGCAGGCGAGCGCGTGTCTGACAGGGACCGGATCTCGGCCACGTCAGCCAGGAACGCGGGTGAGTTGAAGGCGGGCGGCGACGACGGCCGGAACTGCGCACCGGACGTCAGCAGGTGGGGCCTTACGCCGCCGAACGTCACACCCGCCGGCGGGCCGTTCGCGATCCACATCCCAGGACCAACCGGAACGGTCCCCGTCCATGGGGCGTTGAAACGATCGGTCTTGAGGTGCTCGACCATCGCCGCGCCCGCGAGCTCGCCGACGGCCAGCCCCCGGGCGAAATGCGGATGCACGTTCCCTGGCCCCGCCTCGCCTTCCGCCGCGGCGCGCTGCGACAGGCTCCCGGCCGCCGCCGGGAAAAGGAAGCTCAACACACGAGCTGACGCGCCGGCGACGGCGCCACGATGAGCTTCGAGCTCGCTCCGTCCGCCAGCGCCAACACCATTCGCCGGCAGTGCCTCGCCACCATCGACATCAGGAATGGCCGATACGGCCTGGTACTGCGCGATGCTCAACGCGGCCAACACGCGCGCGGCGGCTAGCGCACTGAGATTGTTCGCGGCGATGAGCGCTCGCCCCTCCGCCTGCCAGCCGATGCTCGAGGGACTGGCGGCGAAGTCGGATACTTTCTGAGCTGCAAGCCCATCCAGGCCTCCCCTCGACACAGCCGGTGGTGCCGTGGCTGGGTCCGAGCACGCCGCAAGCACGAGAGCGAGCATTGCAAGGCAAAACGCCCAGGACCGTCTCTGAGGTGCTTGGCCCTCAGCGCCTCTAGCGCCCTTAGCGCCCTTAGCGCCCTTAGCGCCCTTAGCGCCCTTAGCGTCTCTAGCGCCTTTACCGCCTCCTCCATGACTCTCCCACATACGTCCTCCTGAAGTTTTATGAGTTCGCTGCTGAATGGCGGCAGACGCGAACGTTTCTCTGACCTCCTGCGCCAGCCGTGGCGCGCGTATGTTGGTGCCGGGCAGTGAACGCGAAGTGTCGCCCCGGTAAATTCCCCGAATGAGCGTCCCCCCGACCTTCTATTTCAGACTTTTCGGCAGTCCATCGATCGAAGCGGACGATGGCGGGGTCCCTCTATCCGGCCGTGTCGCGCAACGACACCGGCTTGCGCTGCTCGCGCTGGTCGCGATGGCGCCCGGCCAGCGGCTGAGTCGCGACAAGCTGATCGCGTATCTCTGGCCCGAGAGCGACTCCGAGCGGGGCCGCAATCTGCTCAAGGTTTCCACGTACGTGCTGCGAAGCGAGCTGGGCGAAACCGCCCTGCTCTCGGAAGGGGATGACCTGCGGCTGAACGCCGACGTCGTACGCGCCGATGCGCTGGAGCTCGAGGCCGCGCTCGCGCGTGGCGACCACGCGGCCGCCGTCACGCTCTACGAAAGTCCCTTTCTGGACGGCTTCTTTCTGAGCGACGCGCCCGACTTCGAGCAGTGGGCCGCTCGCGAGCGCGAGCGCCTCGCCGCCCAGTACGCGAAGGCGCTCGAAGCGCTCGCCGAAGGGGCGGAAACGAAAGGCGATGCCTCCGGGGCCGCGGAGTGGTGGAAGAAGCGAGCGGCGCAGGACCCCTATGACTCACGGGTTGCGCTCCGGCTCATGCGGTCCCTGGAAGCGAGCGGCAACCGGGCTGCGGCTCTACAGCACGCGTCGATTCACCAGCGACTGCTCGAGCAGGAATTCGGGATTGCGACGGCGCCCGAGATCACAGCGTTCGCCGAGCAGCTCCGAAGCAAGCCGTTGGTCGCGGCGGAGGCTTCGGCTCCTCCTCGCGCATCGCCCGAACCGGCTGCGCATCCTTCGGCGCCGCATGTCGTCGAGCAGGAAGCTCGAAGCGAACGCGGTCGCGCAAGAGCACTTTCGAGGAAGGCGGCAATTGTCCTCGCCGCCGTCGTGCTCCTCGTTGGCGCGGTGTGGGCCATCGGCCCGGGGTTCTCTCGACCGCCCGAGCGCTCGATTGCCGTCTTGCCTTTCATCAGTATGAGCGCCGACGGTGACGACGAATCCTTCAACGACGGCCTCACGGAAGAGATCATCACCGGGCTGTCGGCCGTCCCGGAGCTGCGGGTCATCTCACGCACCTCGGCCATGCACTACAAGGGGACCGAGAAGCCACTCCCGGAGATCGCGCGCGAGCTGGGAGTGGCTCACATCCTCGAAGGCAGCGTGCGACGCGCCGCCGGACGCGTTCGCATCTCTGCTCAGCTCATCGATGCCCGTGCCGACGAGCACCTCTGGGCCGAGAACTACGAAACCGACCTGCGCGATGTGTTCCGGGTGCAGGAGCAGATCGCTCGGCAGGTCGTTCGCGCTCTCGAGGTCGAGCTGGACGAGCGAGGGAACGCGGCGCTCGTCAGGCAGGGAACGCGCGATCCGGAGGCCTATCGGTTCTACCAGCGCGCCCGGTATCTCTGGAATACGCGAACGAGAGACGGGCACCAGCGCGCGATCGAGTACTATCAGCGGGCGATCGAGCTGGACTCGAACTATGCCGATGCGTACGCGGGTCTCGCTGACACGTACAGGACGGCCTGGCAGCTCAATGTCTCCGATCTCAGCGAGGCCGAGGTGTTCGCACGTTCCAAGTGGGCGGCCGAGCGTGCGCTGGCGCTCGACGACAAGTCGGCCGACGCGCACGTGTCGTTCGCGGCGTCCCTCCAGACGCAAAAAAACTGGCCCGGCATGGAGCGCGAGCTGCTTCGCGCCATCGAGCTGAACCCCAGCCATGCGACCGCTCGCACCTGGTACGGGCTGCTGCTGGCCGGGATGGGACGGCCGCGGGAGGCCCTCGAGCAGAGTCGCCGCGCGTACGAGCTCGATCCGTTCGCCGTCGTTCCGAGCGGCAATTACGGATGGCAATGCTACCTGGCTCGCGATTCCGACTGCGCCATCGATCAGTATCAGAGAACCCTGGAGATCGCGCCCGGTTACGGGAGAACGCACGCCCGACTCGGGTTCGCGTACGCGCAAAAGGGCATGCTCGATGAGGCCGTCCGCGCGTTGCGGACGGCGATCGAGCACCATCCGGAGCGTCCTGACTTCGTGGCTGACCTCGCCTACGTTCAGGCACTGCGAGGGGAAACGGCCGCGGCGCGAGAGACGCTGGACCGCGCGAAACGGCAGCCGTTCGAGCCGTTCAATATCGGGCGGGCGTACGTTGCCTTACGAGAGCCGGATAGTGCCTTCGCGTGGCTCGAGCGCGCTACGTGGCAATGGCCGCATCGCGCCGTGCTCAGCGATCCCGCTCTGGAGCCGCTGCGCGCGGACCCGCGCTTTGCCCGGCTCACCGCGCGTGTCGAACGGGACATGGGCATTCGATGAGGAGCATTGACTCGCTACGATTCTTGCGGCAATGCTTTCTGTCAGCCATCCCTCCGAGGCCACACATGCGAGAGGCTGCAATACGAAGCGCTCTCATCGCCGCGCTGCTGGCGATCCTCCCCGCCGGCTGCGAGGTGCTCGATCCCGAGGACGAGCCCCCGCAGGAGCAGATCCTGTTCATCAGCGGAGAGGGCAACGCTGAGGACATTTACCGCATAAACGCCGATGGGAGCGGCCTGATCAATCTCACTCGATCGCCCGGCCTCTATCAGTCCCTCGAGGTCACGCCGGATGGTCGTACCGTCCTCTTCCATAAAGAAACCGATTGCCAGATCTGGACGATGACGCCGGACGGTTCGAATCAGCAGCCCTTGGGTGAATCCTGCGCCCGGCTGCCGCGCGTGTCGCCTAACGGGCAGCTGCTCGCGTATGAAAATGGGAACGCGATCCACGTCATGGAGATCGACGGCACCGACCCGCGCACGGTGTCGCAGGACCTGCCGCCCGTGCAGCCGTCGCCGTGTGGCGAGACTCCCAAGTGGTCCGTCTGGCCGTTCGGCTGGGTCTCGGCGAGCCGGTTCGCGTTCCGTCGGCACATCTGCCAAGTGGGCAACACCTACTACTCGGTCAACGCCGACGGCAGCGGGCTGATCGAGCTCGACTTCAATCCGGAGACGGGGCATCTGTCACCCGACGCGACCCAGGTTGCCTTCGATCGCATCCACGACGGGATTGATCAACGCAGCGTGACCGTCATGAACGTGGACGGATCCAACCGGCGCGAAGTGGCCGATGATGGCTGGCTTCCGAGCCACTCCTGGTATTCGCGCAGCCCATGGTCGCCCAATGGCCGCCAGCTGTACTACTGGCGCGCCGACGGTCACCACCTCGTCGACGTTGGGAACAGCACGAGCCGGCGTTTGGCCGAGCCCCCGACAGAAGCCGGATTCATGGGCTGGTCGCCGCAAGGCGATCGGATGCTGTTCAACGTGATCGAGCGCGACCAGACCGGTGTGATCGTATCATCCGACCTCTACGTCGTGAACGCCGACGGTACCGGACCGGTGAATCTCACCAGGAACGCGGCGTTCGAGACAGAGGCGGTCTGGGTGCCTTAGCCACGTCGAAATAGACAACGGGAGAGTCCAATGTTCCGCGCAGCGGTCATGGCCGCGTCACTGCTTCTCGCTCACGTAGCGCGTGTCGACGCCCAGGGGGTCGGGAATCGCGTCAAGGTGAACGGAATGCAGATGTATTACGAAGTGTCCGGCACCGGAGATCCGCTGGTCGTGCTGCACGGGGCTTACATGAACATCCCGACGATGGGCACGATCATCCCCAGGCTCGCGAAGACGCACCGCGTCTATGCCGTGGAGTTGCAGGGGCACGGCCGCACCACCGACATCGACCGGCCGATTACCTACCCCAACATGGCGGATGACGTGGCCGCCTTCATGGATGCGGTTGGTCTCCCCAAGGCTGACGTGTTCGGCTACTCCATGGGGGCCATCGTCGGGCTGCAGCTGGCCATACGTCACCCGGCAAAGGTGAACAAGCTCGTCGCGGCTTCGGTCGCGTATGATCTCAAAGGATGGCAACCGGCGTTCACGGATTTTATCCCGCAGATGACGGTGGAGATGATCCTCCAGATGCCGTTCGCGAAGGAGTATCCCAGGCTTGCCGCCAATCCCAACGGCTTTCCAGAGCTCGCCAGAAAACTGATCGCGCTCGAGAAGGAGCCCATGGCGTGGGAAGCGGACGTGAAGGCGTTGAAGACTCCGGTACTGATCATCACCGGCGACGCCGACGTTTCGACGCTCGAGCATTCGGTGGCGATGTTCCGGCTGCTGGGCGGCGGCGTCATGGGCGATATGGGCAAGCCGCTTCCCGAATCACGTCTCGCCGTCATGCCGGCGACGGCGCACACGGCCGTCATCACTCAGCCGGACATGCTGCATGCCTTCATCGAGCCGTTCCTCAAAGGGCAGACGCCGAAGGGGATGTTCGAGCAGCAGTAAAACGACGAGACACCCAACCCGATCCGCTCCTAACGATGATGGCCCATCCCGGCCGCGGTTTCGTCACTTGCCCTTGGCTCCGGCTCGCGGCGATCGTCTCGCTGGTCGGGGCATGCGACTCGCCGACCCGTCCACCCGATGTGGATCTACGCCCGATCGTGTACTTCGTGCTGGAGGACGGTTGGAAGCTCTACCGGGTGGATCCGAGTGGCGGCACTCCGACGCCGTTGAATCTCCCGATGTCGGAGACGCTCTACCCGGCCGTTTCCCCCGATGCCTCCCGGCTCGCCTTCGTCGTCGAAAGCAGTCCCGAAGGGATATATGTGAGTGGGCCAGACGGTTCCGATGCTCGCCTTGTGTTTCCGTATCGCACGGATCGCATTACGTGGTCGCCGGATGGGACACGACTCGCTGTCGGATTCGACGGCGAGATCATGGTGATCCCGATCGATGGCGGAGATCCCTATTCGATCACCGAGGCCGTTGACTTGTTCGCGACCTACCCATCCTGGTCATCGACCGGCCGCATTGCGTTTTTCGCGCGAGCCCTCACGTCGGGTACCGACATCTACACGATGGCCGCGGACGGGAGCGATGTCCGCCTGCTCGTCTCCGGCAACGGCGCGGAGGCACGCGACCCCGCCTGGTCACCTGATGCCTCACGCGTTGCGTTCGCGTTGGGTCAGTTCGGCGCCAGCTTCATCTACACGGTGCGCGCTGATGGAAGTGACCGGCGCCGCATCTCTGCCGAGCCGCCACCGGGCGCCAGCTGGACCGACCTCGGCCCCGCGTGGTCACCCAGCGGCGAGTGGATCGCCCACCAGCGGGAGCACGACCCGATATGCATCGGGATGCAGTGTACGCGGCGGTGGGACGTCTTCGTCGTTCGGCGGGACGGCCGGGACGAACGCAACCTGACGGGCGGCACGCCGTGGGGCGGAGTGCGACCCTCGTGGTGAATTCCCGCGTTCGTCCCGATATCGGCGTTAGGCGGCCTAGTTGCTGAACCAGTACGCCACCTTCACCAGGAACGTGTTGTCCGGGTGCAGCTCGAAGAGCTCGCGATAGTCTCGCATCCACGACTGACGGAACCGGTCGTCCGGACCGGGGCCTTCGCGCCCGTGCTGCCACACGACGAATAGCGTCGATCCCGGGCGGAACTCCCAGCGCAGCACGCTGTTGCTGATGAGCTCCGTCACCTTGAACGTCGTGGGCTCGGACGGAGGGGGCGTGTACGCCTGAAAGCGCGCGTCGTACTCCGCGGCGCCGGGCGCACTGACCTCGCGGAAATTCGAGTACACACCGGTCGCTCTGAACGGTCGAGCGTACAGCTCGAGTGTCAGATTCGGCGTCATTGTGTAGTTCGCACGCGCACTGATCGACGTCTCCTGGTAATCGAGATGCGCGAACGAGTAGTGCGTCGCGCCACCGTCGGTGAAGTTTCCGAACCACTGACTGTCGTTGTGGTCGCGTCCAAATCCCCCACCAATGGTGAGCTGAAAGGGCGAGCCGAAGCGGAACGTGACGTATGGGTCGATGAACGTCCCATCGGTCTTTCCCTCGTCGGCAAACAACCAGTTAAAGAAGATCCCGCCGGAGATCATTTTCCGGCTGTCGGTGTTGAAGCCTGCCCACGGGCTGAACCGGCGAGATTGGCGCAGCGCCGGCCCGCCGCGTGTCTCGCGATCGTCGTAGCTCTCGCCGAGTCGAGACATCGTTCCGCCCGCATGGAAGTCCCAATTGTTCTTCGTCCCCATGTGGCCGTTGAAGTTCACCGCGTTCTCGAGGCGAAGCCCGGAGGTGTTCCACGTCTCCCAGTGGTTGCCATTGATCTGCGCCCACCGGTAGATGCCTCTCGCCTCCCGAAACGACAGCGCAGCCCAGGTGCTCCAGTCCATGATGTCGGCACGGCGGAGGAAGCCGAGGTCGTTCGCCTCGAATCCAGGCGACATGCGGATGACGCTCGTCTCGAAGCGAGTGATGCCGCCGCTGTACTTCCCGAACTTGAGCTGCGCCGAGTAGCCGGACAGAGACTCTCGCGTCGAATCGACGTCGATGTCGTCGCCCGGCTGCTGGTAATAGTGGACCGAGCTCTGCTGCGTTCTCAGGATCGCCTCGCGGGTACCGGAGACACGCGATGCGGCGAGCTGACCGGCCAGCTCGTACCGGCGGCCCGAGAAGCGGTTGCGGAATGTGGCGCCGGCACTGTACGCCGCCTGGTGGAGGTACGGCCTCGTCCACTGATCGTCCGACCGGTTCACCGCCGTGCCGATCAGGCCGATGTCCGAGTCACCGCCACGGAAGTCCTGAAGCACGCGCACGACGCCGTAGTTGGTGAGCGGCTCGACGGTCTGGCGATCGACGCCTTGCACGTCCCGCGTGATGGCGTCCAGCACCCCAAAGGCAAGGCCGCGCCTCGTGCGGCCGGTGAGCTTCGTCGCGGCGGCAATCGTGGTCGACGTCGGCGTCGTCTCATCCCCATACACGCTTCGGAGCGACGGAGAGCGCCCAATACGGCGCGAATAGAAAAGTCCCTCGTTGGTGCTGCAGTCCACCACGATGTAGCAGTTGAGCTCGAAGCGATACAGCCCCGTTCCCTCGACGAAGAACGGACGGCGCTCGTACAGGAATGTCTCGAAGGCGGTGAGGTTCACGACCGCCGGATCCGACTCCACCTGGCCGAAGTCCGGGTTGATGGTCGCATCGAGCGTGACGTTAGGCGTGATGCCGATCTTCACATCCCCACCCGCCGTCAGCTCCTGGACGCGATCGTACACCCCGGTGGGCGTGATGCGCTGCACGTTCTTCGCGACGACGTATGGCGTCGCCTCGATCCGGCGAGCGGTGCTCAGCTCGGACATCCCCTCGAGGCGGCCGAGCTGCGAGGAGAGACCGGCTCGCTGCGGGTGGTAAAGGGGCCAGCTGCTGCGCTCGCGGTATCGCTCGATGTCGCGCCAGACCCCGAATCCAAACGTGGTGGTCCCCGAGGTATAGCGGAGCTGCGAAAGCGGGATGCGGAACTCGGCGGTCCAGCCAAGCGAGTCGACGTTCGTGGCAACATCCCAGACGCCATTCCAGGATTCGTCCTCGTTGCCGTCGTTGCTCATCGAATAGTCGCGCTTCACGCCATCCGGGTTCACCGCGAACTCGAATCCGCTGCGCCGGTCGTTGTACGAGTCGATCAGGAGCTTGACCTGGTCGGACGGACCCCGGACGTCCCGGCGCGACAGCGCGTGCATGATGCTGTCCGGGTGCGGGTCGAACATCCGGACGAAGACGTAGAGGTTCCGCTCGTCGTAGGCAGCCTGGAATTCGGTGCGGAACGACGGGTTTGTGTCGACCTTGGGCTCGAACTGGCGGAAGTCGGAGTACTTGGGCGCCTGCTGCCACACCGCGTCATCCTCGCGCCCGTCGATGTTCGGCGCGCTCGCGGCGCGCACGGCGGTCGCGGTCGCGATCACCGGGGGGGCGCTGGCTTGCTGGGCTGGCTGGGTCTGCTGGAACAGGGAAAGGGCAGCGGAGAGGACCGCGGCGACTGCACTATGCATGTGGGGGCTCCCGATTGGGCATGATGATGCTTGGACACCCACTTACCGGGAAGAGTTGGAAGGGCAGGAGCTGGTGGTCAGGGGTCAGGGATCAGGGGTGGAAAGGGCGCGTCGCCGCTGCGCGGGCGACGCGCTCATCAGATGAGCAAACGGCGGCGCGAATGCGCCGCCGTTTGCACTACCATCCCTGATCCCTGACCCCTGA
>DATFFP010000016.1:0-3465 GCA_035249985.1 Gemmatimonadaceae bacterium
GGGTTTGGGTCGACGTGAGCGCGCTCGTGCGAAGCGGCCAGCCCACCAGCCTGCGGCTTGCAACCGCCGGCCGACGCCGGCTTCTGTTCGCCAGCCGCGAGACCCGTTTTGCGCCCAAGCTGCGCATCACCTACGAGGTGCCGGCCTTCGACTGGGCCAGCGCCGCATGGAATGACTCACACAAGGGCGAACCACTCGACCTCGCGGGCTACACGAAGACGTTCGAGGATAACTTCGACTCGCTCTCCACCATCACCGACGGCGCCACCGGCGTGGGGCCGTGGTACGCGCCCGCGCGACCGGATACGTCCCTGGCGCACTTCCTCAGCCCTTCGGAGAAGCCCGTGACGTTCTCCATCGACACGCCCGGCGTGCTCACGATCACGATGCAGAAGGTGGATGGGTCGTGGTACTCGGGCCACATCCAAACGGTGAACGCGCCGGGCCACGGATTCGCACAACGCTATGGCTACTTCGAGGCGCGGATGGCCTTCCAGAAGGCTGTCTCTTGGCCGGCCTTCTGGCTCTACACCCCCAAAGCCTATGAGGACTCGGCTCAGGCACGCGCTGAGATCGACGTCGTGGAGGCTTACGGCGACAATGATTACGACGGCTACCACATGGCCGTTCATCGCCGCGATCTCCACTCGCACGTCTACAAGTCGAACTACTCTGGCCTCTCTTCGGCGCAGAACATGGCGATTTGGGGCTGGAACGACATGTTCGACGGGCAGTTCCACCGCTACGGGTGCATGGTCACGCCTGATTGGATCATCATCTACCTGGATGGCAAGGAGCTGTCCCGCTTCCCGACCTATCCGGAAGCAAAGCTTCCGCTCTACATGCGCATCACACTCGCGATGCAGGACAGCTTCGTCGCCAAGGCGACCAGCCCGACGCGCCTATGGGTCGATCGCGTCCGAGCGTATGCGCTGCCCTAGTAGGCGGGGCGATGTTCGAGAGCGCAACGTCGCGCTCTACGCCTCGCGGGCCCACTGAACACCTCGGTTAAACGGGAACCAGTCGCCACGCGATGCCTCGCTAAGTAGACGTTTGGCCTCTGTTGACCGCCCGCCCGCGGCCGTGCGCGCATGGCGCTCTACCTGACCTCGTGATCGTCGCCCGGCTTGCCGCTGGCCTCGGGCACGCGCGACCTGCCCCGCCTACGGCGTAAGGGTAGCCGCGGGACGAGATCAACGACAGTTTTTCGCCCAGGGTGGCCTCCGCTGCGGAGGAACACGTTGGCAGGATGAGCCGGCCGGCTTCGCGCCCAGGCCAGCCTCGAGGTGGAGCAGTTCGCCTACTCCTTCGGCGCGTGGTCCCGAAGCATCGCGCGTCTGGTCGCCGAGCTCGGCTTCCGCGCCGCCTACACGACCGACGGGAATGCGGTCTCGTGGAGCGCGTCGCCGCACGCGCTCCCACGGGTGCCGGCAGAAGCGCACGCTGGTGGCGAGTTCGCGAGGCTGCTGGCCGACCTCGCGGGCCGGTGAACGCGGGCGGCGCGTGAGACCGCCGCGCGTCGGCCCCGAATCGTCCTACGTCACGGAGGGGAGGACACGGACGAGGTATAACCGAGCCGCGCGGCCACGGCTCCCGTGAGCTTCCATATGGCTCTCCGTTGGGCATCGGAAAGCCGCTCTCTCTCTCCGCGCAGGACGGAGGCGTCGATGTGGTGCCCAGCGTCTTCCTCGCCTATCCAGATGAACTCCGTGTCCTCGACGCCCACGTCGGCCGCGCGATCGGCGCCATACGGCTTGACCTTGAATTCGAACTTGCGATCTTCGGACCAGCGCACGCCGAGGGATCGGTAGAGCTTGTCGCAAGTCTCCATTGGGCGCGTGACCACGTCTTCGAAACGCACGCCTATTGCTCCAGACTCGACGTGGTCCGCCATCATGCGCGCGACGTCGCTGTACCAGCGGCAGGCACTCTCGAGGCTGTGACCGCTTCGCATCAAACTCTCGCACTGGCCGTACGGGTGTCGCGTGAGGTTGATGAACGTCGCCCGTTCAAAAGAGCCGGCAATCATGTGCGCAAACACGATGTGATAATCCATGAGCTTGACGACGAGACTCTCTGCATCGCTCTTTGTGGCCAGGTCGGTCGGACTCTGCATTTCAAGCGTCTTCCCAAGAGCATAACGCCGCAGCGGCTCGGCCGACCTGATGCTAAGTGACCGAAATGCCACGAGGAGCCCTTTGCGCAGCGGTTTTCTCTCACCGAAGACTCCTACGTGCCATTCTCTTCGGGTCATGATCACGTCCGGCGAGGAGCCGATCATGCGCCAGACGATTCCCGATCCCCCGCGACCGTAGCAGTTGAGGATAATGATACGGTCATTCGTTGCTCGCGCCGTACTGCCCCTACCGCGGGCTCGTTCGCGGATGTGGTGAGCCAGAAGATGCAAGAGTCTCTACCAGCACTTACTCAGGGTGATGCAGCCCGCGCCGGTGACGGTCGCACGCGGACGAGCAACGAGGATCGCTTGATCCGCTCCCGCGACACATGCCATGGGAAGCAAATGAGCGCTGCCGCGTACCATAGCCACCATTGCCAGTTGCGATGACGGGAGAAACGGGCGTGCATGTAACACCACGCACCGACGAAGGATCTCTTCTCCTTGAGATAACCTCCATGCTTCTTGACCAGTAAGAGGCGATACCGGAGATCAGCATTGTCTGCCTTGTCCGCCGTAGGCGTGAGGTATTGAGTCACGAGCGGTGCATCGACGCTGATGAAATGCGCTCCGTTGAGCGCGGCACGGACGGCGAGGTCGAGTTCGGCACAGCGGCGGAACCGAACATCGAAGCCGCCGAGAATGCGCAAAGCCTCCGTGCGTGCCATGAGCGTGCCGCTTCCTAACCTGCCCCACGAATGCCGGCCGTCATCCTTGACGAGACCCAGCAGGTAGTCGGCGACGATCGGGCCCGATGGCACAGGAGGCAGTCGGCCGATGCCAACGAGCTGAGATGTCGGACGCCGTTCCCCGGCCCGGACGACATCTCGATTCGTGTAGCAAAGAACTGTCGCCGGGGTATGCGCCGACTCGTAATCCGAAAGGCGTCGGTACTGCTGCTCGAGCCGGTCAGGCATGCTCTCGTCATCGTCATCGAAGAACGCAATGAACGCACCCCTCGCGTGCGCCAGCAATGTGTTGCGCGCCCCGGACACCCCGCGGTTTGACCCGTGACGGATCACCCGAATCTCGTCGTGCGTCCGGTCGAGTTCCTCTAGAAGCGTGGCCGAGCCATCCGTCGAGCCGTCATCGACGAGGACAATCTCGCGCGCCGTCCACGTCTGTGCCAGAGCGCTTCCCAGCGCACGCTGGATCGTGTGCTCAGCGTTGTAGCAAGTGAGAGCTATGGTAATAAGCGGCTGGACGGCGTTTCCGTCGATGCTAACAGGCACTACCCGCTCCCCCTTTGCATCCCCATGAGGAATCCGTGAAGCGTCCGTTTCGCTCCG
>DATFFP010000017.1:0-15680 GCA_035249985.1 Gemmatimonadaceae bacterium
CGCAATCAGCCATCAGCAATCGCCGTTTATTTGATGATCTTCGTGACGACGCCGGCGCCCACCGTGCGCCCGCCCTCGCGGATGGCGAACCGGAGCCCCTCGTCCATGGCGATCGGCGTGATCAGCTCGATCTCCATCTGCACGTTGTCCCCCGGCATCACCATCTCCGTCCCCTCCGGCAGCTGCACCGTCCCCGTCACGTCCGTCGTCCGGAAGTAGAACTGCGGCCGGTACCCCTTGAAGAACGGCGTATGCCGCCCCCCCTCTTCCTTCGTCAGCACGTACACCTCGGCCATGAAGTGCGTGTGCGGCGTGATCGACCCCGGCTTCGCCAGCACCATCCCCCGCTCGATCTCCTCCTTCCCGATCCCGCGGAGCAGCAAGCCCACGTTGTCCCCCGCCTCCCCCTGATCGAGCAGCTTCCGGAACATCTCCACGCCCGTGACCACGCTCTTCTTGTCCGACCCGAAGCCCACCAGCGCGATCTCCTCCCCCACCTTGATGATCCCGCGCTCGATCCGCCCCGTCGCCACCGTCCCCCGCCCCGTGATCGAGAACACGTCCTCCACCGGCATGAGGAACGGCTTGTCCACCTCCCGCTTCGGCTGCGGAATGTAGGAATCCAACGCCGCCAACAGCTCGCCAATCTTCTGCCCGTGCTCGCTATTCGGGTCCCCGCTCTCGAGCGCCCGCAAGGCACTCCCCTTGATGATCGGGATCTCGTCCCCCGGGAACTCGTACTGGCTCAACAGCTCGCGGACTTCCAGCTCCACCAGATCCAACAGCTCCGGATCATCCACCATGTCGACCTTGTTCATGAACACGACGATGTAGGGCACGTTCACCTGGCGCGCCAACAGAATGTGCTCCCGCGTCTGCGGCATCGGCCCGTCGGCCGCGCTCACCACCAGAATCGCCCCGTCCATCTGGGCCGCGCCGGTGATCATGTTCTTCACGTAGTCGGCGTGCCCCGGACAGTCCACGTGCGCGTAATGCCGCTTCTCACTCTCGTACTCGACGTGCGCCGTCGCGATCGTGATCCCCCGCTCGCGCTCCTCCGGCGCCTTGTCGATCTGATCGTACGCCGTGAACTGCGCCAGCCCCTTCTTCGCCTGAATCGCCGTGATCGCCGCCGTCAACGTCGTCTTCCCATGATCGACGTGCCCGATCGTCCCCACGTTCACGTGCGGCTTCGTCCGCTCGAATTTCGCTTTAGCCATGGTGTCGTGATCCCTACCTAATGAGAGTCCTACTCAGATTGCGGATTGCTGATTGCGCATCACAACCATCCGCAATCAGCAATCAGCAATCGCCGTTATGCCTTCACCTTGTTAATGATCTCTTCCGCCTTGCTCTTCGGCACTTCCTCGTAGTGGCTGAACTCCATCGAGTACACCGCGCGCCCCTGCGACTGCGAGCGGAGCTTCGTGGAGTAGCCGAACATCTCGGCGAGCGGCACGCTGGCGCCGATCACCTGCGCTTCCCCTCGCTGCGTCATCCCGCCGATCTTGCCGCGACGCGCCGAGAGGTCGCCGAGGATGTCGCCCATGTAATCGGCAGGGCAGACCACTTCGACGTTCATGATCGGCTCGAGCAGCACGGGGCCGGCGCGGCGCGCCGCCTCCTTGAACGCCATGGATCCCGCGATCTTGAACGCCATTTCGCTCGAGTCGACGTCGTGGTATGAGCCGTAGACGAGCTCGACCTTCACATCGACGACGGGATATCCCGCCAGCACGCCGGTCTCGAGCGCTTCCTTGATCCCCTGCTCGACCGGGCCGATGTACTCTCGCGGAATCACGCCGCCCACGATCTTGTCCTCGAACACGAAGCCGGCGCCCTGCTCGGCCGGCTCCATGTTGATCACGACGTGACCGTACTGCCCCTTACCGCCCGACTGGCGAATGAACTTCCCTTCCACTTTCTCGACCCGGCGTCGGATCGTCTCGCGGTAGGCGACCTGCGGACGGCCGATGTTCGCGTCGACCTTGAACTCGCGCTGCATGCGGTCGACGATGATCTCGAGGTGCAGCTCGCCCATCCCGGAGATGATCGTCTGCGACGTTTCCTGATCGCTGTGCACGCGAAACGTCGGATCCTCCTCGGCCAGCTTCTGCAGGGCGATCGCGAGCTTGTCCTGGTCGGCCTTCGTCTTCGGCTCGATGGCGACGTCGATCACCGGGGCCGGGAACTTCATCGCCTCCAGAATGATCGGGTGGTCGTCGTCGGACAGCGTATCGCCCGTCCGGGTGTCCCGGAGCCCGATAGCCGCCGCGATGTCGCCGGCGCGCACTTCCTGGATCTCCTCACGCTTGTTCGCGTGCATCTGCAGCAGCCGGCCGACGCGCTCGCGCTTGTCCTTCGTCGAGTTGTAGGCGTAGGACCCCGCCTCGAGCACACCCGAATACACGCGGATGTAGGTCAGTTTCCCGACGAACGGATCGGTCGCGATCTTGAACGCGAGGGCGGAGAAAGGCGTCTCGTCCGCCGGCGGCCGCTCCTCGAATGTCTCATCGTGGTGCGGCAGGTGTCCCTTCATCGGCTTGACGTCGACCGGCGCGGGCAAATAGTCGATCACCGCATCGAGCAGCGCCTGAACACCCTTGTTCTTGAACGACGCGCCGCAAAGGATCGGCACGATGAAGCCGCCGACGACGGACTTCCGGATCGCGCGCTGAATCTCGGGAACGGTGAGCTCCGCGCCGCCCAGGTACTTCTCGAGCAGCTCCTCATCGTGCTCCACCGACGCCTCGATCACTTCGTGGCGCGCCGCCTCGACCGCGTCGGCGTACGACGGAGGCACCGGGCCCTCGGTGAAGGTCTTGCCTAACGTGTCCTCGTCGAACACGACCGCCACGCGGCGCAGCACGTCGATGTGGCCGGTGAACAGCTCCCCCGATCCCATCGGCAGCTGAATGGGGTACGATTTGGAGGTCAGGCGATCGCGAATCATCCGGACGCAGCGATCGAAGTCGGCGCCCACGCGGTCCATCTTGTTCGCGAAGATGAGTCGCGGGACACCGTAGCGATCGGCCTGGCGCCACACCGTCTCCGTCTGCGGCTCCACGCCGGCGACGGAGTCGAGCAGCGTGACCGCCCCGTCGAGCACGCGGAGCGAGCGCTCCACCTCGACGGTGAAGTCCACGTGTCCCGGCGTGTCGATGATGTTGATGCGGTACTCGATGTCGTTCCGCTCCCAGAAGCAGGTCGTCGCGGCCGACGTGATCGTGATGCCGCGCTCCTGCTCCTGCTCCATCCAGTCCATCGTGGCCGCGCCATCGTGGACCTCGCCGATCTTGTGGCTCTTCCCCGTGTAGTAGAGGATGCGCTCGGTCGTCGTCGTCTTCCCGGCATCGATGTGGGCCATGATGCCGATGTTGCGATAGCGATCGAGCGGAGTGTGGCGTGGCATGTCTATCGAGATCTCGCCGTAGCGTCTGTAGTCGCGTCCAGAAACCCCAACCAGCAAAAATGCGGGTGGACCGTGACGCCCCTTGAGTCAGGAGCCGGTATCCATCCGCTGCCGCCGGGTACACTCGCCACTGTCGCGCGAATGGGGACCCAAGGGCGCGCCGAGCAAATGCTCGGCGATCGATTGTCCTGCGTCGCTTTTCGGGAGCGTCAGCGTCCTATGCGCCTTCGCCGGTTCGTCGGATTGACGATGCCCCGAAGCTGCCGGGGCGCCCCCGCGCCGTTCGCGGGCCCATAATTGCCGGCTCGCAGTTAGCCAGGCTTGCCACGAGCACCGCGACCGCCGGTGCACCGTAGCCTGTGAAATGTATTGAAGTTGCGACCGGTGTCAACGGGACGAGTCACCGTCGAATCCACGCTTACACGCGCACGAAGGCGCGTGCGAAGCCCACCGAGTCCGCAAGTCTCCGGGCCGCCGAGCGCGGGGTCACCATCCCGTCGGTAACCCAGATCGAAAGCTCGGGATTCTTCCAGGGCCGAGCGCGCCCATGGCGGCTCCAGCGCGGACGGAGCGCCGCGGACCAGAGCAGCTCCCCGACCCTGACCGAGGGACACGACCGCCCTTCGGTGATCTGCCACGTGAAATACCGCTCGAGGCGGTCGAGCAGTGCGCCCGGCGTGGGGGGCTCCATCGCCTTCAGCGATGCGACCGGCACATCGACGCCAGCCAGTCGGTGCGCCAGACGTAGAGTCCAGTAGACGCACGTCGTCGCGCGAGCGGCTCGTGCCCGGTCCACACAGAGGCCCCAGTCCAGCCCGCTGCGCTCGGTGAGAGCGGCGATATCGCGCAACGCTCGCCAGGCTCCGCCATTCATCATGTGCGACCACACCCAGTGGGCGCACAGGTAGACGAGATGGTCCTCGGGCGATGGGATCAGGATTCCGCGCGCGCTGCGATGCACCGCCACGCTGCGGGCCGCGACGCCGTCGGCGTCGAGCTCGAACGGGTGACCAGCGGGAAACAGCCCGGTGTGGAGCTCGAGCAGGGCCCGCGTGCCCCGTCCATCGCGCAAGGGCGGCAAATGGTGATGCGTAGAAAAAAACGGGGCATACCGGAGGTCATGCTTCCACACCCACCCCGACGAAAGCGCCGCCGCCCGTGCGGCCTCGGTCTCCGCCGCCGGCACCAGCACGTCGAGGTCGAGCATCGGGCGTTCGACGACCGATTGATAGACACTGCGGGCGAGTGCCGCTCCCTTGAGCAGAACCATTCGGACACCCGCGGCAGAGAACGCGTCGATCGTCTCGTCGAGCCGCTCGTCCATGCGCAGCAGCTCGAACTCCTCGACCATCGCCAGACGGCCCATGTCAGCGGCCGCCGCCGGCAATCGCCCGCCTAACGCGTCGCGAACGCGTCGCGTGACGACCGGCAGCGCGCGCGCGGTGACCGCGAGACGCGTGAGCAGCCCCCAGCGGATCTCCCCGGCGGCGATCCGGGCAATCTCGGCGTCGTTGCCGCGCGGGCCGGCGCAGAGAAAAACGAGCCTGGCTTCGACGCCAATCGAGGAGTCGACCATCGGCGTCATTAGTAGTGGGCCAGCGTCCCGGCACGACGCGCGTATCGCATGCCGATGACGAACGCACCCACTCCCATGGCCAGGAGAACAGCCGCCATCGCCGCGAGCGTCAGCACGTCGGGAAGCACCTCGCGAAACGCCACGCCGTCGAGCCACACTCTCCGCAGCGCACGCAGCCCGTACGTCAGGGGAACGACACTCGACAGCGACTGAATCCACGACGGGATCACGGACGTCGGGTAGTACACGCCGCCGAGCAACCCCGAGAGGAGGAGCACGGCCTGCGGAAGCGGTCCCGTCGTCCGGAACGCGAGGATCATTGCCGCAGCCATCAAGCCAACGGCGAAGTACGCCGCGACGATCAAGGCGAGGATCAGAAGGGCAAAGCCGCTGTGTGCCGCGCTCAAACGAACGCCGAGCAGCACGGCTATCACGACGGTGAGCGCACCCCGGACCGCGGTCCAGGTGAACGCGTATCCAACGAGCCCGGCGATCAGCGAGACAAGTCGCGTCCGCGTCGAGAGCATGGCCTCGAGCGTCCCCGTACCGATTCCGGAGGCGACCGCTCCGGACACGGCATTCACCGCCGTCGACAGGAAGGAAAACGCCAGCACGCCGACGACCAGAAAGCCGAAATAGTGGCCTCCTTCGTTGCTGATGCGCTCGGCGATCACCGGCTGCAGCGCCCCGGCGACGAAGTACATCGGCAGAATGGTCACGACCAGACCGCCGATCGACATGAGCATCCCAAGGCGGTAGCTCGTCGCCGTCAGCCAGCTGGCACGCATGAGTGCGAGCGTTTCACGCATCCGAATCTTCCTTGCGACGCGCAACGATGCGATCGAGCAGCTCGGCGAGCGTGAGCGGTGCGCGCTCGAAGCGCGCGACCCGCACGCCCGCACAGGTCAAGAGATCGAGCACGTGCGCGGCCTGATCCAGCCCACCCGGAACGTCGACGTCGATTCGCGTCCAGTGGTCTTCCGTTACGGCCCCGCTCAGGTGTGCGACCACGCCGCGATCACCGAGCGCTCGCCAGGCGGGGTGCTGCGCGTCGCGCGTCCAGGCGCGATATCTCTCATCACCGACCTCGCGCGCCAGTCGCTCAACCGGGCCTGTGGCCAGCAGCCGTCCGCGGTCCAACACCGCGACACGATCACAGAGCCCGAAGGCTTCCTCGGCGCTGTGCGTCGCCAGCAGAACGGTGCACCCCTGGCGTCCGACGAGCTCGTCCCGGAGGAACGCGCGCAACGCGCGCGCGGAGATTGGATCGAGACTTCGCGTGGGCTCGTCGAGCAGGAGCACGCGGGGACGCGCCAGCAGCGCGCGGGCAATGAGCAGCCGTTGCTTCATGCCCGACGAGAAGGTGCCAACGAGCTGAGCCGTCGTCGATTCCAATCCGACGAGGACGAGGAGCTCACGCACGCGAGCATCGACCTCGTTCCGCGGAACACCGTGGAGCGCGGAGAATAGCCTCAGGTTCTCCGTCGCACTCAGCCGCCAATGCAGCGAGCGCTCATCGGCAATGACCGGCGCGAGCAGCCGGCGGGCGCTGGCGGGACTGCGGACGACATCATGTCCGAGCACGGTCGCTCGACCGGTGTCGGGAAGGATGAGTGTCGACAGTACCTTGAACAGTGTCGTCTTCCCCGCCCCGTTAGGCCCGAGAAGCCCCAGGAACTCCCCTTCATTGACGTCGAGGTCGATGTCGGCGAGGGCCAGTCTCGTCTCACGGACGAACGGAGCCCGCAGCGCAGCACTCAGAGGCCGCCGGACCGGAAACCGCTTGCTCATCTCGCGGATCGAGATCGCGGTGGCCGTTCGGGCCGGACGAAGAACCGCGGGCGTCGCGACGAGCGTCATACCGAGCGCGCCTCGACGCGGTCCCCATGCCAGGCGAGCACGTCCGCCACGGCGTCGTCCAGGCGCGAGAAATCGCGCGGGACTTCGAGCAATCGCACCGGAACGCGTCGCGCAAGCATGACGACGCGATCGAGCAGCGCCACCGTGTCGTCGCCGGTGAGCAGTGGTGCGATCTTCGCGTGCCGAACGAGTGAGAGCGCCGACGGCACGGACGGCAATACGCTCGCGCGTGCCGCGGCCTCGCCTGGAAGGTCGCTCACCGGCGAGAGCAGATACAGCGCGGCGAGCGGCACCGCCTCGGCTTGAAGTCGGTCCGCCTCGAGCGCGTCGACCACCAGACGGTCCCCTGCCGGCCGCGCCTCACGAGGCGACGGCGGCAGCTGCGTCGCCGCATCGGAGCGCAGCCGAAGCTCGTGGACGCCTGGGTGCGCGAGCGGGGTCGCGCCAAGCTGTACGCGCAGCGTATCGTCGGTGAGGAGACGCGCCCCGGCGCGCACGAGCGCCCACGCGAAGGTGGACTTTCCGACCCCCTTCGCGCCGAGAAACGCGATCGCTTTGCCTTCGATCGCGACGGCGCTGGCGTGAAAGCAGACGTCGCCCGCGGCATGCATCGCCGTCGCGAGCACGCGGCCCATGATGTCGAGCCGCGCCGCATCGACCGAAGCCGCCTCCGGCGCGCGCCACACGATGGTGCGGCCCGACGTGTCGATGTCGAAACGCCCCGTGTCGTCGTATACGAGGTGCCATCCGCGACGCGATCGGTAGAGGCGCGCGTGGGCAGTCGCGTCGACCTGGTCCGTGCCCAGCGCCTCCGCGTCAGCCGGCATGCCTTCGGCGGCAGAGCGATCGAGCGTCCATGTCGGAGCGGTGACGGCCTGCGCGCGCAGCGAAGGAAACTCGAGCGCGGTGCGGAGCACGCCTCCGAAAATCGTGTAGTCAGTCACAGCGCTGGTGTGGCCGGGAGGTCGACCGGACCCTCCCGGGCCACGTGAGCGTTACGAGCGCAATCCGCAAGAACCACTGGAACTGTTCCAGTTGTTCCTGGAGGACGATATGCCGGCATCGTTGCTCGTGACCGTGCGGCCATCACAAGCTCCGGACACCCCAGCCTCGGTCAGCTTTCGAAACGTTCCAAAGCGCTGAACCTTGGGTTTCTCGCACACAGCATCTCCCTGGGTAAGGGTGAACTTCCATCCTGCTGGCGTTGCGCCCGCACCTGCACGTGCACGTACCGAACGAACTGGGACAGAGAGCCCTGTACTCTCTGGCCCGGGACCACTACGAACGCCCGCTGTTGATGTCGCCTTCCCACGGGCATTCCGGGCGATTCGGCGCCCCACAGACGTTGTCGCCGCCAATACCCCAGACGACAAGCCCATCGTTGTCGCGGTCCCAGCCCGCCCGGGTGAGCTCGCGGAACGTGCCGAAGCGTTCCACCCTGGGCTTTTCGTACATGTACCCTCCTTGATGCGCAGTCACCGGGTTCGCCCCCCGGCCGGGAGTGGGCCGCCGTGGCCCAACTGTCGAGTCATCGCGTCCCTCATGAGAGCGCGCCCGCGAGCGCCATCGCCGCGCTCGCCGGCGCCCCGTTAGGCAGCGCCCGTGAGCCGTCGTGCGCCCGCGTCCAGAACTCCGCCTGCAGTGTGAGAAACAGCGTCACGCCGAGGTTGCCGTCGCCGTTCGCCTGCCACGTCTGCCAGCCCCGCTGCAAGGCGTCGGGATCGACAATCCCAAGCTCGGCCAGCCGACTGTGACGCGTGGCTTCAGCGACGAGATCGGCGCCGGCGCTCCGCATGGCACGGCCGAAGAGCCGTCCCGTCGTGCCCGTGCGCACGGCGCGCGGCGCCAGCACGTCATCGGGAATAATCCCCCTCATGGCGGCCCGGAGGGCTCGCTTGGTTTCGCGTCTCCAGGCGCGCTCCTCGCTGGGACGTTCCGCCGCGAACGCGATGACGCGCGGATCGAGGAGCGGTGAGCGGACCTCGACGCCTTCCTCGCGCGCGAGGCCGCTCACGCAGGCGTAGACGCGCGGGAAGTACGGCGCGGTCAGGTAGTATCGGCTCTCGAAGGCCGCCAGACTCTCTCCGCGCCGCCGGCTGGGCGTCGCACGCGCGCGCTCGTGGAGCGCGTTCCGTCGTGCGAAATCGGCATTGATCCACGGCGGCACGTCGCGTTCGAGATACGCGCGTAGCGGACGTCCTCCGCGAAGAGCGGTTGCCGCGCGAAGACCGGCCCTGGATAGAAGCGGCTGAATGGCCCAGCGGAAGAGCGTGCGCGCGTCGCGCACGCCACGCGCGCGGCATTCGCGGGCCATCGCCAACAAGCGTCCACTCCGCGCGAGATCGGCGAGATAGACCAGTGAGACCTGGAAGAGCTGGTCGCCTCCGTTGCCATGCAGAGCCACATGGGAGTCGACGGCGCGGCTGCCTCGCGCGAGCGCGCGGTTCCAGTGCTCGAACGCGTGGGCGAACGGCTCGTCGCGATGCGCGGCCCGCTGGCGCAAGTCGGCGAGAAGCGAGATGCCGGTGCTGTCTATCCAGTGGGGGGTGGCCCCCCACCGCTTCGCGATGGACGTAATGAGCTCGTCCTCGCGCCCGGGATCACCCACCGGATACGTGATCGAGACGGCTCGGACGCGATCGACGTCGCCTCCTGTCGCAAGCATTCCAGCGCCGAAAACCGCGGGCGAGTCCCAGCCGCCACTGAGCCACACACTCGAGGGACTCCGGGCGTCGAGCCGCTCCTGCACCGCCCGGGTCAGAAGCTCGCGAAGCACCACCGCCCCGTCCTCGAGCGTTAGGCGGCGCCCCGTCTCGAACGTCGGTGGTGTCCAATGCGGCGTGAGCGCGGGCCGTGCGTCGCCGACGAAGGAGAGCGTGTGCGCTGCCGGAATGCGGTCGATCGAGGCCAGGCAGGTACTCGTCTCGTCCAGCGCCAGACCGGCGGCGACTTCACCGACATGCGCGAGGTTGAGCGCGGGCTCGGCCCCGGCGGCGGTCAGGCCGGCAACGGTGGACGCCAGCAAGAGCCCGTCGCGCGTCTCGGTGTAGAAGAGGGGTCGAGTGGCGCCCACGTCGCGCGCGGCCACCAGGCGGCGCGCGACCGAATCCCAGACGATGAAGGCGAAATCGCCCTCGATGCGACCGGCGCACTGCTCGCCCCACGCGCGATATGCGGCGAGAATCACGTGCGCCGCGGTCGTGCCCAAGGGACGCGCGTCGCTGGCTCGAAGCGCCCGCAGCAGATCAGTCCGATAGTACAGGGCGGCGTCGGCGACAACCACGATGCCCGCTTCGCTCGCGATCGCTACCGAGCCCTCTCGCCCTGGGGGAGTCTCCCACGCGTCCGAGGCGATGCCCAGCGTTGCGTCGCCGCAGGATACGACCCGCGAGATTTCCGCCCCGCGCGGCCCCATCGCGGCGAGCGCTCGCGTCGCAAGCTCCTCTCGTCGTGCGGCGCGCGCACCGTTGATGACGGCGACGATGGCGCTCATCGCGCCCTCACCAGCCGAACATCGGCGAGGCGCTCGAACGAGGCGACGTGCGTCGAGGAATCCGCGAGGATCTCTGCGTCGAGCTCGACCCACGCGTGAGCTTCGAACCGCCCCGTGCGCTCCCGGACGCCGATACGCACGTGCCATCCCGGCACCTGTTCACGCTCGAGCAGGCGCGAGAGCGCGAGGGATCGTACGAGACAGTTGGGACGAAAGACCCCGTACCGCGACGCGACCGACACGGCTGTGGCCAGCCGTCGTGCCGTCAGACGGGCGCGCTCGTCAGGCGTTGCCGACGGCTCGCGTTCGGGCCGCACGAGACGACCATGCGGAGTGGTCCACACCGCCAGCTGCGCGCGCAGCAATGCGAGCTGCGCACGGAGGAGCTCGCGGCGCTCGCTCTCGCTAAGCGAGACGAGTTTCGACAGTCGCGACACGAGGCGGCGCATGTCGGGCGGGCTCCCGGGCGGGAAGGAGGAGGCCGAATGATTCCAGTGACGTCAGCAGCTCGATGACATCCGCGCGGAGATCCTCCGCGGACACCTCGGGGTGTCGCGACGCCAGTGCCGCGCAGAGCGAGTCCAGCGATGTGTGCCTGGGGGGCAGCATCTCCCAGACTTCCGCCGCGACGGCATTGAGGCCGAAATACACCTCGTCCGTCAGCGAAAAGAGGACGGCCCCTTCCGACAGCGTCCGGTAGATGACTGCCTCGTTCCGGGTGGGCAGCATGCAGCACTCTCGTCGGCACGATGGCTCGTACCGTGGCCATGGGGCTCGCGGACGCGAGACAGGGATCGCGCCACGACATGTCCCGGCTAGGCATCCGGGGCTACAAGCGATGGCAGAGGCGATGCCAGCATCGAAGGGGGGGTCCCCTGCGCGTGCCTGTCTCCAAAGCCTTTATTGACAACGAGTTCCCGCGCGAGTCCGCCGAGACGCTTCGCGTCTTTCGTGCGTCCGTTCACCATCTCTTGTGGCGGGGGCGCGACAGGTGGGCGGGTCCACAGATGCGAAATGATTTTTTCACATCGTGGCTCCGACGGCTCACCTAACGAACAAACGGCGCCTCTTCGAGGCGCCGTTTCATACCGGTTGGAAGGCGTGTCCTACCAGCGATAGTGCGCGAACGCCTTGTTGGCTTCGGCCATGCGGTGCGTGTCTTCCTTCTTCTTCACCGCGTTGCCCTCACCCTTCGACGCCGCGATGATCTCGGCCGCGAGCTTCTCCGGCATCGACTTCTCGCCGCGATCCCGCGAGTACGAGATCAGCCAGCGCATGGCGAGCGCGGTACGACGCTCGGGTCGCACCTCCACCGGCACCTGGTACGTCGCGCCACCGACACGGCGGCTCTTGACCTCGACGACCGGCTTGAGGTTGGTGAGGGCCTGCTTGAAGACGTTGACGCCCGGCTGCCCAGTACGGGACTCCACGAGATCCATCGCCGTGTAGAACATGCGCTCGGCGGTGGACTTCTTCCCCTGGTACATCAGGACGTTGATGAACTTCGAGACCGTCTGGCTGTCGTAGCGCGCGTCGGCGAGGACGGGGCGCTTGATCGACTTCTGTCGGCGACTCACTTCTTCGCTCCTGCCTTGGGCTTCTTGGCGCCGTACTTCGAGCGGCTCTGCATCCGGCCGTTCACGCCCGACGCGTCGAGCGTGCCGCGCACGATGTGGTAGCGCACGCCCGGAAGGTCCTTCACGCGACCGCCACGAATGAGCACGATCGAGTGCTCCTGCAGGTTGTGTCCCTCACCTGGGATGTACGCCGTCACTTCGAGCTGATTCGTGAGGCGCACGCGCGCAACCTTGCGCAGCGCCGAGTTGGGCTTCTTGGGCGTTGTCGTGTACACTCGCGTGCACACGCCGCGCTTCTGCGGATTCGCTTTGAGCGCGGGCGCCTTCTCTTTCTTCTCGACGTCGCGGCGACTGCGCCGGACGAGCTGATTGATAGTCGGCATAACCTCAGGTAAGCATCACAGACCGATAAAGTTAAGTCCTCTGGACGAGCCGTGTCAACGTTCGGGTCCCACAAACGGCGAAGATGACAGAATTCAGAATACAGAATTCAGAATGCAGACACGTCGTTGCTGCATTCTGAATTCTGTATTCCGAATTCTGTCATCTTTGCCGTTCTACAACTCCTCGTCCACGAGATGGGTCGCCGTGCCAAACCCCGTCTCGGCCAAGCCGGGAACCGGAAGCGGAGCGAACGGCTCGAGCGGCGCGGGCGGCACGTAACCCTCCGGCGGCTCCGGCGCCTGGAGATCGATGTCGATCTCCGAGTACCTGTACTGCCCCGTTCCCGCCGGAATCAGGTGCCCGATGATGATGTTCTCCTTGAGACCGAGGAGATCGTCCTTGGCCCCGCGGATCGCCGCATCGGTGAGCACGCGCGTGGTCTCCTGGAACGACGCCGCCGAAATGAACGACTGCGTCGTGAGACTCGCCTTCGTGATGCCGAGGAGCAGCGGCTCGGACGTGCCGGGCTTGAGGCCCTTCTTCTGCGCGCGATCGTTGATCTCGCGGAACGAGCCCTTGTCCACGTGCTCGGCCTCGAGGAACTCCGTCTCCCCCGGATCCATGATGCGCACCTTCTGCAGCATCTGCCTGACGATCACGCCGATGTGCTTGTCGTTGATCTTCACGCCCTGCAGGCGATACACCTCCTGCACCTCGTTGAGCAGATACTCCTGCACCGCACGCGGTCCCTTGATCCGCAGGATGTCGTGCGGATTCACCGGACCCTCCGAAAGCCGGTCACCAGCGCGCACGCGGTCGCCCTCGTGCACGCGAAGGTGCTTGCCCGCCGGGACCTCGTACAACTGGGCTTCCTGCGACTCATCGGCAACCGGATAGCCGTCCGGTCCGTTGCGGGTCGGCTGCACGAAGACTTCGCGCTTGCCACGCTTGATCTCGCCGAAACGCACCGTCCCGTCGATCTCGGAGATCGTCGCCGGATCTTTCGGCCGCCGCGCCTCGAACAGCTCGGCGACACGCGGCAAACCACCGGTGATGTCGCGAGTCTTGTACGCCTCACGACCGATCTTCGCGAGAATGGTTCCCGCGCCGATCTTCTCGCCGTCGTCCACGGTCAGCTGCGCACCAACCGGAATGACGAAGTCGCGCAGCCGCTTCTCCTTCCCACCCTTCTCCTGCACGATCTCGATGTGCGGGTGGAGGCGCTTCTCGCGATCCTCGATGATCACGCGCTGACGCAGACCGGTGAGCTCGTCGAGCTCCTCGGTCACCGACTCGTCCTCGACGATGTCGACGAAGCGAACCGTCCCTTCCACGTCGGCGATGATCGGGTTCGTGTACGGATCCCACGTGAAGATCACCGTGTCCTTCTTCACGTCCTCGCCATCGGCGACCATGAGGAGCGCTCCGAGCGGCACGGCGAACCGCGACGCTACCGGCGCGTTCTTTTCCGCCGAGCCGCGAATGATGATCTCGCCCTCGTACGACGTGACGATGCGTTGCCCGTCCGGATTCAGGACGTGCACCAGCCGCTCGCCGTACTCGACGACACCGGCCACCTTCGACTTCCGCGCCGTCTGCTCGGCGATACGAGCCGCGGTTCCACCGATGTGGAAGGTCCGCAGCGTCAGCTGCGTTCCCGGCTCGCCGATCGATTGCGCGGCGAGAATGCCGACAGCTTCGCCAAGATCGACCATGAACATCGTGGCCAGGTTCCGCCCGTAGCACATCTGGCACAGGCCGCGCTTGGCCTCGCAGGTGAGCACCGAGCGAATCTTCACCGTCTCGAGCCCGGAGTCCTCGATGGCGCGCGCGGTCTCCTCATCGATCAGCAGTCCCGCCTCGATGAGCAGCTTCGGCCGCCCCGACTCATCCCGCTCGTGTGGATCCTCGACATCCTCGGCCGCCACGTTGCCGACGATGCGCTCCGCCAGCGGCTCGATGATGTCTTCGCCTTCCTTCAGCGCGCCGACCTCCAGCCCGAGGATCGTGCCGCAATCTTCCTCGGTGATCGTCACGTCCTGCGCGACGTCGACCAGACGACGCGTGAGGTATCCGGCGTCCGCCGTCTTGAGCGCGGTGTCGGCCAGACCCTTGCGAGCTCCGTGGGTCGAGATGAAGTACTCGAGCACCGAGAGCCCTTCACGGAAGTTCGACTTGATCGGGCTTTCGATGATCTCGCCGATACCGCCGGTGAGCTTCTTCTGCGGCTTGGCCATGAGACCGCGCATCCCCGCCAGCTGGCGGATCTGGTCGCGGCTGCCGCGTGACCCGGAGTCGAACATCATGAACACGGGGTTGAGCCCGTTCTTCGATTTCGACATCGCCTTGACCATCGCGTCGGCAATGTCGTTGTTCGCGTGGGTCCAGGTGTCGATCACCTTGTTGTAGCGCTCGCCGTTGGTGATGTTGCCCGTCTGATATGCGCGCTGGAAGCGCTCGACCCGCGTCTCCGCTTCTTCGAGCAGCGTCTCCTTCTCGCCCGGGATCTCGAGATCCTCGACGCCGATGGAGACACCACCCATCGTCGCGTAGCGGAAGCCGAACTCCTTGAGGCGGTCGAGGAACGCCACGGTGCCCGAGAGCCCCGAGCGCCGGTAGGCCTCGAAGACGAGCTCCGACAGCGCCTTCTTCTTCATCTCACGGTTCTGGAACGGCATGACATCCGGAATGATGCTGTTGAAGAGCACCCGTCCCGCCGTCGTGCGCTCCCAGCGCGCCGCTCCACCCGCCTCACGCACCAGGAACTGCACCGGCGTGTGGTACGTGAGCCGCCCTACGGCGAGCGCCGCTTCGATCTCGGCGAGCTCCGTGTAGCGGGCCGGGTCGGGGACCTTCGTGGGATCGACCGGCGCGCGCGTGAGGAAATAGCAACCGAGGACGATGTCCTGGCTGGGCTCGGCCACCGGACGCCCGTCCGACGGCTTGAGGATGTTGTTCGACGACAGCATGAGGAGCCGCGACTCGAGCTGCGCCTCGAACGACAGCGGCACGTGCACCGCCATCTGGTCACCGTCGAAGTCGGCGTTGAACGCCGCGCAGACGAGAGGGTGAATACGAATGGCCTTCCCCTCGACGAGCACGGGCTCGAACGCCTGAATGCCTAACCGGTGGAGCGTCGGTGCGCGGTTGAGCAGCACCGGGTGATCCTTGATGATCTCTTCCAGGATCTCGTACACCTCCGGGCTCTCACGCTCGACGATCTTCTTCGCGCGCTTCACCGTCTCGGCGATTCCCTTCTCCACCAGCTTGTGGATGATGAACGGCTTGAACAGCTCGAGCGCCATCGCCTTCGGAAGTCCGCACTGGTGCAGGCGAAGCTCCGGACCGACGACGATCACCGAGCGTCCCGAGTAGTCC
>DATFFP010000018.1:0-61598 GCA_035249985.1 Gemmatimonadaceae bacterium
CGCGACGCCACTGCCGCCAGCGTGCGCGCACTGGCGGCCGACGCGAGCACTGTCACGCCGCGCGTGGCGAGCCATGCAATGGTGTCGGGTATCTCTCGCCTGCTTTGGGTCTCCGGCTCGTCAGCGATGTCGTCGAGAAGCGCAAGGCGCGGCGGTGAGAGCACGAGCTCCGCGAGCGCAAGGCGGCGCATCTCACCGGCCCCGAGCCGCGACAGCCGGACCGACGCGGCCGAGGCCATCCCAACCCGCTCCAGAGCCTGACGCACGGCATTCGCCTGCGGCGTGACATCGCGCCGCAGCATCGCATGCGTAAGAGACTCGGCGACGGTCATGCAGCCGTAGTGCGACGGCACCGACCGGTAGACGACTCCCGCCGGCCTCCCCGCGGGAGACGCGCCCTCACCGAACCAGTGCACCCGACCCTTGTCGGGGCGGAGCAGGCCGGCCGCGCACATGAGGAGCGTGCTCTTCCCCGACCCGGGTCGCCCGGCGATGACGACGACCTCCCCAGGGCGCACGTGCAGCGTGACGCCGCGAAGCGCTTGAACCGTCGCTCGGCAGCTGCCGAGGCCGACGCGATACCGTTTGTGGATGCCGAAGAGGCGAAGCGCGTGCGACATGGGGGCAGTGAAGGTGCCCCAATGTGATCAGGCCGGGCTGAACCTCGGCATCAGCGCCGTGCGGCGCGGCGCGAAGTCGCGCGCTTCCGCTTGCGATGGAACCGGTCGATCGCCTCGACCACCGGCGCGGGATCGAACCGGACCGGGTCGGTGGTGGGGAGTCCGGTCTCGCGCTCGATCGCCTTGATCGCCGATTTTGCCTTCCGCTCGGAGAGGTCGTACGTGTTCAACGAGACCGCGATGACGGGCGCCGGCCGCAGGTGTCTGACGAGTGCCTCGTGAAGCTCGATGAGATCGCTGAGCGGTGGCAGCTTCACCCACGGGTTGTTCGTTACATGCGTGCGCGACGGCTGATGGCACATTACCATCGCGTGCGGCAGCGACCCGTGAATGAGGCCTAACGTCACCCCCGAATAGCCAGGGTGAATGACCGATCCCTGACCTTCGACGAGCACGATGTCCGCGTCCCTGGCCGAGTCGAGCACGAGCTGCTCCGCCGCCCCGGCGATGAAATCGGCGATGACCGCATCCACGGCGATGCCGCCTCCGTCGATGAGAATGCCGGTCTGGCCGGTGCCTGCGAAGGCGACGCGATGTCCGCGCTCAGTGAGCCCGTCCCGCATCTGCAACGCGGCCGTCATCTTTCCGATGTTGCAGTCGGCGCCGACCGTGAGCACGACGGTCGCATCGACGGTTCGAACGCGTCCGCCCGCAACGGGAAGATTCTTGGGGGGGCGTCGCAGGTCGTGAATCGCCACGCCATGCCGCTCGGCGAGCTCGCGCAGCTCGCGATCGTCGCTGACGAACGTATGCAGCCCACTCCAGATATCCATGCCGTGCTCGATCGCGCGGCGAATGGTCGTGCGCCATTCCTCGGGCAAGCGACCGCCCTGCGGAGCGATGCCGATGAGCAGCGCCGTCGGTGACATCGACAGTCCCTCGTCGATACTGGCGAGCACGGGGATGTCCCCGCCGAAGCCGAGGATGTCGTTGGCGGTTTTCCCGGCGCGGCGGGAATCGATCACGCCTCGCACGCGCTCCGGTGTGTACCGGATGCACGAGTTTGCCGTCTTCGAGGTGAGCGGTCCGAACTGACCCTCGGCGAGGATGAGAAAGGCCGGAGTCGAGCGATCGCGGTCCTTGGGTGTCGACCGCCGTTCGCGAGCTCCGGATGGCCCGTCCTTGCCCCCTCGATCTCCGGACACCAAGACCCCGGACGGCCTCACGCCACCCTCTCGCGCCTCGCCTCCGCGAGCGTCAGTGGATCGACGCCGGGAGGCGGCGGCACGAGCACGCCGCCCTTGACGGCAGGGACCCGGAGGACGACCACGCTGTCGCGCGTGGTGCGGCGGAAGCCCTGCCCTTCGTAGATGCGGCTAATGAGGATGCGCCGCACGACCACCATGATCACGGCCAGCGTTGGCACTGCCACGATGAGCCCGACCGGCCCGAGCAATTTGCCCATGATCAGCACCGCCATGATGGTGAGCACGGGCGGCAGGTCGATCTGCTTTTGCATGATGCGCGGCAGGACCACGTTGGCCTCGATCACGTGGATCACGACGCCTAACGCGGCAACAAGAAGCGCATGCGTGAAGCCGCTCAGCCCCCAGATCCCGTTGCCGGCAATGACGAAGAGCGCGGGAAGCACGGTCGAAACCAGCGACCCGAAGAACGGGACGACGGCGACGACGCCGGTGAAGACGCCGAACGTCAGCCAGTACGGCACCTCGAGGAGATACAACCCCGCCGCGGTGAACACGCCCAGGATCGTCATCGCCAGGAGCTGGCCGACGATCCAGGAGCGTAGCGTGTTCGCCAGATCGCCGAGCACGTCCCGCACGAGATCGCGATGGATGGGCGGAAACATCGCGATCATCCATTCGCGATAGAGACCGGGGTGGAGCGCCAGGTAGAGCGACATGATCGCCACCGCGAACACGTTGATGGCGCCGTGCAACACTCCGTACACCTTCGGCACGACATCGCCAAACGCTCCCGTGATGCGCTCGTACACCGCACGGAGCAGCGTTCCTTCGCCGACGGCGCCCTGAAGTGCCGGGAAGCGCGACGCGAGCCGCTCGAGACCACGCTCCCAGTTCTGGATGTAGTCTGGAAGGACGCGGATGAGGGCTTGCGTCTGGTCGATGACCGGTGGAACCAGCACCCAGAAGAGCGCCACGACCGCTGCGATCGTGGACACCACGGCGATGGCAAGCGAGACACCCCGCGAGAGATGCGCGCGATCCCGGAGCCAGTCGGCGACGGCGCCGAGGTACAGCGAGATCAGGATCGCAATGAACAGCAGGATGAACAGTTCGGCCGCGTGGCCGAACAGCATGATCAGCAGAACGGTGATGACGACTGCGGTGAGAATGGGCGCGAAACGAAAGCGCCCCACCGTCAGGGCGCTCACTTCTCGGGCTTCTCCTTCCGCGGCAAGTCGTCGATCTCTGCGTGCACCGTCTCCTCGTGCCGCGTGCCGGCGGCTTCGGCCCCGCCCTTTCCGAGCTGGCGGGACTGCGGTGCGGCGCCGCCGGGAAGCATGCCCATCTTCTGCTTCAGCTCGAGCAGCCGGGCATCGACGTTCGCGGTCGCGCTCCCCTTTTCGAGGCGCTTGAACTCGTTCTGCAGCTTATCGCCCGTGAACTCTTCCTCGATCTCCGCACTCGCGACGAGGCGCCGCTCGTTTTGCTCGATGCGCTCTTCCATTCGGGAGAACGCCTCGAAGGCAGACGTCTCGCTCATCGAGGACATGGTCTCCTGGATGCGCTGCTGCGCCTGTGCCCGCTTCTGCCGCGCGATCAGCAGGTTCTTCTTGCGCTTGGCTTCCTCGATCTTGTCGTTGAGATCGCGGAGCGAGTTCTTGAGCTTCTCCGTTTCGACGCGGTGCGTCTCCCACGTGGTTTCGAGCTGCTGCGCGTAGGTGAAGTGCTCGTTGTAGCGCGTGAGCGCCTGCTTGGCGAGATCATCGCGCCCTTCTTGAACCGCGAGCATCGCTCGACGCTCCCAGTCCTGGGCGTTGCGAAACTCGCCGTCCGCCTGGTCCCGCAGGCGCTTCTCATCGGCGATCGCGCCGGCGACCTGCTGCTTCGCCTTCGCGAGCTGGCCCCGCATGTCGATGATGATCTGATTCAACATCTTCTCGGGATTCTCCGCCGAGGAGATGAGATCGTTGATGTTGGACCGGATCAGCGAGGAGAGACGATCGAGGAGGCCCATGTTCAGCGTGCCTCGCGGTAGGGCGCCAGCTCGCGGAGATGCGACGCCAGCGCGAGTGTGATCCCCTCGAAGCTGGCCAGGAACTCCTCGTAATCCAGATGCGCCAGCTCGAGCGCCTCGGTCAGCACGATCGCGTCGTCAGATTGAATCCCGTACGAGCCGTGCACGAGATCCGACGCATTGAGCTCGAGCAGACGTCGCGCGAGGCCGGCCGCTTGACGCTCATCCTTCGGAAGGTCCATGACCTTGACCCGCAGAAGGACGACCGGGGGCGAGTAGTTGACCACGACGTCAGCGTCGAGCATGCCGCCTGGCTTGACGATCCAGAGACCAGGCTCGAGCTCCGTGTAGCTGGCGCCTTCGGCGGCGAGGCGATCCAGAAAGCTTTCGATGTCTTCTCGGGTGACCATGAAGCACCTGGGGTGTGCGGGGCGCATCCGTTGCGGATTCGCTGTCTCTCCTTACGCACGATGCAGTCCGGCTGTTTCCGCGTCGTGTGCGCAGTTCCGCGGGAAGATAGTTGAAACTGGGGGCCTGGAAAGCCAAGGGCGCTGGAAAAGCGCTGGAAAAGCGCTGGAAATCGCGACGGGCCCTGAGCGACGTTTCGTCCAGCGCAACTCCACCGGCCTCAGCGCTTCTCCAGCGCCCTCAGCGCTTTTCCAGCGCCTGGTTCTTCAGCTTTTCTTCAGCTGCACCAAGCGCTCTCTCGTCAGCCGCCGGCCGGTCGGGGTCGCCGCCAGCCCTCCGCCCGCCGTCTCGCGATAACGCACGTCCATGCTGCGGCCGATCTCGCCCATCGTGTCGATGACCTCGTCGACGGGAATGCGGAACTCGATCCCGGCAATCGCCATCTCGACCGCGGCCATCGCGATCGCGGCGCCGGTCGCGTTGCGAAAGACGCACGGAATCTCGACGAGGCCGCCGAGGGGATCGCAGACGAGGCCGAGGGTCCCCTGCATCGCGAGGGCGATCGCATGTCCGGCCTGCGCTGGCGTGCCGCCACACATCTCGGTTGCTGCACCCGCGGCCATCGCGGCCGCCGCTCCGGTCTCGGCCTGGCACCCGCCTTCGGCGCCTGAAAGCGACGCACGCTCGGCGATCACCGCCCCGATGAGCCCCGCGGTCGCGAGCGCGTCGACGAGCCTTTCATCATCGATGCGCTGCGCCGCGGCCAGACCCGTCAACACGGCTGGCAGCACCCCGGCGCCGCCCGCCGTCGGAGCGGCCACGATGACGCCCATGGCGGCGTTGACCTCCTGTACCGCGAGCGCGCGCGCGAGGACATCGCGGAAGAGCGTTCCGGCGAGCGGACCCGGCGGCCCTTCGCGAAGCTTCGCGGCATCACCGCCGACGAGTCCGGACGCAGACCGGAGGTCGCCCTGCATCCCGCGATCCACCGCACCGCGCATGATGTCGAGCGCGCGGCGTAACGCCGACCGGATGTCCTCGATCGAACGCCCCTGATCGCGAGATTCCGCCTCGAGCGCAACCCGCGCGAGCGAAGCGCCCTGCGCCTCGGCGGCGGCGATTGCCGCGTGGAGCGAGGAGAACACGCCTAACCGGCGACCTTCTCCAGAGCGCGCGTCATGCGGACCCACTCCAGCTTGCGAATCTGGGCAAGCGCTTGCTCACTCGGCGGATCGTCGAGCTCGAGAACCATGAAGGCATCTCCGCCCCGCTCCTTTCTCGTGACGCGCATGGTTGCGAGGTTCACGCCCTCGTCGGCAAGAATGCCGCAAATGCGGGCGATCGACCCCGGCTGATCGCGCGCGACGAGCACGATCGTCCACAGCGCACCACTCACTTCCACGGGGAAACCGTCGATGCGCGTGAGCCGCACGCGTCCGGCCCCCAACGATTCTCCGATGACCTCGACGACGGCGCCGTCGCGCTCGAGCGTGAGCCGTACGGTGTTGGGATGCGCATCCTCGGCGATCGTCGTCTTCTCCACCCGGTAGGCGAGCCCTTCGCGCTCGGCGATGTCGAGGGCGTCACGGAGGCGCTCGTCGTCCGGACGAAAGCCAAGAAGGCCGCCGACCAGGGCCTTGTCGGTCCCATGACCTTCGCCGGTGCGCGCGAACGAGCCATGAAGCTCGAGCTTTGCCCGCTGGGGCGTGCCGCCGACGAGCGAGCGCGCCAGCAATCCGATACGACACGCCCCCGCCGTGTGCGAGGACGACGGCCCCACCATGACGGGGCCAATGATGTCGAGCAGGGAGACCATAAAGCCGCGGCCGCTGCGTTAGGCGGCGGGGGTGCGCGCGTCGCGCAGGCGCTGTCCGCGCGCGCGTGAGCGCCCGACGACCGGCTTGAGATACCGGCCGGTGTGCGAGCTCTCGACATCCGCGACATCCTCGGGCGAGCCCGCCGCCACGATCGTCCCTCCGCGTGTGCCCCCCTCGGGCCCGAGATCGATCACCCAGTCCGCCGTCTTGATGACGTCCAGATTGTGCTCGATCACGAGGACGGTATTGCCCTTGTCGACCAGCCGGTGCAGCACCTGGAGCAGCAGGCGCACGTCTTCGAAGTGTAGGCCGGTCGTCGGCTCATCGAGGATGTAGAGGGTGCGTCCCGTATCGCGCTTCGAGAGCTCGGAGGCAAGCTTCACGCGCTGTGCTTCACCACCCGAGAGGGTCGTGGCGCTTTGGCCGAGGTGAATGTACCCGAGCCCGACGTCGACGAGCGTCTCGAGCTTCTGCCGAATGCGGGGCTGGTTCTCGAAGAACTCGAGCGCGTCCTCGACCGTCATCTCGAGCACGTCCGAAATGCTCTTTCCGCGGAAGCGGACCTCGAGGGTCTCGCGGTTGTAGCGCTTCCCCTTGCACACCTCACAGGGGACGTAGACGTCCGGAAGGAAGTGCATCTCGATCTTTACCAGCCCGTCACCCTGACAGGCCTCGCAGCGCCCGCCCTTGACGTTGAACGAGAACCGACCGGGACCGTATCCGCGAATCTTCGCTTCGGGCAGCTCCGCGAAGAGCTCGCGAATCGGCGTGAAGAGGCCCGTGTACGTCGCCGGGTTCGAGCGCGGCGTCCGCCCAATGGGGCTCTGGTCGATGTCGATGACCTTGTCGATGTGCTCGAGACCCGTGATGCGTCGATGCGCTCCCGGGATCACGCGTGCACGGTAGAAGTGGCGAGCGAGGGCGCGATGCAGAATGTCCTCGATGAGCGTCGACTTTCCCGAGCCGGACACGCCGGTGATCGCCACGAAGAGGCCGAGCGGAATCTCGACGTCGAGGTTCTGAAGATTGTGCGCCGTTGCGCCCTCGATGCGGATCGACTGACGCGGCCGCGGCGACCGCCGCTGCTCCGGGACGGCGATCTTCATCTCGCCCGTCAAATAGCGCGCGGTGATCGACTCGCTGTGCGCTTCCACCTCCGCAACCGTTCCCGCTGCCACGACACGACCCCCGTGCCGACCCGCGCCGGGACCGAGATCGATCAGATAGTCGGCCTCGCGCATGGTCTCCTCGTCGTGCTCCACGACGATGACCGTGTTGCCGAGATCGCGGAGCTGCTTGAGCGTCGCGAGAAGACGCGCGTTGTCCCGCTGATGCAGCCCGATCGACGGCTCATCGAGGATGTAGAGTACGCCCACCAGTCGTGAGCCGATCTGCGTCGCAAGACGAATGCGCTGCGCCTCGCCGCCGGACAGGGATTCAGCCGACCGACTCAGTGTGAGGTAGTCGAGACCGACATCGACGAGAAAGCGAAGTCGTTCGCGAACCTCCTTGAGGATAGGGCCGGCGATGTCGGGATCGAGGCCGGCCCGCCCGGGGGCACGCAGCGCAAGGGACTCGAAGAACTCGAGGGTTTCCGTGACTGGAAGCTCCGTCACTTCGCCGATGTTGCGTCCGGCGATCGTGACGGCCAGGGACTCTCGCTTGAGACGGCGCCCCTGACAGTGCGTGCATGGCGCTTCGACCATGTACTCCTCGAGCTCCTCGCGCACGGAATCCGAGGTTGTTTCCTCATAGCGGCGCTGCACGTTGGTGAGCACTCCCTCCCACGCCGTGCTGTACTCACCGCGGAAGCTCGGCGACTCATAGCGAATGGTCGATTGCCGCCCGCTCGCGCCGTAAAGAATCATGTCACGAACGCGCTGGGCAAGCTTGCCCCACGGCGCGTTCAGCTCGAACTCGAACTGCTTCGCGAGCGCCGGGAGAATGCCTTTGCGGAGATGACCGCTCGGCTCACCCCACGGCAGAATCACACCCTCGAGAATCGAGATGCTGGGATCGCCGAGGATGAGCTGCTCGCTCACCTCGCGCCGAGTGCCGAGTCCTCCGCACGGTGTGCACGCGCCGTACGGCGAGTTGAACGAGAACTGCCGGGGCTCGAGCTCGGGAAGCGAGATGCCGCAGGTCGCGCAACCGTACCGCTCTGAAAACAACGACGAACGAGGAACGAGAACCGAGGACTCGGCCCCATGCGCAACCACTTCCGTCAGCCCATCAGCGAGCTTCAGTGCGGTTTCGATCGAATCCGTGAGGCGACCGCGATCCTCGGGTCGCACGACGAGCCGGTCGACGACGACGGAGATCGAGTGGTTCTGGCGACGGTTGAGCTTCGGTGGGCTCGCGAGCTCAACGGTTTCGCCATCGACGATCGCCCGGATGAAGCCCTGCTTGCGCACGGTTTCCAACAGATCACGGAATTCGCCTTTGCGCCCGCGAACGAGCGGCGCAAGTACCTCGATGCGCGTGCCTTCCGGCCACGACAGGATGCTTTCGGCGATCTGCCCGGCGCTCTGCCGCTGCACGGGACGCCCGCACTGCGGACAGTGCGGCGTTCCCGCGCGTGCGTAGAGCAGCCGGAGGTAGTCGTAGATCTCCGTAACGGTTCCGACCGTCGAGCGCGGGTTGTGACCGGCCGTCTTCTGCTCGATGGAGATGGCTGGCGACAGCCCTTCGATGGCGTCGACGTCAGGCTTCTCCATGAGGCCGAGGAACTGGCGCGCGTATGCGGACAGCGACTCGACGTAGCGGCGCTGTCCTTCGGCGTAGATCGTGTCGAATGCGAGCGAGGACTTGCCCGAGCCGGACAGCCCAGTGATGACCGTCAGCCGATCGCGAGGGATCGTGACGTCGACGTTCTGAAGGTTGTGCTCGCGGGCACCCCGAACGATGAGTGCTTCTTCTGCCATAGCCGGTGAAAGGTCACAGGCGGACAGGCGGGATTCAAGAGTGAGGGTCCTCAGGGTCCTCAGGGTCCTCAGGGTCCTCAAGGTCCTCGGGTCCTCAGGGTTTACGGCGAGCATCCGTGCGGCATCTTCAGCCACCCCTCAGGACCGGACCCTGAGGACCCTGAGGACCCTGAGGACCCTGAGGACCCTGAGGACCCATGTCTCCCAACGCCATTGTCATCCTGACCACCGTCGCCTCGGCCGATGAGGCGGTGGCCCTCGTGCGCGCGCTCCTCGACCGTCGCCTGATTGCCTGCGGCAACATCCTTCCCGGCGTGCGATCGCTCTATCGATGGGAAGGAAAGGTTGCCGATGAGCGGGAGGTAATCGTCCTCCTCAAGACGAGGGCGAGCCGGGTCGAGGCCCTCGAAATGGCATTCGGGGAGCTGCACCCCTACAAGGTGCCGGAGCTGTTGGCACTTCCCGTATCCGCCGGGTTACACAAGTACCTGGAGTGGATCGACGACGAGACCTCGCTCGCGTTGAGCTGAGACCGGCGCCGAATCCGCTCCTTCGAATGTGGAGCGGACTGGCAATGTCGATCATCTCATCGCACCGGGAGCTCTCCAGATGATCCGTCGCGGGAGCGTCGCGGCGGTCATCCTGATCGCCTGGCTGGGCGGCCTCGCGGTCCTCGTCCGCCGCGAGCTGTTTCGGAGCGAGACGGACCGCATGCGCGACGCGGGCGCCCGCGTCGACCCGGGCACGGCCTACTACCGCGTCATGCAGGCGGGAACGCAGATCGGCTTTGCGTCCTCCCGCATCGACACGACGGCGACCGAGATCACGATGAGCGATCAACTGCTCTTCGACGTCGAGGCCGGCCGGCGAACGCACCGCGGCTCGGCCCGCCTTGCGTCGCGGCTGACACGCTCGCTGGAGCTACGGTCGTTCTCGCTCGAGCTGAGTCCGGAGATCGGCCCGCTGCGCGCAACTGGCGAAGTGAGTGGCGACAGCCTGCTGACGCTCTCGATTCGCATGGGTGAGGAGCCGCCGGAAGTTCGCCGCATTCCCCTCACCAAGCCGTTGCTGCTGCCGACGCTGGTGCCGATGACGTTCGCGCTCCTGGAGCGCCCCACGTTAGGCGCCCGCCGCACGTTCTCGGTCTTCGATCCCTTGTCGATGGCGCCCGGCGAAGTCACCGTCGCCGTGCGCGCCGAGTCGCTCTTCGTCGTCAACGACAGCGCAACGTTCGACTGGGACCGCAAGCGGTGGATACCGGCGCGCCGCGATACCATCAGGGCGTGGCTGGTCGAGCAGGAAGGAGGAGTGATCTCCGGATGGGTGGACGCCAACGGCCGCATGGTCGAGGCGATGCACCCCGGGAACCTCTACCTCGAGCGTGAGGCCTACGAGGTCGCGTTCGAGAACTGGCAGAACTGGAACGCGCGTGCGGTGGAAGCTCCCGCGGATCGAGACATTCAGGAAGCCACGGCGATTGCGGCATCAGCGCCCATTCGCAACCACCGTGCGGTCGCGCACCTCGCGGTCCGGCTCGAAGGTGCCGCTCTCGACGGGTGGTCACTGGCCGGCGGACGACAAACGCTGAGTGGTGACACCCTGAGCGTCCGGCGCGAGAAGGCAACGAGCCTCATGCCCGCATACCCCCTTCCGATGGCACGTGGCGGTCGGCACGAAGAGTGGCTGCGCCCTGAGCGGCTGCTGCAATCGGAAGATTCGGCGATCGTGGCGCTCGCCGAGCGGATTCGCGGCGACACGCGGAACCCGCGTGTGGCTGCGGAACGGCTGGCGCGGTGGGTTCACGACTCCCTCGAGAAGCGGATCAGCTTCTCGATTCCGAGCGCGACGCAGGTCCTTCGCGCGCGAGCGGGCGACTGCAACGAGCACACGCAGCTCTACGTTGCCCTCGCGCGCGCCATCGGGCTTCCAGCGCGCGCCGCGGCGGGGCTCGCCTACGTGGGGGGCAAGTTTTACTACCACGCCTGGCCGGAAGTCTTTCTCGGGGACTGGGTCGCGGTCGACCCGACCTTCGGCCAGTTCCCCGCCGATGCAGCGCACCTGCGCTTTGTCATCGGTGGATTCTCGAAGCAAGCGGAGCTGCTCCGCCTCATCGGCCGACTGCGCATCGACGTCGTCTCCACCGACTGACACCATGATCGAGCTCAAGGCGCTGACCAAGCGCTACGGCGGGTTCACCGCTGTAGACGCGATCGACCTCACTGTGCCCACGGGGGAGCTGTTCGGCTTTCTCGGGCCTAACGGCGCCGGCAAGACGACGACGCTGCGCATGATTGCCGGCATCCTCCAGCCGTCGGGTGGCACGGTCCGCATCGCGGGGATCGACATCGCCGCCGATCCGATCGCCGCCAAGGCGAAGCTGGGCTTCATTCCGGACCGCCCTTTCATCTACGAGAAGCTCACCGGCGCCGAGTTCCTGCGGTTCGTGGCCGGTCTCTATGATCAGAGTGGAGAGCCCGTGGAGCGGCGGATGAGCGAGCTGCTCGCGCTCTTCGATCTGCTCGACTGGAAGGACGAGCTCGTCGAGAGCTACAGCCACGGCATGCGGCAGAAGCTGATCATCTCCAGCGCCTTCCTGCATCGTCCGGAAGTGATCGTGGTCGACGAGCCGATGGTGGGGTTGGATCCGAAGGCGGCCAAGGTGCTGAAGGATCTCTTTCGCGAATACACACGTCGCGGCCACACCATCATGATGTCGACGCACACCCTCGAGGTCGCCCAGAGCTTGTGCGATCGCGTCGCGATCATTCAGGGTGGAAAGATTCGCGCCTGCGGCACGATGACCGACTTGCGTGCGCACGCCGCCGCCGGGGAGGAAGGGTTGGAGGACATCTTCCTGAGGCTCACCGGCGACAACGCGGCACGTGCGGTCGTCGAGGTGCTGAATGCCTGAGGCCGCCCGCCATCAGCACCCGGCGGTCGATGGCGATGGCTCTCGCGACTCACTCGCGCTCGTCACCGCACTGCCTCGCGTTCCCCTGCTCCACCTGCTACGCCCGAAATGGCTGACCGCGCGCGTGCGCGCGCGCGGCGGCGAGCGCGGTCGTGGGGCGCGCATCGCCCTCCTGGGCATCACCGGAGCCCTCTTCTGGACGTTCGTGCTGGTTGTCGTCTTCAGGTTGCTGCTCTACTTCCGTCGCGTGCCCGACATCGGGCCGCTGCTCGCGGGAAAGCTCCTCGGAATCATCTTCGTCAGCTTTTTCTCGATTCTCCTGCTGTCGAACATCATCACCGCGCTGTCCAGCTTTTTCGTCGCGCGCGACCTCGACCTTCTGGTGTCGGCGCCGGTCGACTGGTTGCGACTCTACGGTGCGAAGCTGCTCGAAACCGCGGTCCATTCGAGCTGGATGGTCGTGTTGATGGCGGTGCCGATCTTCGTGGCGTATGGGGTGGCCTACGACGGAGGCGTGTGGTTTCCGCTCGTGGCGGTCGGCACCTTCATCCCTTTCCTGCTGATTCCGGCGGTCGTCGGGAGCGCGATCACGCTCTTGCTCGTGCGCGTGTTCCCGGCGCGGCGCACGCGGGACATCCTGAGCGTGATCGCCGTGCTCGCCGCCGGCGGACTGGTGCTGCTCTTCCGCATGGTCCGCCCGGAGCAGCTGGCTCGGCCGGAGGGGTTCCGCTCGCTCGTCGATTTCATCGCCGTGTTGAAGACGCCGACCTCACCGCTCCTGCCGAGTGAATGGGTGCAGCGCGCGGTGATGTCGTCGCTTCTCGGAATTCCCGATGTCCTGCCCTACTATCTGCTGTGGTCGACGGCAGCCGCGTTCGTGGTGTTAGGCGCGTTGCTCCATCGCTCGTTGTACACGACCGGCTTCACGAAGGCGCAGGAGAGCAGCGAGCGCTGGGCACGCGGCACGCGGCTCAAGCGCATCGGGATGACGCTGCTGGCTCCATTCGGCACGGTACGGCGCGAGCTCCTGATGAAGGAGACCCGCGTCTTCTTTCGCGACACGACGCAGTGGTCGCAGCTCATCCTACTTGGCGTTCTCGTCATCGTGTACGTCTTCAATATCAAGTTTCTCCCGCTGCGGGGGGAGGGCGTGACGTTCTTTCTCGTGAACGTGATTCCCTTCCTCAATCTGGTGCTCGCCGGCTTCGTGCTCGCATCCATCGCCGCACGCTTCATCTTTCCGGGCGTGAGCCTCGAGGGGCGGACGATGTGGCTCCTCAAGTCGAGTCCGCTCCGGATGCGCGAGCTGTTGTGGGCGAAGTTCTGGATCGGGACGTTACCGCTGGTGCTGCTGGCACTTGGCATCGTCTTCGTGACGAACCTGCTCTTGCAGGTCACACCGTTCATGATGTACGTCTCGCTATTCACTATCACCTTGATGACCTTCGCGCTCGCGGGCCTCGCGCTGGCGCTGGGCACCGTGTTCCCGCAGTTCGAGACGGAGAATGCCGCGCAGATCCCCACGTCGTTCGGCGGCCTGGTCTACATGATGGGAGCCATTGCGCTCATCGGCGCGGTGGTGGTGCTCGAGGCACGCCCGGTCTATGGCTACGTGAGCGCACGGGCCTTCGGAGGCTCCGCGAATCCGCTGGAGATGATCGTCGGCTTCGGCCTCGCCGCCGCGCTTTGCATTACGACGCTCGTCGTGTCCGTGACCATCGCCGTCCGGCGACTTCAGGCCGTCGAGCTCTGACATGTGGCTCGCGCCCTTCCTCTCGCGCGTCGCGAACGTGGCGTTGCGCGTGTACTACCGGCTGCGCCGGGCAGGCAGCGACGTCCCACAGACGGGACCGGTACTGCTCGTCGCGAATCATCCGAATTCGTTGCTCGATCCGGCGATGGTCGCGCTCGCCGCGCGTCGCCCGGTGCGGTTCCTGGCCAAGGCGCCGCTGTTCGCGGATCCGCTGGTCGGTTTTCTCGTTCGGGGAGCCGGGTCGATCCCGGTCTACCGAAAGTCCGATGACCCGTCGCAGGTGGCCCGCAACGAGGAGATGTTCCGGGCCGTGCACCAGGCGCTCGCGAGCGGTGCGGCGGTCGGCATCTTTCCGGAAGGGCTGAGCCACAGCGACCCGTCGCTGGCGCCGCTCAAAACCGGCGCCGCCCGTATCGCGCTCGGTACACTCGCGTCGCACGGCATTCGCGTCCCCATCGTCCCCATTGGGTCTGTCTTCCGCGACAAGAACACGTTCCGGTCGGAAGCGCTGGTAACGGTCGGACGGCCGGTCGCGTGGGATGACCTCTCCCCCGACGCCGGTGGTGACGGTCACGGCGTGCGCGAGCTCACGCATCGCATCGACAGGGCGCTTCGCGACGTCACGGTGAATCTCGAGCGATGGGATGACGCTGCGCTCGTGGAGCTCGCCGAAGCGATCTACGCCGCCGAGTTCGGCAAGGCCACCGATGCCGCCGAGTGGGTCGCCCGTCTTCGTACCACGACAGAAACGTTGACCCACCTGCGCCAGGCCGGCGATGGATCGGTTCCTCTCGCAAAGGACATCTCGCGACACGGCCGAATCCTCCAGCGATTCGGCCTGCGTCCTCAGGATCTGGTCGACGATCCCAAGCGCCCTGGTGCGCTCTGGTGGCTCCTCCGGCGCCTTCCGCTCGGTGGGGTCATCCCACTCGTGGTGCTGGCGGTGGGGACCCTGGTGTTCTTCGTGCCGTATCGCCTAACGGGCCTCGTCGAGAAGCGGGCGCGACCCCGCGACGACGTTCGGGCCACCCACAAGCTGCTTGCCGGGGCGATCGTGTTTCCGCTCTGGATCATCACGCTGTCGCTTCTGCTTGGCGCGGCGACGGGGCCGCTCCTGGGGCTGCTCGCACTCGTCGCGCTCCCGGCACTTGGTCTCTTCACGCTGGGGCTCCACGAGCAGTGGCGTGAGGCGGGCGTCGAAGCAGCCCGGTACCTGACGCTGAAACGCGGGCGTCAGATGATCGAGCCGCTTCGCGAGCAGCAGCGCGAGCTAGCCGCTCGACTCAAGGCGGTTCTCGAGCAGGAGGCCGGTCGCGCGTCGCAACCGCGGCCGATGGCTCACGCCAGCGCTCTCCCACACCGCGAACAGTAGCGCGCGGCCGGCTCAGGCCGCGGTCCGCACACGGGACAAACTCGCATCTGCATCCGTGCTCGCCGGATCTCCGCTTCAACGGGATCGTCGGGAACGATCACCGAAGGCGCCGCGGCCTCCGGGGCATCTGGAGCGCGCGAGGCCGGTCTCGGTTGGCCTTCAGCCGCCGTGATGATCGGCCACAGGACATACGCGAGCGCCGCGAGCGCCAGCACGGTCCCCACGATGAGCGCTGTCACGATGGTTCACCCCGGCGCACGAGGCGCACCGGCCACGACACCATCGTTCCGCCGATCGCGATCGCGATGCCGCCGATCCACACCCATATCATGAGCGGATGGAAGGCGATGCGCAGACTCACGCGATCCTGGGCGATGTTCGTGAGCACGACGTAGGTGGTCTGCAGCAGCGCATAGTCGATGCCGGGTTCGAGGGAGGGCTCGAACGTCGCCAGCCCACGACTGTCGACGTACTCGCGGCGCTCACTGACGATGAATCCCGCCGGCGCACCGTCGCGCGTGGCGCGCAGGGGGACAGCTTCCACGGCACGATTGAGCTCCGGAAAATCGGACACGCCCTGACTCGTAAACGTCCACTCGCGGCGATACGGATCGACGAGCGTCGTGGCTTCGCCCGGGGCGAGCGTGACCTCGCGCTCCTTCCTGAAAGTGAATCCAGCGGATGCGATGATAAAGACGACGATGCCGACATACAGCGTGTACCGGCCCGCGCGTGTGCGCATGCCGACAACGTCTCCGGAAGCTACATCAGGCCTGCCCCGCCGTCGCATCGCGAAGTACAGGAACGCAGACGCGGCCAGCCACGGAAAGAGCGAGGACCGCTCAATGGGATCGCGCAACCACGCCGTTCCGGCGCCGGCGTTGACGTACGTCCACCACATGCCGCTGCCGATTCCCATCGTGATGAACAGCCAGGAGACGGTGGCCCAGCGCCGGACAGCGAGAGTGGCGTCATCGTCGAGATTGCGAGTGGCCAGCGCCGCGATGGTGAACGCCAACGGAATCGCTGCCGCAGCATAGCCGAGGTAGAGCGTTGGTGGGTGCACGGTCATCGCAGGATGCTGGAGGTCCGGATGCATGCCGCGCCCTTCGACCGGGATCGGAACCAGGCGCGCGTACGGATTCACATCGAAGCACAGCATGGCGAGAAAGAACAGCAGGACGACGGACAGCATCGCGCTGACGTATGGCGTGGCGGAGCGGTTGCGCGCTTGATTCCCCGCGACCGCGATCGCGGCGCACACGGACACGAGGAGCGTCCAGGACAGCATCCCCCCGGCCCGGCCCGCCCAGAGCGCCGCGACCTTGTAGCCGAGTGGCAGATTCGCGCTCGTTACCGAGGCGACGTACTCGACGGAGAAATCCGAGGTGACCAGAGCAACGAGAAGCCCAGCGCTTGCGAGAACCAGGCACGCGAAGGCCGCGTACAGTGCGCGCTCCCCGCTCGCGATGAGGTCGGTTCGTCCGAGGCGCCCGCCGGCAAACGATACGATGGCGCCCCAGGCCGCCATGAGGAGTGCGACCCAGAGCGCCAGCTCGCCGACGAGGATCACGGCTTCGCGCGCGCGAGCCCTCGCGCGCTTACTGCGGCTTCGTGTGTCCCCGCGACGCCTCGTCCCTCACGCGGGCCATGATCATCTCGAGCTGCTGCTCGGCCTTCGCGCGCTCGTCGGGATCCCACGTCGCCGCATGGCGATTCAGTTCGCGTACCTGCTGCAACATCTCGTCGATGAGCGCACGCAACCCAAGCTGCGAGCGGCGGTCATCCACCGATTGCTGGGTCTTCTGGTCGTCGCTCACGTGCTGGCTGGGCAAGGGGAAGGGCCGCTCCCGGATCACGGCCGGAATATAGGGCGCCAGGGAACGGGCGTGTAGAGGAACGCCGGCGGCTCACCGGTGCGACTGCTCGAGCACCGCCGCGGCCGCGCCGGCCCCGAGCAAATCCCATATCAAATCACCGGTGCTGAATCGTCCACCCGATCGGACGTCGTGAACTTCCTTGCCGATCCCGACCGCGACGGTGGCCGCGCTAGCCGTCACGAGGGCACCGTCATGCTCGACGCCGCTGAGTCGGAGCGCAGAGTACGAGGCGCTCTGCACAAAGGCCGACAGGAAAAAATGCTTCAGCTTGTCCGGCGCGACGCTGACGCGCGGCGGCGCGTGCAGCGACAGAGCAAACGCGAGGATCACCTCCATGGGTACCTCCAAGAGCTTCGTTAGGCCGTCTGTCGCGCGATCGCTCGCGTTCTGCCGACGTCGAGTCTCGTGAATGCGACGCGAAGGTGGTGCAGCGCCTGATCGAGGAGCGCGCGGTTCGCCGGGAGGTTGATCCAGCTGCTGGCCCCTGACGGATGTGGCAGCGGTATCAACTCGACCTGCCGGCCTCGCACGTGGGTACGGTGCACTCGGCCGACCAGGCGGTCGAGCGGCTCGTTCTCGAGGAATCGGTCGATCGCGAGCCGGCCCACGGGGATGATCAGCGCCGGCCGGATGAGGTCGATCTCCGCCTCGAGCCATGGGGCGCACCGAGCCTGCTCCTCGGGAGACGGAACCCGATCGCCACGACCGGATGGACTCGGTCCTGGATAGCACCGCGTGACGGCCGCGATGTAGACGTCGCGACGGAATGAAGGCTCGTCGAGCCCGGCCTGCTCCAACCAGCGGAAGAGCGTTCGTCCCGCGCGACCAGCGAATGCGCGCCGATCCTCGATCTCGCTCTTCCCTGGGGCCTGACCGACGAGCATCACGCGCGGTCGCCGGGCCTCGGAGATGATTGGCAGCACCCGCTCATCGGGGTGTGCGCATCGGCGACAGGCTGCGAGCGCTTCTCGATGCGCATCGAGCAGCGTCGGAAGGCGTCGTGCGGTCATGAGGCGTCCCGCGCCCAGGAAAGGGTGGCGCGAACCGCTCGCGCCCATCCCGCAGCGCCGGCGCGAGCCGTCTCCCGGCCCTCACCGGGCTCGAACCGCGTGAATTTCCTGGTGGCTTGAAACGCGTCCACGTTAGGCCAGATCCCGGCAGCCAGTCCAGCAAGGCCGGCGGCGCCAAGCGCCGTCGTCTCGATTTGATCCGGACGTTCCACCGGAACCCCCAGTACGTCCGCCTGAAACTGCATCAGCCAATCGTTCTCCGTCGCGCCGCCGTCCACGCGAAGAGGTGCATTCCGCTCTGCCGAAAAGCCTCCGGCACCGCGCCCCGCACGCGCGCGCATGACGTCGAGAATGTCCGCCGTCGAATACGCCATGGCCTCGAGCGCTGCGCGAACGAGGTGCGCGCTCGTCGTTCCTCGCGTGAGGCCGACGATGGTTCCGCGTGCGCGCGGCTCCCAGTGCGGTGCTCCCATCCCGACGAGTGCCGGAACGAAATACACCCCGTCGGTCGACGCGATCGCGCGTGCAGCTGCCTCACTCTCTGCGGCGGTCGTGAGGATACCGAGGCCGTCCCGGAGCCATTGAATCGCGGCGCCGGCGATGAAGATCGCCGCCTCGAGCGCATACGCCGGTCGTCCCACCGCGTCGCACGCGATCGTCGTGAGCAACCCTCCTCCACCTTCGGCTCGCTGCGAGCCCGTGTTGAGCAGGAGAAAGGCGCCGGTGCCGTACGTGTTCTTGCTCGTTCCCGGAGAGTGACATCCCTGTCCGAAGAGGGCCGCCTGCTGATCGCCCGCGACCCCCATGATCGGAAGCGCCTTGCCGAGGAAGGCCGGGTCCGCGACGCCGAACTCTCCGCTGGAGGATCGCACGCCAGGCAGCAGCGCTCTGGGAACGTGCAGAAGGTCGCACAGCTCATCGCTCCACGCGCGCGTGTTGATGTCGTAGAGCATCGTGCGCGACGCATTCGTCGGATCGGTGGCATGCACCGCGCCGCGCGTGAGCGACCAGATCAGCCAGCTGTCGACGGTGCCCGCCGCCAGTTCACCCCGCATGGCGCGACGACGCACGGAGTCATCCCGCAGCATCCACTCGAGCTTGGTCCCGGAGAAGTACGGATCCGTGACGAGTCCGGTGAGCCGCGCGATGCGATCCGCTTCGGGCGCGAGCTCGAGGCATCGCTCGGCGGTACGCCGATCCTGCCACACGATGGCGCGGCCGATCGGCTCCCCGGTCTTTCGCTCCCAGAGCACGACGGTCTCTCGCTGATTCGTGATCCCGATGGCGTCCGGGGTCGTCCCCGCCTTGGCGATGGCCTCACGCGCGGCCTCGACGGTCCGATCGAGCAGGTCGCGGGGATCGTGCTCCACCCATCCCGGCTGCGGGTAGTGCTGCGGAATCTCCCGATACCCCCGGCCGATGATGCGTCCGTCCTTCGAGACGACGAGGCAGGTCGAGCCCGTGGTGCCCTGGTCGATGGCGAGAACGGAGGGCATCGCGGTCTAGGGAGCCGAGGTGATCGACGTCGTCGAGGTGATCGAGGCAACCGCACCTCGATCACCTCGACGACTTCTGAAGTCAAAGGGTCGGCGAAACACGCCAACGTCCGTCACGATCGCCGTCACCATCTCGGCGGGCGTGACATCGAAGGCGGGATTGTCGATGAGGGCGGCGGGAGGCGTTAGGCGGGCATCGCCAAGTCGGGTGAGCTCGTCGGCAGGGCGCCGCTCGATCGGGATCGCATCGCCATGCGGGAGCGACGGGTCGAGCGTCGACGTCGGCGCGGCGACGTAAAACGGGAGCCCGTGGTGCTGCGCGGCGAGCGCGGCAGCGTACGTGCCGATCTTGTTCGCGACGTCGCCATTGGCGGCGATGCGGTCGGCCCCGACGATACAGAGGTCAATCGCGCCCGCTCGCATGAGACTGGCGGCAGCGCCGTCCGCGATGACGGTGACGGGAATACCCGCTCGCGAAAGCTCCCACGCTGTCAAACGACTCCCCTGCAGCAGCGGGCGCGTCTCGTCGACGAACACGCGGACCCGGCGTCCCGCCTCGTGCGCGAGATAGATCGGAGCCAGTGCGGTTCCGATGCCACCGGTCGCCAGAGCACCGGCGTTACAGTGCGTGAGAACGCTTGCCCCGTCGGTGATCAGCGGAAGGGCGTTCTCACCGATCCGGCGGCACATTGCCCGATCTTCCTCGAGCAGATCGCTCGCTTCGGCGCGGAGGGCGGCGAGTACGTTCGACGCGCTTCCCCCGACCTCGGTCGCGCGAGCCAGCATCCGGTCGAGCGCGCGGGGGAGGTTGACCGCCGTCGGACGCGTGGCGCGGATCCGCTCCGCGTACGCACGCAGCGTGTCATCGAACACCGCCCGTGATTCACCCGCGCACGCGACGAGCGCGCTAACGAGACCCATCGCGCCCGCGATGCCGATGGCCGGAGCCCCGCGAACCGCGAGCCGGCCGATGGCCTCGCAGACGTCGTCGATCGAGCGGAGATCGCGCTCGACGAGCCGTCCGGGAAGCTGCGTCTGGTCGATGATGCGCACCGCGTCGCCAGCGGGCGACCAGCGGACCGACTCGATGATGGCCATGGCCAGGGAACGTAGCACGCTCCCTGCCGAACGGGCTACGCCGCGGCTGCGGCCTCCACCGGTTTCGGGCGCGGCTTCCGACGGCGCTCCGGGAAGTGCCGGTCCAGGAAGCGCAGCAAGGCGCGCTCCTCGGGGTGATGCCGGGCGACGCCGTGTTGCGGGACGACGCGCGCAAGCCCACGCGCGATGGTGTCGCCTGCATCCAGGTAGCGGGCAATGACGATTGGATGCACGTACGATTTGCGACAGACCGCCGGCGTATTCCCGAGCTCCGCGGCCACCATCCGCACCGCCATCACGACGTTGCGCTTCGCCTCGCGCTCGCTGGTCGCCGGACCCAGCTCCGCCAACACCGTGGCCAGTCGCAGCGTACCGCCCCACGTGCGAAAATCCTTCGCCGTGTACCGCACGCCGAGGTTCTTACGCAGGTAGTGGTTCACGTCGCGGGCATCGAGGTCGTGCCACCCCTCCTCATCCCGGTATTTGAAGAGCCGACGACCGGGTGCCTCCAGCAGGCGGGCGACGAATGCCGCGAGCTCTCCGTCGACGACGACCTGCCGGTGCTCGATCCCACGCTTGCCGCGGTACTCGAAGATCAGGCAGGGACCGTCGACGCGCACGTGTGACTTGTGAAGCGTCGAGATGCCGAACGTGCGGTTTTCCTTGAGGTAGCGCTCGCTTCCCACGCGAAAGAACCCATCGCCGATGAGTCGCACGACCGCCGCGAGCACGTGCTCACGGCAAAAGTCATCGCGGCAGAAGTCGCGGTAGAGGGACTCGCGGATGCGGGGGAGATCGCGCGCGAGCGCACGAACACGAAAGAACTTGGCCGCCTCGCTGCGCTTGACGGCGCGCTGGTGGTAGCGGTACTGCTTGCGCCCTTTGGTGTCGATGCCCCACGCCTGAATCGCCGCTCGCTCGCTGAGGGCGATGTGCACCGAGTTCCAGCCGGGCGGAATCCGAAGCGCGTCAATGCGCTCGAGCGCGCGGGTATCCCGCACGGGACGCCCGCTCGGATCGCGATACTGGAAGGCCGTGCGCTTCGAGCCGTGTCTTGTGATCCATCGCGGCATGGGCACGTTCCGGCGGAAAGCAAAAAGGGGTCCGGTCCATTAGATTCGGGGACGGCCCCACCGTCCCTACCCGACACGACGAATGCCCTTCCAGAACATAACGTTAGACGTCAGCGACCGGGTGGCGACGCTGACCGTGAATCGACCCGATAAGCTCAATGCGCTCAACGATTTAACGGTCAGTGAGCTCGGGCAGGCGGTCGAGGAGATCCGGACCCGGGCCGACGTCGGCGGTGCAATCCTCACCGGGTCTGGAAACAAGGCGTTCGTGGCCGGCGCGGACATCGGGGAGCTGGCCAAACAGGGTCCCATGGAAGGCCGCGAGCGCGCTCGCCGGGGCCAGGACGTCCTGCGCCGGATCGAGACGTCGCCCAAGCCGATCATTGCGGCGGTCAACGGCTTTGCCTTGGGCGGGGGCTGCGAGCTGGCCATGGCCTGTCACGTTCGAATCGCGGCCGAGAACGCCAAGTTCGGCCAGCCAGAAGTGAAGTTGGGAATCGGGCCGGGATACGGCGGCTCTCAGCGCCTCCCACGTCTCGTGGGACAGGGCCGTGCCCTCGAGCTCATCCTCACCGCCGAGATGATCAGCGCGCAGGAGGCGTATCGGATCGGGCTCGTGAACGCGGTCGTCCCATCCACCGAGCTCCTGGCGCACGCCACCGCGATGCTCCGGAAAATGCTCGCGAACGGGCCGGTCGCGCTCGCGATGTCGATCGAAGCGGTGGTGCGAGGCATGGAGCTTCCCCTCGACGACGCCCTCCGGCTCGAGGCCGACCAGTTCGGCCTGCTCGCCGCCACCGAGGATATGCGTGAGGGGATGCACGCCTTCCTCGAGAAGCGCGCACCCCGTTTCACCGGGCGGTGATGCGGACCCCGTCGGCATGGGTGGGGCCGGCGCTCCTGGCGTCGTTAGGTTCGTGCTTCGCCGAGCGCGAGCGACTCGATACACCGGTGGTCGAGCTGATACTCAGCGCGCGCGAGGTCGCCGCCGGCGATTCGATTCGCGGCACGCTCCAGGCGCGTGACGCGAGCGGCATCGTCGACTGGGTCATTGTGGCCCGCAGCGCATTTGACACCGTACGGACATTCGGCGACGCCCCCGAGCTCGGTGAGATCGCGGCCGACTTCGGCCTCCCCGTCAACGACACGATTCCCCCCGGCACACGGGTGGTGGTCGAAGCGATCGTCGAGGACGACCAGAACTTCGCCGTCTCGGCCGCCGACACGGTCACGGTCATCCCGTGAGCGAGTCCGCGACCGTCTTGACGCCGCAGCGGACATCGCGCGCGCACGTCGATCGCATCACGCTGCGCGATTTTCGCAACCTCGCGCCGATGGACATTACGCTTCCCGCCGAGGGACTGGCCCTCGTCGGGGAGAATGGGCACGGCAAGACGAACTTCCTCGAGGCGATCTACTATCTGCAGATTCTCCGCTCGTTTCGCGGTGCCCGGGACGTCGATCTCGTGCGATTTGGCGCGCCGGGCTTTCACCTCGCGGCGACGTTAGGCGAGGCCGCGGCGCGGCAGATCGCCGTCGGCTTTCAGCGGCAGACCCGGCGCAAGAAGGCCGTGGTCGACGGCGGCGAGCCGGTCAAGCTCGCGGACGCCATTGGCGGCTTTCCCGCGGTGATCTTTTCGCCCGCCGACGCGGAGCTCGTCTCCGGAGCTCCCGCCGAACGGCGTCGCTTCCTGGACGTCATGCTCTCGCTGACCTCCCGTCCCTACCTCTCGGCGCTGCAACGCTATCGTGCCGCGCTCGCGCGCCGCAACGCGGCGCTGCGGGAGGTCGCCGGTGGGCGCGCCGACAGTGCCGTCGACGTCTGGGAGCCGGCGTTGGCCGACGCGGGTGCCATTCTCTGGCGCAGCCGGCGGACCTGGGTCCGCACGCATGCCGAGGAGTTCGCCTCGTTATGCTCGGCCATCGGTGAGCATGGCGAGAGCGCGCTCCGATATGTAACGCCGATCGACTGCGACGACGCGGACGTCGAGCAGGTGTTGCGCGAGGCCTTCGCCCGCCGCCGGGCCCTGGACGTCCAACGTGGGATGACGCACGCCGGACCTCATCGGGACGACGTCGAGCTCACGCTCGATGGGCGCGATCTCCGCACGTTCGGGTCAGCCGGGCAGCAGCGCACGGCCGCGATCGCGCTGCGGCTGCTCGAAGCGGCGACGCTTCGCGCGGCGGCAGGCGCCGAGCCCATCGTGTTGCTCGATGACCCGTTCGCGGAGCTCGACCAGCGCCGCACCGCCCACATACTGCAACTCCTGCAAGGGGACGGGCGGGGCCAGACGATCCTGGCCGTGCCGCGCGCGACGGACATTCCGGTCGACCTCACGCGGCTCGACCGCTGGCGCGTCGAGGACGGTCTGCTCACGCCGGTCGAGCGATGAAGGAGCGCAAAGGCGTTCGCAAGAAAGATCGGCCCCGACCGATCGGTGAGGCCATCACCAACTTTCTCGAGCGCAGCGGCATTTCACGTCGTGTCGAGCAGGCGTCGGTGGTCCCGGAATGGCCGGAGCTCGTCGGCCAGCAAATCGCGCAGGTCACGGAGCCACTGTCGATTGCGCGCGACGGAACCCTGTTCGTGGCGGTGAAGACGAGCGCGTGGATGAACGAGCTGTCGCTTCTCGAGCCCCAGCTTCTGGCGTCGATCAACGCCAAGGCAGACCGCCCGCGGGTGGCCAGAATACGCTGGCAAATGATGCGCTAACTCCTTGAATGTTGGGAGTTTAAGGTTTAGACTTCCCTGTTCCCTCCGGCTCGACGATTCGGTATATTTTCGGTACCTCACAGATGGACGTGCAAAGCGAGATGGCAAAGACAGCGATCAAGCCGGACGGCTATACCGCCGGCCAGATTCAGGTCCTCAAGGGACTCGAGGCCGTACGCAAGCGCCCCGGCATGTACATCGGGTCGACATCGGCCCGGGGCCTCCACCACCTCGTCTATGAGGTGGTCGACAACTCCATCGACGAAGCGCTCGCGGGATACGCGAACCGCGTCTCTGTCACTCTGCACCGCGATGACTCGGTCACCGTCGAGGACAACGGCCGCGGTATCCCGGTCGACGTGCACCCGACGGAGAAGATGCCAGGCGTCGAGCTGGCACTGACGGTCCTGCACGCTGGTGGCAAGTTCGACAGCAATACGTACAAAGTGTCGGGCGGGCTGCATGGCGTCGGTGTGTCGGTCGTGAACGCGCTCTCCGAGACCCTCAAAGTCTGGGTGAAGCGGGACGGCCGGGAGCACTACATGGATTTCTCACGCGGCAACACGACGACCAAGCTGAAGGTCCTCGGCAAGGTCGCCGCGAAAGAGACCGGCACCAAAGTCTGGTTCAAGCCCGACAATCAGATCTTCACCGAGGCGCTCTACGATTTCGAGACGCTCGCGACGCGGTTGCGCGAGCTCTCGTATCTCAACAAGGGCGTGACGATCACCCTCACCGACGAGCGCGAGGGGCAGGAGAAGACCGAGACCTTCCACGCGCGTGGCGGACTGAAGGAGTTCGTGCAGTTCCTCAACAGCAACCGGAAGACGTTGACGTCGGACGTGTTCTACGCCGAGACGGAGCGCGATGGCATCGGCATCGAGCTCGCGCTTCAGTACAACGACGGCTACAACGAGAACATTTTCTCCTTCGTCAACACCATCAACACGCACGAGGGCGGGACGCACCTCACCGGGTTCAAGGCCGCGCTCACGCGAACCATCAACGCCTACGCCCAGAAGGGAAACTTCCTCAAGAAGGCCGACTTCACGCTGACAGGGGATGATGTTCGCGAAGGATTGACGGCCGTCCTGTCGATCAAGATCCGCGAGCCGCAGTTCGAGGGGCAGACGAAAACCAAGCTCGGAAATTCGGAAGCTGAAGGGGCGGTCAAGACATTCGTGAACGAGTTGCTCGGCCAGTATCTCGACGAGCATCCGCGCTTCTCGAACATCATCATCGAGAAGGCGGTCTCGGCCGCCCGGGCTCGTGAGGCGGCTCGTAAGGCGCGCGACCTCACGCGCAAGAAGTCGGCGCTCGACATCGGCAACCTGCCGGGCAAGCTCGCCGACTGCTCGCTCTCGGATCCGTCGCTGTGCGAGCTCTATCTCGTCGAGGGTGATTCGGCGGGCGGGTCGGCCAAGCAGGGACGCGACCGCATGTTCCAGGCGATTTTGCCGCTGCGCGGCAAGATCATCAACGTCGAGAAGGCCCGGATCGACAAGGTGCTCTCGAACGAGGAAATCCGCACGATCATCACCGCGATCGGCACCGGCATCAAGGATGAGTTCCAGCTCGAGAACGCGCGGTACCACAAGATCATCCTGATGACCGACGCGGACGTTGACGGCGCGCACATTCGCACGCTGCTCCTGACGTTCTTCTTCCGGCAGATGCAGCAGCTGATCGACGCCGGGTACATGTACATCGCGCAGCCGCCGCTCTTTCGCGTCTCGAAGGGGAAGGAAGAGTACTATGCGTATGATGACCAGCAGCGCGATGCGCTGATCGGCCGCCTTGGCAACGGCGATGGCCGTGGGAACGTGGTCGTGCAGCGCTACAAGGGCCTCGGCGAGATGAACAAGGAGCAGCTCTGGGAGACGACGATGAATCCCGAGAAACGCACGCTGCTCAAAGTCGACATGGAGGATGCGGTGGAAGCCGACCGCATCTTCCAGATGCTCATGGGCGACGAGGTGGAGCCGCGGCGGGACTTCATCGAGAAGAACGCGAGGTTCGTGAGCAACCTCGACATTTAAAACTGCGAACTGCGAACTGCGAACTAAACCCGTTGGGAGGCTCCGGCCAGCACAGGAGCCATCCCGAGGGGTTTAGCTCACAGTTCGCAATTCGCAGTTCGCAGCCCTTAGCTTTCGTACGCCTCCACGCCCGCCACCGTCACCCGATGCGAAACCAGCGTCAGTGGCGGCTCCGCCTCCTCGGCAATGGTGATTGCCTCGCGGAGCGAGGCACGGCCCGTCTCGATGCCTGAGGCGTCCCGCGCGAAGATCGTGGCGAGCGGCTCTCCCTGCTCCACCCAGTCGCCCGGCTTCGCGGTGATCACGAAACCGACCGCCGGATCCACCTCATCGTCGAGGCGTTGGCGACCGCCACCCAAGGCAACGACACCACGGCCGACCGCGCGTGGCTCGACGCGCGCCACGAAGCCGCGTCGCGGCGCGTCGTACAGCTCGCACGCACTGGCCTGCGGCAGAACCGATGGATCGTCGACGACGCCGCCATTCCCGCCCTGCGCGTCGATGATCTCACGCATTTTCTCGGCGGCACGTCCGCTCGAGATGGCGACCTCCATGTCACGCCACGCTGCCTCACGAGAGCCGGCGACGCCGGCGATTTGCAGCATCTCGGCGCCCAAGGCGTAGGTGACGCGCATGAGATCCGGTGGGCCCTCGCCGCGGAGGGCGTGAATCGCCTCTTCCACCTCGAGCGCATTCCCGGATGCCCGGCCAAGCGGCCGGTCCATCGCGGTGACGAGCGCGACCACCGGGCACCCATGGTCCGCGCCCAGCTCGATCATGGTGCGCGCGAGGTCGAGCCCTCGCTCGAGTTCGGGCATGAAGGAGCCCGACCCGCGCTTGACGTCGAGCACGAGACCGGTGAGGTCCTCTGCCAGCTTCTTGCTCATAATGCTCGAGGCGATGAGTGGAATGGACTCGACCGTCGAGGTCGCGCTCCGGAGCGAATAGAGCTTTTTGTCGGCGGGCGCGATCTCCTCCGTCTGGCCGATGAGCACGCATCCAATCCGCTCGAGCTGAACGACCGACTGCCGCATCGTGAGATCAGTGCGCATGCCCGGGATGGACTCGAGCTTGTCGAGGGTTCCCCCGGTGTGACCGAGCCCGCGACCGCTCATCATTGGTACCGTGACCCCCAGCGAGGCGATGAGCGGGGCTAGCACGAGCGAAACCTTGTCGCCGACGCCGCCCGTGGAATGCTTGTCGACCCGCGGGGTCCGCAGATGCGAAAGGTCGAGTCGCAGCCCGCTGGCCATCATGGCCTCGGTCAGCGCGACCGTCTCGGCTCGATCGAGCCCTCGCAGAAACGCCGCCATCAGCAGGGCAGCCATTTGATAGTCGGGGACATGGCCCGCCGCGTACGCGAGCACGAGCGCTCGCCATTCGCCTGGCTCGATCCGCCCCCCGTCGCGCTTACGCTCGATCAGGCGCTGCGCGAGCATCCCAAAGCCTGTGGGGTATGACAATCAGCATTGTTCGCTCGTCGCATTGAGTGCTCCACCGCCGGTCGTCGTCGAGTCGCCGCACCATCGTGGCGCACCGATGCGGCCTCCGCTAGTCTCCGCCATGCGTAAATTCATTCTCGCTGCAGCGCTTTTCCTGCCGTGCGCGCCGCTCGCGGCGCAGTCGAACGATCATGTCCTTCGCGGCGACGACGCGTACGCCGCGCTTCGCGCCGCCGACGCGTTGGCGCATTACGAGGCCGCAGTCTCTCAGGACTCGGCCGGCTATGACGCCTTGTGGAAGGCGTCGCGCTCGCTCGCCGACTTGGCGGAGTACGAGCCCGACAAGGGCAAGCGGGCCGACATGTACCTGCGGGCGGAGCGACTCGCCCGGCTGGCCGTCGAGGCGAATCCCGATGACGCCGAGGCGCACTTTCACCTCGCGCGCGCCGTCGGGCGCGTTGCGCTATCGAAGGGGCCGAAGGACCGCGTGAAATACGGAAAGATCGTGCGGGACGAAGCGCTCGAGACCCTGCGCCTCGATCCCGACCACCCCGGAGGTCTGCACGTCATGGGGATGTGGCACGCCGAAGTGCGCCGGCTTCCCGGCATCGCGCGCTTTTTCGCGAAGAGCTTTCTCGGCGGCCAGATTCTCGGATCCGCGAAGTGGGAGGAGGCCGTCCGACTCTTGTCGCGTGCCGTCGAGGTCGATCCGCAGCGTCTGGCGCACCACCTCGACCTCGCCCGCATCTACCGGGACATCGATCAACCCGACCAGGCGCGCGTCCACTACCAGCACGTCATCGACGGTGCGGCCACGGACTACAACGACGAGCACTACAAGGCCGAGGCGCGGGACGAGCTAACGAAGGTGAAGCGGTGATTGCGGATTGCTGACTGCAGGGCAGACAGGCCCCAGCCGGCCATCCGCAATCCGCAATCAGCAAGCTCAGTCCAGAATGTCTTCCACCTTCCAGCGGCCTCTCGTGGCGGCGCGGCGGGAGCGGCGACGCAGGCGGCGTAGCTCGTCGCGGAGATCGTCCCAGCTCTCGTCGGCGCGGCTGCCGAGGCGGCGCGCGCGATCGGCAATGCGCTCGCGCGTCTCCTCGCCGCTTTGCGGGGCGAGCAGGAGGGCCATACCAGCGCCAACGAGGGCACCAGCGATGACGCCGAGGCTCAGGATGCCCGCACCGCGCCAATCCCGTTGCTCCTCCCAGCTCTGCCCCACGGGCTCATCGGCCAGGGCCACCTCGTAGCCAGCCTCCTCTTCGGTCGTATACTCCCGTCGCGACCGTTCCTCAGGCGCGCCGGTGCGAAGAAAATCAGCGGATCGTGCCATTTGCGCACTCCTCCCTCTGGTAAGAATCTTGCTGCTTCTCGCGCCGATGCGCGGCGCGGGTCGGTGCGTTTATTCCCGGGCGATGCGGCAGCCGGTTTCCAGGCACGCCGCAGCGTATCGTGTTGGAGAACACGCCGTACCCCCAATCACCCTCGTCGTCGCCTTCCCGCGGCTGGCTCGAGGTCGTCCTGACGGTCGATCTCGGTTTGAGGACTCGCATGACCGAAAATTCCAAGACGGTGCTCCTCGTTGAAGACAACGAAGACAACCGCATCGTTTATTCCACCATCCTGCAGCACTTCGGGTATCGGGTCATGGAGGCGCTGAACGGGGAGGAGGGGATCGCAAAGGCGCGCGCTGAAAAGCCCGACCTGATCCTGATGGACATCTCCATCCCGATCATCGACGGCTGGGAAGCGACTCAGGTTCTCAAGCGGGACCCCGATACCAAGCACATCCCGATCATCGCCCTCACTGCGCACGCGCTCGCATCGGACCGCGAAAAAGCCATGGAGGTGGGGTGCGACAGCTACCTCGCCAAGCCCTGCGAGCCGAAGGCGGTAGTGAGCGAGGTGCAGAAGTTCCTCGGGAAACGCGATGGCCGCTGAGCAGGGTCCCCTCGCGCGGATTCTCATCGTCGACGATCACGAGGATAACGTCGAGGTCATCCGGGCGCGGCTCGAAGCGAGCGGCTATCAGATCGAGAGCGCGGCGGACGGTCAGGAGGCGCTCGACCGGGTTCGCAGTGCGCCCCCCGATCTGATTCTGCTCGACGTGATGATGCCACGTATCGACGGAATGGAGGTCGCGCGGCAGATCAAGGCCGACGAGACGCTGCCCTTCATTCCGATCATCATGCAGACCGCCCTCGATACGGTGCAGCACAAGGTCGAGGGACTGGGCGCGGGCGCCGACGACTACGTGACCAAGCCGATCAACTTCGCCGAGCTCGAAGCTCGGGTGAAGTCGATGCTGCGCATCAAGCTGCTTCAGGACGAGCTCTCGGCCGCGAACGACCGATTGGCACGCGTGAACGAGGAGCTTCGCCGCGTGGCGGTGACCGATGGCCTCACCGGTCTTCACAACCGGCGGAATGTCGAGACGCTCTTGCACGAGATGTTCGAGCATTCCGTGCGTCTCCACGAGCCACTGGCCTGTGCGATGTTCGATCTGGACCACTTCAAATCGGTCAACGACACGCACGGGCATCAGGCCGGTGACGCGGTGCTGCAGCAGCTGGCCGAGATTCTCAAGGTCTCGGCACGCGAGATCGACAAGGTCGGACGGTATGGCGGGGAGGAATTCATCGTCCTGCTTCCCGGAACGGTGCTGGATGCGGCGGTGACGTTCGCCGAACGGACTCGTCAGCAGGTGGAGTCACACACCTTCACCTTCGAGGGCGGCTCCCTCCGACGGACGATCAGCTGTGGCGTCGCAGCCTTTCCGCATCCCCGCATCGGACATCGCGAGGCGCTGGTGAAGGCCGCGGACGATGCGCTCTACGTCGCGAAGGAGCTCGGGCGCAACCGCGTGGTGCGCTTCGACAGCCCCGAGTTCAACCAGCATAGCGACGTCGTCGATGACCAGTACGCCAACCAGCTCCCCTGACCTCAAGCTCGAGTCACCAACCGAGCGTATCCGCCGCCTGGAGCAGCGGATCAAGGAGCTGGAGCACGAGCGGGATCATCTCGTCGCCGTCGTGCAGATCCTGCAGGAGATCTCGGCCTCCCTGCACTTCACCGACGTTCTGCAGGCGATCGCGCGGAAGCTTGGCGAGACGTTCGGGCTGGACCGCTGCTCGATCTACCTCACCGGCGACTCGCAGGATGTGCGTCTCGTCGCGAGCTACGAGGATCCGACGATTCGCAATCTCATCGTCGACCTCAATCGATATCCGGAGCTGAAGCGCGCCTTCGAGTCCGGCGAGACGGTCTTCATTCCGGACGCGACCAACGACCCCATGATGCGCAGCGCCCGTGCCGCGCTCGAGCATCGCAACGTGCGGTCGATCATCGTCGTCCCGATTCAGTGGAGAAAGGCGGTGATCGGCGCGATCTTCCTGCGTACCGAGCGGGAGGCGGCGCCGTTCTCGGATCGCGATGTGCGGTTCTGCCAGGTGGTCGCCTCACTGACCGCCAAGGCGCTGCGCAACGCGCATCGCTTCGAGACGCTCTTGCGCTCCGAACAGGAGAGCGCGGTGGAGGTGGAGCGCCGCCGTTCCGAGCTGCAGCGCATTGCGCTCGTCGCCTTCTTGCGCCGGCTGCTCGATCGCTACACGAACAGCGAGGACCACATGTGGGCGGAGACGCTCCTGCCGAAGGTGGCCGACGAGGAGCTCGAGCGCCTCGTGTCGGTGGCGATGGCGGTGATCAACGAGGAGTCGAAGGGCTAGCCGATCGCCCGAGGCAGAGCACGGAACCTCGAGCGGCCGCGTTCGACACGCGGCCGTCGGCTCATCGGGCGGTTAGCGCCTCCTCCGGCGCGTCCCGCCAAGGAGCGCGCCCATGAGCCCGCGGGTGACGACGCTGGCCACCGTGCGCGCGAGCGGCGAATTGAGCGCCTCCTCGAGCGCGCTCCGCGGCTCGCGCGTCGCGCGCGACCGCTGCGTCCTCGTCGGTTCGGAAGGCGATCGGCCGCCGTGATCAGTCGACGGCCGCATGGCGTCCGCTGCGCGTGCCGCGAGCATCTCGCGAGCGCTTTCGCGGTCGATCGGCGTGGCGTACTCTCGCACTTGCGCCGATGCCATCAGCCGCTGGCTCATCTCCGCATCGGCGAGCGGGCTCATGCGTGAGCTTGGCGGGATCATTCGGACGGCAAAGGGAGGCGTGGGCACGCCCTTGGTGTTGAGCACCGTCACCAGTGCTTCACCGATGCCAAGGCTCGTCAGCGTCTCCTCGATGTCGTAGAACGACGTCTTCGGAAACGTCCGCGCGGCGGCGCGCAGCGCTTTCTCGTCGTCGGGCGTGTACGCGCGCAACGCGTGCTGCACGCGGTTGCCTAACTGCGCGAGAATGTCGGCCGGAACGTCCTTCGGGCTCTGCGTGACGAAAAAGACGCCGACCCCCTTCGACCGAATCAGACGCGCGACCTGCTCCACCTGCTCCGTGAAGGCTTTGCTCGCCCCCTCGAAGAGCAGGTGGGCCTCGTCAAAGAAGAAGACGAGCTTCGGCTTGTCCAGATCGCCCGCTTCAGGGAGCGTGTGATAGAGGCGCGCGAGCATCCACATCATGAACGTCGATGACAGCGCCGGCTTGTCCTGCACGTCCTGCAGCTCGAGGACGCTTATGACTCCGCGGCCGTCCGGTAACACCTGGAGCAGATCGTTGAGATCGAACTCCGGCTCTCCGAAGAATTCACCGGCGCCCTGCTGCTCGAGCTCGACCATCTCGCGAAGGAGCACGCCCACCGTCTGCCTGGACATGCCGCCGTACTCCGCGAGCTCACCGGCCCCGGGACCGGTGAGGTGCTGCAGGACCGCCCGGAGATCGCTGAAATCGAGCAGGAGCAGGCCGCGGTCATCCGCGTACTTGAACACCATCGCGAGGACGGACGTCTGCGTCTCGTTGAGATCGAGCACCTTGGAAAGCAGCAGCGGCCCGAACGACGACACGGTCGCGCGAAGCTGAGCGCCGCGCGCCCCAGTGAGGCTCAGGAACTCGACCGGGTAGCCAGTCGGCGTCCACGCGTATCCCGTCTCGGCCGCGCGCTGCGTGATGCGCGGAGACGGCTCGCCGGGCGCGGCAACTCCGGACACATCCCCTTTCACATCGGCGAGAAAAACCGGAACGCCGGTGGCCGAGAGCTGCTCCGCGATCAGCTGGAGGGTCTTGGTTTTTCCCGTCCCGGTGGCCCCGGCGATGAGCCCGTGACGGGTCATCATGGGGAGCGGCAGGCGCACGGTCGGTTCCGCGTGCGACGCGCCACCATGTACGACGGCCCCGAGCGTGACCGAGCTCTGCTCGTCCGGAAACGCGCCGCGTGCCGCGGCCAGTACGTTTTCGTCCACTCCGCTACTCCTGTTCACACGACCAGGCTACGGCAGGGAAGTTACAGGCGGCGAGGTTGCTTGGCGAACCGGGACTTGGCCGGCGACCCCGCATCACGCCAGATTCCTCATCTCTCGCACCCCCTCTCTATGCTTATCTCCGCCGACGTCAACACAGCGCTCAACGAGCAGATCGGGCACGAATTCGCTGCCTCCGTTCAGTATGTCGCCATTGCCGCGCACTTCGACTGCGAGGGACTGCCGCAGCTCGCACGGCACTTCTACAAACAGGCCGTGGAGGAGCGCGATCACGCGATGCGCTTCGTGAAGTACATCGTCGATGCCGACGGCCGAGTCGAGATTCCCGCGATCCCGGCGCCCCGGGCACACTTTGCCTCGGCCGAGGATGCGGTGCAGCTGTCGCTCGAAAACGAGATGACGGTGACGAAGCAGATCAATGCGCTGATGGATCTCGCCATCAAGCGCAACGATCACATTACGCGCAACTTCCTCGAGTGGTTCATCAACGAGCAGCTGGAGGAAGTGTCGAGCATGGACACGCTGCTGCGGATGATTCGCCGCGCCGGCGAGAAGGGACTGCTGTTCGTGGAGAGCTATCTCGCCCAGCACCGGAAGGTGCACGACGACGCGCCGCCGGTGGAGCAGGAATCCTGATCACCCATGCCTGAGGGACTGGCGGAGCAGTCCGCACGGGCGGCCGCGCTGCGCGAGGAGCTGGAGCGAGCAAGCTACGAGTACTACGTCCTGGATCGCCCGGAGATCTCGGACGCGGAGTACGATCGGAAGTTTCGCGAGCTGCTGGAGCTGGAGCGCGCGCACCCCGAGCTTCGCACCCCGGACTCGCCGACCCAGCGCGTAGGTGCGCCGCCCCAAGGCGTGCTCGCCAAGCACACGCATCTCGTCTCGATGCTCTCGCTCGACAACGCGTTCGATGATGACGAGCTGCGTGAGTGGACCGATCGGATGGCGCGGGTGGTTGGCGACGCGGCCCGGCAGGATTACACCGCCGAGCTCAAGATCGATGGCGCCGCGGTCAGCCTGACCTACGAGGATGGCGTTTTCACCGTTGGCGCAACGCGCGGCAACGGAACCATCGGCGAAGTCGTCACGGCCAATCTCCGAACCATCCGCGACGTCCCGCTCCGGCTCCGTACCAAACGGCCGCCGCGACGCATCGAGATCCGGGGCGAAGTGTATTTCCCGTTCGATGCGTTCGAGCAGCTCAACCAACAGCGCGCGGCCGCCGGCGAAGCGCTGTACGCCAATCCGCGCAATACCGCCGCCGGCTCGCTGCGCCAGCTCGATCCGGCGATTACCGCCGCTCGCAAGCTCCGGTTCTACGGATTCGCCGCCGCCGTACCCGACGGCGAGCGCATGCCCTTCACGACACAGTGGGAGCTGCTCGAGGCACTGGCCGAGTGGGGCGTTCCCGTCGATCCAAATCGCATTCACGCAAAGACCCTCGACGACGTCCTGGCTTTCGCGCATCGGGTCGAATCCCAGGTCCGCCCATCGCTCAACTTCGCGATCGACGGCGTGGTGGTGAAGGTCAATGCGTTCTCGCTGCAGGACGAGCTGGGCGTCGTCGGAGGACGCGAGCCCCGATGGGCGATCGCTCGCAAGTTCGCGCCCGACATCGCGGTGACGAAACTGGTCGACATCCGTGTGAACGTCGGTCGAACGGGAGCGCTGAATCCGTACGCGATGCTCGACGCCGTCGAGATCGGCGGGGCGACGGTGAAGCTCGCGACGCTACACAACGAGGAGCTCATCACGACCAAGGACCTGCGCATCGGCGACTGGGTGCAGGTGAAGCGTGCCGGCGAGGTCATCCCCCAGATCATCGCGCCCGTCCCGGACCGTCGTGATGGGTCGGAACGCAAATGGCGCATGCCCAGGAAGTGCCCGGCGTGCAACACGCCCGTCGAGCGCGATGAGGATGGCGTCGCGGTGTACTGCCCGAACGTCGCCTGCCCGGGGCGCCGGCTCGAGGGGCTCGTCCACTTCGCCTCACGCGGCGCGATGGACATCCACGGGCTCTCCTACGCGCGCATCGAGCAGCTGGTAGAGGCCGGGCTCGTCACCGACGTGGCCGACATCTTCGCGCTCACCATGGACGATCTGGTGTCGCTCGACCGGTTCGCGGAAAAGAGCGCCGAGAATCTGATCGCCGCGATCGACGAGGCCAAGACGCGACCCTTCTCGCGTCTGCTGAACGGCCTCGGCATCCGCCATGTCGGCGCGGGGGCGGCGCAGCTCCTGGCGCGCCACTTCGGTTCCCTCGACGCACTCGCGAGCGCGACCGAGCAGGACATCCTCGGCGTGCACGGCATCGGTGAAACGACGGCGCACGCGGTCGTGAGCTTTTTTCAGAATCCCACCACGAGACAGCTCGTGAAGAAGCTTCGCGCGCGGGGCGTGCAGCTCGAGGAGCCGCGCGCGCGCGCGACCGGCGGTGCCCTGGCAGGGAAGACGGTCGTCATCACTGGCACGCTGCCGTCGCTCTCCCGTCAGCAGGCGTCGGAGCTCGTGGAGGCGAACGGCGGCAGGGTGGCGGGCTCAGTCTCGAAGAACACGGATTTCCTGGTGGCCGGTGATGCCGCCGGGAGTAAGCTGGACAAGGCGAAGTCGCTTGGCGTCGAAGTAATCGATGAAGCCGAGCTCTTGCGCCGCATTCGCGCCTCAGCGTAGGAATTGCCATGCCCTCGTTCGATCTCACCGGACATCAGATGGTGGCGCTCAGCCGCCCCTCACTCGCCGCGCTTCGCACGGCGCTCATTCGCGACGCCGGTCCGGCAGCCGCGGCGTACCTCCAGGAAGCGGGTTACGCGGGGGGCGAAACGCTCTTCGCATCGTTCCGCCACTGGCTCGGAACGCGCGGGCTCCCGGAGCCAGAGGATCTCGGGCTCGAAGAGTTCGAGCAGCACGCATCGGCCTATTTCCGCGATGCGGGATGGGGCTCCCTGCGTGTTGGCTCCCTTCGCGACGCTGTCGCCACGCTCGACTCGGCGGACTGGGGCGAAGCGGATCCCGACGCCGGCCTCGACCACCCGGGATGTCATCTCTCGACGGGGATGTTCGCGGACTTCTTCGGCCGCATCGCCGATGCGCAGATCGCGGTGCTGGAAGTGGAGTGTCGCTCGATGGGCGACCCGCGCTGCCGATTTCTGCTCGGGAATCACGCCGTGATGTCGAGCGTCTACGAGCAGATGGGAGGCGGGACGGGGTACGAGGAGGCAGTGGAGAACGTGTAGAGCGAGCGATTGCGGATTGCCGATTGCTGATTGCGAGTAAGAGCGTTTACGGGAAGGGCTTGGAGTGAGACTCGAACCCTCAAATGCATCCACGGTCCGACTCGCAATCAGCAATCAGCAATCCGCAATCATTTTTCTTTCAGCGCGTCCGCATACTCGGGCCTGATGACCAGCTCTCCATCCACGAGGACTTCCCGATCCCACGGCAGGATGATGAGCGACTCGGTTTCGAGGGCGGCGAAATCGGGCGTGTAGCTGCCGGTCCGGAAACCAACGGCGGTTCGGACGTCGGCCGCGCCCGCGTTCACGATCGCGGCGACCGCGAGGCGCAGCGTATCGCCTGAGTCGCACGTCTCGTCGACCACCAACACGTGTTGCCCGAGCACGGCGGCGGGCGCGGCGCCCAGTATCGCCGGGGTGTCGCGTGGCTCGTCGGCGCCGAAGCGGCGACTCACGATCATCGAGTGAAAGTCGACGTCGAGGATCGCCGCGATCACCGCGCCGGGAATCACACCCGCATTCGCGATGCCCACGACCAGATCGGGGTTGTAGGCGCGAGCGACCTTCAACGCGAGTGCGCGCGAGAGCTCGCCGAACAGAGGCCACTCGACCTCGAGAATACCGCGAGTGGCGTCAGTAGTGGCGCGTCGAGGGGTCATGCCTTGGCGGCTCCGTGTGACGGTTAGGCAGGAGCGCTCGTGCCGACGTCATGCCGGACACGAGCGCGACTGCCACCGAACCGTAAGCTACGCAAGGGCTTCACCCGGCGGGAGCGCGGTTGCCGGGGGCCACTCCCGTCGGTAACTTTGCGGGTCAGCGGACCGGTCTGGCGCACACTTCGCAGGTCCATTCGCGCGCTTGGGCATCCGCCGCGCACGTTCTCATCGCCCCGTATCACATGTCCTGGTGGCGCCGTGTCTTCGGCGGGAATTCCGAGCATATCAGGCCGAAGCGCATCGACTACCTCACTGAGGCGCTCGCGCTCGAGCGCCAGGGTGACTTCGATGCGGCGCTGACGTCGTATCGCCTCGCGCTACGCGATCAACCCAACGATCCGCGCATTCTGCAGAACATGGCGATCGCGTTCTCGAAGACGGGCCAGCTCGACGACGCCGTACGCTCGTATCGTCGCGCCCTGGAGCTCGACCCGCAGCTCTCGGGCGCACATTACGGTCTCGCCTACCTGCTCCTCAAGCGAGGCGATCTGCCCGGAGCGCAGCGCCACCTGCACGCCTTTCTCTCGAACCCCCCCAAGAGCGCCGAGGCGGACCGATGGGTGCGTCACGCGCAGCAGACGCTCGATCAGCTCGCATCGAGTGAGGGCTCAGCGGACCCCGCGCCGGAGCTCGAGTAAGGCGTGGGTGAAGTTCTCGCGGTCGTCAGCCAGAAAGGCGGCGTCGGAAAAACGACCACGGCAGTCAATCTCGCCGCTGCATTCGCGCGTCGTGGTCTCAAGACGCTGATCGTCGACGCGGACCCGCAGGGCGCAGTGCGGTACGGCGTCGGCTTGCGGCGTGGTCACGCCATCTACGGGCTGTCGGATTACCTCAACGGCGCCAAGTCGCTTCGCGAGATCGTGCTCCCGACCGCACTCCCCTGGATGCGAGTGGTGCTCGCGGGCAGTGTGACCCACGAAGTAGATCAGCGCATGTATCACGAGCTGCTCACCGAGACAACGCTCCTCGCCCAGCTGTTCGAGGAAGCGCGCAAACGGTGTCACGTCGTCCTCGTCGACACACCGCCCGGGTTAGGCGACATCGTGCGAAAGGTGCTGGAGGGGAGCCAGCACGTGATCGTCCCACTGCAGTGCGAGCCCCTGGCATTGCAGACCACACCGCAGATTCTGCGCGGCATCCAGGACATCGTCGAGCTCAACGAGGACCTCACGCTCGATGGCCTCGTGCTCACGATGTATGACTCGACCAATGCGGCGTGTGTGCGGGTCGCCGAGTATGTCAGACAGCACCTGCCGCGGAACATGGTATTCGACGTGATGGTTCCGCGCACTGCCGCCACCGCCGACGCGTTCGCGGCCGGCCAGCCGGTCGTCCTCCGCGATCCGGCGGACGCCGCCTCCCAGGCGTATGTCAATCTCGCCACCATCATGGCGGAGCGTCTCGCGTGAGCCCAGTGCGCCGGCTGCTCGGCGTGCTTGCCTGCATGGCGGGGGTGCACGCGTGCACGGAGGTCGGCACGGATCCCGAAGTGCCGGTCGCCCTCGAGATCGCGGCACCGATGCTTCCGGCGATCGCCGAGGGCGACAGCCTACGCGACACGCTGGGTGCCGTCGCAACGATTACGGCGCGCGCGCTCAATTCGCAGAACGAAGTCATCCCCAACGCACCGATCAGGTTCTACGCGCTCGGCAACGACTCGGCGATCATCGCGGTCGACAGCATCACGGGGCGCGTCGCCGGACTTCGCGCAGGGAATGCCGATGTCGTCGCGCAGGTGGCGGGGCTTCAGTCGGTGCGGTTGCCGGTGCGGGTGACATCCAGTCCGGACACGGTCTACGCCTTGTCGCCACACGTCGACAGCGTGCTCTATGCCCTCGCTGATGATACGGCGCGGGCGCTGCGTATCGAGGTAGCACGGCGGGATACGACGGCCCAAGGACAGGACACGCTCCTGCTGGTTCCCTTCTGGCGGGTGCGCTATACCATCATCGATCCCCCCGATCTCGCGACGAACACTGACACGACGCGGGTGTACATCGCCGATGATGCGAATCGTTTGTCACGGGTCGACACAACCGACGCCGTACTGGGCGCGAGCCGGCGAATCCGATTTCCCCTTGCGGTCGTCAGTGACACGACGCGTCGGACGTTCGTCACCGAGGTTGTGGTGATGCGCCCGGATGGCACCCCCCTTCCCGGCTCACCGATCCTGTTCACAACCGTGATCCGTCCCCGCTGACCCATGGCCACCGCCGTCGACTCCCGCCGCATCGTCAGCGGCGGACCGCCGCCCGCTCCGGGCACGCTCGCCCAGCTCTTCTTCGACGCAGTCGACCGGTACGACAAGCCTGACGCGCTCCAGTCGAAGGTGAATGGGACCTATCAGCCCATGTCCCACCGGACGCTCGCGACACGTGTGCAGCACATCGGGCTTGGCCTGCGCGCCCTGGGGATCGAGCCCGGCGCACGTGTCGGTATTCTTTCGGAGAACCGGCCCGAGTGGGCAATCGCGGATTATGCCTGCCTGACGAGCCGCCTCATCGACGTCCCGGTGTACCCCACGCTGCCCGCGGAGCAGATCGCCTACATCCTCAAGGACGCGGGCGTGGTGGCGCTGTTCGTGTCCACCGACGTTCAGGCGGCGAAGGTGGCGCAGACCCGGTCGGGGCTGCCGGCGTTGCGCCACGTCATCGGTTTCGGCGATAAAGTGTGGCCTGGCATCGACATGACGTTCGCCGATCTGGAAGCAAGAGGAACGGCAGCAGCGTCGTCGGTGTCGCCAGAGCGTTACCGCCGTGACGCCCTTACCGCGAAGCCGGACGACCTCGCGACGCTGATCTACACGTCGGGTACGACGGGCGAGCCCAAGGGCGTGATGCTCACGCATGACAACTTCCACTCGAACGTAGCGGTGTGCGCCGATCTCCTCCCCTTCCGGAACGACGTTGCGCTGAGCTTCCTGCCGCTCTCGCACGTGTTCGAGCGGATGGGCGATTACCTGATGATGGCGTGCGGCGTATCGATCGCGTATGCCGAGTCGATCGATACCGTGCCGACGAACATGCAGGAGGTTCGCCCGACGGTGATGATGTCGGTGCCACGCCTGTACGAAAAGATGTACGCGCGCGTGCTCGAAAACGCACTCGCCGGTGGGCAGATCAAGAAGCGGATCTTCTTTTGGGCGCGCGGCGTCGCCGACAAGTGGGCGGACGAAACGCTTGCCGGCCGCACGCCGGGGGGCATGCTCTCGGTCGCTTACCGCGTGGCACAAAGGCTGGTCTTCTCGAAGCTGAAGGCTCGAACGGGCGGACGCATGCGCTACTTCGTATCGGGTGGTGCGCCCCTGGCGCCCGAGATCAACAAGTTCTTCTACGCCGCCGGCCTCACGATTCTCGAGGGCTACGGCCTCACCGAGACATCGCCGGTGATCGCGGTGAATACGCCCAAGGATTTCCGCATCGGCACGGTGGGCCGACCGATCCCGGGCGTCGAGGTGACCATCGCCCCGGATGGCGAGATCCTCACGCGCGGGCCTCACGTGATGAAGGGGTATTACAACAAGCCCGAGGCCACCCGTGAGGTGATGGACGCCGAGGGGTGGTTTCACACCGGCGATATCGGCGAGCTGCGGGATGGATTTCTCGCGATCACCGATCGCAAGAAGGACATCATCGTGACCGCGGGCGGGAAGAACATCGCGCCCCAGCCGATCGAGAACATGATCAAGACGAACAAATACGTCTCGCAGGCGGTCGTGCTGGGCGACAAGCGGCGATTTCCGGTCGTCCTCGTGGTTCCCAACTTCGAGCAGCTCGAGAAGTGGGCGAAGATCAAGAATCTCCTGTGGACCGACCGTCGCCAGCTGATCAAGCTCCCGCTGGTTCAGGCGAAAATGGAGAAGGAGGTCTTGCGGAAGCTCTCCGGGCTGGCCTCATTCGAGACGCCGAAGAAGGTGGGGCTCCTGGAGAACGACTTCTCGATCGAAAGCGGCGAGATGACGCCCTCGCACAAGGTGAAGCGCCGCGTCATCGAGAAGCGCTACGCGGACCGCGTCGACCGTCTGTATGAGGAGGAAGACGCGACCGCCGCGTGAGTTAAGCAGCTCGGGAAACCGGGGGCGAGCCGCGGCATGGTTGGTGCACTTCCGGACGAGGAAGACGGACCATAACCGGAGCTAGATCATGCGCAGGACTGTGTTGGCACTGGCGCTGTTCGCGGCGCTTCCCGCGTGCAGCCTGTTTCGTAAGGCGAAGCTGACCGATTCGACGCCGGCGCACACCCCCGCTCAGAACTCGACGCCATTCGGCGAGTGGGTCCTGTTCACCGATCCTAACCAGACCGCGTTCGTCGGGGCCCGGCGGGTCGAGCTCACGCTCAACCCGGCGGACTTCAGAATGGTCGCGATCTATCCCGCGGGCGAGCGGGTGATCATAACGGGGCAGGCGTCGGTCACGCCGAGCGGCTTGCTGACGTTGATGCCGCAGAGCACGACCGGGATGGCGTCAGGCGGTCGGCCCCCGATTCTCGCCGGCCAGACCATTCAGGTGCTGGCGAGCGCGGCCGACAACACGATGGTGTTCGCGTCGCCCGAGGGCATGAACCCCACCCCGAGCTCGGTGTGGCACCGCGTCGACAAGGCGCGCGAGGCCGGCCAGCTGCCGGTTCCGGCGAGGACAGCGGGGACGGACTCGCTGTAAGACGAGGTGGTCGAGGATGTGAGGCGGTCAAGGCGATCGAGGCGCGAACACCTCGATCACCTTGACCGCCTCGACATCCTCGACCACCTCAGCCTCTACGTAACGGGACCGCTTCCGTCGTCTCCAGGCGTTTCGTCGCCACCCAGTCGCGGCCATCGCGGGCGAGCTCCTCGAGATCGGCGGGCAACGTGGCCCCAACCGGCGCGACCAGACGACCGTACTGACGGAGGGCCCGTGCGGCCGCGCCAACGTGCGCCGAATGCCGCTCGTCGAGCGCAATGGCGCGCGCAGCGCCCGGCCGAATGGGAATGGAGCCATCCGTGCGGGCCAGTGAAATGCCAGTCCCACTGGTCAACGCTACCGTCGTGTTGAGGACGAGAATCTCGACCCCCTCCACGACGCCGAGCAGCGCGGGGGCGGCGTGCCCCCACTCGCCGGCCAGGACGATGAACCCGCCGGGGCTCGTTAGGTCGAACAGGGCGGCGATGCGCATCGCCAGCTCGGCGTCCCCGGTCGCCGACGCCAGCGGCGTGGAATCGGGAAGCGGGGTCGTGCCGTCCCGCGTCTGGAAATCCACCACGCCGTCGCGAATGGGGTAGCGCGCGCTGCACGATGGGCATCCCAGGAGGCCGCGGCGAATGTCGCGGCCCGCCATCTCGAGCGTCGAGGCGACGAGCCAGGTGAACTCGTGCGGCCGCGGACAGCGCAGCGACTCAACCAGCTCGATGAACATGGCTCCTCGTGAGGCAGGCCGGGGTCGCGATCGGTGCGGTCACCGGAGGGGCGTCGAGCTGCCGTGCGCGAGCTGCAGGAATTCGTCGCGCGTGCGCGCATCCGAGCGAAACGAGCCGCGGAGCGCGCTCGTGATCGTCTTCGAGTTCTGCTTCTCGACCCCGCGCATCATCATGCAGAGATGGTACGCCTCGATCACGACGCCGACGCCACGCGGCGCGAGCACGTCCTGAATCGCCTGCGCGATCTGCTCGGTGAGCCGCTCCTGCACCTGAAGGCGGCGCGCGAAGACCTCGACGATTCTCGGCAGCTTCGACAGACCGACGATGTGGCCGTCGGGAATGTACGCGATGTGCGCCTTTCCGAAGAAGGGGAGCAGGTGATGCTCGCACATCGAGTACAGCTCGATGTCGCGCACCATGACCATGCTCTCGTGCGCTTCGGCGAACACGGCATCGCCAACCACCTCGTCCACCTCGAGCGCGTACCCTCGCGTGAGCCAGGCGAGCGCATTGGCGACGCGTGTCGGGGTGCGGAGCAGGCCTTCGCGCGCCGGATCTTCCCCGATGAGCTCGAGGATGCGGCGCACGAGCGCCTCGAATTCCGCGTTGTGCTCCGGGCCCGGGTCGAGATCGAGCCCCGCATCGAACTCGGCGAGCGCGAGCGAGCGCGTGTCGACGCGCCGGTCGCCGGTCGTCGCGGGAGAGGGTTTCGCGCGTCGCGCGGTCGCGCGCGAGCGTGAGTTTCGTCGTTGGGTCACGAAGAGTTCGGCGTGGCGTGTGTTTCGCAAAGGCGTGGCGCTCGATGACGCACGCACCAGGCGTCCAGCTTGAGTCGACGGCGGTGCACCTCTAACTTGACGCACGTTTCACCGCTGGCATCACCCCTATCTGGATGGCTCACATTTGAAAGTCAAGCTTCTGCTCGCGGCCATCCTGCAGGGTGGATCAGCCGCGTGGTCCGCGCTGTGGACTTTCCCGAGCATCCTGTTCAGCGCGTTCATGATCGCCTGGGGAGCAGAGGCGGCGCAGTTCATGATTTCGCAGGGGTTGGCGCTGGCGATTCTCGCGTGGCTGCAGACCCTCCCCGAGTTCGCGGTCGAAGCGGTGATCGCGTGGGAAGCAGGCAGCGATCCCGTCCAGTGCTTCGTCGCCAACCCGCCGGCGGGATGTCACTCGCACCTCGCGATCGCGAACTATACCGGAGCCATCCGTCTGCTCATCGGCCTCGGCTGGCCGATGATCTATTTCGTCGCCGCATTCTACCGTCGCAAACAGGGGCACGCCCTCCGCGCGATCCAGTTGGAGGACGAGCACTCGGTCGAGGTGCTCGCCACCGTCCCACCCGTCCTCTACTTCTTCTGGGTGTGGTACAAGGGCTCACTCGGGCTCGTCGACGCCGCCGTGCTGATCGCGATGTACATCGGCTATCTCGCGATTCTCTGGCGCTTCCCACCCCAGGAGCAGGAGAACCTGTCCGATGCGCCGGCGCCGGCGCGCTGGGCGTACACACGGCCTGGGGCGTGGCGCCATGCGGCGATCATTGGCTTCTTCGCCGTTGGTGGTTTGCTGCTGTATTTCACCGCCCATCCGTTTCTGGAGTCAATGCTCGCCCTGTCGCTGTCCCTGGGCATCAGCCAGTTCGTGTTCGTGCAGTGGGTCGCGCCCTTTCTGAGCGAATTTCCCGAGAAGGTCTCGGCGTTCGCGTGGGCACGGCGGGTCACGCACGCGCCCATGGGCCTCATGAACATGCTGTCGAGCAACGTCAACCAATGGACGGTGCTCGCCGCGATGATTCCCATTGTGTTTTCCTGTGCGCGGGGTGAGCCGGCAGCCCTGCCCTTCGATGGCGAGCAGCGGATGGAGATCCTGCTGACGATCATGCAGAGCGTCGTGGCCGTGCTCCTGCTGGCGAACATGCGCTTCGAGTGGTGGAATGCCACCCTGCTCTTCGTACTCTGGCTCGTGCAGTTCTTGCGCGCGACGTGGCGGGAGGAGATTACGATTGTCTACGGAGCCTGGGCGATAGGACTGCTGATCTGGTTCGTGATGCGACCGCCGGCCGCGCCGAGGGTCTTCTTCCAAATGATGCGAGGACGCCCGCCGACGAAGCCTGGGGAGCCTGCGGTACCATGACGAACGAGCCCCGCCTTTCGGCGGGGCTCGCATAGTGGGGAACGAAGAGGATTTTTGAAGCCCATCCGAATGTATGAGGCCCTCACCACACTTCCGCCTTCCCCGCACTGGGGCATGACGTCCGCATAGATATCGAACCCATCGAGTGGACTTGTTGGCTCAAAAATTAGAGCTCTCCGTCCCTTTCGAAACCATCGACGCCGCACCACGCGTTGTCGCAACAGCGCGGCACCGATGGTCACTTGCCAATCTAGAGACGACTCAGAGGCCAGTCAATCACATGGACGTCTGGATAATTGCCGCCATCGCGATGCTCGTCGTTTGGGGCGTCGGAACGTTCGCGTTCGCGGGACCGGGCTGGATTCACCTGCTGCTCACCGTCGGACTGTCGGTGCTCATCTGGCGCATCGTCGCTCGCGGGATGCCTGACGAGTCGACGCGCCGCGATCGCCCGTGACCGAGCCCGCCGGCGCCGCCTCGCAACCTGGCACCGCGGTCGCGGAGCAGCCGCAGCCCGAGCGGCGCTTGCACGATCAGCTCGTGCTCGTGACCGGCGCCGCGGGATTTGTCGGAGCGCACGTCTGTCGACACCTGACCGAACGAGGGGCGCGAGTGCGTGCCCTCGTCCGATCACCGGCGAAAGCCGCGGAACGTCTCGCTCCGATGCCGGTGGAGCTTCACGTCGGCGACGTGCGCGATGCGATGGTGATGCAGCGGGCGATGCACGGATGCGATGCGGTCGTCCACCTCGCCGCCATCGCCATCGAGCGACCTGGACAAACGTACGAGGATGTCAACGTACGCGGCACCGAGTGCGTGCTCGGCGCGATGCGGGCAACGGGCGTCCGGCGACTCATCCACATGTCGCAGAACGGCGCCTCGAGCTCGTTGCCGTATCGCTTCCTCCGCAGCAAGGGGCTCGCCGAAAACGCGGTGCGCGCGAGTGGAGCTCATTGGACGGCCCTTCGCCCATCAGTGATCTTCGGGCCGGAGGACGAGTTCGTCAACGTGCTCGCCCGGCTCGTGCGTCTCTCGCCACTGATATACCCCCTGCCGGGAGGCGGCACTGCACGCTTCCAGCCGATCGCCGTCGATGACGTGGCGCACGTCGTCGCAGCGACGCTTGCCGAGAGCGACACCATTCGCCAGGCCTATGCGCTCGGCGGTCCCGCGCAGCTCACGCTTCGGCAGATGGTGGAACGCGTGCTCGTCGCCATGGACGCCAAGCGGTTTCTGGTCCCGGTACCCACGGTCTTGCTCAGGCCGCTGATCGCTCTGGCGCAGCGCATTCTGCCGAACCCGCCCGTCACGACGGAGTTGCTCGATCTGCTCAAGCTCGACAATGTCGTCGAGGGCAATGCGCTGCGCGACGTGTTCGGGATCGTGCCGACGCCGTTCGCGCCCGAGGAACTGGCGTACCTGGAGGGAATCACCGCGCGGGAGGCGCTGCGGTCTCTTCTGGGCCGGTAGGTGCGGTGCGAGATGTGCCGTGTGAAGACGGAGCGATGCGCGAACGATCTCCGACGACGAGGATCGTGCGCTCGAAGCAGGTAGGGTTCACGGACGGCCATGGTGGTTGCCAGCCAGGAAGCGAATCTCGACCGGTTGGCGGCGCTCATCGACGCCGCGGCGTCTCGCGCGGACGATCGCGTGGCCCTGTTCGATTTCGTGCTCGCGATCGCTGAGCTGTGGGACCGATTGGGGCTGCGCGACCCGTTCGTCGATGCGCAGCTGAGTGACGCGGACAGCCGCGCCCAGCTCGCGCGGGCCGCGCGCGACGGCGAAGGGGAGCTGGGTCGGGAGGCGGAGCGTCTGGCGTTCTACGCGCTGCGCACGCTCGCCGCGTTCCAGACCGTCGTCGAGGGGTGGCGCCGCCGACCCGCGCTCCGGGCCGCCTGGGTCAATCGTTAGGTAGCGGCGGGCGGTGCGTCCCCGTCGTACCTCGGGCCGGCGCCGCTATCCTCGAGTTGCTGCACGTCTGGAGGCTCGTGCGCCTGTCGCTCGCGCAGTAGCGCCGGCTCATCGACGAGAACTCTGACTTCGATGGCTCCCTCCGCCGCCGACCGCGCGTTCGTGTCGTCACGCAGACGCTCGACACGCTCGCGGATCGCCTCCGCCTGGTCGGCGTCGCGGCCCACGAGGAGCAGCCGGTATTGCCCGCGCCCCGAGGAGGCGATCAGATCCGATTTCCGAAACTCGTGACACAATCCGAACGTGAATCGCCGGCACGAGGCCTCTTCGCCGCCCTGCACGAAGATCCGAATCGTCCGAACGCGACCCCCGTGACGCGCCGCCCTGCGCTCTTCCCAATCGCGCACGAGACGAAAGTACAGCACGCTCGGGAGCCCGGTATTGGGATCCGTCAGCGTGCGCAGTAGCAATCCGTTCTCGAGCTCGTTGTCGACGGTCATTGGCCTCGGGGTGTGCCTTCGTCCGGCAGCATTTGCATGATGCCTGCCACGTGGCGTCGCCCGTTAGGTCATCGTGCCCGACGCGAGGACTCGAAGAATGTCCGGCACCGTAACCATTTGTGATGCGTGTCACACTCAGGCACTATCCCTGCAGAAGGGCTCTTGGCTCTGCCCGAGGAACGGGCATTGGCGGCGCAGGGGACCGCATGCTGGAGGCCGGCGTTGGCGTACCGTGAATTCGTCGATAACGCGGGAACGATGTGGAGAGTATGGGACACCTATCCGGTGGCGGCGAACACGCTGCGCACCGTGTCTCCCAGCTTCGCCGGCGGATGGCTGACGTTCGAGTCCGACACCGAGCGACGCCGGCTCGCGCCCATCCCCGCAGGCTGGGAGATCGCCACGAGGCAGCTCATGATCCATTGGTGTGCGCGGGCGTTTCAGGCTCGCCCACCCGATCACCATGCAATCGACGCGGCCCGCAGTCAGGATCAGAATAGGGCCCGGCGCTAGATCTCCCAGTTCGACCAGATGACGCCGCGCTGCGGGGGACATTCGGGCGTGTCGGCGAGCGTCATCCGCAGATCCGTCCATCGCACGCGGGCGCCGAGCTCGATCAGTCGTTGATAGGCACCCAGGAATTCGGTTTGGACGCGAAGCGCAACGCGACGCGTTCCGCTCCGACGCGCGTAGTCCATCAGCACGTCCGCTAACCGCTTGAGATCCTCCTCGCGCTCGAGTGCGAGCTTCAGCACACGCATCTCCTCGCGAACGCGTCCCTCCACCAGCGGCGCGGTGTGGCAGAGGGCGAAGCCAACCAGCCGGCCACGGTCGCGAAGCAGCACCGTATCGCCGAGCGCCAGCTGATCGGTGAGCACGATCTCCCGAGTGAAGTCGAAGCCGGGAGCGAGGCCATTGGTGAGCGCACGGCACTCCTCGATCGCATCGTCCTTGTCGCGCGGTGGGAGCCGCCCGAGCAGATTGGGACCATTGCCGAGCAAACCCGCGTCGAGCGTGAGCGTGATCGTCAGGCGGCCGGGGACGAAGCCGAGCGCGGAGTAGAAGCCAATATTGTCCATCGTGCGCGGCATGGTCTCGAGTCCGATCGTGGCCGCGCGACCGGCGCGCAACCAGTCGACGCCGCCGCGGACGATCTCCTTCCCCAGCCCGACGCCTTGCCAGTCAGGGCGGACGGCGAGCGGTCCCATCCATCCCTCGACGCCGGACCGATGGGCAATGTTGAAGGCCACAATGTCGTCGCGATCGTCTCGCCACACGAGCGCTCCCCCGTCGGCATCCTCGATCGCGTAACGCCAGATCGCGGGATTGAGAAACGGGACCCGCACGCCAACCATGCCGTCCCGACGATATCGCTCACTGAAGGCATCGCTGAAGACCTGATTGAGGCCGCCGATGTCATCCAGGCCAGCGGGCTCGGGACCGTCGGCCTGATGATGGGTTCGCCACGTGCGCGCCGTCGCCATCAGTCGCCCGCCTCCGCCTCCTCGTACACCTCGTCCCCCACGACCGCCGGCGTAAACAGGTCCGGCAGCTCCGCGGTCTGCTGCTCCACGACCGAGCATCCGGTCTCCTCGTCGTAGCGCACCGAGATCACGCGATCCACCCCCTCGCGTACCTGCTCGATGTGCGTAATGAGAATGACCTGCTCGAAGCGCCCCTGGAGGCGGCGCAGCAAGTCGAGCACGTTGGCGCGTCGCGCCTCATCGAGTGAGCCGAAGATCTCGTCGAGGATGAGGAGCGAGAACGGCTGCCCCGCACGTTCGGCGATCATCTGAGAGATCGCGAGGCGAAGCACGAGGTTCGCGAGGTCCTCTTCGCCGCCGGAGATGACGGGCTTCGGCAAGCCGTCCTCGAGCACGACGATGTTGTAGCTGTCGTCGAGCTCGAGCTCGCCGTAGCGTCCGTCGGTGAGGTCGCTCAGAAAGCCGCTAGCGAGCTCGGACAGCTCGGGACGCAGCTGGAAGTTGAGATCGGTGCGCAGATCGGTGAACGCGCGGTCGAGCTCATCGTGAAGCACTTTCCGCTGGGTGAGCTCGCCGAGCATTCGCTGCCGCGAGGCCAGCTCCGCCGCCACCCCGTGCGCGCGCTCGAGCGCAGTGTGCGCACTGGCCTCCTCTCCTCGCGCCTGCACCAATGCCAGCTCGGCCGCGTGCGCCTCGGCTGTCGCGCGCTCGTATTCAGTGCGCAGCGCTTCATGCTCCGACTCGCGGATCGTCGTCGCGTCGCGCCGGCCGTGCAGCGCCTTGAGCCGTTCGCGAATCGACGCGAGCCGCTCTGCCGCGCCGGCACGCTCGCGCTCCACCTGTGGAACCCGCTCGAGCTGTGCACTGAGCCGCGCGGCCCGCGCATCGAGCGGCGTGAGACGCTCGATCTCACCACGGAGGAACTCGTGCCGCGCCGCATCATAGCCTGGCGGAATCGCCCCGAGCTCCGCGTTGACCTGCGCCGCCCGCTCGTCCTTGCCGGCCAGATCCGACTCGACGTGCGCGAGCTCCTGCACCGCGAGCTGCACTTTCGTCAGGCGACGCTCCAGCGTCGACACTTCCAGCGACATCGCGCGACGCTGCTCGTCCAGCGCCTGCACGTCCTCGGGCATCTCCATGAGCTGCTCGAAGCGCGCCTTGTAGTAGTTCCCGTCGACGCGCACCGTCTCGATCTGCTCATCGAGGAGATCGAGGACTGCACGATACGTGTCACCGAGCGGCCGGGCGCAGGTGGGACACGCGCCCTCCGCGCCAAGGCTCACGATGCGGTCGCGCTGCTCCTTGAGCTCCGTGTACTGCTCGCGCAGCGATTGCCGCTTCGTCTCCGCCTCCTGGCGGTCGCGCACCCACTCGGTGCGCCTCGCCTCGAGGAGGCCGTCGGTCGCCTCGAAGTCGGCGCGCTTCGCGACCAGCGCGGCGTCGATCTCCGTTTCGAGGGTGGGCGCGTTCTCGAGCTTCGCGCGGCGATCACGCAGACGGACGAGATCTTCCGCCAGCGCGGCTTGCGTCTCGAGCAGGGCGCGCCGGCGCCCCTCTTCCCGCGCGAGGACATCGAGACGCTGGAATTCCGATGCCAACAGCGCGAAGGGCTCGAGCTCGCGCCGCAGCTGATCCAGCTCGGCACGTGCACCGGCGGCGTCGGCGAGATCGCGCTCCAGCCGCTGCACCTCACGATGCTCGGCCGCCTCTTCCTGCTCAGCGACGCGCAGGTCGGCGAGCAGGGCCTGATGTGCCTCGCGAGCGCGCTGTGCTGCTTCCCATCGTGGCCGCACCTCGTCGAGCGCGGTCTGCGTCGCCTCGCGGCGACGCTGCGCGAAGCGGGCACGATCGCGGGCTTGCTCCAGCCGCGTTTCCGTCTCGGCCACCTGACGCGCCACGGCCTCGGGGTCGCCCATCCCTTGCTTCAGCCCCGCCATCTCGGCGACGATGGCGCGACGCCGGTCGCGCGCGATTTCCTGCGCCGCACGCAGCCGCTCGTAGCCCAGCACGCGCGACAGGAACTGTGCGCGCTCCGTCGGGCTCATCGCGGCCATCACGCTGATTTCTTTCTGGCCGGTGAAATACGTGTTGAAGAACTCCTCGCGCGTCATGCCGAGCCGGCGCGTGAGGACGTCCGTCACCCCGGTGATCGAGTCGGCGATCTTGTTCTGCGGGCCATCGAGGTAGAGCTCGGCGTTCGTCAGGCCGCGAACGACCCGGTAATTATGGCCGCCGAGATCGAAGTCGAGCTCGACGCGCACCCCCGAGCGCGCACCAGCGCGATTGAAGCGAATGGAGTCGCGCGTGCCTCGAGCGGCGGGATTCCCATAGATCGCCCACGCGATTGCCTCGAGGATGGTCGTCTTTCCAGCGCCATTGGGCCCGATGATGCCCGTCACCCCCGGACCGAACTCCACCCGGCTATCCGCGTGCTGGCGGAAGTTCTGGAGGACGACCCGGTTGAGCTGCACCTAGCCGCCGAGTGTGGGTGGAGACCCCGCGGAGGCGACGCTCGCGGCCGCATCTGCTTCCTGCAAATAGAACGTCCCGAGCTGCACGAGCGCGTCGCGATCGACACCCGGAGCAAGTGTGCGCTTGCCGATGTACGACTCGACCGTCTCGCGGAGCGTCGGACGACGGCCCGGTGCGCCGCTCGCGGCCAGACGCATCATCTCCGGACGCCGAGCGTCAAGGTGGAAGTGGAGCGCGCGCCGCTTGTAGTCGCGCAACGCTTTCTGGTCCAGCTCCCGCGCGACGTGTCGTGGGATGTCGCGCACGACGAGGCGCACGATCTTCTCGTCGATGCCGTCCTCGCACTTCTCGACCGCCTCGCGAATGGCACTGTCGAGCTCGGGGGCCGTGAGGCCGCGCGCGGGAACCGCGGGGAGGTCGACGAGGCGGCGCGAGGGGTCGAGCGCGTGGAAGGTATGGACGCCACGCTCGAGGTCGAACTCGATGAACCCCTTCCCGGGCAGTCCTCCCACCTTTTCCTCGATCAGCTCGCCCCACGGATTGGTGCTCGTGTAGTCGACGGAGCCGGAGTAATACATATTCGGCGCGATCTGCCGATGCACGTGGTAGTGCCCCAGCGCCACGTAGCTCCATCGCGGAGCTCCGATCGCGTCGAGGGGGATTTCCATTGCCGCACGGTCCGCCCGTACAGCCTCCGCCGGCAGCATGCCCTGCACTTCTCCGTGCAGCAGCAGCACGTTGTGCCTAACGCCCGGCTCCGGGAGCAGCGCGGGATAGTCGCCGAGGCAATCGGGGACGGCGAGGATGGCCAGGTTGCGCTCGGGAAAAGTCAGGCGACGAGGCTCCGAGTCGACGACGTGAACCCCGAGGACCGTGAACAACCGCAGGATGCATCCCGTCTCGGTCGCCCGCGGCCGGTCATGGTTGCCCGCCACCATCACGACGATCGCCTGCGGCACGGCCCGGGTGAGGCGAGCCAGCTGGTTGAACGCGTGGATGATCGCCGGGTTCATCGGGCGAACGGTGTGGAAAATGTCGCCCGCGAACACGACGACGTCGGGCTCGAGGGCGATGATCCGGTCGATCGCGCTCCGAAAGGCGTTCGCGACGTCCGCTTCGCGCTGATTGATTCCGGATTGCGTCAGCCGGTGGTACTGACGGAAACCGAGATGCAGATCGGAGATGTGAACCAGGCGCACGCCGTCCTCGGGGAAAATTCGGCTAACTGTAATACTCCTAAGAGGATAGCGTGTGCGCTCACCGCTTGTCCATAGTGCGTTGCCGCTGCAGCAGGCGCATCTCCATCTTCACCGGTTGGAGGCCGCTTCCGGGGGGCTGGGCGATGTGCGAGCGCATCGACATTTCGGTCGAGGCATCGGTAACCCACCCCCGGCCGCGGTCGAGGACCATGTAACCGGTGACCGTCCCGCTCATCGTCATGCGCGCCCCACCCCGAATCGGGGCCGCCGTCGAATCCCGCGTGACGGTGCCGCGCATCGAGATGTGGGCAAGCTTCCCGCGCCGGGTGAGCGAGTCGAGCCGGAAGGTGGCCTCGAGCGTCCCGGCGACCTGGCCCGGCCCCGTGTCGGGAATGGGGATGCGCTGCTTCCACGTGCTGCCGACGGCAACCGGCTGGCGTGGGAACGTGGCGGGAAGCTGGGAGAAGACCGACTGGAGGTCGCGGGGAATGTCCGGGTCGGCCTCGATCACGATTCCCGAGCCCTCGCGGGAGAAGCGGACGCGAACCTCTTTCCCCTGCAACGATCGCCGCGCCTGGTCACTGAGGGTCGCGACGCGCGGGTCCAACGCACCCATGTCCACCGCCACCGAGTCGGTGATCGATCGCACGGTGGTGCCCTCGTTGTCCGACTCGATCACGATGGACCGCGACAACATGAGCATCGACGAGCGCATGGTGATCGTCGTGTCGGCATCGCGAACCTTGCCGACGCCCGAGATCTCCATTTCCTGCTCGATGCGCAGCCGCAGCGTGTCGCCCACCTTGGGCTTGATCTGCAGCAGGACGGTCTGCGCATGCGCGACCGGGGTGATCGAGGCGACGAGCGCGGCCGAGGCGGCGACGCGCCTCACGAGTGTGAGCATGCGCTACAGGCCGTAGGGATCGTCGGCCGGCAGCCCACGAAGGGGCGTCGCGGCAACGGGTGCCTGAGCGGGCTGCGCCGGGATGATCGTGCGGAGTCTCGAGGCAAAAAAGGCCCTCACGTCTTTTGGACGCGCCTGGAGCGTCGCATTGCGTGCGCGAATGAGGTCGGGCTCATCGTAGAGCGCGACCATGTCCTGCACCCAGGCAAGCGGCACCCCGGGATCGAGTTGGCGCAGCGTCCGCAGTAGCGAGGCCTCGAGTGAGCTATCGGTCGCCTGCGGGAATCGCTCGACACCATCGCGCCCCCGAAGCACCGCCGGGCGCGGGAACTTCAGGAATATCGGCTGCGTGAAGTGCGGATGTCGGACCATCAAGTCTCCCTTGGCGAGCGTAGCCAGCTTCGTTCGCGTGGCCGGGCTGAGCACGGCGTAGCCAGGCGTGGCCAGCTCGTCTCCATCCATGCGTCCAAACAAGGACGTCCCGCTGTTGCCGCCAACGCGGCGATGGACCTGGGACCGGAACTGTTGCGCGCCGAACAGCACCAGCCCGAGATACCGTCCACGCTCGGCGATATCGAGCAGCATCTTCCGCACGTAGGTGTCGGGGCCATCGGCCGGGGCGTATTTGTTCAGCTCGTCGACGAACACCACGACGTGGCTGACGCCGAGATCACGCCGCTCGAGGTGTTCACGGAGCTTCGACACAATGCGCGCGAAGATGAGATCCTGCGCGTCCTCCTCGGCGGCGGCGACGTCAATCACATACACCGTGCGATCCTCGAAGGTCCCCCACGGAAGGTCGCTCACGGAGCCATCATCGGTGACGAGGCCGGCGCATCGCAGCGAAATGTTGGAGAGCCGGTTGCGCACCTTACGGATGGTCGCGATGTGGTGCGTTTTGTACCCTTCGCTCCCCTTTCCCTCGAGCATGAGGATGATGTCGCGGAACCAGCGCTCGAGGTCGGCGAAGGATTGCACCCGGTAGACTTGCCCCGGGAGCATCTGCGGATCCTTGTACTCCCGGTCGAGCACCCGCTCCTTGATGAAATCGATGAGCGCGTCCGCCTTCGCATCCACGTCATCACGATTGAGCAGCACTTCGGCGAACTGAAGCACTTCGCGAAGCCCCCAGGTGAGCGGGCTGACGTTGTGCATCAGCGCCTCATTGGAGCGCAACGTGTTCAGTGACGTGAGGTTCGCCTTGTAGGGGGCGAAGTACTCCACTCGATCGAACGGGCGAGGCGGGACGGCGAGGCGGTCGTACATCGCCAGGTCGCTGGCATCGAGATCGCCCGGCTGGTCCAGATAGCAGAGGTCAGGTCCCTTCACGTTGAAGCACACCGCCGCCACTGAGCCCTTGCTCGCGGGGAAATGCGCGAACAGCGACGCGAGAATGAACTCGACGGCGCTCGTCTTCGTGGCCAGTCCCGACACGCCGGTGATGTTGAGATGCGCGGCCTCGGGGCCGACGAGAAAGTCGGCGTCGAGATAGATCGGGGAATCCATGCCGCCGGCGCGGTACAGCCCGATGGGGATGGCCGTCCGCGTCTCGGGCCGCGTGTAGGTGTCCATGCGCAACGCGAGCGTCACATCCTCGTCGCTGGCGAGGAAGACTTCGCCCATTGGCACGGGCTGCAGCGGCTCCTCCGGAATTTGTCGCAGGACGGCCGCGGTATAGAGGCGCACCTCCGGCCGCTCGGTCGGGGCGATCGCCGACGAGCGCGGATCACCGTCATGACCGAGCACGTCGTGCAGCGGCGAGAGCAAGTCGGTGAAGCTGAAACCCTCGACGACGACACCGTACACGCGGGGGATGTGTCCTTCGACGGCGTGCGTTCCCTCGACGCGCACGATGGTGCCGATCCCGACCGGGGAGTCGACCGCGGTCCAGAAATGGAACTCGTGAGGCGTGTTGGGCTTGCGTTCAGTGGCGACGACGCGGCCGAGCGGTGCGGTCTGTTCAGGCATTCAACGCTCTGTGTTCAAACGGCAACGATGACAGAATTCAGAATACAGAATAGAGAACGCAGAAGTGTCGTTGCTGAATTCTGTATTCTGTATTCTGAATTCTGTCATCGTTGCCGTCATGAAATGGCTCGTAGAAACTCTTCACACTCTCGAACCGGGTATGCCATACGGTCCCACCGGGCATCCGGGAGCGCCAGTGGCGCGCGCTCGGCGAGCACCCAGCGCGAGACCTCATCCGCTCGCGCCGAGGGATCGTCGGTCACCGCGACCTCGACGCGCACGATCCCCCAGAGTGCGTCATGCGCCACGCCCTCGCGGAGGCGCAGGTACCAGGAGTGCACGGGCGTCCGATTGCGCGGGGCGATCCGTACAACCGGAGTACGCTCGCCGCACGCCAGACCGAGAATCACATCGAGGAGCGCCGCCGACGCGTACAGCTGACGGTGGGATTTCACGATGCCGACCGCGCAGCTGTGTGTCCCGACGATTTCGCTCGCCGAAATGCTGCCGTCCACCAGCAGCGGCTCGCGCATCCTCTCGCACCACTGCTCAGCCAGGGTCCGCTCGGCGCGCTCGCGGTCGCGCTGAACGGCGTGCAGCGCTTGCTCCGTCACGTGGGCAGGATGCCGGGAGAGGACGCCGTCGTCGTCCGCACGTGAGGTGTCCACGACCTGAAGACCGCCCAGATTGTGACGCGTGTCGGTGTCGAGCGCCGAGAGCGGCGCGTAGATGCGACACTCGACGATCGGATGCTGCCACGTCGTGAGCCGCCGGTCCACTCGGCGCTTGATGACAGCGGAGACGCGGCCCCAGACAATGGGAATTCCTCGCGAGAGCGTCACCACTCGGCTCTCCTGGATGCCATCGAGAAATGCACTGAACGCGGGGGCCGGTGACCCCGGTACCGGGCGCGCCACGGTTGCATTCTCAACGACTTGCGCGTCTATGACCCGGGGTGCCTCATGAACACCCTCGAGCCGCTCGAGCGTGGGTGCCGTGCTACTGACGGTGGCGACGCCGGGCACGCGATGCGCGAGGATGCGCACCGCGTCGTGGAAAGTTGCCACGGGTATGGAGGGGGGGTAGGTTGCCCGCTGCCTCTGCTCTACTGCCACCGTCTCAGGTCCCGCCGATCGGCCGCCTTCGGCAGCCGTGCTCTCGTCTACCTTCCGCGAGTTGATGCGCGCGTTCGTCATCCAGCGAGTCGCCACGCTGGTGACCATCGTAACGGTGGTTACCGGGTGTGACAAGGCGAAAGGATTCATTGGCGGAGATCGACCGGCGCCCCCGGAGATCGCGCCCGGCGAGGCCCTCAATCTCGCCGCGCGTCCCCACATCCTCTTCCAGATCTTCGGTGAAAAGGAAGATCCGCGCATGATTCCCATCGCGGCCATCGTAGACGGGCAGCTGAAGACGATCGCGCTCTCGTCGACCGGTTGGCATCAGTTCGACGCGATGTACCTGCGCGGCGGCAAGACCTACAAGCTCTACCAGGACGGCCGCACGCGAGGCACGGTGACAGTCCGGCAGGGCATGTGGGAGCGTCCCGAGAACCCGCTCTATACCCTTCCAGGGTGTCAGGCGCTCACGCCGCTGGCGAGCGTCACCGTCACCGGCATGACCAAGTCCTCGTACACCGTCGAGGCACTCGCGTCCTCGTTCGACCGATCGGCTCCGCGCTCCACCAAGCCTCTTCCCGATGCGGAGTTGGCGAGAACCGGGCGCAAGATCGCAATCGAAGCGGGCGCTCCCGAAAACGTCGACGGGAAAATGCTCGACGCCCTCGATTTCCGCGCGGTAGCGATCAACACCGGCGCCACCGACTCCCCAACGATCGTGGCGTCGTACATCGATCCGACCGCCACGGACGCGGGCTCGGCGACGGCCAACACCGTTCACCTATTCGTCATCGCGGACCGCGACGTCGATGGCTACACCCCGACGATGTCCCACGTGGTGAACGGCCCGATCGCCGGTGCGGTGTACCGGCGCTTCTTCGATCATTTGGATCTCACGGGCGATGGCATCGACGAAATCGTGGCGGAGGAGTGGCGAATCGGTCAGGAGACGTCGCTGCTGGTGTTCGCCTGGATGAATGGGCGATGGAGAGAGGTGTTCCGGGGACGGTCGAGCTGGTGCCTCGATGAGGTTCGGCAGTGAGGGCAACGGCAAAGGACAGCATTCAGAATACCGAATAGAGAGTTCAGAACCGACCACGGGGAGCCACGACATGGCTCCCCGTAGATTTATCTGATTCTCTATTCTGAATTCTGTCATCGTTGCCGGTATCAAGCGTTCACGACCCCCACCGCGAGCCCATCGCCAACGGGGACGATCGTCCCCCGTACTCTCTCATCGCTCGCCATGCGCCGGTTGAACTCGCGCACGCCGCGCGTTCCCTCATCTGCCGTTTCCGGATCGAGGACCCGCCCACCCCAGAGCGCGTTGTCGGCGATGAGGAGCCCGCCGGGGCGAAGCAGGCGCAGTGCCCAGTCGAAATAGGTGGGCAGCGGTTCCTTGTCGGCATCGAGAAAGATCGCGTCGAAGCGCTCGCCATCGAACGCGGGAAGGACATCGAGCGCGCGGCCGATGCGGAGATCGATGCGGTCGTCGAGGCCCGCCCGCGCGAAGTATCGTCGGGCGAACTCGGCGTGCCGTTCATCGACCTCGATCGTGACCAGCCGTCCCGACGCGGGCAGCCCTCGCGCCATCCAGATGGCGGAATATCCGCCTAACGTGCCGACCTCGAGAACACGCTCGGCGCTGATGGCCGACAGCAGAATCTGCAACAGGCGGCCGGTGACCGCGCTGATCGAGATCGGCGGCAACCCTTCGCGATCGGCAGCCTCCCGCAGCGCTGCCAGGACGTCGTCATCACGGGCGAACAGCGATGCGATGTACTCGTCGACGCGATCGCTCACGGCCCCGCCCTACTCGACACCGATGTCCCACGCCTGCTCGAGATCCTTGCGTGAATAGGCCCGAAAGGCGGTGAGCGTCTGCGTGCGCTCGATGCCGGGGACTTTCACGAACTCCTCGGTAACGACCTGCGCGATGCGATCGTACTCGGGAACCTTGACGATCGCGACGAGGTCCCACTCACCCGACACCGAGTAGACATCGGTAACGCCTTCGATTCCCGCCAGGCGCATGGCGACCTGCGGGATGAGCTTCGGATCAGCGCGAATGAGCACGATCGTCGTGATCACGCGTCCTCCGGAAATGGCGGCACGTTCAGCAGCCACAACCCCGCGATGCGATCGCGCTCGTCGAGCTCGAGCAGAAGGTCACGCGCGAAGCGAATCGCTCGTGCGGGCCGCTTCACCCCCAGCTTGAAATGGATCGTGCGTTCCGCCTGATCGGCTTCGGCAACGAGGGAGGTGTCGACCTCGACGGCCGCGACATCCGGCTGGGAGTGCCGTGATGGCACGACGATGCTCGCACTCTGCGCATCGGGCGGCGAGAGTGTCGCGACCTTGCGCACGTCGGGCCACACGGCGACCTCGACGCCATGAATTCGTCCAGCCTCGACGTCGAGGACCACCCACGACCCGTCGCTGCCGGCCAGCTCCACCGAGCCGCTCATGCCCTTCCCCGTTGCACCGTTGCGCAGCGTTGCCGTGAGAATGTCGGTGTCGGGATCCCACCTGTAGTCGACGTCGGACAGCGCGCCGGTCGGCTCGATCTGCACCGCGATGTTCACGAGAGAACTCCGTTAGGGGCCTTCAGTATCTCGACCGCGCGATCGAATGGGGAGGCCGAACGCGTGCCGTGCGTAGCCTGGCCTTGCATGCCAACGTCGCGCGCCCTCTCACGCGCCAAGATACCAGGGGCGGCCACACCCGCCAGTGTGCCGCATCAGCGGCTCGTCTCGCGCCAGAGGCTCACGAGGCGGCGCGTCCCCTCGACGACGGCGTCGATGGGCGCCGCGTACGACATGCGCACCCATCCAGGCGTGAGGAACGCGGATCCCGGGACGACGGCGACCTCGTGGCCCTCGAGGAGACGCTGCGCGAACCGCGCTCCCTCATCGCGCTCCGGGTCGTCCGACCCCACACGTGCGAACAGATAGAATGCGCCTTCGGGATCGACGATCTCCATGCCCCGCTCCGCACGCACGACCTCGACGACAGCATCTCGCCGGCGCCGAAACTCCGCCACCATTTTTCTCACCGAATCGTCGGCCGCCTCACGATTCGTGAGCGCGGCAAGGGCAGCATGCTGAGACGGTGCCGCCGCGTTCGACGTCGTGTGCGACTGAAACGCGGTCATCGCGGCCGACAGCTCGCGCGGGGCGATGGCCCACCCGATTCGCCACCCGGTCATCGCGTACGCCTTGGCGACGCCGTCGATCAGCACCAGGCGATCGAGCGAGGGCGCGACATCGAGCGCCGATGCCGCCGGCTCGGTGCCGTAGGCGATCGCGCGATAGATCTCATCGCTGATCACCCACCACCCGTGCTCGTGCGCGCATTCCAGCAGCGCCGCGAGCTCATCGCGCGAATACACCGCGCCCGTGGGGTTGCACGGGGAGTTCAGCATCACCCCGCGCGTTCGTCCCGTCGACGCGGCCTCGAGCATCGATGGCGTGACCTTGAGGCCGGCGCTCGCATCCCCGTATACGGGAACCGCAGTCGCGCGCGCCAGCGTAACCATCTCGTAGTAGCTCGTCCAGCTCGGCGTGGGGATGAGCACCTCGTCCCCTTCACCGAAGAGACAGAAGCAGGCGTTGAACAGCGACTGCTTCGAGCCCGTCGAGACGACCACCTGCCCCGGCGTGACCTCGACACCCATGTCACCTGCTCGGCGCACAATCGCTTCGCGGAGCGGAAGAATGCCCTCCGTAGCGGTGTATCGCGTCGCGCCGGCGTCGATCGCACTCTGGGCCGCTCGGCGAATGAACTCGGGGGTGTCGAAGTCTGGCTCGCCGGCGCCCAGATCGATGACCGGACGTCCCGCGGCACGAAGGGCTTTGGCTCGCGCCGAGACCGCGATGGTCGCGGACTCGCGAAGCTGGGAGATGTTCCCGGAGGGCGCGAAGGCGCGATTGCTGCGAGGACCGGCGAGCAACGACATGCGGCGGCGGTGGAGGAAGGTGACGGGCGAGTATACTTTACATCCCAGGGCGCGGGCACGCCATTGACAATGGAGGCACCGGTGGAGCAGCACGGGCGAATTGCGGAGCATGAGGAGCGCGAGACGGCGAGCGTAGGACGCAGCCAGAACGTCGTGCACATCCTCCCGCACGATATGGCGTCGGCCGCCGGGGTGCTCGCTACCGTGCTCGAGCGGCTCGACCGCGATGTGCCGGAGCTGCAGGTCCTGCTTCTGGCTCCCGATCCGGATGCTGCCATCACCCTCGCGCGGGCCATCGCGTCGCTCCCGAGCGCCACGGGGCTTCGTGTCATTCCAGCCTCGAGTGCCCGTCGCGCGACGCGCCTGCTTCGCGCGCGACCGACTCATGGCGTCATCGGCGCTCCGACGGAGCTTCTCGAGCTGGTGAGAACTTCGGTACTCAAGATGGAGCACGTTCGCGCGCTGGTGCTCGCGTGGGTAGACGAGATCGTCGATGATCCCGCGTCCCGCGAGGCCCTGGAGGCGGTGCTCGCCGAGGTTCCCAAGGAAGCGGCGCGAACCATCATCGCGTCGCGTCAGACTCCCGAGGTGGAGCAGCTCATCGAGCGGTATGCGCGCCGCGCGCGTCGCGCCGGGGACGCCGGCACTGGCGCCGTGGCGACGCCCATCCGCTATGTCTCGAGCTCCGCCTGGGGACGCCTCCCCACGCTGCAGCGTGTGCTCGACGCGCTTGATCCCGAGGTTGCGGCGGTGTTCACCCGCTCGGGATCGACGGAGCGCGAGCTCCGCGAGCTGCTCGAGTCGCTCGGACACGTGGGCGATGACGCCGGGGTCCGCGTCACGCGCGGCGCGCCGGTGATCGAAGCGGACACGCTGATTCTCCTCGACATCCCGACCCGCGAAGAGCTGCGCGCCGTGATGGGTGGTGCGACGCCTGCGGTCATCGCGATCGCGCAGCCGCGGCAGCTCGATACGCTGCGGGTGCTTGCCGGCGGGGCGCCCGTTACGCCCTTGCAAGCCTCCGACGCGGCGGGGCGCGCGCGAAAGCGCGTTGCGGCTCTCCGATCGGAGCTCCGTGAAGTGCTCGCCAGCGGAGTGCCCACCCACGAGCTCCTTGCGCTCGAGCCACTGCTCGATGAGTACGACGGCGTGGAGGTCGCCGCGGCCGCGCTCCGCCTGCTCGAGCGCGCACGGTCGAGTGAGGCCGTTCGCGCTTCCGCTCCGGGTTCTACCCCAGTTGCGACGGCGCCGGCCGGCGGTTGGACGCGCATATTCGTCGGCGCAGGCACGCGCGACCGCGTGGGGCCTGGCGACCTCGTCGGGGCCATCACGGGCGAGGCCGGTGTCACTCGTGAGAGCATTGGGAAGATCGACTTGCGGGAGAATCACTCCCTGGTGGAAATCGCGACGCCGGACGCCGAGCGGGTCGCAGGGGCGCTCACCGGAACGATGCTTCGTGGGCGGCGGGT
>DATFFP010000019.1:0-19098 GCA_035249985.1 Gemmatimonadaceae bacterium
CTCCGCCGCATAACGCTCGAGCACGCCGAAGAGCTCGAGACACTTCACGGCGCTGTACCCCGCCGACACGCACAGATCGAGCGCGTGACGATCGGCCGCACACTCCCGCTCGGGACCGTGCAGCCGATGCGCCATGGCGGCATACAATGACGCCGCGATCCGCCCACCTCGCTCGCGGATCGCATCCGGGAGCCAATCAGGTCCTGACAAGTGGCCCAGATCGTGGTGCGCGATCTCGTGCGCCACGAGCAGCGCCGCCGTCTCGTCGTCCGGACAACGCTCGAGCAGACGGCGCCCGACGTAGACATAACGACCGGGCGCCGTGAACGCGGTAAAGACGCGGATCCACAATACGACCGGCACCATCCGCGCCTCCTCGGTGCGATCGGCCTGAAGACGCGCGGCCACACGCTCCACACGCTCGGGCGCCCAACCCGTCGCCTCACGATGGACGTCAGCCGTCAGCTCACGATACAGCCACTCACCAAACTCGAGATCGGCCACCTCGAACCGGGCGGCCGACACTCAGCGACTCCGCTCGACCCGCGGCATCTCCTTCGTCGGCGACAACGGCGAGTCCGCCGGCGCCACCACGCCGCCGGAGCGACCCGCGCCATCACCGAGGGCCTGGGGAGTAACGTCGGAGTCGTTCGCGTGCGTCTCCCCCGCGATCTTCCCGAGATACGTCGGCAGCTCGACACCGGCGATGTCACGCAGCACGTGCATCATCGGCGGCAGCGTGTTCGCCATGCTCTGGAGAAAGCCGCTCGTCGCCCCGTTAGGCCCGCCGCCATCCCACACGACGACCTTGTCGAACTTGATGTTCGAGATGGCCTTCGCCGACGTCTCCGCCAGCGTGTCGAGGTGCTCGACCATCATCAGCTGGAAGGCCTCCTTCGCCCCGCCGGCGGCGAGGACGAGCTCCTTCATCGCCTCCGCCTTCTTCGACATGATCTCGTACTGACCGCGCGCCTCGGCCTCGAGCTTCATGTAGATCGCCGCCGCCTCGGCCTCCGCCTCGATGCGTCGGCGCTGTGCCTCCGCCTCGGCCTCGACGATCGTCTTCGCCTTCTCGGCCTTCGCCGGCGCCTCGAGCTCGGCGCGACGCACCGCCTCCACACGCTCCGCGTCGGCCAGCGCCGCGCGCGCCATCGCGCGGTTCTGCGCTTCCTGCACGAACGCTTCGGCCTCGCGCCGTCGCGTCTCCGACAGCTGATAGGCCTCCGCCTCACGAACCTGAAGCGCCGCGCGCGTCGACGCGATCAGCGCCATCGAGTCCGCTTCACCCGCCACCGCCTTGGCTTCCGCGCTCGCGACCGCGATGCGTTTCTCCTGCTCGGCATCCTTCACGATCGCCTCGCGCAGGAACGCGGCGCGCTGCTCGCCGACCTTCTGCTCCTTCTCGAGGTCGGCGATCCGCACCATCTTCTCACGGTCGGCCTCACGCGTGCCGATCTCGCGCAGCTTCACCGCGTTCGCCACCTGCACCAGCCGGTCGCGCTCCGCTTCCGCCACCCGTACCTCACCCAGCTTCTCCTGCTCGGCGACGTCGCCTCGGGCCTGCTGAACGGCGGTGGCGGCGGCCTTCTTTCCAATGGCCTCGATGTAGCCCGAGTCATCCTTGAGGTCGGTGATGTTCACGTTGATCAGCACGAGGCCGATCTTCTTGAGCTCCGGCTCGAGCGACTGCTGCACGCGATGCAGGAACGCGTCGCGGTCGCGATTGATCTCCTCGATCTTCATCGATGCGATCACCTGGCGCAGCTGCCCGAAGATGATGTCCTGCGCCTGACGCTTGATCTGGTCGTGCGTGAGGTTGAGCAGGCGAATCGCCGCATTCTGACGCACGTCTGCCTCGGTGCCGATGGCGACCGTGAACACGCTCGGGACCGCGACGCGGATGTTCTCGAACGACAGCGCGTCCTTGAGCGGAATGTCGATCTGGATCGGCTCGAGGCCGAGGTACGCGTACTCCTGAATCACCGGCCACACGAAGGCGCCGCCGCCGGAGATGCACTTCGCGCTCTCTCCGCCGCCGACCTTTCCGGAGATCACGAGCACCTTGTTCGCCGGACAGCGTTTGTATCGCGACACGAACAGCGAGACCATGCTCATCACGAGCACGGCACCGAGGAGCACGGCGCCGATGGCGATCGTCGTGCCACTCAGGTCGGGCAGCTGCAGCGCGGGGAAGATGTCAGCGAACGGCATTGGACAACTCCTTCCTCGTGGGGTCGGCGACGACATGGACCGTGTCGGGGCCTACGACATCGACGACCATGATGGGCGCGCCCGTTGGGAGGGGCGCGTCCGAAGTGACTGCCTGGTACTCGACTATCCGGTTCTGCAGCGTGAGCGTGACTTTCCCGGCTCCCTTCCGCTCGCCGGGAATCGTGAGATACACCGTGCCCGTCGCGCCGACGGCGCCATGGATCGACACCGTGCCATCATCGTCGAACCCGAGCATCCAGCGCATGGCCACGGCCGTCCCGAACATCGCGGCCGTCCCTGCGACCAGCGCCAGCGGAATGGCCGCGAGCAGACCGAACGGCGTGGCCATGCCCGCCAACCCGCCCAGCCCGACGAACGCGACGCCCGCCGAAAGCGCTCGAACGCTCATGAGGTCGAGCCCTTCCGACGCGGTGTGAACGCCCCCGACGGAATGCCCGCCGCCCGCGTCCACCTCACCCCCGGCGTCGACGACACCAAGGAGGCCGAGGAGTAGCTGGACGACGAGGACGCCGCCTCCGAGGGCGGCGCACACGACAAAAAAGGTGGTCATGCGAAAGTGGCGCGGGGGAGCCATACAGATACTGCTTTTTCACCACTTTCGCCAGAGGAAAAGAGGCCGATGGACCGCTAGTTATGCGGGTCCGATTCCTGCCGTTTTCCTAAGACGAACGGGGACACGCACGTAAGCGACAGGGCCTAACGGAGGAATGACCATGAATGTGCCGCGCCGCCATCGACCGCTGTATGTGCTGGCCGTCGTGATGTGCGTGACGGTAGGTGCCCCCCGCTCGGCCGCTGCCCAGGTCGAGCGAAATGGGAGAGCCCTCGCGGTCGTTGCCGGGCCGTTTCAATACGATCTGAGCGGGACGGGAACCAGCGTCTTCGGCGCGGCGCGCCTCGAGCTGCCACTCGGTGCGTTCGCCGTCATCGAGCCCGGTCTCACCGTTGGGCGGTACGACGCGCAATTCGGCTCGACGGTTACGCTTCTTTTTCCCGAGATTCAGCTTCAACTCCAGGGTCGAGGCGCCATGAGTCCGTATCTCGGAGTCGGCGCGGGTCCCGCATTCGCGTTCAGCGAGGGACGGTCGGACAGCGAGGTGTTCCTCAGCACGGCGCTGGGTCTCCGGTTCCGAGCGCGGAGTGGCTGGGGCGTGCGCGGCGAGCTTCGCATTCGCGCGATCGACCCGTTTGCGGGCACGACCGCCGAGTGGGGCCTCGGCATTTCGCGGCGACTCTAGATAGGGCTTCCCGTTAGGTCGCGGTTACGCGGTCCTTTTCCACCGACGGGGCGGGTGATCGTCGGCTCGATCGACGCGATTGTGGGTCGGCTATGGGACGCGGCGAACTGAGACCGGATCCCTCCGCTTCACGCCGAACCGCGAGGCGAAATCGCCCTGATTGATGGAGAACGAGAGCACGCCTCGCGAATGCATGACCGCAAGGGCCCGGCCAGTGGGGACGTCGCTGAACGTGGTGCGCCAGGGCAGCCGCAGCGTGCGGGATCCGACCCGCACCTCCAGCGAGTCTCCGAGCGTGGCATCAATCGAGTCGAGCAGCGCCGGCCGAATGTCGGTCACGACATTCCCGTAGGGGTCTTCGATGTACCGAACCATCCCGATGACGCGCCCGTCGGCGAGGCGCGCCGGGCGCACATCGAGCTGCACCGGGACGACGGGCGGGCCGAGTGAATCGAGAGGCGTGCCTGTCGCGAGATGGGCGGCAACGGGGGCGAAGATGTCGCGGCCGTGAAAGGTGGACGACGCCTGCGGCGCTCGAAAGTAGCGCGGCTCCCGGACTTCGACGGCGCGCTCGACCCCTTCCGTCTGCATAACGAGTGTGAAGAGACCGTTGTCCGGGCCGACGAGGATATGGCCGCGCTTGGTCAGGACGGCGATCGCCTTGCGCTCGCTGCCCACGCCGGGATCGATGACGGCGACCGCCACCGTGCCGGTAGGGTAGAACGGCAGCGCCTGCTCGAGCACCTCGCCGGCGATCTCGATGTCGTAGGGCGGAACGTCGTGGGTCAGGTCGACGATCCGCGTCTCGGGAGCGATGCCCAGCATCACGCCCTTGCAGGCCGCGACGGCGCCATCCCTCACGCCGAAGTCCGTCACGAAGAGAATCGTCGAGGGATCGGGCCTGCCCTCTTCCGCGGTGCAGCCGCCGATGGCGACGAGCGCCATGACGATGACCGCGCATACTCGGACGCCCCTCACCGTCCGGCGCGCTAGGGCGTGCCGGCTCGCATCTCTTCCCGTGCGAGCTGCATGTACATGAATGCCGCGGCGGTTCCATGCCCTGCACCCACCAACTCGGACGCAGGCCACTAGTCCTCAAGAACCACTGCGTCGGCCTCGATCTCGACCAGCCACTCAGGGTCGATGAAGCGCGTCACCTGCATGATAGTGTTCGCAGGCCGGATGTCGCGGAAGACCTCGCCGTGTGCGCCGGCGACCGCTTCCCAGTCCTCGATGCGCGTGAGGAGGATCCGCGTGCGGACGACGTCGGCCAGCGTCGCCCCGGCGGACTCGAGCGCGCGCTGGATGATCTCCAGGCACCGGCGGGCCTGTGCGCCGGCATCACCGACCCCGACGGTGCGGCCGTCGGGGCCTAACGGCGCCGTCCCCGAGACGACGAGCAGGGGACCTGCGCGAACCGCGCGTGAGATCCCCACGCGCGGTTCGTAGGGACTGCCTGACGAGACGAGCTGGTGCCGCACCGGCATTGCGCTCCGGCGATGGCCTCTATGGCGCCGCCCGTTCGTGCGTGGCGGGAAATGGCGCCGCGGGATAGGAACCGATCTTCTCGGGCGTGTACGCGCTTGCCCAGAAGTCCGGCGGTCCTTCGCTATCGGTCACGCGGTTGCTCACCGGCTTCACACCGCGCTTGAGATACGCGGCGATATCCCAAAGCTCCTGGTCGGGCATATGGCGGAAGGCCGGCCACGGCATGGGCACCGCCAGGTACTTCGGGTTTGGCGGAAAGTTGCCCTGTCCGGGCGTCGTCGCCGTGATGCTGACATCGGGAGTCTCACCTGGCCGCAAGCCGTATCGAAGCGCGTTGAAGATCTGGCGTTCGCTGAACCGTCCCAGACCTGTCATGTTGTCGGGAGTGAGATTGCGCGGTCGTGTGGTGAACGGCCCGATCTTGAACTCCTGGGCCGTATCTCGAGTGCCGGCGAGCCATCCTTCGGCGGTGGGATTCGAGCCGCCGCCATGGCAGTCACCGCAAGCGTGGCTGATCACCAACATCCGTCCGCGCAGGATCTGCTCGCTCGTCGCCACGGTCGCCGATGCGTCATCGGCGCCCAGCCTGGCACTGAAGATCCCCGCGAACGACGCCAGCATAACGAGACCGACGAGCAGCATGCCTGCTCTCCCTGCGGTGCGCAGCGATCCCACGGGATCCTCCTTGCGGTGAACGAAGTATGTCGATTAACGCTTGGCGCTTCGTTGCTCCGGCGCTCCGGTCACTTCCAGAATCCCCATCATGCCGTGATCCTCGTGGTCGAGGATGTGGCAGTGGAACATCCACTTTCCGGGGAAGTTGGCGTAGCGCACGATGAAGCGTGCCGTCCCGTGCTTCGGGACGTTCACGACGTCTTTCCAGCTGCGGAACGGCTCGGGGACGCCGTTGCGATCGAGCACCTGGAACTGGAAGCCGTGCAGGTGAAACGGGTGGTCCATGCCGACGAGGTTCTCGATCTCCCAGATCTCGGTCGCCTCGAGGCGCGCGGCGACGTCGACGCGGTTGTGATCCATCAGCTGGCCATTGATCATTCCCTGCGTCAGCACCATGAGGCGCCGCGCCGTCGCCTGCGTCGTGTCGAGCACCGGCACGTGTCGCAGCACGGCGGGGATCGACGCGGGCCGTTTCGGCGACTTCGTCGTGTATTGCAGCACAAGCAGCTCCCGCGGCTGCTTCCACGTCGCGGGCCGCGTCTGCGGGATGTAGCGATCGTACGGCAGGGTCTGAAGCACCACACGTTCGCCCGGCGCTCCCGTTCCGCGCACGAGAAACTCCACGCGCTCGGCGTTGGCGACGATGAGCTCATCGACCTCCACCGGTCGCTCGAACAGGCCGCCGTCACTCCCAACGTGCAGCAGCGTGTGCCCCGGCAGCGCGAGGCGGTACACGCGCGCCGCGGACGCGTTGATCACGCGCCACCGCTGCACCTCACCGGCACGAATGGAGATCGTCGGCATGACGGCGCCATTCACGAAGATGACATCGCCTTCGCGCCCATTCTCGCGGTCGATGATGCCCGGGGGAGTGAGCGACGCCGGCAGATCGATCGAGCCGTCGGCGGCGAAGCGGTTGTCGGAGATGACGATCAGCTTCTCGGTGAGCCCTCGGAGCGGATCGTCAGGCGCTCTGACGATCACCGCGCCGTACAGTCCCTTCGCGATCTGGTAGCCGGTGCGGTGGTGCGGGTGGGGATGATACCAGTACGTCCCTGCCGTCCCGGGCTGAATCGTGAAGACGTAGTCGTACGTCTCGCCGGGCGCGACGGGATGGAACGGGCTGCCATCGGCCGTGAACGGCAGATTGAGCCCGTGCCAGTGGATGGTCGTGGGCTCGGGGAGGTTGTTCCGGAAATGGACGGTGACGCGGTCGCCCTCTCGAAACTCGAGCGTCGGTCCAGGGAATCGTCCATTGTAGGCGAAGAGCTCGGTCGTCGCGCCGGGCACGAGCGACAGGCGGGCCGGGGCGGCCGTGAGGGTGACCTCGATCCGTCGCTGCGCGGGGATCGGGGCGGCCCACAGCAATGTCGCAACAACCAGCACCAGCCCACAGCGGAGCGGCATCGCTCGGCGGTTGGGAGCCATGGTGAGAATCTCCGGGGAGAGCGACCCGGGCAACGGCACCCGAGCGACTCGTCAGGCAGCGGCAGCGCAGCGCCGGGCGCTCGACGTGGCGACCGGCCTGCAAAAATGCAGGGAACCGGACGTTTAGGAAAGCCCCTGTTTTCGACCGGCCCAACCGTGGCTGGCGCGGGCGAGGCGACGCCGCGGGACGGTTGCGGTCGGCGCGACGGCCGGTAGCTTAGCTAGCGCCTGCGCGGACCTCCCACGCAGGTCTCCTGGAAAGTCCTCCCGCGGTGAGCTTCCCGTTCGCGGAGGCGCATGCTTCAGATCGCCCGTTTTCTCGCCACGAGGTGCCCATGAGTGCGCGTAGTGTGCTTCGCGCGGTCATCCTGACCGCATCGTTAGGGTCGCTCGCCGCCGCCATCGCTGGCGCGCAGGAACAGCAGGCGTCCATCACCGGGAGGGTGACTGACCGAGCAACGGGTGAGGGCATCGCGGCCGCTCAGGTCAGCATCGTCGGGACCGCGATCGGCGCGAGTACGAACAGCGAAGGGCGGTATACCATTCGCAGCGTGCGACCGGGCACGGTCGAGCTGCGCGTGCTCCGCGTCGGCTACGCCGAACAGAAGCAGACGGTGACGGTCGCAGCGGGTCAGGCGGCGACCGCCGACTTCGCGATCGGAGCGGTCGCCATCTCCCTGGCTCCCGTGGTCACGACGGCGACCGGCGAGCAGCGACGCGTGGAGGTAGGCAACGCGATCGCGAACGTGGACGTGGACAGCATCGTGCAGAACAGCGCGGTCACGAACATCGGCGATGTGCTCAACTCCAAGGTGGCGGGCGTCACGGTCAACGGCGGCATGCAGACCGGCGCAGGCATCCGCATCCGCATCCGTGGCACGAGCTCGCTGTCGCTCACCAACAATCCGATCTACATCATTGACGGCATCCGCGTACAGGGCGCCACCGGCTCCTCCTCGTTGAGCGTCGGCGGAACGACGGCCAGCCGCGTCGGCGATCTGAACCCGGAGGAGTTCGAGTCGATCGAGATCGTCCGCGGGCCCTCGGCGGCAACGCTGTATGGAACCGACGCGGCCAACGGCGTCGTCGTCATCACGACGAAGAAGGGCATCGCCGGCCGGCCGCAGTGGACGTATTACACCGAGCAAACGGCGATCACCGATCGCAACGACTATCCAACGGCGTATCGGGCGTGGCGAACGGGCACCACCACCGCCACGAACTCGACCCCAGCCAACACCGTACAGTGCTTTCTGAGCCAGGTCGTCAGCGCCGCCTGCACGCAGGACAGCGTGACGAGCTTCAACCTGCACGATGACGAGGAAACCACTCCGTACGGCGTCGGCTATCGCCAACAGCATGGACTTCAGCTGCGCGGCGGCTCGGAAACGGTGCGCTACTTCGTTCACGGCGAGTGGGAGGACGAGGACGGGGTCACCAAGGTGCCCGAGTTCGAGGAGCGGTACCTGGCATCGCGTGGGCTCTCCCTCCGGCCGGAGATGCGGAATCCCAATCACCTTCGTCGCATCACGGCGCGCACGAACGTCAGCTTCGCGCCGCGTGACAACCTCGACCTCGCCGTGCATGCGGGATACATCACCCAGGACTTGCGACTGCCGCGCAGCGACGACTCCGGCACCGCGGGCATCGCCGCCAACACGTTCGGCGGTCCGGGATTCAAGTACAATCGGAACGCGGCCGGCGATACGCTCTACGGCTGGCGCGAGTTCACCCCGAAGGATGTGTACGAGACGGTAACGACGCAGGCGATCGAGCGGTTGATCAGCTCGGTCTCCTCGAACTGGCGTCCAATGGATTGGCTCGCGTTCCGCGGCAACTTCGGCGTCGACTACATCCAGCGCCACGAGACGCAGCTGTGCCGGTTCGGCGACTGCGCGCTCACCAACGACCGGCTCGGCTTCAAGACCGATAACCGCACGAACTTCTTCGTGTACACGGTCGACGCCGGGGGAACCGCCACTCGTCAGCTCAGCGACCTCCTTCAGTCGCAAACGACTGTCGGTATTCAGGCGACCCGGGACATCCTCAATCGAAATGGAGCAGAGGGCGTCGGTCTCCCCCCTGGGGCGACGACCGTAACGGCCGGGGCGGAGAAGGAGGCCGATGAGACGACGACGGAAAGTCGCACGTTCGGCGCGTACATCGAGCAGCGTCTGGCGTTCCGCGATCGGCTGTTCGTCACCGGAGCCATCCGGTCCGATAAGAACAGCGCCTTCGGCGCCGACTTCGGGACGGTGTTCTACCCGAAGTTCTCGCTTTCGTGGGTCATGTCGGAGGAGTCGTTCTTCCCCGCCGGCGGCTTGGTCGATCAACTGCGATTCCGCACCGCGTACGGCGCGTCCGGTGTGCAACCCGGGACCACGGATGCCGTGCCGTACTACTCGGCGGTCCAGACCATCGGCGAGAGCGGAGAGGTGTCGGGAGCCGTGTTCACCGCGTTAGGCAATACGGGTCTCAAGCCCGAGCGCTCCACGGAGGTCGAGGTTGGCCTGGACGGGACCTTCTGGAACAGCCGCCTCACCGCCGAGATCACGTATTACAACAAGGTGTCGAAGGACGCGCTCGTGGAGCGCGTTCTTCCCCCCTCGATCGGGACCGGCGACACGGAGCGATTCGAAAACCTCGGCGAAGTCCGGAACCGCGGATGGGAAGCGCTGCTCGACGCGCGGATCCTCGACCTGCCGTCGTTCGGATGGAACCTGACGCTGACCGGCACCACCAACGACAACAAGCTCGTGTCGCTCGGGGGGCTGCCGCCCATCATCGTGAGCAGCACACTCCGGAACGTCGAGGGGTATCCTCTGAACGGCTGGTGGTCGCGTCGCCTGCGCAGCTACAACGATGCGAACGGCGACGGGATCATTTCGGTTACCGAGATCGACGTGAGCCCCGACGTCGAATTCCACGGCCATTCTGCGCCGCGCCGTGAAGCCGCCATGACGAACACGTTCAACTTCCTGCAAGGGCGGCTCCGCCTGGCGGCGATGATGGACTACCGCGGCGGCCACCTCGTCTACAACAACACGGAGCGCATTCGCTGCGCGAGCCGCTTCAACTGCCAGGCCCTGGTCGACCGCAATGCCTCGCTCTTCGAGCAGGCGCGCACCGTGATGGTCCGCGAGCACGCCAGCCGATCGGTCGCCGGGTTCTTCGAGAAGGGAGACTTCATTCGGTTGCGTGAGCTCGCGCTCACCTTCTCGCCGTCGAACGACCTGGCGGCGCGGCTCTTCCGCGGCCGCAGCATCAGCGCCACGCTGGCCGCCCGGAATCTGGGACTGCTCTGGACCGAGTACTCCGGGGTCGATCCGGAGTCGTTCGGAACGACCGGCGACGCGCCGTCCTCGTTCCAGGCTTTCGGGTCCCCGACGTATCTCACGTTCCGTCTCACCCTCGGCTTCTAGGACGATGCTTCCGATGATTCCATACATGACTGCACGCTGGGTCCGGATGCACCTGCGCCGGACGGCGGTGATTGGATCGATGGTAGTGGTGGCGAGCTGTACGCCCACCGAATTCCTCGAGGTCGAGGATCCCGACATCATCAACCCGAGCGACGTTCAGTCGCCTGCGGGCGCGAACGCGGTGCGGCTCGGCGCGCTCGCGCGATTCAACTGGGCGACGAGCGGCGTTCCCACTGGCGACACCGAAAGCCTGTTGATGCTCGGCGGCCTGTTCGCCGATGAGTGGATCAACGGTGACTCCTTCATTGCCCGGCAGGAGATCGATCAGCGCGTCATTACACCAGAGAACACGTTCCTGACCGCGACCAACCGTGTGCTGCACCGCGCGCGCCTGGCCGCGGAACAGGCGGTCGACCTGCTGGGGCAGTACGTCCCCAACGCGCCGGGGTGGCAGGTTGCCGAGATGCATCTCGTCCAGGCGTACGTCGTCAACCTGATGGCTGAGCACTACTGCGACGGCCTGGTGTTCAGCACGGTGGTGGATGGTCGCGAGCAGTTCGGATCGCCGATCACGGTGGTCGCGGCGTTCGAGCGCGCGCTCGAGCACGCCGAAGACGGGTTGGCGCTCAATTTCGGCACCACCGCGAACGATCTGAGGGTGCGGTACGCGCTCCAGTTGGTTCGCGGCCGAATCCTCCTCAACCTCAACCGGCCTGCCGAGGCGGCGACGGCCGTGACCGGAGTGCCGACCGGCTTTGCGTATACGATGCAGCACTCGTTGAACACGGCGAGCAACGCGTTCTGGCTGTTCAACAACAACGCACGCCGGTACAGCGTCGCGAACAACGAGGGAACCAACGGGCTGAACTTCGTGACCGCAGACGATCCACGGGTCCCCGTCTGCGTCGGTGGCGACACCGAGTGCACCGCCATTGGCGTCACGCAGACGAATCGCGACGACCTGGGGCAGCCCTTCCACGTGCAACGCATCTGGACGGAGCGTGAGAGTCCGGTCGCGATCATTCAGGGCGTCGAAGCCCGAATGATCGAAGCGGAAGCGCAGCTTCGCGCGGGAGACACGACCGCCGCCCTTGGCACCTTGAATGCCGCTCGCGCCACGGTCTCCGGACTCGATCCGCTCACCGACGCCGGCAGTACGGCCGCTCGGGTGGACCAACTCTTCCGCGAGCGCGCGTTCTGGCTGTTCGGCCGGGGACATCGCGTCGGCGATCTTCGACGGCTCATTCGTCAGTACAGCCGCCCCGCGAACACCGTGTTTCCCACGGGGGTGTGGCACAAGGGCGGCAACTACGGAACCGATGTCAACGTCCCGGTCCCGCAGGCCGAGCTGAACAACCCCAACGTCGAGCAGGCCTGCCTCAATCGGAATGCGTAGCGTCCTGATTGCCGCGGTCGTTGCCGCGGCGGTCGCCGGGAATGCGCCAGCTCAGGGACCTAACGAGGTCCCTGAGCTGGCGCGCCGCGTGGAAGTTCGCCGCACGGCATTTGGCGTCCCCCACATCAAGGCCGAGGATCTGCGTGCCGCCGCCTACGCGCTCGCCTATGTCCAGCTCGAGGACCATGGGCCGCGGGTGGCGATCGGGCTCCTCCGGGCGCGCGGCGAGATGGGTCGCTGGTTCGGACGAGACAGTATGGAGAGCGACTTCTCGGCCAAGCGAGACTACGCGCTGGCCGTAGAGCGCTACGCGCAGATCGATCAGCCGACGCGCGACGTGTACGAGGGATTCGCGGCTGGGGTCAACCGCTATGTCGCGCTGCATTCCGACGAATTCCCGCCCGGGTTCGCGCCCAACTTCACCGGGTACGACGTGGCGGCCCGCGACGTGAACACGGCGTCGCCATCACAGGCCCGTCGCTTCCTCGCCCGATTCGAGCCGCCGCGTCAACGCGGGCCCGGTGCCACCGCGCCCTCATCGGATGAAGGCGTCGACGTCGTCGAGGAGGGCTCAAACGCGTGGGCGTTCGCGCCCAGCCGCACCAGGTCGGGGCGCGCGATTCTCCTTCGCAATCCGCACCTGTCGTGGACCGCCGGATACTACGAGGCGCACGTCACCGTTGCGGGTGTGCTCGACTTCTACGGGGATTTTCGCATCGGCGGCCCCTTCGGAGTCATCGGCGGATTCAACCGCCACCTCGGCTGGGCGACGACGAACAACGCGCCCGACCTCGACGAGATCTACGCACTCGACGTCGACCCCTCGCTGCCCGATCACTTTCTGTTCAATGGGACCTCGCTTCCCGTGCAGCGCGAGCTCGTCACCGTCGCCTTCAAGAATGGCCCCGGCATCTCCACTGAAACTCGTGAGGTGTGGCGGACGCCGCTTGGCCCGGTGATTCACCGCGACAGCGGCAAGGTGTACGTGCTTCGTGCCGCGGCCGAAGGCGAGTATCGGGCGGGCGAGCAGTTCCTGCGCATGATGCGGGCGCAGTCGCTCGCCGAGTGGAAGGAGGCGATGCGCGTCCGTGCGCGCGTGAACTCCAACTTCACGTACGCCGACCGCGCCGGGAACATCCTCTACGTGTGGAACGCGTCGATTCCGGCGCTGCCGCACGCGAGCGGGGGCGACACGACCGCCGTTCCGGCGCGCGGCATCGGCGACGTGTGGACTCGTTATGTGCCATGGGATTCGCTGCCGCAGCTCCTGAATCCCCGAGGCGGCTACGTCCGCAACGAGAACGACGCGCCGTATCACACGAACCTGCGGCAGGTGCTCGACCGGTCGCGGTACCCCGCGAACTTTCCCGAGCCGTCGCTTCGGCTGCGCAGCCAGCTGAGCCTCGCGCTCATTGATCCGCCCAGGAAGCTCAGTCTCGAGGATGTCGTCGCGCTCAAGCACTCGTACCGGATGCTGCTTGCCGATCGCGTAAAGAATGACCTCGTCACCGCCGTGCGCGCCTCATCGCCGACGCCGTCAGTGGGCGAGGCCATCACCTTGCTCACTCGGTGGGACAACACGGCGGGGCACACGAGCCGAGGTGCTGTGCTCTTCGAGATCTGGTGGCGGAGGTACATCGAGGGCACCGACGCGGACACCATGTACGCGCAGCCGTGGACGGTGGAGGCAGCGGCGACGACACCGCGCGGCCTCAAGAACGACGCCCGAGCCGTCGAGGCGTTCGCGTGGGCGGTGGAGGAAACGACGCGTCGTTACGGCCGCTTCGACGTCGCCTGGGGGGACGTCCACCGCGTGCGCATCGGCACCGTCGATGTTCCCGTCGGCGGCTGCGGCGGCGCGCTCGGATGCTTCCGGGTGCTCAACTTCCGAACCGATCCGGATGGCAAGCGTTCCGTGATCGGCGGTGACGGATGGGTCATCGCGGTCGAGTTCACCGACACGCCCCGCGCGTACTCCGTGCTGGCGTACGGACAGAGCCCGCGGGAGGAGTCACCTCATCACGCCGATCAGGCCGAAATGTTCGCACGCGGCGAGATGAAGCGCGTCGCGTTCTCGGAGCGTGATATCGAGTCGCAGACGATTCGCCGCTATCGTCCGGGGGCGATCGCGCCCTGAGCGAGGCCGCCCTCAGAAGGGAACGCGCGAAACGATCGTGAGCGAACCATCCCGCGTCGGTACCAGTGAGAGGGTCACGGGGACTTCGGTGTCCCCCCAGCGCTCGATACTGCCGACCAGGAGTCCGATGAGGGTGCCGGCCGCAACCCCGGTGATGGAGCCGAGCACCGAGGCCGCGGGCCGCTTGAAGCAGAACCAGGCGTCGCCCCCGCAACGGTCCTCGCCCAGAGCGTAGCCGGACAACCCGCCGATTACCCCACCATAGAGGGCGCCGGCCCCCGCGTTGGCACCACGTCGAGTGCCTCGGCTGATCTCGAGGCGCATTACGTCGGAGCGAGGAATCGTGATGTCGCCCCTGCTACGCTGGCGTCGGATCACCAACGCCGAATCGCTCACCTCGATCAGTTGACCAACGATCGTCGGTGACGCGGTCGCAGGGGTAACGCGGACGCGGGCCCCGCGAGGAAGCGACGGGGCGGTCTGCGCCGCTGCGACTCCGACAACCAGGAGCACGGTGAGCGGGACCATGAATGCCACTCTCACGGTGACCTCCGCACTGAAGACCACGGCAACATAGAAAAGTCGGGGTCACCGCCGCTCTACGTCATCGTACGTAGTCACCTTCCGGATTTCTGCCCGGAACTCCCGGATGATCCCTTTTTTACCGCAGAGGGAGCGGAGGACGCAGAGGAGGGCAACTGCCAAAGCTTTTCCAAGGGCTCATGCAGTGAAGTTCCCTCCGCGTCCTCTGCGCCCTCTGCGGTAAAGAACCGTTGGGACATGAAGCTGTCATTGCGCCCCACTACCGGCCGTGTGCAGTATTGCCCGCCATGAGCAACGGTTCCGGCGCGCCCCGCAAGCGAAGCTGGGTCGGCCTCGTCCTCCGGGACATCCACTTCTGGATTCCCGTCGCGGTGCTCGTTGGCGGACTGCTGGTGCTCCGCTGGATCCATTGAGCCACCCCGCGCCGACCGTCGACGCCACCCGCCTGCGCCGGTTGCAGGCGGTCGGGATGATTTGCGGGTTGACCGCCGGAGCGTGGTTAGGCGCCGCCGAAGCGCCCACCAAGCTCGTGACGACGGGCGTGTCTCCCTTCGTTGTCTCGCTCGCCATGGTGGTGGGGGTGTTTCTCGCCCGATGGAGTGTGCCCGCGCTCATCCACGGCACGTCGTACATCGGCGCCGACCTTCGGCAGGCGCCTCACCTCGTCGTATGGGGTGTGCTCGCCGGCTGCCTGTGGGCCGTGGCGAACACCCTGACGATCTTCGCCGTGCGGGATGTCGGTCTCAGCATCGCGTTCCCGTTGTGGAACAGCAACAGCCTCCTCGGGATCGTGTGGGGTGTCGTGCTGTTCAAGGAGCTGCGCGGCGCGGACTGGCGCCGATGGGCGGGCGTGCTTGGCGGAGCGCTCCTCATGTTCGCCGGGGCGACCGCGCTCGCGATAGCCTCGTCGAGCCACGTCGCCGCCCGCGATGCGATGAGAGGCATCGTGGCGGCGCTCACGGCCGGCGTGCTCTGGGGCACGATGTACATCCCCTATCGAAAGGCGTATCTCACCGGCATGAGCCCGCTCTCGTTCATCACCTTCTTCACCATCGGCGAGCTCGCGATGATGGGGACGCTGGCTGTGGTCTACACCGGCGGCGTCACTCCACTCTGGCAGGAGCTGGCGGCCACGCGCGAGGTGCTGTTCTGGTTCCTGCTCGGGGGGTTCGTCTGGGTCATCGGCGATCTGTTTCAACAGTACGCCGTCAAATACGCGGGAATCACGCGCGGCATTCCGCTGTCGAACACGAACCAGCTGTGGGGACTGCTCTGGGGTGTCCTCGTGTTCGGGGAGCTCCTCGGCGGCACGCGAGCGCTGTACACCCAGGTCATCGGCGGCTCGATCGTGATGGCGTTAGGCGCCGGCGTGATCGCGCTCTCCTCGGTGCGCCAGGGCGAGCATCGGCGCTGGCAGGAAGCGGCGGCGCGCGAGAGCGACCGCTACGGCGTCGACCCCGCCTACACCCGCGCGCGGGCGGCCGGCGAGGAGCTGAGCACGACGAAGCACCGTCGAACGTGGGTGGACTGGCTGGTGGTTGCCGCGGCCACCGCGATCCTCATCGCCTTCGCCGCGATCGCGGAGGCGCCGCGGATCTCGCTGCGCTGGGAGTGGGCCGCCGCGCTCACCGGTGTGATGCTCGCCATCCTCGTCGGGTCGGGGCTGACCCTCTGGCGGACGACGCGCTTCAGCTAGTGCGGCTCCGCTTCTATGCGACGAGCCGTTGAACAGCAGTAGCACAGAGACACACGGAGACATCACACCGAGACACACGAAGAACTTCAACTGCAAAGGCTTTCAAAAGGCTTCGCAGTTGTAGGTCCTCGGTGTGTCTCGGTGCAATGTCTCTGTATGTCTCTGTGCCACTGGTGTTCGAGCCCGTCGTGCGGCGTCAACGCCTACGCCCCTCGACACCCTCGACCACCTCTAGTTCTTCGCCGGCGTCAGCACGATGTTGCGATACTCGACGACGCCGTGATCGCCCTGCAGCATGAGCGGGCCTGGCGCACCTTCATCACTGTCGAGCGCGCCACCAGTGATGCCGGGGATCGCCTGATTGGAGATTACCGTCTTCCCATTCAGGACGATGGTGACCATGCGGCCGAGCAGGGTGATGTCGTAGGACTGCCACTCGTCAGGCTTGCGGTTGGCGATCTCACTCGGCGACAGGAATCCGTACACCGAGCCGAGGAGATCGTTGACCGGTTCCGGTGGAACGCTGTCGGCGATCTGGACCTCGTAGCGGCCGCGCAGGTAGACGCCGCTATTGCTCCCCTTGGGATAGCGGAACTCGAGATGCAGCTTGAAGTCGCCGAAGGATCGCTCGGTGACGAGGTTGCCCCCCGACGCAGTGTTGCGAAGCACGCCGTTCACGCCCTGCCAGCGATTCTCGCCTCCGAGCACGCGCCACCCCGCGACGTCGGTGCCGTTGAACAGTCGGATCGCGGGTCCCCACTGTGGAGGCGATGTCCGTCGCAGCGCGGGCGCACGCTTCCCGGTCCAGGAGAATTGCCTGCCGTCGGGGTAAGTGATCGTACCCGACAGCTGATCTCCTTGCAGTGTCCCGGCGAGCGTAAGGTCGTTCTCTCCCGTTTCCCACTGGGGAGGTATGGCGAAGCGGATCGCGCCATTGGTGAAGTCGATGCGGGAGACGGGCCGCGAGCTTCCGACCTCGCCCACGAACCGTCCAACGAGCATCGCGCGCCCGGAGGGGCGGATCTCGAGCCATGACGGCGCGGTCGATGTGCCCTTTTGAATCGTGATGTCCCAGCGGCCGACGACGGCCTCGCGCGCCGCGCTCCCGGGCGACGACGGCGCGGTGAGGATGACGAGGGCAGCCAACGATGCATAACGCGTCATGAGGAAGGTTCCTTGTGGGAGGCAGGAAGAACGAGGAACGAGGAACGAGGGAGCGCCATTCGAGCCACTTCCTCGGTCCTCGTTCCGTTCAATGTGGCGTGATCACTCGTCCGGAGGCGTCCGGACGATGCGCTTCGGCGACGCCCCGCTCGCCGAGCGCGCGCGTCAGAAAGCGCTGCCCTTCGCCAATACGCTCGACCTCGAGGGCGGTGACATCGACGGCCCGCTCGATGCGATCGAGACGCTCAACGAGCTCCGGGGGAAGGACGAATGGTGCACGGGGGCGGCGGAGCCAGACGAGGATGATCCTGGTGGCGGCGCCGAGGCCGGCCATCAAGCCAATGAACGAAAGAAACACCCTGAACTCCTCGGTACTCATCGTCCCTCCTCCATGTCGCGCAGGCGCCGTCCGGCCGAACCCCTACGCCATGATACTCAGGTGCCTTCGTGTGGAAAGGGCCCTCGCGTTCGCGAGGGCCCTTCGCCGTTCGGAAACGAGCTCAGCTGATCAGGGCGTTACGGTCGCGACCAGCCTCACGCCAGAGTACGCCGCAAAGGCATCGAGAAGAACGTACCACGTACCCGCATCGGGATCCGCGAAGGTGCACTCTTCCGCGTTGCCGCCGGCGAATGGCGCGCAATCGAACTCGTCGAGGGTCGGACGCGCTCCGTGCCGTACGTAAAGATCCGCGTCACCCGTCCCAAGGCTCATCGTGAACTTGAGCTCCGAGATGCCAGCCGGGATGGTGATCTTGAAGAACTGCTGGCTACCCGTGGCGCCGGTCAAACCCGTGCGCGCGGTGCCGCTCACCAGAACCGGGATTGGAATGACGGTGATGCTCGCCGACCGTACCATGTTGCCGCTGCTCGCGGTCGCCGTGATCGGCGTAAAGCCTCCCGAGACCGCGGTGACCAGGCCGTCGGGGGTGACAGTCGCCACGCTGTCGTGCTCGCTCTCCCACGTGACCGCCACGGGCTGACCGTTCAGGGTAGCGCTGAGCCGGAGCGTGTCTCCTTCCGCGATACCCGTGAAGAGCGGGGTGACTACCAGCCCGGGGTCGTCACTTCCAGATGGGCCGTCGTCATCGCACGCAACGACAGCGAAGGCCGCAAGCAAGGCGCATGAAAGGCGAAAAGCAGAACGAGGCATCATCAGGCAGGCTCCATTGAAGTGGTTGCCCCGGGGCGCGTCGTCCGACCGGCGTCGGGGCGCCGAGGGGTGAGGGTGCCCAAGGTATGTTTTTTGTCAACGAAGGGCAACCCAATTGTTAGGGGGAAGTTGGCACCCCGGCGGCCTCAGCGGAGCGGAGCCTCGCCCAGAGCCTCTTCGTCCGCCAGGATTTCCCGAACCGGGCATTCGTGAATCACCGTAGCGGGCCAGCCGGGGTCGTATCGTTCGGCTCGTCGCATTCGCTCGAGGGTCAAGCGCTTCCCGGCGCTCCAGACGACCATGATCGCCTCCCTGGCCGAGGCGATCGTGTCGATGCCGACGCTCACGCCATGCTCCGGAACCGCCGCCAAGGTCTCGAAAGCGGGGAAGGTCTGGAGGTTGTCGCGGCGGGTCTCGTCGGACAGCGGGATGATTCTGGTGCGGCTATCCCGTGAGCTCCCCGGGGGATTGAACCCCACGTGCCCATCGCTCGCGCCGGAGGCCAGGAGGAACAGGTCGATTCCTCCAG
>DATFFP010000020.1:0-15177 GCA_035249985.1 Gemmatimonadaceae bacterium
CTTCTGTGGGTCGAGCCCCCTCTGCCAAGGTCCGTTGTGATTGTCCCCGCGCTTTGGTCGGCCGTTGCTACCGTCGCCGCGGTGCAGCTGGGCGTCCCTCAGGATTTCGGGCTTACCGTAGCCGCCGTGATCGCGATCCCGATCATACTGTTCTCGAGACGAGGAAACGCTCTCGCGGCCGCCACTTGATTTGAGCGTGGCCGCGGAATGTGAAATGTTTTGTTTACCGCAGAGGACGCGGAGGGCGCAGAGTCCCGCAACGCGAAGAAATCAACATGCTTTTGTAGTTTCCCTCTGCGCCCTCTGCGCCCTCTGCGGTAAAGTCCGTTGACCTTTTGCAGTTGCCCTGCTCTACGTCAGTGCTCGATGTCGTCCCCTCCCCGACGCCCGCCGTTGTCGTCCGCCTCGACGACCGCGCCGGCGCGAATCTCCGTGTGGCGGATCTGGCCGCCCAGATTCGCCGTGTACGCCATGAGCCCGGTGACGAGCAGCACGAGCGGCACCACCGCCACCGTGAGCGCGCGCGGCAGCACTCGCCCACGCACCCAGATCAGGCTCGCCAGCGAGACCGCGCCTAACACGTACGCCGCGATCGCGGCCAGCTTCGCCGCGTCCTCATGTGGCTCGATGATCGCGTCCGTCACTCCCGGCAGCCGCTCGACCGCTTCCTCCGCGCCTTCGCCGGTCAGCATCGTCGCCAACGACGCCAGGGCGACGACCACGAAGAGGCCCAGCGCAAGCCGTGTCCACGAATCGTTGCGGCGCCAGACGCCGAGCGCGAACACGACCAACCCAATGAAAATGCCGATCACCGGCAGGTGATTCAGCAGCAGATGTATATGAACGCCGTTCATGGATCCTCCTCGGTCTGGATTACCGGCGCACCACACGCCACGTGCCGCGCTCCTCGACGCGAGCGCTGGTGCCCAGCGTCACGTACGTTCCCTCCAGGACATCCCAGCTTCGCATCCGTCCCACGAACGTCATCTGCACGATCGAGAGGCGATCGGCGTCGAAGAATGCGGGCACCACGCCGGCGACGATGCCGTCCGTGACGCTGACGAAATGCATCGGGCTCTCGACGATCGTCCGCGCTTCCGTGCGCATCGGCGCCGATGCCCCGGCCAGTGCGGGGAGGTACGCCACCGGCTTCAGAAGCGCCGATCCACTCGCGGTGTCGCTGTTCACCTCGAGAACGAACGCGATGGTGCCACCGCGCTGTCCATCCTCGCTCGTGAAGTCACCGCGCCATTCGCCCCCGAGCATGAGGACGTCGGTCGGACGGTGCGCCACGGCGATCGGTGGCGGAAGCGTAACGCATGCCAGCGTGGACATCGCCGCGAGTGCCAAGAGAATCCTTCTCATACGGGCCTCCAGTGGGGGATAATTCGCCATCCTCGGGCACGATGCGTTCGCTCCCCAGCTGCTGGTATCAGTGATTGCCGGAGTACGCCTGAGGGTTCTGCTGACACGCGGCCGTGCGCTACCCGTCTGTCGCTCGAGCGCGGACGACGGTAGAGTCCAGCCGGCCTTTCCCGAGGGAATCCTCTGACCGCTGGCGCGCTCGATCCGATTCTCAAGCCCGGCTCGATCGCCGTCATCGGGGCATCCCGCACCGCGGACACGATCGGACACCAGATCGTCGCCAACCTGGTGAGACACGGGTTCACGGGGGCGGTTTACCCGATCAATCCGAAAGCGTCCTCCATCCACTCGATCCGCGCGTATCCCAGCGTCGGTGCGGTCGGCGCGGCGGTAGACCTCGCGATCATCGCCGTTCCGAAGGAGCACGTGCTCGCCGTCGCCCAGCAGTGCGCCGATGCGTGCGTGCGGGGCCTCGTCGTCATTTCGGCGGGGTTTCGAGAGGTGGGAGGCGAAGGTGCGGAGCGGGAGCGCGTACTGCGCGACCTCGTGCGGGCTCGCGGTATTCGCATGATCGGACCCAACTGCATGGGCGTCCTGAATACCGATCCCGAGATCTCGATGAACGGCACGTTCGCGCCGACAATGCCTCCGCGGGGGCGCGTCGGCTTCGTTTCCCAGTCGGGCGCGATGGGATTGAGCGTCCTCGACTATGCCAAGGAGTACGGAATCGGGATCTCGCAGTTCGTCTCGGTGGGGAACAAGGCGGACGTGAGCGGCAACGACCTGCTCGCGCAATGGGAGCACGACGCGACCGTCGACGTGATCCTCATGTACGTCGAGAACTTCGGAAACCCGCGGCGATTCCTCGACATCGCCGCTCGGCTCACCAAGCGCAAACCGATCGTGATCCTGAAGTCGGGCCGCTCATCGGTGGGCGCGCGGGCGGCGACCTCACACACCGGGGCCCTCGCCGCCAGCGACGCGGCGGTCGATGCACTGATCGCTCAGGCGGGAGCGCTCCGAGCGGGGTCGGTCGAAGAGCTGTTCGACATCGCGATGGCCTTCGCCGGCCAGCCCCTTCCACGATCGCGCCGCACCGCAATCGTGACCAATGCCGGCGGCCCGGGCATCCTCGCCGCGGATTCGCTCGAGGCGCACGGTCTCGTGCTTGGCGAGCTCAGCCCCGCGACGGTCCAGACGCTGACGCCGCTCTTTCCTCCGGAGGCGTCCATTCGCAATCCGCTCGACATGATTGCGTCCGCCACGGCCTCGAGCTACCGCCAGTCGCTCGAAGCGCTCCTCGCCGACGAACGGACGGACTCTGTCGTCGCGATCTTCGTCCCGCCGCTCGGCGTTAGGCAGCAGGATGTGGCCGAGGCCATCGTGGCCGCCGCCCGGACGCAGTCGGACAAACCGGTCGTGGCCGTGCTCATGGGAAAGGAAGGTCTCCCCCAGGGGCGCTCGGAGCTGCACGAGGCGGGAATTCCAGCCTATATCTTCCCCGAGTCCGCGGCACGTGCGCTCGGGGCGCTGGCCCGCCAGCGTGAATGGGTTGCGCGTCCGACGCCGGTACCGGAGCGAATTCCAGTCGATCACGCCGTCGCCGCCGACATTATCCAGCGGGCGCGGAGCGAACGACGGACGAAGCTGTCAGAGCTCGAGGCACTGCAACTGCTCGCGGCGTACGGCATTCCCGTCGCCGAGGCGCGCCTCGCGCGCGATGTCGACGACGCCGTGCGTGTGGCGGGCGAGCTGGGCTATCCCGTCGTGCTCAAGGTCGTCTCACGCGACATCAGCCACAAAACCGACATCGGTGGTGTTCGCGTCGGCATCGACGGCGAGACCGAGCTCCGGAGCGCGTATCGCGACATCCGCGAGAGCGTCGCGCGCGCGGACGCGCGCGCTCAGATCGATGGCGTGCTCGTTCAGCGCATGGCGAGTGGTGGGACGGAGGTGATCGTCGGAGTTTCCCGCGAGCCACTCTTCGGGCCACTCGTAATGTTCGGCCTCGGTGGCATCTTCGTGGAGGCCCTTCGGGACATCGTGTTCCGCGTTGCCCCGCTGAGCGGTCTCGATGCTCGCGACATGCTGACCATGATCCGCGGGCGTGCGCTGCTCGAGGGCATTCGCGGGAAACCTCCGGCCGATCGCGTCGCGCTCGAGCGCACCCTGCGCCTCGTTGCACAGCTCGCCGAGGACCACCCCGAGATCGAGGAGATGGACATCAACCCTCTCCTTGCGCGGCCGAGCGGCGTGCTCGCTCTCGACGCGCGCATCCGCCTCGCCCCGCCGTAGGAATCTGACATTCCCCTACAGCGGTCCGTCCTTTCGCCGACAGACGGACGACGCCCGGGGTCTAGCTTGCGATGTGGAAGCTGCTCCTTCACCGATCCGCGGGGGATCCACATGCTCAGGCTACAAGACATCATGACGCGCGAGGTCGTGACACTCGATCCGGAGATGTCGCTGCGTGACGCGCTGGACATTCTCACCGCGCGGCACATCAGTGGTGCGCCGGTCGTCCAGGCAGACAAGGTCGTCGGAGTGCTGTCCGCGATGGACATCATCGAGTTCCTCGCCACGACTCCCGGCATCCCCGACGTGACCAATGTCGATGAGGACGAGCCCCGCGGGCTCGATGATGGGACCGAGACCCCAGCCGCATACTTCGTCGATCTGTGGTCGAACGCGGGAGCCGACGTCGCCGAGCGCTTCAACGCTACCAATGCCGCGGCGTGGGATGTTCTGGCCGTTCACACTGTTGCCGAGGCGATGAGCCGCGCCGTGGTTGCATTCGCCCCTTCGGCAGATGCTCGAGCCGCCGCCGACGCGATGCAGCGCGCGCAGGCCCACCGAGTCCTCGTCATCGACGGCAGCCGGCTCGTCGGCATCGTGAGCTCGCTGGACATTGCACGTGCGGTCGCGAAGCGGATGCTCGAGAGCCCGCGCTACGTCTACAGGGGTCACCACGTCAACTGAGAGACCGCCCATGTTTCACGACATCGTTGTCCCGCTCGACGGATCCAGCCTCGCCGAATGCGCGATTGGACCGGCAGGCTGGATCGCGACCGAGTGTCGCGCACGGTTGCATCTCGTTCGGGTGCACGTGCGACGCGACGCTGCCACGGCGCAGGATGCGGTTGCGCGCGCCGCGGACGCCCGGTACGTGCATGAGCTCGCGGGATGGCTCCGCGAGGGAAGCCATCATGAGACCGTGGACGTCGTGCTCGACGGCTCGCCGGCGTTGGCGATCGCCGATTATGCCGATCGGGTGAACGCCGATCTCGTTGTGATGACGACGCACGGCCGCAGCGGCATCGAGAGACGCCAGTTCGGAAGCGTCGCAGGGGTGGTGGCGCATCACGTGGCATGTCCGGTGATACTGGCGCGCGGAGAACCGGGCGAGTACGTCCCTCGCCAGGTCCCGCTCGAGCGGATCGTGCTTGCGCTGGATGGCACGGAGCGCCCCGAGGACGTTCAGATACTCGCCCTGCGTCTGGGCAGGCTGGGGCACCCGAGCTTTCGAATCGTGCGCACGCTGACTCCTGCCCTGGTCTCGCAGCCTGCGTACGCAGGCGCGATGGAGGAACGTGGAGAGCGTGAGGTGGTAGCAGCGGCCGAGAGCTATCTATCCGGCATTGTGGCGCGATTGCGCGCAGCCGGAATGCGCGCCGAGATTCTCGTGACAGTCACGGATGATTCGCCGCGTGCCATTCTCGAGGTCGCTGAGCGTGATGAAGCCGACGCCGTCGTAGTCCTGGGCCAGCGGGGGTAGGCTCGACTTCGAACGCCGCAGCGAAGGAGGATCCATGGTCGACCAGACGACACGGTATGGAATCGGAATCACGGTGGCGCTTCCATACGAGACCGCGCTCGAGCGCACGCGCGAGGCTCTCGGGAAGGAGGGCTTCGGCGTGCTTACGGAAATCGACGTGAAGGCCACACTCAAGCAGAAGCTCGATGTCGACGTGACGCCATACGTGATCCTCGGCGCATGCAACCCCTCGCTCGCGCACCGCGCACTCACCGCCGAGCGCGACATCGGTCTCCTTTTGCCGTGCAATGTCATCGTGTACGCGGCCGACGAGCCCGGCCGGAGCGTGGTGGCGGCGATGGACCCGCTGCAGGCGCTGTCTCTCGCCGATAACGCCGACGTGCGCCCCATCGCGGAAGAGGCACGGGCCCGGCTCGAGCGCGCACTCGCGGCCGTCGAGAGCGTCGGGTCGGTTGGCTAACGCTTCTCGTTGAGGAGCACCAGCGCGAGCCCTAATACGTAGCCAACGATGATCAGCGCGCTGCTCGGCTCCAGCAGCGAGAGGCGTCCGCGCGCGCGGTAGACCAGCGCGGCCAGCGCAATCCCCATCAGGCCGATCCCGACCAGCGCCGAGATGGCGTGCGTGGCCGTGATCGCGCCGAACACCGGGCCTGTTGGACTGACGGCGTCGAGCAAGGGAAAGACCGCCATGTTGAACGCGTTGCTGCCGAACAGATTCCCGACCGCCAGGTCGTATGCGCGCATCCGAACCGCGGCGAGGCAGGTTACCAGCTCGGGCAACGACGTCGAGAATCCCACGAGCCAGGTGCCGATGAAGGTTGTGCCGAGGCCGGTCGCCTCAGCGATCCCTTGGGCCGACCGAGCAAATGCAGGTGCGGCGACCACCAATGTGACGGCACCGCCGGCGAACATGATGAACGCACGCCTCAGCGATGGAATCGCTTCCGGCTGTGGCGTCTCGCCGGGCAGCGGGGGAGGGAGCGCTCCCGACATCTCGATCGTCGTGCCCGCGGTGCGCGCCAGCGTGCTGTGGCGAAACACGACACGCGATCCGGCAATGTACACCGCGAGAAGGAGCACGGAGGAGTAGGCGACGCCGAACAGGCTGGGGCCGCCGCCGATGAGCACACTCATGGCGGCGATCGCGGTCAGTACGATCGCCAGCGAAGCGTACAATGCATGATCCAGAGCGGCCTTCTGGAAAAGCTGCGTGCCCGATGGGACGACGGTCACCACGGCGAGAATCACCATGTTGGCCATGCTGCTGCCAAAGAGATCGCCGGCCGCCAGATCAGGTACCCCGAGACGCACCGCCGAGATATCGGTGACGATCTCGGGCAGCGAGGTGGCGGCGGCGAGAAACACCGAGCCCACCCAGACCCCACCCCATTTCGTACGCGCGGCGATCACGTCGCCCGCGCGGGCGAGGAGCGTGCCCGCGCCGACGATCGCCAGCGCACTGATCAACACGGTGACTACGAGCGTGGTCATCTCTCTGATCTCTCACGGCCTTCCGGGAGACCTCACTCGTTCGCCTGAGGAACGCCCCCGATCGGCGTCTCGCGCCTAACGGTCGCCGTCGCCCCGGGCGGCGGCGGCTGCGGTGCCTCTCCAACCTCCGACCGTGCGCGGTTGAGCGCGTCATCCAGGTTGCCGAAGATGTTGTCGTCGCCGATCTCGTCGAGCAGATCCGAGCGACCGAGCGCGACGAGCGGCTGCGCGTGCACGTCCGAGAGCAGCACGATCGTGCCGTCCTTGCGCGTCCTTCGAGTGACGTCGGCGAGCGCGCGAATGCCCGTGGAATCGATCGCCGGCACGTTGCGCATGCGGATGATCAGCACCTTCGGCTTCCGCGCGACACGACCAAGTGTGTCCTTGAACTGCTCGGCGGCGCCGAAGAAGAAGGGGCCGTTGATCTCATAGACCTCGACTCCCGTGGGAATCGTCCGCCGGCGCACCGCGTTCGCGTCGGTCGAGTACAGATCGCCCTCGTCGTCGAGCTCACGCGTGATCACGCTGACGTTGGTGACCTCCGCCATGCGACGCATGAACAGGAGCGCCGCGAGCACGATGCCGACCTCGATCGCGACCGTGAGGTCGACGAGCACGGTGAGAAGGAACGTCGTGAGCAGCACCGCCACGTCACTCTTGGGCGAGCGGAGCTCGGTGCGGAAGGTCCGCCACTCACTCATGTGATAGGCGACGACGACGAGAATCGCCGCCAGCGCCGCCATGGGAATGAGCGCCGCCCACCGGCCGAAGAAGAGCGTGATGAGCAGCAGCGTGATCGCGTGCACGATCCCGGCGACCGGCGTCCGGCCGCCGTTTTTGACGTTCGTCGCCGTGCGCGCGATCGCACCGGTCGCAGGGATTCCACCGAACAGGGGTGACGCGATGTTCGCGACGCCCTGCGCCACGAGCTCCATGTTCGAGCGATGCCGGCCGCCGATCATGCCGTCCGCTACGACCGCGGACAGCAGCGACTCGATCGCCGCGAGCAGCGCGATCGTGAACGCGGGTCCCACGAGACTCGCGATCAGCGCCGGGTTCATGTCGGGTATCGACGGCGTGGGCAGCCCCGAGGGGATCTGGCCGAACCGGCTGCCGATCGTCTCCACCGGCAGGTTGAACAGATGCGTCAGCACGGTCGTGACGATCAGCGCGACGAACGCACCAGGGATGCGCTGCGTGACCTTGGGCCAGAGGAGGATGATCGCGAGCGCCGTCACGCTGAGCACGAGCGCCCACGGATTGATCGTCGCGATCGCCTCGGCGAAGGCACGCCACTTGTCGACGAACTCCGCGGGGACGTCGCCCATGCGGAGCCCGAGGAAATCCTTCACCTGGCTCGAGAAGATGATGAGCGCGATCGCGCTCGTGAATCCGGTGATGACAGGATAGGGAATGAACTTGATGGCCGTTCCCAGCCGCGCCACTCCCAGCACGATCAACATCATTCCGGCCATGATCGTCGCGATGGCGAGTCCGCCATAGCCGTACTGTTGAACGATGCCGTACACGATGACGATGAACGCGCCGGTGGGCCCGCCGATTTGGACTCGGGATCCGCCCAGCGCCGAGATGATGAAGCCGGCGACGATGGCGGTATACAGGCCGCGCTCGGGGGCGACGCCGCTGGCGATGGCGAACGCGATCGCGAGGGGGAGCGCGACGATGCCGACGATGACGCCGGCGGTCAGATCAGCAGAGAACTGGGTGCGGTCGTACGCGCGGAGCGTCGTGACCAGCTTCGGAACGAGCACGGCGGGCTAGAGAGGGTGGTGACAGAATGTACAGCAAGCAGATCGACTTCTGCAGGTCTAACTCACCGGCGCCTTCTTGCGACGTAAATGCAGGATCTGTCCGACGACCGCCGGAAGGAGCGCGGCGGGGAGCACGAGCGCCCAGTCAGCGCTCGTCAGCGGTACCACGCGCAGCACAGATGCGAGGGCAGGGACGTACACCGCGGCGAGCTGGAGCGCGATGACCAGCCCCAGGGCGCCTAACGCCCACGGATTGGCCCGAGCGCGAACCCACGAGAGCACCGGCCCATCGCTGCGTGCGGTGCCAAGGTGGAATCCCTGGGCAAGCGCGAGCGTTACGAACGCAATCGTGATCGCGCGCTCCTCCGACCCACGGTCGAGCGCGATGACAAAGGCGCCCAGCGTCGCGGCCGCGATCAACGTCGCGTAGAGCGCGATTTGACCAAGAAACGGCCGCGAGAGAATGGCCTCATCCGGATCGCGGGGCGGGCGTCTCATGACGTCACCTTCGCGTGGCTCCACCGCCAGCGCCAGCGCGGGGAAAGTATCGGTCACGATGTTGAGCCAGAGGATCTGCAGGGGGAGGAGCGGGAGCGGGAGCCCCGTTAGGCCCGCCGCGAGCAGAATGATGACTTCGGCGAGGTTACAGGAGAACAGGTAGAAGACGAACTTGCGGATGTTGTCGAAGATGACCCGCCCCTCTTCGATGGCCGCGGCCACCGTCGAGAAGCGATCGTCCGCCAGGACGACGTCCGCCGCCTCCTTGGCGATATCGGTCCCGCGACGTCCCATGGCGACGCCGATGTCCGCCTTCTTGAGCGCGGCGGCGTCGTTCACGCCGTCGCCGAGCATGGCGACGATGTCGCCGCGATCCTGAAGCGCCTCGACGATGCGCAGCTTGTCCGACGGGCTCACTCGGTTGAAGACGCCGGTGCCTTCCAGTCGCGCGGTGAGCGTCGCCTTGTCGAGCGTCGCGAGCTCCCTTCCATCCAGCGCACCCGCGTCCGATTCGGCGAGCCCAAGCTGCTGCGCCACGGCGACGGCGGTGAGTCGCTGGTCGCCGGTGATCATCACCGTGCGCACGCCCGCTTCGCGGAAGGACTGGATCGTCTCAGCCACCCCCTCCGCCGGTGGATCGGAGATGCCGACCAGCCCCACGAACGTGAGCTCACGGACCGCGTCCTCATTCGCGTCACGCGCAGTGCCGCGCGCCACCGCAAGCACGCGCAGGCCGCGCGCGGCCACAGCCCGGTTGAGATCGAGCAGCCGCTGTCGTCCCGCGTCGTCCAGTGCACCCTCGCCGGATGCGGTGAGCTCGCGCGTGCTGCGCTCGATGATGCGCCCGGGCGCGCCCTTCACGTAGACGATCGAGCCGCCGTCCCGTGCGCGATGGAACGTCGCCATCCACTGCCGCTCGCTCGAGAACGGCACGGCTGCGACTTCCGGAAGCTCTTCCAGCAAACGATCGCGATCGAGCTCCGCCTTTCTCGCCGCCACGAGCAACGCGACCTCGGTTGGGTCACCCACGGGGGACCATCGATCCTCGTCGCGAACGAGCTCGGCACGATTTGCCAGAGTGCCAATGCGAAGGGCTTCATTCAGGATCGGGGTCTCGTTCGCGCGGATCGTTCGATCCCCATCACGAAACTCTCCCGCGGGCTCGTAGGTCGTGCCGGTCACCGCGATCTCGTGACCGTCCACGACGATGACGCTCACCGCCATCTCGCCCGCGGTCAGCGTCCCCGTCTTGTCGGTGCAGACGACCGTCGCGGACCCGAGCGTCTCGACGGCCGGGAGCCGGCGGATGAGCGCCTGCCGCCGGGCCATGCGCGACACGCCGACCGCGAGCGTGATCGTGGTGACGGCCGGCAGTCCTTCCGGCACCGCCGCGATCGCGAGCGCGACGGCGGTTTGCACCACCAGCCCCCACGGTATGCCGCGCCACAGACCGAGCAGTGCCACGATTGCCGCCACGACGAGAGCGACCACGACGAGTCGGCGACCGAGGCCATCGAGCCGATGCTCCAGGGGTGTGCGCTCATCCCGCAGCGAGCTCGTGAGGCCGCCGATGCGGCCGACCTCGGTATTGCCAGCCGTGGCGACGACGACGGCGTGCGCCGAGCCCGAGACCAGGGCCGTCGCCTGGTAGACCATGTTGATACGCTCGGCGAGGACCGTGTCGTCCGCGAGGACGGCGTCGGCGCGCTTCTCCACGGGAAGCGATTCGCCGGTGAGGGGGGCCTCGGTGACGCGAACATCGATCGCGTCGATCAGCCGTGCGTCGGCAGGAACGGACTGGCCACTCTCGAGCGCGATGACGTCACCGGGCACGAGGTCGCGCGCGCTGATCTCGAGTGTCGTCCCGTCGCGTACCACGATGGCGCGAGGCACCTCGAGGCCTCGCAGCGCGTCCATCGCGCGCCGCGCCCGGAATTCGGTGATGAAGCCGAGTGCCGCGTTGATGAGCAGGACGGCGGCGATGGCCATGGCATCGGCGCGATCGCCTAACGCCAGGGCGAGGCCGGCCGCGACGACGAGCAACAGCACGACCACGCTGCGGAACTGGGCGACGAGGATCGACCACGCGGACGCCGGCGGCGTGACCTCGAGGCGGTTCGCTCCGTACCGCTGAAGCCGGGCGGCGGCCTCCTGCACCGACAGCCCGTCCCGGCTCGACTCGAGCTCGGCGAGCAGCGCGCTCGTCTCGCGCGCGTGCCACGGTATGTGTTGATCGTGCTGAAGCGGCATGCCGTTGCGCCCTCGGTCCGTTACCGAAGCTAGCTACGGCCTCGGTGCCGAACGAGAGCGCAACGGGGGGCGCTTAGGCGCGCGGCGCGTGGTTCCTCACGAGAGGCCGCGACTCCGTCAACCGCTGCAGAGCGAAGCGTCGCTGCGATGCCAACGTCGCCATCTCGGTGCGTTTGACGACCGTCTCGAGGAGCGGTGCCATCACGATTCCGCTCTGCCAGAACACGGCGGTCTCGACGGGACGGTGCAGTGGCCACGCAGCGACGACGTCGTCCGTGGTCACGTAGGCCACCCATCCCGGCTCTCCCGGCGTGCCCCGAAGACTCTCGAGCGCCGTCCGGAGGTGTGCCACGCACAGCTCGCGCGCGGTGCGCTCTCCACTCGACAACAGCGGTGGTCTTGCGTCCAGGCTGGCCAGGGCCCGGTCGAGCTTTGCCCGCCACGACGGGCCGTCCGCGGGACCGGACGTATCGACGAACACTGAGAGCACCTTCCGGTTCTGCAACCGCCGCTGGACTTCATGCAGCTCTGTGAATGCGAGCATGGCTCCTCCGTGGTCAGGGCCCCAGCAGTGAGTTCGGAACCACGCGTCAACCTGCGATGGACGCGTGCCCGCGTCTGTCAGGAATGACCCGCTCCCGCGTGGGATTTCCCGCATTCTCCCGGGCACGCTTGAGAAGCTCCGTCACGTTGGCGTCGGTCGACCCCAAGGAACCTCTATGGTGGAGCCACGGGGCTCGCGCGTCTGTCAGCCGCGTCCCGATGTCCTGTCGGGAAAAGACTGTCGTGTCATGACGTGCGGACTGAGCGCGAGCGGGCATCAGGGATTCACCGACTCGCGAGGACGCATGCCCCGACCAGATCTCGCGGAAGTGCCGACTGCGAGCAGGCCGTCGCACGGGCACTTTCCTGAATCGGGAAGGGAGGCGTTGTGCGGACCACGCGGTGGACCAAAGTATTCTCGCTCCTGGTGGCGGGCGTCGCGCTCTGCGGCGGCGACCTGGTCGCGGGCTCGACTCGTCAGGCAGACCTCACCCTGCGCCTCAACATTCCCGCGTTTCGCCTCGATCTTCTGCAGGCGGGAGTGGTCACCGCCTCGTATCCGGTTGCCGTCGGTGAGCCGCGATATCCGACGCCCGGGGGAGAGTTCACCCTGACGCACATCACCTGGAACCCCTGGTGGTATCCCCCGCGAAGCGAGTGGGCGCGGAAGGAACCGGTTCACCCGCCCGGAACCGCGAATCCGATGGGGCCGGTGAAGCTTCAGTTCGGGGGCCTGTACTTCCTTCACGGGACACCCCTCGAGCGCTCGATCGGCAAGGCCGCCTCGCACGGCTGTGTGCGCATGCATGACGCCGACGCGCTTGCGCTTGCCCGGGTGGTGAACCGTCTCGCCGGCGGAGGGTTATCCGAGGACTCGCTCGACGCCATCGAAGCCGACTCCTCGCTGACGACCACCGTGCAGCTCCTCGAGCCGGTCCCGGTCGTGGTCGTCTATCTCACGGTCGAGATCCACGACGGGCGCCTCTACATCCATCGCGATTTCTATCGACGGGATCGAGCTACCGAAGAGCGGGCTCTCACGGTGCTCAGTACTGCCGGCTACGACACCGCGCGCGTCGATCGCCCGCTGCTCGCGCGACTTCTACGACGCGCACGGGCACGCTCTGCGAGCGTGCCCGTCGATAGCCTGGTGCTCCCGGGATCATCCGCGCTGCGATCTCACCAGGACATCCCGTAGCCCGCGACGAGGGGTCGGCTGGGCCTCCGTCCCAAAACCGAAACGCAAAATCGCCAGCGGCTGCATGTCCGAGCCCAATAACCGGCGAACCCGCTCGCGGGCTTCCGGAACCTGGATGGCCTGATTCATCACCCCGGTCGCGATGCCCTGCGACGTGGCGAAGAGCAGTGCGCGCTCCATCCCCTGACCAGCCGCAATCCAGTCGCGCGGCTCGTCGCGCTGCGTCATCAACACCCCGAGCAGAGGAGCCTCGCGCGCGAGCTCGTCGTCGCACACCACGCGCATTCTATCCCATGCGAACGCGTGCAGCGCCAACGGCGCGAGCGCGGCCATAGGTGTCGAGAGGCCGAATGCAAAGCCGGGCATCCCGTCCGGTCGATCGGTTTGATTCGGGCGCAGCCAGGCGGCGAGCTCGGCGCGAAACTCCGCGTCATACGCCTGAGCGCGATCCGCTTCGTGGATGATCTGCGCCAGCGCATCGCGAGTCGTTGCCGGCGAGACAAAGCGGAGCGTTGCCCCGGTGCCCTCGACCGCCTGCTCGATCGAGGGTGCGACGCCGAAGGGAAGGGGGCGCCCATAGAACCGGGCCCGGTTGGACCGCCGCAGCGGGATGGCCGTGAAGAAGCGCGCTTCGGTGAGTGTCGCCGCCCGAGGTGTGCCAACGCGCACCCGCGCGACGAGGTTCGGACGAGCATGCTCCGGAAGGATCGCGATCTCGACATCCCGGCCCAGGTGTCGCAGCGCGATACGCACGTTCTCGAGCGCGGCACCGCACGCCATGAACATCTCTCGGCCAGACGGGTCGGCGATCGGGCGCGCGCGCGATGCATCCGCGTGGAGCTCCAGCGCGCCGCCAACGATGCGGAACTGCCAGGGCTGGCTGTTGTACGCGGACGGGGCCAGCATCCCCGACTCCGCGGCACGTTCGAGAAGGGCGCTCGTATCCGAGCGGTGGTGTGTCGAGCAGGCGCCGCACGCGAGCGACTCCCCCACTTGCGAGGTTGTTCCTATCATGCGCTCCCCCTGGCGATGGTACTGCGTCAGCATGCGTTGAGCACGCGAACGCGTCTGTCGGAGAAACCCCGCCGGGTTGTCAGGGTTGGGAGGAATCGTCGGGAGAACGCGTCTTCAAACCCCAGCTTAGATTGCGCGCCATGTCGAGATCTCTGCTTGCGATGATCGTGATCGCCGCAATCCAGCCCGCGCTGTTGGCGCAGGACACCGCGCGCGCGACGACCGCTGCGCCCGCGCCCGAGCCGGAGTATCCGCCCGCCGCGTGTGCCGCGCGTCCGGCCGCCAGGCTAACCCCCGACTCGATTCTCATCCCGCCAGCGCCGCTGGTCGCCACCCCTTCGCCGTTGCGCGGCCTCTACGTCAATCGATGGGCGGCGGTCGGCCAGAAAATGTGGGATCTAATCGATGTCTCGAAGCGCACCGAGGTCAACGCGCTCGTCATCGATGTGAAGGATGACCGCGGCTACGTCCTTTACCGGTCGCGCGTACCGCTTGCTCGGGAAATCGGCGCTGACACTGTGGCGCCAATGCGTGCCGACCGCATGCGCGCCGTGCTCGACACCATGCGCGCGCACGGCATTTACCCGATCGCGCGCATTGTCGTGGTGAAGGATCCCGTCCTCGCGCGGAAGCGGCCGGAGTGGTCCATCAAGCGTGCGTCCGACGGAGACCTGTGGCTCGACAAGAACCGAAACCCCTGGCTCGATCCACACCATCGCGGTCCGTGGCAGTACGCCGTCGATCTCGCCTGCGAGGCGATCGACCTCGGCTTCAGCGAAGTGCAGTATGACTACGTGCGGTTCCCCGATGAGCGGCGCCTCATGGCCGAGGCGACCTTTCCGCTCGCCCGCGGGCGGGACCGCGCGTCAATCATTCGCGATCAGCTCCGGTTCGTGAGTGCCTCGCTCCGACCGTACGGCGTTCCCGTGACGGCGGACGTCTTCGGTCTCACCACGTCCGACTCGACCGACATGGGCATCGGTCAGCTCTGGGAGAAGTTCGTCGACGCCGTGGATGTCGTCCTGCCGATGACGTACCCGTCACACTATTCACCGGGGAACTACGGGCTCCCGCGGCCGAACGCTGCGCCCTACAAGGTGATCGACCGCGCTCTGCGCGATGCGAAGCGACGAAGCGCAGGCATCGCCAACGCCGCCAGAATCGTCCCGTGGTACCAGGATTTCACGCTCGGCGCCCCGCGATACGGCGCCGAGCACGTGCGTGCGCAGATCCAGGCTGGATACGACAATGGCGTGTACGACTGGATGCTC
>DATFFP010000021.1:0-21194 GCA_035249985.1 Gemmatimonadaceae bacterium
TGCAGCGCCGCTCCGACTTGATCGGCAATCTCGTGAACACGGTGAAGCGGTACGCGGAGCACGAGGAAGCCGTGTTCACTGGCGTGGCGGAAGCACGCTCGCGCGTGGGAGAGGCGGTGCGGTCGGGCGATCCGGCGCAGATGGAGGCAGCGAACACGCAACTGACCGGCGCGTTAGGCCGGCTGATCGCCGTCGCTGAGAACTACCCGCAGCTCAAGGCGGATCAGCTCTTCCTCCGGCTGCAGGATGAATTATCGGGCACCGAGAACCGGATCGCCGTCGCGCGGCAGGACTACAACGAGGCGGCGCGCGACTACAACAGCTACATCCGGCAGTTCCCCCAAAACCTCACCGCCAAGGTGACGGGTGCGAAACCTCGGCAGTATTTCGAGGCGTCCGCGGAGGCGGGGCAGGCGCCGCGGGTGGATTTCGGATCGCCGACGGGGACGTCCGGCAGTAACCCGAGTGGCGGGGGGGCGTCTGGCTCAGGGCCGCCGAGGTAGTTGGTCTAACGGCAAAGATGACAGAATTCAGAATACAGAATAGAGAATTCAGCAACGACCACGGGGAGCCACGAACTGGCTCCCCGTTGGTTTACCTGAATTCTCTATTCTGTATTCTGAATTCCGTCATCTTTGCCGTTCACTAGATCAATCCGGAATCGCGTCGGGCATGACATAGGTGAGCGGATCCACGACCTTCCCATTGATGTGAATCTCGTAGTGCAGATGCGGGCCGGTGGAGAGTCCGCTGTTGCCGACCGCGGCGATCTCCTGACCGCGTTTCACGCGCTGGCCGCGACGTACCATCACGCGCGACATGTGCGCGAACTTCGTCTCGATGCCATTGCCGTGGTCGATCTCGAGGACCAGCCCATACCCGGCTTCGCGGGCGACGCGAACGACAACGCCTGCCGCCGGCGCGACGATCGGTGCACCCATGGGTGCGCTGACGTCGATGCCCTCGTGGGGTCGGCTGATGTGCAGGATGGGATGGAAGCGGCTGCGCTTGAAGGTACTCGAGAGCCAACCCGCCGTCGGCATGATCGACGGAATGCGCTGATAGCGCTCGTGATGCTTGGTGAGCGAGTCAGAGACATCGGCGAAGCTCTGCGCCAGCAGATTGGCGCGGCGGAGCAGCTTGTCGAGGTCGATGCGCGTGTCGAACGCCATGCGCCCCAGCGTCGGGTTGGTGCGGAACAGCGGATCGTCCGTCACCTGCGGCATCCCGGGTCCCCCGATGCCAACCTGGGCGACCTGCGAGTCGACCGGAGGTAGACCGGCGAGCAGTCGCACGCGCTCGTCGTGCTTTCCAATCACGTCGAGCGTGTCCTCCAGGTGACGGAGCCGGAGCTTGAGATCGATCAGCTCCTGCGAGAGCAGCTTGTTCTCGCGCTGGGCAATGCGGGATGTAGGCATCCCGACGGTACTAACGAGGACGCCGATACCAATCGCCGCGACGATGCCGACCAGGGCGGCGAAGCCCGAGGCAATGCGCAGCGCACGCTCAGTGAGCGTGAACGTGCGGGGCGAGTCGCTCCCATGGGGAACGACCAATAGCGTCCAGCTTCGCTGGGTCATGCGGCTCCTCGTGACAGCATGCGGGATACACTCCAAGGACGGTCTGCCAGAGGCGGCCGTCACGTTGAATCATCCTCAAATGCGTTCGCCAAACCCTAAGTCAAAAAACGGGCCGAGGCGTAATCAACGATGCCGCTAAGTGATTGGGGCGCAAATGTTTGCCGACACAACGCGCGCGTGCTCCACGTCACCAATCCGGTGAGATTCCCGAGCACAAACCAAAGGCCGAGCCTCCCGCGTCAGTGGGCGCTCGGGGGAGGCTCGAAAGGTCGCGTCAGGTCGCGCTGGAAGCCTTCGCGGCGGGCGTCTCGCGAGGGAAAAGGGCGGGCCCCTTGGTCACACGCCACCCGGCCGGATCGAGGCGCGGAAGGGCATCGAGACGCTGCGCCGAGACGCTTTGCGATCCGCCCAGTGACTCCCACAGCTCCTGCGCCTTGAGCGGCATGAACGGAGAGACCAGCACCGCGAGCCGCGCGAGCTGACGCGCCAGCGACGCCAGCACCTGCTCCAGCTCGGCGCGTGACTCCGGCTGTTTCGAGAGCGACCACGGCTGCTTTTGCTGGGCGTATTCGTTGGCTCGCGTCACGCTCTTCCACACGACGCGGAGCGCTTCGTGAAGCAGGTATCCCCGGCTTCCATCCATGGCGGAGATGTAGTCGGCGAGATCGGATACATCCGCGCGATCGACGTCGTTCGCCTGTCCGGCCGGCACGGTCCCGCCGGTGTACTTCTCGATCATCGTTATGACCCGGCTCGCGAGATTGCCGAAGGCGTTCGCGAGATCGGAGTTGTATCGATCCTCGAACCGCTCCCAGGTGAAGCTGCCGTCGCCATCGAACGGTACCTCACGCAGCAGGAAATAGCGGAGGGGGTCGACGCCGAAGCGCGCGATCGCTTCGTCGAGCTCGAGGCGCACACCAGCGGTCTTGCTCAGCTTCTCCCCGCCGAACAGCACGAAGCCGTGCACCCACACGCGGCGGGGAAGTGGGAGCTCGGCCGCTTGCAGCATCGCCGGCCAGATGATGCTGTGAAACCGCGTGATGTCCTTGCCGATGATGTGAGCATCGGCGGGCCAGCGGTCACGGTATCCCTTGGCGGGAAAGCCCGTCGCGGTGAGATAGTTCGGAAGCGCATCGAACCACACATAGGTAGTCTGCTGCTCGCCGTCGCTGAGCGGTGCCGGAAATGGCACCCCCCACGCGAAGCGCGCCCGACTGGCAGAGATGTCCTCGAGCCCCTGGTCGATCAAGGAGAGCATCTCGTTGCGGCGCGACTCGGGCTGCAGGAACTCCGGGCGCTCGGTGAACAGGCGGCGAAGAAAACCCCCGTACTTACTCAGTCGAAAGAACCAGTTCCGTTCCTCGACCTGCTCGAGCACGCGCGTGGGATGAAGGACGCAGCGCCCATCGACCACTTCTGCGGCCTGCTTGAACGACTCACATCCCACGCAGTAGAGCCCCCGGTACGACTTCTCGTAGAAGTCATCGGGGTTGTTGTCGAAAATGCGCTTAATGAGGGCACGCACACCCGCCTTGTGCGCGTCCTCCGTGGTTCGGATGAACTGATCGTAGGAGATCTCGAGCCGCGACCACATCTGTTGAAATCGTGGCGCGATCTCATCGACCTGCTGCTGAGGCGTCAGGCCCCGCTCGGCCGCTTTCTGCGCGACGGTCTGGCCGTGCTCGTCCATGCCGATGAGAAAGTGGACGTCGTCACCACGCAGCCGGTGAAACCGCGCGATGGCATCGGCGCCGATTTTTTCGTACGCGTGCCCGATGTGTGGATCGCCGTTCGCGTAGTCGATCGCCGTCGTGATGTAGAACTTTCCCACGCTAGTCCCTGGGCGGAGAGCCGGGCGCATCGCCTCCCGGCCGGCCTCGGCGCCCGCCACGACGTCCCCGCCGGCGACCGCTGGGTCGTGCCCCGCCTTCGGGCCGCGCGGCGTCTCGACTTGCGCCCTCCACGATCGGCGCGCGCACGGGCGTCACGACGTCGGTCTCGTCAGGCACCTCGTCGTCGTGAAGGTCGGCCGCGGTCGCGACTCCTGATTCCTCCTCCGCCTCGACGGCGAAGGGCGCGGGCTGCCGGAGCTGACGCCCAAGCTCGGCCAGCGGAACGACACGGATGTCCCCCTCGCTCGAGCGGAGCGTGACACGTTCGCGGAAGATATCGTTGGCGAGAACCTTCTCTTCGCCCTGTGCCGTCACGAGAATCCGGCCTTCCTTGGGAAAGCGCTTCCGGGCCTGGATGTAAAAGTCGTGCTCGTAGCGCAGGCAGCACATTAGCCGCCCACAGGCGCCGGAGATCTGCGACGGGTTGAGGGACAGCCGCTGGTCCTTCGCGATCTGGAGGTTCACCGGACGCAGATCGGGAAGCCATGAGGCGGAGCAGTATTCCCGCCCGCACCGTCCCACGCCGCCCAACCGCTTGGCTTCATCACGCACGCCGATCTGCTTGAGCTCGATCCGCGTGCGGAACACGGCCGCCAGATCTCTGACCAGGGACCGGAAATCGACGCGCTTTTCGGCGGTGAAATAGAAGGTGAGCTTCCGCCGGTCCCACTGCCACTCGGCGTCGGACACCTTCATCACCAGGGCGTGTGCGCGAACCTTCTCCATCGCCTTGCGGCGCGCTTCCTCATCCTGCACGCGGAGCTCGGCAGCGCGGCGCTCATCGTCCCCGGTGGCGGCGCGAATCGCTTTCCGGGTCGGCTGTTCCGTCCCGCACCCGTGGGCGCAGCCGCCGCAGCGACGCTCGGCGAGCTCGCCGACGGCGTTGACGCGACCGAGGTCCTCGCCGCGATCGGCCTCCACGATGATTGGCGCATGCATCCGCGGCGGCTCATCACCGTCCCAGATGAAAAACTCGCGACGATTACCCTTGAAAGCGACTTCTATGAGATGAGGCATTTACGGACGAACGAGGAACGAGGAACGAGGAAGCGGGACGTGGCCAACACGATTCAGATTCGACAGCGCTGACTGTGTTTCCTCGTTCCTCGTTCGTTTCACCCTACTCAGCGTACTGTCCCATGCGCAAGTATTTCTCCCGCCGCCGGCGCACGAGCTTGTCGGGCTTGTACTTTCGCAGCTCTTCGAGGTTGCGCATCAGCGCCTGCTGCAGCCCGTGCGCGCTCTCCTCGTGATTGGCGTGCGCGCCGCCGGGTGGCTCGGGGACGATCTCGTCGATCACCCGCAGCTCGTAGAGATCCTGCGCGGTAATGCGCAGCGCACTGGCCGCGCGCTCCTTCATCGCCGGTGACTTGCCGTCTTTCCAGAGAATGGCGGCGCACCCTTCGATGGTGATCACCGAGTACACCGCATTCTCCATCATTAATACCCGATCGGCGACGCCTAACGCCAGTGCGCCGCCCGAGCCGCCTTCGCCGATGACCGTCGCAATGACCGGCACCTGAAGCTGACTCATCTCGAGAAGGTTGCGCGCGATCGCCTCCGACTGCCCGCGCTCTTCGGCACCGAGGCCGGCCCACGCGCCGGGCGTGTCGATGAAGGTGAGGACCGGAACCTGGAACTTCTCCGCCAGCTTCATGAGCCGCAGCGCTTTCCGGTAGCCCTCCGGATGCGGCATGCCGAAGTTCCGCCGGAGATTCTCCTTGGTGTCGCGGCCACGTTGCTGCCCGATGATCATCACCGTCTCGCCATCCAGCCGAGCCCAGCCGCCCACGATGGCCGCATCGTCACGAAACGCACGATCGCCGTGCAATTCGATGAAGTCCGTAAAGCTCAGACGCACGTAGTCGAGCGTGAACGGCCGATCCTTGTGCCGGGCCACCAGCACCCGCTGCAGCGGTGACAGGTTCCGGTAGATCTCGACGCGCAAATCGGCGAGGCGCTTCTCCAGCGGCGCGATCTCGTCGCCGACGGTGAGTTGCTGCTTCTCCGCCATCTTCTTCAACTCGTCGATCTGATTCTGCAATTCGACGATCGGCTTCTCGAACTCGAGCGTGGTCGCAGTGGCCACCTCAGCTCCCGCGTACGAGTCTCACGCGCTCATCGCCGAGCAACGCGCGTAGTTCGTTCAGCGCGGCGTTCGTCACGGCGATCCTGAGCGAGCGCGAGCGGAACCGCGCGTTCGCGCCATTGTGGTCCCGCCAGCGCACTTCGACGGGGGCGGAGCCGGCATGCGACTCCACGATCGCGCGGACGTCGCGCAGCACGTCCGCGGGCACCGCCGATCCATTGCCGCCCAGCTCGAGGGCGATCGCGACATTGCCCGTGGCACGGAGCTCCGTGAACGGCGTCACCGACTCGACGATGAACGCCGGTGTGTCCGCGCCCTGATCACGGCGCGAGTATCCCCCGCGCATGAGCACTGGCACGTCGGTCCGCACACGGTCGGCGAGCAGCGTCCACGCCTCGGGGAAGACGAGCACTTCCGAAGATCCCGAAAAATCCTCGATCGTCAAGCGGGCGAACTCCGCCCCCGACCGTTTGGAGATCTGACGGCGCACCGCCGTCACCACCACGCCGAGGGCCACCGGCTGGTCGGACCAAGCGCCCAGCTGCGCGACCGTATGCGTCGCGAACAGCTCGCATTCGGTGCGGAACGGCTCGAGCGGGTGGCCCGAAATGTAGAAGCCGAGGATCTCCTTCTCCTTCGCGAGGCGCTCAACGTCCGTCATCGCGGGGAGGTTGGGCAGCGTCATCGGAAGGTGATGGCGAGCCGTGTCGTCCTGCGAGGCATCGCCGAACAACGACACCTGGCCGCTCGTTCGCTCATCCTGCTTCAGCGACGCTTCCTGCATCGCCGCATCGAGGATCGCCGCGTACTGCGCGCGATGCCCGCCCAGCCCGTCGACCGCGCCCGAGTGAATGAGGGCTTCGAAGACGCGCTTGTTGCAGATGCGGAGATCGACCCGCTCGCACAGGTCGAAAAGGCTCGTGAACGGCTTCTCGGTGCGTGCCTGGAGCATCGAATCGATCGCGGTGCGGCCAACATTCCGGATGGCGCCGAGGCCGAACCGAATCCGTCGATCGCCGACGACGGTGAACTTGTAGCCCGACTCATTCACGTCGGGCGGCAGCACCTCGAGCCCGAGCTCGCGCGCCTCGGCGATGTACTTCACGACGCTGTCGGTATCACCGATGCAGCTCGAGAGCAGCGCCGCCATGTAGTCGGCGGGATAGTGCGTTTTGAGCCACGCGGTTTGATACGAGATGATCGAGTACGCGACCGAGTGCGCCTTGGGAAAACCATAGCGGCCGAACGTCTCGATCTGTGCCGCGAGGTCATCAATGATGCGGCGGTCGTACCCGCGCGCCACCGACTTCTGGACGAACTTCCCGAGCTCGAGCTTGATGAGCTCCGCGTCCTTCTTGCCCACGGCCTTGCGCAGGACGTCCGCCTCCGCGAGCGAGATGCCGGCGACGCTCTGCGCGACGCGCATCACCTGCTCCTGATAGGTGATGACCCCATAGGTCGGAGACAGGATCGGCTCGAGCTCGGGTAGCGCGTACGTCACCGGCTCTTCACCGCGCTTCCGGCGGATGTAGACGAGGTGCATCCCGCTATCGAGCGGCCCCGGGCGCAGCAGGGCGTTCGATGCGACGAGGTCGTCGAACCGGTCGCATCGCATTTGGCGGAGGACGTCGGTCGCGAGATTCGATTCGAACTGGAACACGCCCGCGGTCCGCCCCGACCGCAGCATGCGGTAGCTGTCGGGATCGTCGAGCGGGAGGGTCTCGAGATCCAGCGTCGAGCCCGTGCGCGCCTGTACCGAAGCCACGGTGTCGTGGATGACGGTGAGTGTCGTGAGGCCCAGGAAATCCATTTTCAACATCCCTGCCTTTTCCAGGCAGTTCATGTCGTACTGGCTCACGACCACGGTCTCGTCGTCGCTGTTCGATCCGGAGCCTTTCGTCGCCTGGGTACACACAGGGACGTAGTCGTCGACCGGACCGGGCGCGATCACGACTCCCGCGGCATGCACGCCGGTGTGGCGGGAGAGTCCCTCGAGCGCCATCGCGTAGTCGAGGAGCTGCTTGTAGCGCTCGTCGGTGCGATAGAGCTTGGCGATCTCGGAGATTTCCTCGACGGCCTGCTTCACCGTCAGCGAGAAGTTCGGCTGATTCGGGATGAGCTTGGCGAGCGCGTCCGTCTCCGCTGGCGTGAAGCCGAGGGTTCGTCCGACGTCCTTGATCGCGGCGCGGGACTTCATGGTCCCGAACGTCACGATCTGGCACACCGATTCCCGCCCGTACTTCTGCCGGACGTAATCGATCACCTCACCGCGGCGCTCGAAGCAGAAGTCGACGTCGACGTCCGGCATCGAGACGCGCTCCGGATTGAGGAAGCGCTCGAACAGCAGGTCGAAGCGGAGGGGGCAGACGTCGGTGATGCGCAACGAGTACGCGACGAGCGATCCGGCGGCCGATCCGCGGCCCGGACCTACCGGGATGCCCCGCTCGCGCGCCGCGGCGATGAAATCGGAGACGATGAGGAAGTATCCCGCATATCCGGTCGTGGTGATGACGTCGAGCTCGTACTCGAGTCGCTCGCGCACGTTCTCCGGAAGCGGATCGCCATAACGCGCGCGCGCGCCCTCAGTCGCCAGACGGACGAGTAGCTCGTTCTCCGTCGCCGTTCCGGCGGGGAGGGGAAACGAGGGCAGGAAATACTTCTTCTGGAACGGAACGTCGACCTCGTCGGCGATCCGAAGCGTGTTCTCGAGCAAGTCGCTTCGCTCGGGGAAGCGCTGGGCCATCTCGGGCGCGCTCTTGAAGTACAGCCCGCGGTCGTAACGCAGTCGGTCCGCATCGCCGCGATCCTTGCCAAGGCCGATGCAGAGGAGCACGTCGTGAGCGTCGTGGTCGGTCGCCCGCAGGAAATGCGCGTCATTGGTCGCGACCACCGGGATCCCTAAATCGCTGGCAAGCCCGAAGACGAGCTTGTTCAACCTCGCCTGTCCCTCGGAATCGTGTCCCTGCACCTCCAGGAAATAGCGGTCCTTGAACACCTCGGCATACCAGCTCGCGGCGTCCGCGGCCTGCTGGTACTGGTCGTTGAGAAGGTGGGTGGCCACCTCGCCGGCCATGCAGGCGGATGTGACGACGAGCCCTTCGTTGTGCCTGACCAACAGCTCGCGGTCTACGCGCGGCTTGGCATAAAAGCCCTCGGTAAAGGCGAGCGAGGACAGCTTGACGAGGTTTCTGTACCCGATGGCATCTCGCGCGAGGATGACGAGGTGATAGTAGGGCTTGGCGAAGGATCGATTGGGGTCGCCCGAGACTCGGTTTCGGCCCCTCTCGCGGCGGTCGCCGGGCGCGACATATGCCTCCATTCCGATGATCGGCTTGATCCCAGCCTTCTTGGCCTTCTCCTGAAACTCCCACGCCGCGTGCAGATTACCATGGTCGGTGATGGCGACGGCAGGCTGCTCCAGCTCCTTGGCGCGCGCGATCAGGTCGTCGATGCGGTTGGCGCCATCGAGGAGGGAGTACTCGGAGTGGCAGTGCAGGTGAACGAAGGACATCAGGTAGGTGACAACCTCTGCCTGAGCGGGGTGTATGAAGGGGACCGGCGGCTTCGCATGTCCTTACCAGGCAATCTGTAATAATAGCGGGTTGCCGGGGAGATGGCTGCGGATCAAATCGCCGGAACGGGCGAGGTCACCCGTTCGTCTCAATACAGCTGGGCGCCGCATTTCGAGTCGGCGCCCTCTTAACGATTGAGGTTCAATGCGCTCGTTCCTATCTCGCTTGCTGGTTCCCGGCCTCGTCTTCGTGGCCGGATGCTCCGATTCCCCCGGGCCGGACCCAACCGTCGTCGTCTCGTGCGATCCAGCCGACGCCGGCGCCGGGACTGTCCCCATGGCGGTGTTCCAGGGGCGTACGGTTCGCGCGTCGGAGCTCGCGGAGTGCGCGTGGGTGACCGGAAGCGGCGCGAAATACGTGGTCGTTCCCCAGTTCCCGACGGAGACCGCCACGCGGTCGCTCGTCCGGTACGTGGTCGGGAACGGGGGATCCCTCGCGGCCGTCGCCAGCGGGACCGGCAATCACGCCGTGCCGCCCGCCGCTCGTCTGGACAACATGCTTCGACAGATCGAGCGGCGCCTGGCGCCCTCCGCTGCGCGCGAGGCACGTGAGCTTCGCGCGCTTTCGCTGTCGTCACAGGCGATTCGCGGCCCGTCCCTCCAGCAGGTCGGGACATCTCGGACGTTCAAGGTCCTGTCGGCCATTCCGGCGAACAACCAGCAGCAGCCGACCTTCGCCACCGTCACCGCGACGTTGCGCTTCGCGGGTCAGAACATTCTGATCTACGTCGACAATCAGTCACCGTCGGGGCCTAACGGTCTCTCCGACTCGGTGATCACCAAGCTGGGGACGTGGTTCGATCAGGATCTGTATCCCATCGGCGTGAGCACCTTTGGCTCGGAGTCCGACATCGATGGCAACGACCGCGTGATCGTGCTCATGACCCCGGTCGTCAACGGGCTGACCGACGAGGACAACTGCGAGGTGGTCATCTCCGGCTTCTTCTTCGGCCTCGACCTCACGCAAGGCCCCAACTCGAACCAGGGCGAGGTGTTCTACTCGCTCGTCCCCGATCCACAGGGCGCCTTCTCCTGCCCGCGTCCCGTCGCGGTGGTCGAAGCCAGCACCCCACCGACGTTCATTCACGAGTTCCAGCACATGATCTCGTTCAACCAGCACGTGGTGGTTCGCGACGCGCTGGATGAAGAGCCATGGTTGAACGAAGGCCTGAGCCACATCGCCGAGGAGGTCGTAGCGCGTCACTACGACAACAAGTATCCCAACCTGCCGCCGGGGCGGCTCTTCAGCGACACGGCCAACATCTTCATCAACAACGATCTTTCGAATTCGTACGACTTCCTCGAGTCGACGGGGACGACCTCCCTCACGTTGTTCGCCTCCACGGGCACGCTCGAGGAGCGCGGGGCCGCCTGGCTCTTTCTTCGCTGGCTCGCGGATCAGAAAGACAGCACGATCTTCGCCCGGCTCGTGCAGACGAACCTCACGAGTATCGCCAACGTCGAGAACGTCGCGGCGGAATCGTTCCCGGTCCTCTTCGGCGACTGGGCGATCGCGTTGTGGACGGACAGCATCCCGGACCATCCGCGAACGAGCGTTCCGGAGCGGAACCGATACAAGTCCCGCAACCTCCGCCGGATCTACGCGCGTCTGAACGAGATTGCGGCTAGCCAGTTCCCGAGAGTGTATCCGCTCGTTCCTCGCCCGCTCGGTGCTGGCACGGGCGTGGAGAGCTCCATGTACCCGGGGACGATGGAGTACTTCCTCACGCAGGCACCCGCCGACCCCGCCGTTGGATTCCGATTCGCCAGGCCTGATGGGCAGGTGTTCTCGTCGACGCTGAGGCCGCAGCTGGGACTGTTCAGGCTGCCCTGACACCATCAGGGTGGTCGAAGGTGTCAAGGATGTCGAGGTGAACGAGGGAACGTCGTTGCCTTCCTCGACGACCTCGACACTCTCGACAGCCTCGCCGTGAGGCGGTCCCACCGCTATGTTGCTGCGCCCGGCGATGTCGCCGCCCTCCTCGTCCCCCTCGGACGTACCGAATGCATCTCCGATCATTGTTCGTTGGCCTTCTCTGCGCGCCGGCGCTTGCGGCACAGGGGCTCATCGAGCGTCCCGCCAAGCGACCCTCCCACGCGCGGGCGCGACAGGCGCTCAACGAAATTGCACGCGCTCGCGACCTCGGATTCTCCCCGCGCACGGCGAGAATCGCGCTGTCCCGGGACGAGTCCGGAGCTATCGCCGTTGACGTATTCGTACGCGGAGCCCCGGGTGTCGAAGACGCGCTGACGGCTGTTGGCGCGCGCATCGGCATCCGCGCCGGTGACTGGCTCACCGCGCGCGTTCCCGTGGAGCGGCTCCGTGAGATCCGCTCGCTCCCGGGCGTGCGGGGCGTCGAGTTCGCCCAGCGACTGAGCTACAGCACGTCGACGATGACCGAAATCGGCGCGTCGCAGATTCGCCGGCGAGTCGATCGCGATGAATTCTCGGGAGCGACGGGGCAGGGGACGATCGTCGGCATCGTCGATTCGGGAATCGATTTCCGACATGGCGATTTCATCGATGATGTGACGGATCGTTCTCGTATCCTGTATCTCTGGGATCACGCCCCCGGGCCCGGAGCCACGGGAGTGCCGCCAGGCACGGTGTCGGGCATGACGTTCAGCTACGGCATCGAGTGCCGTCAGGCGCAACTGGGGAGAAACGGCACGTGCCCATCGCGTGACCGGGACGGGCACGGGACGCACGTGGCGGGGATCGCCGCCGGGGATGGCTCCGGCGCGAACCGCGGCGAGCCGCGATACGAGTACGTCGGCGTCGCGCCCGAGGCCGACATCATCGTGGTGCGCACGAGTCTGTCCACGGCCTCGGTGGCTGATGGAGTCGCCTACATCTTCGCGCGGGCCGAGCAGCTCGGAAAGCCCGCGGTCGTCAATCTCAGCCTCGGCACGCAGGCCGGTCCGCACGATGGCAAGCAGGTTCTCTCGGTCGTCATGGACGAGCTGTCGGGACCTGGCCGCATCGTCGTCGCGGCGGCAGGCAATGACGGGTCGAACTTCGCGCTTCTTGGCTCGCTTCACGGTGAAACCACGGTAGCGGTGGGCGACTCCGGTGTGATCGAGCTCGCGCTGCCTAACTACACGCCCGGGCCCGCAGGTGATGATGATCTGCTGCTCATTCAGGCGTTCTACTCGCCACAGGACACGTTCGCGGTCACGCTCGTGCGCCCGGACGGATCGCGGCTCGATCTTGGCTTCAACGACGCGACAGCGTCGCTGGGCGCCGCGGGGGGTGTGCTCGCCTACAACGGAACGGCGCGGGGCGACACCATACTCGATGACTTCGAGTCGTCGTCAGGCTTCTCGACGTCGACCACCAACTATTTCACGGCCTTCATCGGTGAATGGCTCGACGGCTTCACGCACCCGGCCGTCGGCACGTGGCGCCTGATCTTCCGAAAGACCGCGGGCTCGGGGGGTGGCCTCGTCGATTCCTACATTCCTTTCGCCTTCATCGCCACCGAGCCGTTCTTCACGACGGGCGCAAGCAACCGGCGACTCATTCAGTCACCGGCGGATGGGGAGCGGGTGATCGCAGTGGGCGGTTACCATGGGTTCTCCTCGTGGCGCGGCTTCGATGGTGAGGATTGGTCGCTCGCGCCACTCAGCCTTTGGCCGGCCAACGACCTGCTGTTCTTCAGCTCACCCGGTCCCACGCGAGATGGTCGTCTGAAGCCCGAGATCGTCGCGCCAGGTGTTGCGCTCTCGACCATGTCGGGCGACGCCTTCTTCGGTGGAGACGAGCGGTTCGTGAGTCCCGACAGCGCTCACGTGCTCGAGGCGGGGACGAGCATGTCGGCACCGCACGTGACCGGTGCGGTCGCCTTGATGCTCTCGGTGTACCACCAGCTCACACCGGAACAGGCGGTCGATGCACTCCAGCGTGGTGCGCGTCGTGACGGGTTTACGGCCCGAACGTTCACGGGCGAGCCCAACACCTCGCCGAACGCGTCATGGGGGTTCGGCAAGCTGAATGTGGCAGCCGCGGTCGCGAACGTGCGCGCTCTCATGCTCGCGCAAAGCGAATCGTTCAACATCTCGCAGAATCCCATCCGCTCGTCCCCGGTCGTGATTCGCTTCGGCGAAGCGCCACGACGCGTGGATCTCTACGACTTCGCCGGGAAGCGCGTCCGCTCGTTCCGTGAGACGGAATTCGATGACGCAACCACCCTTCGCTGGAATCTCCAAACCGAAGGCGGCGCCGCCGTCGTCAATGGCGTGTACGTTCTCGTGGCCGAGCTGCCGTCGGGACTCGTGCGGCGCAAAGTCTTCATCGTTCGGTGATCATGATGCGATTCGTGAATCTCTGCCTCATCACCGCTCTGGCAGCCGCGATCCCGTCGCTCGTGCTGGCACAGGGCGGCCGCACGGGTGCCATCATCCTCGAGCTTCCGGCGAGTACGCGGGCCCTGGCCCTGGGCGGAGCCTACGTGACCGCCGGAGCAGATGATGCCTCGCTGTTCTACAACGCCTCCCAGCTCGCGACGGTCGAGGGACGTGCGGCGAGCATGTCCGTACAGCCGTACATCGAGGGATCCACGCTCGGGGCACTCTCGGCGGCATTTCAGCTCGGACCGGGGACGGTAGGCATCGGGGTGCAGGTCCTGAGCTACGGTAGCGCCGATGAATTCGTGTGCGATGACAGCACGGGATGCGAACGCGGCGAGGCCACCGGCCGAACGGTGTCGGCGAACGACGTGGCGGCTTCGGTGGGCTACGGCATGACGTGGCGTATGGTCCGGCTCGGCGCCGCGGCAAAGTACGTACGCCAGTCCCTTGCCGATGCCAGCGGTGGCGCACCGGCGATCGACGTCGGCGCGGCGATCGATGTGTGGCGGGGCGCCACCATCGGCGTGAGCGTCCAGAATATCGGTCCTGAGATCAAGACGGCCGGCTCGAGCGCGCCGCTCCCGCGGTTCCTCCGGCTTGGCGCGTCACTGCCATGGCGCGGCATTGGGCCGTTCGACGTCCTCGGCACCGTCGAGGTGGCGCAGCACCGCGAGGGCGACGTTCTTCCGCTCGGCGGTGCCGAAGTGACGTGGACGTCCGCGAATGGTCTGGCGTTCAGTGCGCGCGTGGGCGCCCTGGCGCAGAGCGACGGGGCCGCAACGTCGCCGGTCTCGTTTGGCGGGGGCGTTCGTGCCCGCCGTTTCGCGCTGGACTACGCGTATCAGTCGTTCGATGCGCTCGCGCTGGCGACGCACCGGTTCGGGCTCCGGTGGTGGCGTTAGGCAGCTTTCCTGTCGGGAGGCAGTGACGCCTCTCGTGGCCGGAGTGCGGCGGGTCGTCAAGCGTCTAGTCGCGGGACTCACCATCGCCGTGGTGTTGTTTCTCGCGCTCACGCCCACTGGCTGCTACCTCAGCCGCGCGGGGTGGGAGGAAGCGCGAATCCTCGCGGGCCGAAAGGAGATCTCGCGCCTGGTCGAGGATCCGGGCACCGACCGGGCGACACGGCTCAAGCTCGAGCTCGTCCTCGCGGCGCGTGCCTTCGCTCGCGACTCCATCGGGCTCGATGTCGGCGAGAGCTTCACCACGTATAGCCGCCTCCGGCGCGACACCCTGGTGCTCGTGCTGTCGGCGGCGTATCGCGACCGACTCGAGCCACACACGTGGTGGTTTCCGATCGTTGGTCGCGTTCCGTACAAGGGATTCTTCGATTTTGGCGCCGCGCAGAGAGCCGCCCGCGACCTCCAGGCCGATGGACTGGACACGTATCTCCGCCCCTCGGCCGCGTTCAGCACGCTCGGCTGGTTCAACGATCCCTTGTTGTCCACGACGCTGCGCTACGACTCGCTCGACCTGGCCAACACCGTCATTCACGAGGTCACGCACAATACGTTTTATGCGCCTGGACAGGCAGTCTTCAACGAATCGTTCGCAACGTTCGTGGGCGCACACGGCGGGGAGTGGTTCTTCCGAGCACAGGGGGATTCCGTTCGCGCGCGCATCGCTGCGCTCGACTGGGAAGACGACAAGGCGCTCGGGCGCTTCTGGACGGCGCTGTGGCGGCAGCTCGATTCCGCGTACCGAGCGCACCCCGAGAGCCGTGAGGCTCGTCTCGCGGCCCGTGACACGATTTACGCTCGCGCACGGGTGGTGCTCGTGGATTCGGTAGGGCCGCAGCTTCGGCGCGTCGATCCCCGGGCACTCGCTCGTGTGCAGTTGGACAACGCTGCCCTCCTCGCTCGGCGGATCTATCTCACGGATCTCGATGCGTTCGAGCGCGTGTACGAAGCGGAAGGGCGCGACCTCCGCCGCGCCATCACGCGCGTGATGTCGCTGGCGAAACGCCGGCCGGAGGATCCGTACGCCGAGCTCCGAGCCTGGGTGGAACGGGTGCGGCCCTAGCGGCTCACGAGGTCCTGAACTTCCCGCGCATCAGCGCGCGAAGGTCGATCAGCTGGCGTCCCGCTGAGGCCGTGACCGTCTCGACCGCTTCCTCGCCGGTGGCGACACGCTGCATTTTCCCGCGCACGCCACGGTCGATGAAGCGCGAGAGCTGATCCATCGAGTAGTCCGCACCTCGCCGCGAGTGATAGGCATTGAGCGGGTAAACGACTGCGAGGTCGTTCCGGGCGCGAGTGAGAGCGACGTACATGAGGCGCCGTTCCTCCTCGGTTTCCTCCTCGCTGCGTAACGCCCGTGATGAGGGAAAGAACCCGTCCACGGCCCAGATCAGGAACACGGCGTCCCATTCACGTCCCTTCGCGCTATGCGCCGTGCTCAGCACCAGCACATCCCGCTCGCGATCACTGGGACCCGCCAGATCCTGCGTGGACGACGGCGGCTCGAGCGCCAGTGCCGAGAGAAACACGGCCCGCGAGGGGAAACCGGCGGCGATCACCTCCAGCTGATCGAGATCAGCGAGGCGCGGCTCGGGGCGATCGTACCGCTCGCGCAGAATGTCGTCATAGAGGCGACGCACGTGCCCAATCTCGGCGCTGAGTGTCCGGCCCTCGAGATCGGCCCCGCTGCGCAGTTCGTCGAGCAGCTTCACGAGGGCGCCATGCGCGGCGCGCGCACGAGCTGGCGGCGTGAAGCGCCCGAATGCCGACGACGTCCACGCCATCTGTGCCATCGCGTCGACGGCGGCGCGCGCCGTCGCGTCACCAATTCCAGGCAGCAGCAGGAGCACGCGATACCAGCTCACCTCGTCCCGCGGATTTTCGAGGATGCGGAGGAACGCCAGCACGTCCTTCACGTGCGCCGCCTCGAGGAACTTGAGCCCACCCCACTTCTCGAACGGGATCTTCCGATTGGTCAGCTCGATCTCGAGATCCGCCGACATGTAGCCGGCGCGGAACAGTACCGCGATTTCGCGAAGGGGCGTCCCGGACTCGTGCAGCTCGAGGATACGATCGACGACGAAGCGCGTTTGCGCCGACTCGTCGCGCGCGGCGACGAGCCACGGCGGTTCCCCGCCGGTTCGCTCGGTGCGCAGCGTCTTCGAGTATCGCTCGCGCGCCCGAGAGATGAGAGTGTTCGTGACGTCGAGGATGGGCTGCGTCGACCGATAGTTGCGCTCCAACGTGACGACGCGAGCCCCCGCGAACTGGCGCGGGAAGTCGAGAATGTTGCGGATGGTGGCGCCGCGGAAGGCGTAAATGCTTTGCGCATCGTCGCCGACCACCGTGAGATTGCGGTGCTCACGTGCCATGCCGAGGAGGATGCGCGCCTGCAGCAGGTTCGTGTCCTGATACTCATCGACGAGCACGTGGTCGTAGAGGCCCGAGACCCGCTTCCCCAGGTCGGTGTCGCTTTCCAGCATTCCGGCCCAGAACAGCAGGAGATCATCGTAGTCGACGAGATTGCGTTCTTCCTTGCGACTGGTGTAGTCGGCGTAGATCCGCGTGAGATCCTCCCGATAGTCGAGGAACTGCGGGTACTCGGCCGCGATGATGTCCTCGATGGCGATGCCCGTATTCACATGTCGCGAATACACGTGGTGCAGCGTTTCCTTCTTGGGGAATCGCGATTTCTTCTGGGCATAGCCGAGCGCGGCCCGGGAAAGGCCCATGAGGTCTTCGGCATCTCCCTGATCGATGATCGAGAAATCCTTGGCGAGCCCCGCCGCGGAGCCGTACACGCGGAGCAGCCGATGCGCCGTTGCGTGGAAGGTGCCGCCGTGCACCCGTCCGCTGCGCGCTCCCGAGAGTCGCTCTGCACGTGCCAGCATCTCCTGCGCGGCGCGGCGAGTGAACGTCAGGAGGAGAATGCGCTCGGGGCGAACCCCGCGCTCGATGAGATGCGCGACCCGGTAAACGAGCGTGCGGGTCTTCCCGGTGCCGGCTCCGGCGACGATGAGCAGCGGGCCGTCACCGTGCGTGGCCGCGGCGAGTTGCTCGGGATTCAGCTCGGCGGCGAAGTCCCGCGGCTCACCAGGATTTTGATTCGCGCGCGGCGCGTAGACACGAGGATCGGACATCGCGGGTCAATATACGTCGAAGCGCGGAGCCGTGACGGAGGCTCCGCGCTTCGTCCCGCATCGGAACGTTCTGGCGCGCTACTGGACCACGACGCTGCCGGACATGGCCGACCGTCCGTGGGAAGTGCAGTAGTAGGTGAAGGTCCCCGCGTTGTTGAACGCCCGGGCGAATGACCCATCGTTCTGGGCCGCGGCGCTTGGCCCACCGTCGTCGAAGGTGACGCTGTGGAGGACGCACACCTGCCCGCCATAGGGGTCGCCGCTGCAGCTGTCCCAGCGCCACGTCACCGTCGTGCCTCGGGTAACGGTCACCTGGGATGGCGAGTAGTCGTTGTTGCTGACGGTCACGGTCACTCCGGTGCCCGCTCCTCCTCCGGTCGGGCCGCCGCCTGCCGGAGGAGTCGGCTCGGTGCCGCCTGACGAGCCGCAGGCCGTGAGTGCCAGACCGATCAGCAGGATCGACAACGCACGAAACGAGAGCATCGCGCCTCCTTGCTCGGATCACCGGCGCACCTGCGCGCGTGACTGCCGGCGCCGGACGCGATCATGCTAGGCGGCGGGTCCACGACGATCCAGCGGCTTGCGGGGAACCGCGAGCGAGCGGAGGCGAGTGCGAGGTGCCGCGCGGTCAGCGCGGCACGGGCTCGAGCATCGCGCGCGCAGCCTCGCGCGGCTCCAGAGCGAACACCTCGCCGAACGCGCGGGCGACGACCGCGGACATGCGATCCATGGTAAAGTCCGTTCCCAGCTCCCGCGCCACGGACGTCATCTGCACTTGTGGGATGCCGCAGGGGACGATCAGATCGAAGTACGAGAGATCGGTCGTCACATTGAGGGCGAAGCCGTGCCACGTGACCCAGTCGCGGGCGTGCACGCCGATCGAGGCGATCTTCCGCCCGCGGGTCCAGACACCAGTGTAACCACTGTTGCGCTCGGCTTCGATGCCGACTTCTCCGAGCGCGACGATGAGCGCCTCTTCGACCTGCCGCAGATACCAGTGCAAATCCTGGCGATGTCGCTTGAGATCGAAGATGGGATAGCCCACGAGCTGACCGGGACCATGAAAGGTGACGTCGCCGCCCCGCTCGACTTCGTGCACTTCGATGCCGCGTGCGCGCAACCGCTCCGGTGAGGAGATGATGTGCGCTTCCTTGGCCGTGCGGCCGAGCGTGACGACCGGCGGGTGCTCGAGCAGCAGAAGCAGGTCCTCGTCGATTTCCCCGGCAATGCGGCGCCGTGCGAGATCGCGCTGGAGCTCCAGGGCGATCGCGTAGGAAACGGTGCCGAGCTGCGTCGTGAGAAGGTGCATGGTGGGCTCAGCTCCTAGAGAACGGCAAAGATGACAGAATTCAGAATACAGAATTCAGCAACGACGCCTCTGCATTCTGAATTCTGTATTCTGAATTCTGTCATCTTTGCCGTTGCACAGATCACGCGTGGATCATCCTCCCCATGGAGTCGAGGGCCGCCTCCGCCACGGCCTCCGACAGCGTCGGGTGCGCGTGCACGGCAAGATCGATCTCCTCGACGGTGTACTCGTTCTCGCGCGCCACGGCCAGCTCGTGGATGAGCTCCGTCGCGTGCGGCCCGATGATGTGCGCGCCGAGAATCTCACCGTACTTCGCGTCGCGAATGATCTTCACGAAGCCGTCCGTCTCACCGCTGGTGCGAGCGCGGCCGTTCGCGGAGAAGGGAAATTTCCCCACCTTGTATTCGAGCTTCTTGTCCTTGCACTGCTGCTCGGTGAGGCCAATCGACGCCACTTCGGGGTGACAATAGGTCGCGTTCGGAATGTTGCCGTAGTTCACGGGATGCCCGGGCTTGCCGGCAAGCTGCTCGGCGAGCACGACACCCTCGCGTGATCCTTTGTGGGCGAGCATCGGCGGCCCGACGACATCACCGATCGCGAAGACGCCCTTGGCACCCGTGCGGAACTGCTCATCGATCTTGATGAACCCGCGCTCGGTGAGCTGCACACCGGCTTCCTTGAGCCCGATGTCCTCGACGACCGGAGCACGTCCAGCGGCCACGAGCACGACGTCGACCTTGAGGTCATTCTTCGCGCCTCCCGAGTCGATCGACATCGCCACCGAATCCTTGCCGACCTTCACATTGCCGATCTTCGCCCCGGCGATGACGTTGATGCCACGCTTCTTGAATGCACGGGCGAGTGCGCTCGAGACGTCCGCGTCCTCGAGTGGCAAGATGTTCGGCATTACCTCGATCAGGGCGACCTCGGTGCCGAAGGCGTTGAAAACGTCGGCGAGCTCACAGCCCACCGCTCCAGCGCCGATGACCGCCATCGACTTGGGCGCCTTCTCGAGCAGTAACGCGTCATCGGACGAGATCACGGTTTTCCTGTTGAGCTCGAGCCCTACCTGCGGAAGCCCCTTCACTCGTGAGCCGGTAGCGATGACGATGCCCTTCTTCGCCTCGTACTTCTCCTCCTTCCCTTCCGCGGTCTTTACGACGACGGAGCTCCCACCGCCGAGCCGCGCCGTGCCCTTCGTCCACGTCACCTTGTTCTTCTTGAAGAGGAATTCCACGCCCTTCACGTTCTGGTCGCTCACGCCTCGCGACCGCTTCATGGCCACCCCGTAGTCGAATGAGACGTCGCCGACGTTGACGCCGAACTCCTTGGCGTGGCGCACGTGATTGGCGAGGTTGGCGGCCTCGAGCATCGCCTTCGCGGGGATGCAGCCGATGACGACACACGTGCCGCCGAGCTTCTCCTTCTCGAACACGGCCACGGACAGTCCCAGCTGCGCACACCGGATTGCGCCGACGTAGCCCGCGGGGCCGCCGCCGATGAAGATCACGTCAAATGAAGCCATAGGTGGATTAGAGAAGATGGTTCGGACGGCTGATTGCTGATTGCTGATTGCTGATTGGATGGGGAGTAATCAGCAATCCGCAATCCGCAATCCGCAATCGTGCTCAGTACACCAGCATGAGCGGATTCTCGAGCATCCGCCGCAGCGTCTGCAGAAAGCGCGCGCCGGTGGCGCCGTCGATCACGCGGTGGTCGCAGCTCATCGTCACTCGCATGCGTTGGCGCGCGACGAGCTCGCCGTTGACGTAGACCGGCTTCTTCTCGACGGCGCCGATCGCGAGAATCGCCGTCTCCGGCGGGTTGATGATCGCGGTGAAGTGCTCAATGCCGAACATCCCCAGATTCGACACGGAGAACGTCGCGCCCGTGTACTCGTCAGGCTTCAGTCGGCGGTCGCGCGCGCGCTTCGCGAGCTCGCGCGCTTCACGAGAGATCTCGCTCATCCGCTTGCGATCGGCATCGAAGATCACCGGCGTAATGAGCCCGTCCTCCACCGCCACCGCCATGCCGAGGTGCACGCGGTTGAAATAGCGAATGCGATCGCCAAGCCAGTGGGCGTTGACTTCGGGGTGCAGTGTCAGGGCGGTCGCGACCGCCTTCATGACGATGTCGTTCACCGACACCTTGAACTCGTCGCCCATCTCGACCATCGCGGCGCGCATTTCGGCCACGCGATCCATGTCGAAATCGGCGGTGAGATAGAACGTCGGGATCGGGCCGAGTGACTCGGACAGGCGGCGAGCGATCGTCTTCCGCATCTGCGTGAGCGGGACATCGTTGAAG
>DATFFP010000022.1:0-9131 GCA_035249985.1 Gemmatimonadaceae bacterium
CTGCAGTGAGGCGCTAGAGGCGCTGAAGGCGCTGAAGGCGCTAAAGGCGCTAAAGGCGCTGAAGGGCGAACTCCCTCAGCGCCTCCAGCGCCTCTAGCGCCTCTAGCGCCTCTAGCGCCTCTAGCGCCTCCAGCGCCTCTAGCGCCTCCAGCGCCTCCAGCGCCTCAGGTTCTTACGGCACGTCCCACCACACGCGATCCTCCAGGTCGGCCCCGCCCTGACGCGCGACGGCCGCGTCATGATTCGCCTTGTTGAGCGACTGCTCGATGAGTGGGTAGGTGAGGCGCCGCGCAACCACCCGCGGGTTGGTGATCGCCGCCATGCCTGGCTCCAACGTCGGGACACCGGTGCGTCGCCACTCGGCGAACGCCTCGGAGCCCTGCCCGTACAGCGAGATCCACTTCTGCAGCGCGATCTGGGTGAGTCCCGTCGCCGCGCTGTAAGCGACCGACGACTGCGCCAGATACGCATCGATCGCCGCATCGCCAATCCCGTAGTACTCCATGCTCGCCCGGATCGCATCGGCATACAGCGTCGCCGCGTTCTCCGTCGTCCAGCCGCGGGCCGCTGCTTCCGCACGGATGAACAGCACCTCCCAGTACGACATCAGGATCGTCGGAGCATCCGCGTCGTATCCAAAAAACATTCCGATGCGTGACGTCTTCGACAGTCCGAGCTGGCCCGCGGAATCGCTGCTCAGCCCGTTCTCGACGCCGACAAAACCCGGGACCGTCGCATCGAGCGGACGCTGGGCGTAGATCGGAAGCCGGGGATCGTTCAGCCCCTGCAGCGTCGTCACCATCGTGGCCGAGATCCGGTGGTCGTCGCGGTTGTTGGTGACGTTGAAGTTGAACAGCGGATTGTCGTTGACGCCGTCGCCCGGCCACTCGAGAACCGCCTGATCGTCCAGGCTCTCGAAGACTCCAGCACTCAGCGCATCCACGACCACGGCCTCCGCCGTCGCCGCATCGACCTCGGAGAGCCGCATGCCGTGCCGTGCACGAATCGAATTCGCGAACAGCTCCCACTTGGCGACGTCCCCGCCATAGACCGGGTCCGCGCTTCCGTAGCCGGCACCAGTTCCGGGAATCATCCCCGCGGCTTCCTCGAGCATGGCGAAGATCCCCTGATACACGTCCTCCTGTGTGTCGTACACCGGCGACGTGATCCCTTCATCGCCGCGGTTCGCTTCCGAGAACGGGATGTCGCCCCAGAGATCCGTGATTGCGCCGAACGTCCACGCCTTCATGATCATTGCCGGCGCAACCTGATTGGGCCGGTCCGCGGCCTCCGCGCGCTCGACGGCGTCAGTGAGATCCTGAAGCGCGCCGGAATACAGGTTCGTCCAGTAGGCCTCGTTGTTCTGCGGCCTGATCTGGTACCAGTCCTCGTCCACGTACTGAATCTTCGAGAAGTGCTGCGCCCACAGGGACGTCAGGTGCAGATCGGCATTGGAGCCTCGCACGTTGCCGACCGCCGACGTCACGCCTTGCGGGAAGAGCAGCTCCGGACCGACCTCCTCCGGAGCGTTCGGGTTTTCGTTGAGGTCGGTGAGGCCCTCGTCGCACGCACCCACGGAGAGTGCGAGCGCCGCCGCCACCGAGGCAAGTTTTATGAGTCGCATGTGATTCTCGCTCAATGAGAAGGTGACGTCAGCGCGTGACCGACAGGTGGATCCCGTAACTGCGCTGCGACGGGAATTGTCCGAACTCCAGCCCTTGCACGTTGCTGGCGTCGAACGCCGTCTCAGGATCGATGTGCGGAACATCGGTGCTCAGCCACAGGTTGCGACCGGTGAACGCGACGTACGCCGACGCGATGCCGATGCGGCTGGAGAGCGTCTCCGGCACCTGCCAACCCACCTTCACTTCACGCAGCTTGATGAACGACGCGTCGAACACGTTCGCCTCGTGCATCGGGTAGAACGAGTGGTTGAACTGCTCGGCGGTGATGCGCACCGTGTTCGGGGCACCCGCTTCCGTGACACCCGGCACGATGATCCCCGTGTCGCGGCCGACCACCGTTTCCTGGAGCACGCCAGCGTACCGTCCGAACATGTGGGTCACGCTGAACACCTCGCCCCCCTGCTTCGTGTCGAGCAGCACGCTCAGATCGAAGTCCTTGAAGCGGAACTGGTTCAACAGCGATCCGGTCCAATCGGGGTTGTAGTTGCCGAGCAGCTGGGCCGACGGGGCCGCCAGCCAGCGCCCGTTCGCGCCGATCACCGCACGGCCCTGCGCATCGCGACGAATCGCCGTTCCCACGATCGCGCCGTACGGCTCGCCCTTCCGCGCCTGGATCGTCAGCCCCCAGTAGGTGCCGAGGACCACCGTCTGGAGATCGCCGAAGAGCTCCTCGACCTTGCTCCGGTTTCTCGCGTAGGTCGTGGTGACATCCCACTGCAGGGAGTTGGCGAGGCGCACCGGCGTTAGGCGCAGCGTCGCTTCGATCCCCTTGTTGCTGATGCGGCCGGCGTTCAGGATCTTGTTGCGGAAGCCCGTGCTCGCCGAAAGCTGGACGCCGAGGATCTGATTCGCGGTGGACTTGTCGTAGTAGGTCAGATCGACCCCGACACGGTTGTCCAGGAACTCGAGCTCCGCGCCCGCTTCCCAGGCCGTGGTTTCTTCGGGCTTGAGCGTCGGATTCAGAATCGTGTCCGGCGCCGCGTAGCGAGCGATCGGCCCGAACGTCGTGTTCGGCGTGTAGACCGACTGCAGCTGGTACGGGTCGGCGTCGTTGCCCACGCGCGTCCATCCGCCGCGGAGCTTGCCGTAGTTCATGACCCCGCCGAACGACAGCGAGGGGAACGCCTCGGTGAATACCAGGCTCGTCCCGATGGACGGATAGAAGTAGGAGTTGTTACCCTCGGGCAGCGTCGACGACCAGTCGTTGCGACCCGTGAGCTCGACGAACAGATAATCACGGAATGAGAACTGCGCCGAACCGAGCAGCGAGTTCACCTGCTTCCGCTCCTCGCGCATCGCCGGCGTCGCGTTCACTTCCGAATTGCCGATCGAGTAGATGCCTGGGGCGATGAGATCGTTGGAGCCCTGATACGTGCGGCGATACGTGTTGTACCGGCGGTTGCCGCCGAAGGTCAGCGTAACGCCGAGATTCTCCATGAAGCTCCGCTGAGCGGTCACGAGCGCCTCGATGTTGGACTCCTGCCGGAACAGGTTGTTCTCGTCGAAGAACCCACCCGGGGCGTCGACCGTCCCCACCGCGTACGTGCGCTTGCGCCAGTCGCGGAACCAGTCGGTCCCGGCGCGGAACGTTCCCTTGAGCCAGGGATTGAACGTGTAATTCAGCGTTCCCGATCCGATGACGCGGTCGCGGTTGTCGAAGTTGTCGTTCTCGAGCGCGAGCCAGTACGGATTGTTGTGGTAGTTGTAGTTCCAGTTGAACATCTCGCCCTCGGCATCGCGATAGTTGCGAAGCCGGCTGACGTCGACCTGACGTCCGAACCAGACGAACTGCTGCATCACGTTGTCGATGTTGTACCCGATGCCTGGCCGGTTCTCGCCGTCACCGTTGACGTATTGCAGGTGACCGTTCACCTCGACGCGGCTTCCCACCAGCGCGCCGCCGTTGAGCGCGGCGTTGATGCGACGAAGCTCGTTGCCCGGATACGTGCCGCTCAGATCCTGATTCGTGATCGAGAAGCGAGCGTGCGCGCGCTCCGTCCGACCCGACAGCGCGGCGCTCGTCGTGACGGTCACGCCCCGCTCGAAGAAGTCCTCGACGTTGTTCGGGGCGGGTACCCAGGGGGCCGCCGCTCCACCGCTGAAAAACTGGCGGCAGGGCGCCGTCGTGTCGTACGTGCGCGGCTGCGCGGGGTTGTACCGCGGATCGGTCGACGGGATGAACTTGCAGCCCGTCGTGCGACCGTCGAGCGGGGGACCCCAGCTCTCATCCGTGCCATCGCAGACGCCACCGCCACGGCCATCGACGAAGTCGAACTGCCCGCCGCATCCCTGGCCGTACGAGTTCTGATAGTCCGGAAGCCGGAGGGGATCCTCGAACGTCACGTTCGACGAGGCGGTGATCCCCATGCCCGTCGAGGACCGTCCCGACTTCGTCGTGATCATGATGACGCCGTTGGCAGCCCGAGAACCATACAGCGCTGCGGCGTTCGGTCCGCGCAGAACGGTGATGGTCTCGACGTCGTTCGGGTTGATGTCCGCGGCGCCGTTGCCGTAGTCGATGCCGCCACCGCCGGTGAGACGCGGCGACGAGTTGTCGATCGGAACGCCGTCGACGACGAAGAGCGGCTGGTTGTTCCCGGCGATCGAGTTCGCTCCGCGCAGCACGATTCGTGAGGACCCGCCCTGGGGGCCGGCGTTGGTGATCACCGCGCCCGGCACCTTACCCACCAGCGCGTTCACGATGTTGGGATCCCGCGCCTCGGCGACGTCGTCACCGCGCACGGTCGCGACCGACGCCGTCACCGCCTTGTCGGTCTTCTCAATGCCAAGCGCCGTCACCACCGGCAGGGTGTGCGCGCTCTCCTCGAGCGAGAAGTCAGCGGTGACCGTACCTCCAGTCAGCGCGATTTGCATCGTTTTCGGCGCGAACCCGAGGCGGCGCGCCGACAGTGTCACGGTTTGCCCGCGCGCGTTCTCCGCCGGCACGGTGAATGAGTAGCGGCCAGCCTCGTCGGTGTAGCCGCCCAATCGCATCGCTTCGATTGAGACGCTGACTGCGCTGAGCGGCTGGCTCCTCGCGTCAGTGACGACTCCGGTCACGGTCGCCGGCTGCTGCGCCAGCGCGAGGCCGGGCAGTAGCGTGAACGCCCACGCCGTGAGTGTTCGTGGTATCACACGATTCATAGGGTCTCCTCGCCAGGAGAGTGGGGGAATGCCGGCCGTTGCGGCCGGAGGGGACAGCACATGCGTCACGCACCTGCAGTGGCAGGCGTGCGACGTCAGGTTGCTTCGCGACTTGCTAGCACGTGTATGTGATCTGTTCGTACAGAGATCACATAATGTTCGGGGGGGGAGGGCGTCAAGGGATGAACAGCCTGTCCGGTGGTGTGAAGCGATAAAAACGCCCCGCGACGGAGTCCGGGGCGTGGGACGAATTGTAAGGAAAATGTCGCGGACGACTATCCGCCTCTGCTCACCGGAAGCTTCGTCGATACCTGGATGGCGCCGTGCGGATGGCCCGCGCCGAACTTGAAGTTGGCGGCGCCCACGTCGTAGAAGCGAATCGACGTTATGCTGATCGTCTCGATCTGCCGGAGGATCTCCGGCCCGCCCATGCGCGAGTCGTTCAGGTAGACGACGATGTCGCCATCGTTCTGCAGCGTGTTCGTGCCGCGTTTGCGCAGCCACATGGGATGGAGCATGCGGACGAGCTCGTACGCGTTGTCCACCCGCGCGGCTTCGACCTGCTCGAGCGAGATCACGTTGCGATCCGGCTGTAAGTCGGCCTCCCCTGATGGTTTCGGGGGCGCGCACGCTGCCGTGAGCAGGACTACGAGCCCCGCGTAGACGATACGATTCATGGTTCCTCCTTTTCGGATGGGAGGCGCGCGCGACGATCCCGCGCTCGACACTCTCAGCGTGCGTCCCGTCCCGCGGCACGTCAAGGCCATCGGCGCACGCAAAAGATGACGGTCGGCGTCGTCGTCGTGGCCAAGGTGTTCCGTTGCTGGCCTTCACGACGACCACCGTGTCTCCATCCGAGCGCCACGCCCTGCTGTTCTTCGCCGCCGTCGCGCTTCTCGGTGCCGGTGTTCGGGTGCATAGGGCGGGTGACCGCCCCGCGCCCCCGCGCGCCGCGACCGAAGCCCTCGAGCGCCAGCTCGCCGAGGTCGATTCGGCGCGAGAGCAGAGGCCGTCGAGAGCGTCGAGAGCGTCGAGGGTCTCGACGGAGCGCGCCCGCAAAGTCCCCTCGACCACCTCGACGACCTCGATCACCTCGCCGCTAGATCTCGACGTCGCCCCGGCCGAGTCCCTGGAGCGTTTGCCTCGCATTGGACCGTCGTTGGCGAGGCGCATTATCGCCGACCGCGACTCGCTCGGTTCCTTCGGTTCCCTCGAGGGTTTTCAGCGCGTCAAAGGGGTGGGGCCAGCCATGGCGCGGACGCTCGCTCCCTACGTGACGTTTTCGGGCACACCGCGTCCATCTCCCGTAGGCGCACGAGTTAGCACGCGGCGCCGCGTCTCTCCGCGAGAGGCGCGCGACAGTCGCGTGCCCCCCTGAGCGTTCGCGGTTCGCAGCTCGCAGTTCGCAGACTCTCCCTCGACTACCCGCTTTCCCCTTCGATGACCGCTCCCGCAGCCGCGACCGGTATGCGCCTCGGTGATCTCCTCCTGAAAGAGGGGCTCATCTCACGCGAGCAGCTCGACAAGGCGCTGCTCGAGGGCAAGCAGAACGGCACGAGGCTCGGCTACGCGCTCGTCAAGCTCGGGTACGTGCAGGAGACGGACATCACCAAGATGCTGGCGCGGCAGTTCCGCATGCCGGCCGTGGACCTCTCCCGCTTCGAGGTCGACCCCCGGATCGCGAAGCTGATTCCGGCGGATCTCGCGACGAAGCACCTGGTGCTCCCGCTCAAGCGCGATGGACGCACGCTTACCGTCGCGATGGCGGACCCGACGAACCTCGGCGTCATCGACGATCTCAAGTTCATCACGCGCTACGACATCTTCCCGGTGATCGCGGGCGAGTACACGCTCCGCAACGCCGTCGAGAAGTACTACGAGTCGTCCGACGCCGCCCTTCAGACGCTGCTCAAGGACATCGACAGCGAGACCGAAGGCGACATCGAGGTTCTCGAGGAAAAAGAAGAAGAGATGACGGCGGCGGCACTCGCCGCCGCCATCGATGATGCGCCAGTCGTCAAGCTGATCAACGGCATCCTGACGGATGCGGTGAGACGGGGTGCGTCGGACATTCACTTCGAGTGCTTCGAGCACGAGCTGCGCGTGCGCTACCGCGTCGATGGCGCGCTGCAGGAGATCATGAAGCCGCCGCTCAAGCTGCGCGCGGCGCTCGTGTCCCGCTTCAAGATCATGGCGTCGCTCAACATCGCCGAGCGCCGCGTCCCGCAGGACGGCCGTATCAAGCTCAAGATCGGCAAAAAGGTCATCGACTTCCGCGTCAGTACGCTGCCGACCCTGTTCGGCGAGAAGATCGTGCTCCGAATCCTCGACAAGGGAAACCTGACGCTCGAGCTCGAGAAGTTCGGCATCGAGCCCCGCGCCGAAGCGGATCTCATGGAAGCGGTGATGAACCCCTACGGCATGGTGCTCGTCACCGGTCCGACGGGCTCAGGAAAAACGACGACGCTGTACTCCGCCCTGTCCAAGGTCAACACCATGGACGTGAACATCATGACGGCGGAGGATCCGGTCGAGTACAACCTGTTCGGCATCAACCAGGTGCTCGTGCGCACCGACATCGGGATGACGTTCGCGGCCGCGCTGAAGGCGTTCCTTCGGCAGGACCCGAACATCATCATGGTCGGCGAGATCCGCGATCTGGAGACGGGCGGCATCGCCATCAAGGCGGCGCTCACCGGCCACCTCGTCATGTCGACGCTGCACACCAACTCCGCGCCGGAGACGGTGACGCGTCTCCTCGACATGGGTCTCGAGCCCTTCAACGTCGCCTCGGCGCTCAATCTCGTGCTCGCGCAGCGACTCGTGCGTCGTATCTGCAACAACTGCAAGACGCACTACCAGGCCGATCCCGACGAGATGCGCGCCCTCAAGATCCCCGAGGACGCGACGTTCCGCTCGATGCAGTTCACGGAAGAAGCGGTCGAGAACGCCAAGAAGACGTCGACGAAGCACGCGAAACCGTTCAGCGACGAGTACTCGCTCGACACGCGCTTGTGGGACGTGACCTTCTTCAAGGGAACGGGTTGCGACGCGTGCAACGGCTCGGGACTGAAAGGCCGCCAGGGTATCTACGAAGTCATGGCAATGACCCAGCGCCTGCGGAAGCTGATTCTGCAGAACATGGGTGTGCAGGAGCTCAAGGAGGCGGCGGTGCAGGATGGAATGCTCACGCTTCGCATGGATGGGCTCCTCAAGATTCTGAAGGGCATAACGACGGTGGAGCAAGTTGTACGAGAGACGAGTTCCTAATGAACCAGGAGTCAGGAGTCAGGAGTCAGGGATCAGGGGGTTCCAGGCATGAGGGAACCCCGATCCTGCTCCCTGACACCCCCTGACCCCTGACTCCTGACTCCTGACCCCTAGTCAAATGACTGCACCAGCCACCGCACCCGCCGGCGTCAATCTCCGAAGTCTCCTCGAGGAAATGATCGAGCGGGACGCATCCGACCTGCACATCACCGCGGGCGAGCGTCCCAAGCTCCGCATCGACGGCGACATTCAGAACTCGAACGTCGACTACGTCCTCACGCCGAAGGACACGCTGACGCTGGCGTACTCGATCCTGACCGAGAACCAGAAGAAGCGCTTCGAGACCGAGGACGAGCTCGACTTCTCGTTCGGTATCCAGAACCTGGCGCGATTCCGCGGCAACTGCTTCAAGCAGCGCGGATGCGTCTCGCTGGTGATCCGGCAAATCCCCTTCAACATCCGCACGTTCGAGGAGCTCGGCCTCCAGGGCGTGGTGGCGAAGATGGCGGAGAAGCCGCGTGGCCTCGTGCTCGTCACCGGTCCGACGGGTTCCGGGAAATCCACGACCCTCGCCGCGATGCTCGACAAGATCAATCGCGAGCGCCGCGGCCACATCATCACGGTCGAGGATCCCATCGAGTTCATTCACCGCCACCAGCAGTGCATCGTCAACCAGCGCGAGGTCGGGAGCGACACCAAGTCGTTCGCCAACGCCCTGAAATACGCGCTGCGTGAAGACCCCGACGTCATTCTGATCGGTGAGATGCGCGACCTGGAGACCATCCAGGCCGCCCTCACCATTGCCGAAACCGGTCACCTCGCATTCGCGACGCTCCACACCAACTCGGCGGCCGAGGCGATCAACCGTATCATCGACGTGTTCCCGTCGCACCAGCAGTCGCAGGTACGCGCGCAGCTCGCGTTCGTCCTCGAGGGGATCGTGACGCAGACGCTGCTCCCGCGCGCGAAGGGCCGTGGCCGCGTGATGGCGGCCGAGATCCTCGTCGTCACAGCCGCCATTCGCGCGCTGAT